>DATLRO010000082.1:0-153981 GCA_035534615.1 Vicinamibacterales bacterium
GGCGCCACGCTGGAGCGCGTTTCGACGCGCGCAGAAGAGGAGCGGGACATGACCGCGATGGAACTGGTACTGATGGCACTGCTGCACCATGCCGATCCCGCCGTGCTGCGTCCCTCCTACGGCCCGGACGCCATCGTGCAGCCGTCAGGCGGCGTGCAGGCATCCGGCCTTCAGGAGGCGATGACGGGCAAGAAGATCGAGTCGAAGAAGATCGAGAGCAAGAAGGCGGGAAGCAAGAAGGCCGAGTTGAAGAAAGGACCGGCCAGCAGGAACGCGTTCCACAAGGGCCCGATGCTCAAGACGAACCTCGACAAGGGCTCGGTCAAGAAGGGCGAAGTCAAGAAGGGCGGCTTCTAGCCCGATGGCACGCGGCGAGGCGGCAGCGCCGGCGGACGGCCTGCCGCCGCTCTACGCCCGCTGGATGCGCGAGCTGCTCGGCGGCCCGCTGCCGGCGGAGACGCGCGCGACCTGCGGCGACTGCGCGATGCTGCCGCGCACGGCGGATCCGGCCGGCACGGACTATTTCTTCACGCCGCAGATCAAGTGCTGCACGTACCTGCCCGAGCTGGCCAACTTCCTCACCGGCCGGATCCTCCGCGACACCGATCCGGCGTCGGCTGAAGGCCGCGCGACGGTCGAACGGCGGCTGTCGGCCGGCGTGGGGGTGACCCCGCTGGGGCTCGGGCAGCCGGCCAGTTACCTGCTCTGGTACAACAACAGCGCCGCGTCGTTCGGGCGCGCCCGGGCGCTGCGCTGCCCGCACTATCTCGAAGAGGGCGGACGGTGCGGCGTCTGGCGGCATCGCGAATCGACCTGCGCGACCTGGTTCTGCAAGCACGATCGTGGCGCGGTGGGCCGCCAGTTCTGGCGCGAGGGGCTGCACCGCCTGCTCAAGGCCGTGGAAGGGGCGCTCGCGCGCTGGTGCGTCCTGGAGCTGGATCCGGGCAGCGCCGCGCTCGTGCGGCTCGTCGAAACGACCGAGAGCGGCGAGACGATCGACGAAGGCCAGCTCGACGGCGCGGTCGATCCGCGGACCTACCGGACGCTGTGGGGCCGGTGGGCCGGACGCGAGCGGGAGTTCTTCGAGGCGTGCGCCGCGCGGGTCGACGATCTCGGCTGGGAGGAGGTCGCCGGCATCTGCGGACCGGACGTCCGGCTGTTCGCGCGCCTGACCCGGGAGGCCTACGGGCAGCTGCACCGCCACGACGTCGCCCCCGCCCTGCGCTGCGGCACGTTCCGGGTCATCTGGCTCCGCGCGAACACGGCCCGGCTGTCGACGTACAGCGATTTCGATCCGATCGACGTGCCGGCGCCGGTGCTCGGCGCGCTGCAGTACTTCGAGGCGCAGCCGACCGGCCAGGCGCTCCACGCCATTGCGGAGCAGGAAGGCTTCACGCTGGAGCCGGCTTTGATCCGCAAGCTCACCGACTTCGGCGTCCTCGTGCCGGCGACCGGGCGGGACGACCGCCGGGGGCCGGCCTGACACGGGCCGCTCCGGCGCCGGCGTCCGGGCGGGCGCTCAGTCGAACACGAGATGGACGCCGCGCCCGTCCGACGCCGGCACGAAGCTCGGCTCCACGTCGAACACGGCGCGGACCAGGTCGCGCGTCAGGACGGTCTCGGCCGGCCCCTGCGCCGCGATGCCGCCGTCGCGCATCAGGATGAGCCGGTCGGCGAAGCGCGCGGCCAGGCCGAGGTCGTGGACGACGCCGACCGTCACGACGTCCGGCGCCCGGCCGAAGGCGCGCACCTTCTTCATGAAGTCGAGCTGGTGGCGGATGTCGAGGAACGTCAGCGGCTCGTCCAGGAACAGATACCGGTGCCCCTGGGGCATCGGCTCCCAGATCTGGGCCAGGACTCGCGCGAAATTCACGCGCTGCTGCTCGCCGCCGCTGAGCGTGGCATAAGATCGGTCGGCGAGGACGGCGACGTCGAAGAAGTCCATGACTTCCTGGCAGATGGCCTCGTCGTGCCGGGACGGCCGCCCCCCGAAGTGCGGGTAGCGCCCCATCTTCACGACCTCGTGCACGCTGAGCGGAAAGGCGAGTTCCATCGCCTGCGACAGCACCGCCCGCCGCGTCGCCAGCTCGCTGTCGGCCCACTCCGCGGCATCCCGTCCGGCATAGACGACCCGTCCGCCCGAGGGGCGCAGCAGCCGCGAGAGCAGCTTGATGAAGGTCGACTTGCCGGCGCCGTTCGGCCCCATGATGAGGTGCAGCTGCCCCGGCTCGAACCGGGCGGACAGCCCGTGAACGAGCTCGCGCCCGCCGGCCCGATAGGAAACGTCGATCGCTTCGAGCATGACGGCTAGACCCGCGCGCGTCCGAACGACTTCGCGCCGCCCGGGCGGGACTCGCCGCGTCCGGGATCAGAAGACATATTCACGGTGGCGCAGCAGCGAAATGAACACCGGCACGCCGACGACCGAGGTGACGATGCCGATCGGCAGCTCGGCCGGGTGGAGCGCCAGCCGGGCGACGAGGTCGGCCAGCGTCAGCAGGATGCCGCCCACGAGCGCGCTGCCGATGATGAGGTACCGGTTCTCGGCCCCCTTTATCATGCGCAGGATGTGCGGCACCACCAGACCGACGAAGGCGATCACCCCGGTGAACGCCGTCGCCACGGCCACGATGACCACGTTGATCGTCATGACGATCCACTTCAGGCGGTTGACGTTGACGCCCAGATAGATCGCTTCCTCTTCGCCGATCATCAACGCGTTCAACTGCTTGGCGTAGCGCAGCGCCAGCAGCGTGCCGCCGATCGTGGTGAGACCGACGGTCGTCACCGCGTGCCAGTTCGCCCCCGACAGCGTCCCCAGGTTCCAGAACGTGATCGAGCGCGCCTGCGGATCCCGCGCGATGTAGGCCATGAACCCGACGCCGCTCAGGAACAGCGCGTTGACGGCCAGGCCGGTCAGCAGGAGCATCACGATCGAGCTGCGGCCGGTGGCCTTGTTCTGCGCCAGAACGAACACCATGTAGGTGGCCACGATGCCTCCCGCGCAGGCCGCGACCGGCAACTCCCAGGGCTGTGCCGTGAACTTCAGCATGCCGGTCAGCACGAAGAAGATCGCGGCGCCGAATGCGGCGCCGCTCGAGGTGCCGACCAGGCCGGGCTCGACGATCGGATTGCGGAAGAGCCCCTGCATCAGCGCGCCGCCGACCCCCAACGCCGCGCCGGTGAGGACACACAGGATCGCCCGCGGCAGCCGGATGTCCATGAAGATCCGCTCGTTGAGCGTGCCGCCAGCATGTCCCGGCCACAACGTGCCGAGCGCCCGCCAGATCTGGGCGGGCGAGAAGTCGATGGCGCCGAAGCAGACCGACGCCGCCATGAGGAGACAGAGGACGAGCAGCAGGACGAACAGCAGCCTGTGGCCGCTGTCACGCGAGGGCGAGGTCATTGTGAGGGTGGCTGATGGATCAGCTTCGCGATCGTGAGGACGTTGGCGCCGGTGTCCGGGTTGAGGTACATCAGCTGGTGTTCCGTCACGCGGTAAATCCGGTTGTGCCGGGCCGCGCTCGTCTCGGCCACGCCAGGCAGCGTCTTCGCCGCCGCCATCGAGCCGAGCTTGTCGTAACCGAAGGCGGTCATCAGGATGACGTCCGGATTCGCCTCGGCGACGATCTCCGGCGACAGCAGGCGCTGCATCCCGCTGCGGCCGCCGATCGCCATCCGGCCGCCCGCCCACGCGATCATCTGACCGGCACCGGCGGCGTCGCCGCCCCCGTGTCCGGTCACCGTGAGGTACACGTTCGACGCCTGCCCGTAATGAATGATCGCCACGCGCGGGGAATCGTGATACTGCTTCACCGCCTCGAGCGACGCGGCCATCTGGCGGTCGAGCCGCTGACACAGCTCCTCCGCGCGCGCCTCCTTGTGGAAGAACGCGCCCATCTCCCGGATCAGCGCCTCGAGATCGGGAATCGTGTCGTTCGTATGCGTGAACGTCTTCGTCGGCACGCCGAGCTCGTGGAGCTGCTGCAGGACCTGCGGCGGCCCGACGTTGCCGTCCTCGATCACGACGGTCGGCCTGAGCGACAGGATGCTCTCGGCGCTCAGCGCGCGATGGTAGCCGATGGTCGCGACGCTCTTGATGGCCGGCGGATAGGTGCTCGACCAGTCGACGGCGACGACCGACTGCTGTGCCCCGAGCGCCCAGATGATCTCGTTATAGAGCTGGGAAATGACGACGTCGCGCGGGCCCGTGGCCGCGGAAGCGGCCTTGCGGCCGAACCGGCCGCACGAGGTGACGAGCAGCGCCGCGAGCAGGAAGCCGGCGAGTGGTCTGAAGCGCCCCATGCGTCTGGAGCGTACTACGCCAGCTCAACTACTACCCGCGCTCGTAATTCGCGGGCGCCGCCGCACGCCGCTCCCCCGCCCTTCCGACCGCACGCGCGGGCGCGCGCCCTGCCGCGGCCGGGCTCAGCGGCCCTCGCCGCCAGGCTCGAAGAGGAGCGCGGCGCCGTTCATGCAATAGCGCTGGCCGGTCGGCGGGGGGCCGTCGGGGAAAACGTGGCCGAGGTGCCCGCCGCAGCGCGCGCAGTGGACCTCGGTGCGGGTCATGAAGAAACGGCGGTCGGTCGTGAGGCCGATCGCCCGCTCGATCGGCGCCCAGAAGCTCGGCCACCCGGTGCCGCTCTCGAATTTCGTCCCGGACGAGAACAGCCGCTGTCCGCACCCGGCGCAGACGAACGTCCCCTCCCGCTTCTCGTCGTTCAGCGCGCTCGAGCCGGCCCGCTCGGTGCCGTGCTGCCGGAGCACGTGGAACTGTTCCGGATCGAGCGCACGCCGCCACTCGTCCTCGCTCTTGACCACCTCGAATGTTTCGTCCGCCATATCGCCGTAGGATACCGCGGCCGACCGGCGGCGCGGCGGGATTTTCGAGGCCGGTGGCGCGCCCGCCCGTCGAGGCCGGATACGCCAGGGAAGGATCAGACCAGGGCGGGTGACGCGGCCGCAGGCCGGCTGCGACGATGGAGCCCGGCCGCCGTGCGGCGGCCGGGCTCCGGTCGGACGGAACACCTGTTCTAGAACTTCACCGTCAGGGCGCCGTAGGCGGTGAACGGCTGGCCCGGATAGGCCAGGATGTAGCCGCCGTTCGGCGTGCCGAAGTAACCGCCCGAGCTGATGTACTCGTACTCGTTGTACTGTTTGTTCAGCAGGTTGAGCATCGTCAGGCTGAACTCCACGTACCGGAACGGAATCTTGACGCCGGCATTGACCGTGCCGAACGCCGCTTCGGTCTGCGGGCTCGGCGCGCCGGTCGTGTTGTCGAAGATGTGCTGCGCGCCGGTGTACTGGAACGACGCCGTCGGCTCGATGTCGAGCCCGTGCGCCTCGAGGTTGAAGTAGGCGCCGACGTCGAGCGTGGACGACGGGACGTACGGCACCGGCGCGCCGTTGTAGCTGACGCCGCCGGTCACGTAGCTCGAGTACTTCGCCTTCTCGATGCTCACGTTCGCGAACAGGTGCGTGCTGCTGGCCGGCGAATCGTCCAGGAAGATGTTGGCGCCGTCGTAGGCCGACGACCCGTTCGCGGAAATGGTGCCGCCGGTCGCCAGGTCGATGTCGATCTCCTGGTCGTCGTAGTTCTCGTGGTAGTAGGCCGCGCCGAACAGCAGCGTGGACAGCGGGCCGGACACGTTCGGGTGCACCTTGAAGCCGGCCTGGTAGTAGTGCTGCCGCGCCAGGTGGTAGCTGTTCGGGTCGACCTTCTGGAACGGCCCGCCGCCCCCGCCGACCTGCGGCGTCTTCAGCGCCCCCATGTACCCGCCGTAGACCGTGAGCCACGGCGCCGCGGCCGCCGTCAGGTTGATCGACGGCTCGACGCCGCTGCGGGTCTGCGAGTCGGTGCAGACGGCGCCCTGGTCGGTGGCGTTTCCCGGCGTCGACACCAGCGTCGACGGACAATGCGTGCTGAGCACCACGCCGGGGGCGAAGGTGAAGTCCTGCAGCGCGTTGTTGGTGTAACTGGTGGCGAACCTGACGTAGCGCACGCCCGGGGTGATCTCCAGCCGTGGCGCGACCTGGATTTCGTCCTGCACGAAGACCGCCGCGTCGTTCATGTCGAAGTACGACGATCGGATCTTGCCGCCGATGTTCACGACGTTCGTGGCGCCGCCGTACGCCGGATTGTAGAAGTTGTTCCGGCTGTTGTACAGCGTGTGGATGTAGTAGGCGCCCTCCTTGATCGTGTTGCGCGGCAGGTCCTCCGCCAGCGTCACCTGGTCGCCGCCCGTGTTCGTGTGCGGGCTGTTGTATTCGTTCAGCTGCGGCCCCGGGCTGTACACGTCGTTCAGCCGGCTGTGCAGCCGGTAGATGTGCATGTACCAGGTCGTGTTCTCCAGCGTCGTCCTGCTGTTCAGCACGAAGCGCTCCCGCCCGTATCCCAGCCCCATCAGGTTGGTGTCGTCCTTGTTGTAGCTGTTGTACGGCAGCGTGCTGTAGAAGCCGGACGTCTGCTGGCTGTACACCGCGCTGCCCGGCTGCGCGTCCACCGTGATCCCCTGGTTCGTCGTCGGGATCACCTGGGCGCGGTAGCCCTGGCTCCGCGCGAAGTAGCCGCCGGCGCTGAAGCTGCCGTGCCCGTCGAAGCTCTTCGCCCCCTTGCCGAACAGCGCGTAGTCCTTGCTCGGGTTGCCGAAGCTGTCCCCGATGCCCTGGCGGAAGCTGTTGCCGCTCCCGCCGCCGCCGGCCAACACGCCGGACCAGCCGTGATGGATGCCGCTGTTCAGGTTGAACGCGAAGTTCTTCTGGCTGAACCGACCGAAGGTCGCCGACAGGTCGCCGCCCGGCTTCGCCGACGGCTGGACCGGCGTGAACTCAATCGATCCGCCGACATTGTTGTAGTAACGGGTCGCCGGATCGCCCGGGCCGTACGTGACGTTGGTGTTCTGAATCAGCGACGTCTGCGGCAGCGTGTTCGACTGCCACAGGTTCGTGGCCGGATCCGCAATCGGCACGCCGTCGAAGGTGACCGCCAGCGAGCCGCTGTCGGTCAGTCCGCCGTAGCCGCCCCATCCCTGGTGAATCCCGTTCACCGCGATGGTGCTCTTGGTGGCGCCGGTGCTGCCGTACCCGGTGACATTCGAGCCGGGGGCCAGCGAGATGATCTGCCCGGCGCCGGCCAGCGGCCCGAGGGTGTCGATCTGCGTCCGATCGAGCACCCGCAGCGTCTGGTCCGAGGTGAACACCTCCTGCGGGGTCGGCTGGTGCGTGGCGCCCGCCACCTCGCTCCCGCGGACGACCACCGACTGCTGCACCCGGCTCAGCGAGACCGTGGCCGTGAGACTCAGCGTCTGGCCGGGCCGGAGCTTCACGTTCTCCTGCTGGAACGCCGCAAAGCCCGGCTTGGACACCGTGACGACGTACCGGCCGGCCGGCAGTCCGGTGACCTGGAACGTGCCGTCCGGCCCCGTCATCGCCGCGCGCGTGATGCCGCCCGCTGCGCCCGTCACCGTGATCTGCGCGTCGGGGACCACGGCCCCGGTGGGATCGAGCACCTTCCCTCTGATGCCCGCGGACTGAGCCGCCGAAACAAGAAGCGCGCTACTGAAAAGGAATACACACACCAGCAGGAGCCTGCGCATGCCGTGAAGCCTCCATGGAAGCCATCGATGGAACGCACGAGCACACGCTCATGCCTGAAAGGAGATTCCATCAAGCGTCGGAGACCGAGTATCTCTGCGCGGCGTTACGTGCGAATCACGGGCTGGTGAACGGGCAGTAAACTCTCTCCCGGCGGATCACCGACGTCGACCCCCCTGGCCAGGCGTCTGTACAGACGGAAGGCCGGCGCCCGGGCCGGCCCTCGCGATCGACGACGAAGGGGCTGCGGTCTCCGGGCTACCGATACTCTTCCTGCAGCGCCTGCAGGGCGGTGTTGCCCGGGCAGAGCGACGCGTACGGCAGGTCCACCAGCGGGGTCGCCGTCGTACGGGCGAGCGCGTGCAGGTCCCTGGTCCCCTCGTCGATGTAGAGCAGGCCGGTCACCACCTCGCCGAGCTCCTGGTGGCGGCGCACGTGCGCGTAGGCCGCGTCGCGGTCGGTCGGGTCGTAGCTGTCGTCCGTCCGGCGGAAGCGGACCACGCTCCCGTCGTGCATTCGGACGGCCGTCACGGCGTCGGCCGCCTGCGGCGCGGAGATCTCCGTCCGCAGCGGCACGAAATCGACCGGTGCCAGCTCCTCGTAGTGCTCGCGCGTGTAGCGGTAGCTCTTGGTCGAGCCGACGTGGTCGTTGAAGCTCACGCACGGCGAGATGACGTCGACCAGCGCGAAGCCGTTGTGGCGGAGCCCGGCCTTGAGGATCGGCACGAGCTGCGCCTTGTCGCCCGAGAAGCTCCGCGCGACGAAGGTGGCGCCGAGGCTCAGCGCCAGCAGCACGGGGTCGATCGGCGGCTGCTCGTTCGCCTCCCCCTTCTTCGAGGTCGAGCCGACGTCGGCCGACGCCGAGAACTGCCCCTTGGTCAGCCCGTACACGCCGTTGTTCTCGAGCAGGTACAGCAGGTTCACGTTGCGGCGGATGGCGTGGCACAGCTGGCCGAGGCCGATCGACAGGGAGTCGCCGTCGCCCGAGATGCCGACGAACACGAGGCTGCGGTTGGCGGCGTTGGCCCCGGTGGCCAGCGCGGGCATCCGGCCGTGCACGCCGTTGAAGCCGTGCGACTGCCGCATGAAGTACGCGGTCGTCTTGGACGAACAGCCGATGCCGCTCATCTTGGCGGCGCGGTGCGGCGGCACGTCGAGCTCCCAGAACGCCGTGATGAGCGCGGCGGTCACCGAGTCGTGCCCGCAGCCGGCGCAGAGGGTCGACATGGCGCCCTCGTAGTCGCGCCGCGTGAGGCCGAGCGCGTTCTTCGGCAGTGACGGATGCGTGACGGGCGGCTTCAGTATGGACGTCATGCGACGGTTCCCTGGTGAGCGTGCTGCGCGACGGCGTCGACCACCCGCCGCGCGGTGAGCGGCAGGCCGCCGTAATCGAGCACGGGAGTCATCTGGTCGCGCGGCACGCCGGTCTCCAGCGTCAGCAGCGCGCGGAGCTGCGCGTCCCGGTTCTGCTCCACGACGAACACGGTCTTGTGCCGCCGGAGGAAGTCGGCCACCGGCGTGTCGAACGGGAACCCGCGCACGCGCATGTAGTCGACCGGGATCCCCTGGGCCTTCAGCCGGTGCACCGCCTCGAGCACGGCGCCGTGGCACCCGCCGACGGAGACGATCCCCACCTCGGCGCCGGCCTGCAGGTGGAATTCCGGCGCCGGCACGGCGCGGGCGGCGCCGCTGATCTTGCGGGCCAGCCGGTCCACGACCTCCTGGTACTCGGCCGCGTCCTCGGTGTAGTTGCCGTGCCGGTCGTGTCCCGACCCGCGCGTGAAGTACGCCCCCTTCGGATGGACGCCCGGCAGCGTGCGGGCGGCGATGCCGTCGCCGTCGACGTCGAGGTAGCGCGAGAACTTCGCCATCCGTTCGAGCTCGGCGGCCGGGATCAGCTTCCCGCGGTCGGGCCGGTGCGCATCGTCCCACGTCAGCCGCGGCACCATCCAGTCGTTCATCCCGATGTCGAGGTCGGAGAGGACGAACACCGGCGTCTGGAACCGCTCGGCGAGGTCGAAGGCGGCGCTCGCCATGTAGAAGCATTCGCGCGGATTCGCGGGGTACAGGCAGATGTGCTTCGTATCCCCGTGCGACGCGTACGCCGTCGCCATGAAGTCGCCCTGCTGCGTCCGCGTCGGCATGCCGGTGGAGGGCCCGGTCCGCTGGACGTCGAAGAAGACCGCCGGCACCTCGGCGTAGTACGCCAGGCCGATGAACTCCTCCATCAGCGAGATGCCCGGGCCGGCCGTCGACGTGAACGCGCGCGCGCCCGCCCAGCCGGCGCCGATCACCATGCCGGCCGCCGCCAGCTCGTCTTCGGCCTGGATGATGGCGAACTGCTTCTCGCCCGTCTGGCCGTCGACGCGGTAGCGCTCGCAGAAGTCCTTGAACGCCTCCATCAGCGACGTGGACGGCGTGATCGGGTACCACGCGCCGACCGTCGCACCGGCGAACACGCAGCCGAGGGCGGCCGCCGTGTTGCCGTCGATGACGATCGAGTCGCCCGTCGCGTCCATCCGCTTCAGGTGGAACGGCAGCGGGCAGCTGAACTGCGTCCGGGCGAACTCGTAGCCCATCTCGATGGCACGGAAGTTCGCGTCGAGCAGCGCCTTCTTCTTCGAGAACTTCTCGCGGAGCATCTCCTCGATGACCGCCATGTCGATGTCGAGGAGCGCCGACAGCGTCCCCGTATAGACGATGTTCCGCAGCAGCGTCCGGGTCCGGTCGCCCTCGAACGCCTCCACGCACATCTGGCCGAACGGCACGCCGAGGATCGTGATGTCCTCGCGCATCAGCTCGCGATCGAGCGGCCAGCTGCCGTCGTACAGCAGGTAGCCGCCCGGCCGGACGGCCGCGACGTCCTTCGCGTAGGTCGACGTGTTGAGCGCGACGATCAGGTCGATCTGCTCGGGACGCGCCGTGTAGCCGTCCCGGCTCACCCGGATCTCGTACCAGGTCGGCAGCCCCTGGATGTTCGACGGGAAGATGTTCTTCCCCGTCACCGGGATGCCCATCCGGAAGATCGCCTGCATCAGCAGGCCGTTCGCACTGGCCGACCCGGTGCCGTTCACCGTGGCCATCTTGAAGGCGAAGTCGTTGACGCCGCTCATGACGCGCTCCGGCCCGCGTAGGCCCTGATGAGATCGAATCGCCGCATGTCCCACGCCGCCGTCGGGCACCGCTCCGCGCACAGCCCGCAGTGCAGGCAGACGTCCTCGTCCTTCACCATCAGCCGCCGGGTCTGCGGCAGCGCCGCGGACAGGTACAACCCCTGCTGCGGATTGACCGCCGGCGCCGACAGGTGCCGGCGCACCTCCGCCTCGCCTCCGCCGTTGGGCGCCGGAACGATCGTCAGGCAGTTCACCGGGCAGACGTCGATGCACGCGTCGCACTCGATGCACAGCTTGTCGGTGAAGTGCGTCTCGATGTCGCAGTTCAGGCAGCGCTGCACTTCGTGCGCCGTCTGTTCGGGCGTGAACCCCAGCTCGACCTCCACCGCCACGTTCGCGAACCGCTTCACGAGCTCCTCGTGCTGCATCTTCGCGCGCGGCGACGGGTTGTAGTCGTTGTGGTAGCTCCAGGCGTGCATCCCCAGCTTCGCGCTGACGAGGTTCATCCCGTCGCCCGGCCGCTCGGTCACCGGGACGCCCTGGCAGTGCTGGTGGATGGAGATCGCCGCCTGGTGGCCGTGCTCCACCGCCCAGATGATGTTCTCCGGCCCCCACGCCGCGTCGCCACCGAAGAACACGCCGGCGCGCGTCGACTGGAACGTCTTCCGATCGACGATCGGCATGTCCCACTTCGGATCGAACTCGATGCCGATGTCCCGCTCGATCCAGGGGAACGCGTTGTCCTGGCCGATCGCCAGAATCACCGCGTCGCAGGGGATCACCACCGTCTCGATCACCCGGCTCTTCTGCCGCCCGTCCTGCTCGGTCCACTCGAGCCGCTCGAACTCCATGCCGACGAGCCTGCCGTGCTCGACCAGGAACCGCTTCGGGGCATGGTTCTCGATGATCTCGATGCCCTCTTCCTCGGCGTCCTCCAGCTCCCACGGCGAGGCCTTGAAGTACTGCCGCGACCGCCGCGCGATGACCTTGATGTCGGTCCCGCCCAGCCGCTTCGACGTGCGGCAGCAGTCCATCGCCGTGTTGCCGACGCCGATGATGAGCACCCGCGGCTCGATCTTCTCGATGTGCCCGAAATGGACGGAGCCGAGCCACTCGATGCCGATGTGCACGGTCGGGCTGTCCCACCGGCCCGGCAGGTCGAGCTCCTTCCCTTTCGGCGCGCCGCTGCCGACGAACACGCCGTCGTACCCCTCGTCCAGCAGCGCCTTCAGGCTCTCCACCGGCGTCTCGTAGCGGATCTCCACCCCCATGTCGAGGATCGCGTCCACTTCCTCGTCCAGCACGCTCGCCGGCAGCCGGAACGCCGGGATGTTGTACCGCATCAGCCCGCCCGCCTGGTGCAGCCGCTCGTAGATCACGCACTCATAACCGAGCGGCATCAGGTCGTTCGCCACCGTCAGCGACGCGGGCCCCGCGCCCACGAGCGCAATCCGCCGGCCGTTCTTCTCCGTGGGAATGGACGGAAGGCGATCGCGAATGTCGCCGCGCAGGTCGGACGCCACCCGCTTCAGCCGGCAGATCGCCACCGGCTTGCCGTCCACGCGCCCGCGGCGGCACGCCGGCTCGCACGGACGATCGCAGGTGCGGCCCAGGATGCCGGGAAACACGTTCGACACGCGGTTGAGCATGTACGAATCGGTATACCGGCCTTGCGCGATCAGGCGAATGTACTCGGGAACGTTCGTGTGGGCGGGGCAGGCCCACTGGCAGTCGACAACCTTATGGTAATACTGCGGATCGGAAACGTTGGTCGGTTCCATGTCCAGTGCGTCCTGTGGCCGTGGCGCGGTCGAGCCTCGCGGGGGCGGGGGGACCCGAATCCGGCACGCGGCCTGAACCTCTGCTCGCCCCTGACAGCATGATCCGCCTCATCAGTCGTGCCGACGACAGCCAGGATCAGCAATCCCCGGGAAGCGCAACGAGACCGACTGCGGTCCCCGGGGCGGGCCCTGCCCCATTCCCTTCATAGTACCTCTCCCGTGCGCTCCTCCGACAGCCCACCGAATCTCGCTCCGATTATCGCTGCGTTCCGGGCAATGTCAAGAGCACGAAGGGGTTTCACCCGCCATCCCGGACGGCGAACGACCGCACAGCACGCCACCTCATCAGCGGATCCGGTCCCGGCCGACCGTGGGCGGGCCCGGACCGGGCGCCGGCTCGGCAGCCCGCATGGCCTGGATCGACCCGGACACGCAGGCTAGGAGACGGCCAGACGGGGCGCAAGGTACTCGACCAGCTGCGCCACGGCCTCCTCCAGCCCCACCGCAGACGTGTCGATGACGAGGTCGGCGTGGTCCGGCGGCTCGAACGGCGCGGAAATTCCGGTGAATTCGCCGATCTCGCCGGCCCGCGCCCGCGCGTACAGCCGCTTGGGATCCCGCGCTTCGCAGGCCGCCAGCGGGGTGCTCAGGTACACCTCGGCGAACGGCACGTCCAGCCCCTCACGCCCGAGGATCTGCCGCGCCCGCAGCCGATCGGTCCGGGAGGGCGAAATGAAGGCGGTGATGGCGATCAGGCCCTGTTCGGCGAACAGCCGCGCGACCTCGGCGACGCGCCGGAGGTTCTCGGCGCGATCGGCCGCCGTGAACCCCAGGTCGGCGCTCAGGCCGACGCGGACATTGTCGCCGTCGAGCACGCACGCCTCCCAGCCGCGCGCGAACAGCTCGCGCTCGAGCGCGGCGGCGAGCGTCGACTTTCCGGCGCCCGACAGCCCGGTGAACCAGACGACCGCCCCTCGGTGCCCGTGCCGGGCCTGCCGCCGCTCGCACGACACGTACCCGACCGGCCGCGTGAGGTTCGCGCTGGTGGCCGGCATGAGCGCCCCGGCCTCGTCTGCGTCGAGGACGATCCCGCCGCCGCAGACATCGAGGCCGTCGACGACGACGAAGCGGCCCAGGTGGGGGACGCGGTCGTAGGGATCGAGCACGACCGGCCGGCGGGTCCTGACGGTGATCTCGCCGACCTCGCTGGCACTCAGCCCGCCGTCCCCCGGCGCCGCCGGGCCCTCGAGCGTCGCGGCGTCGGTCACGGCGGTGATGGCCACGGCCTCGCCATCGAATTCCTGCGTGGCCAGCTTGAACCTGTACGATCGTCCGGTCCGGAACGGCTGCCGCCCGAGCCAGAACAGGCGCGCGGTGAACCGCGACGTGGTCGACGGCGCATCGTCCAGCCTCGACGCGACCTCGCCGCGGCCGAGAAACAGCTGATCGACCAGCGTGAGGCCGACCGCATCGCCCGCCACGGCCGACCGCCGCGCCGGCGCGTGCCACTGCTCGATCGTCTTCACCGTGCTCTGCTTGCCGCTCGGCAGGAACAGCAGCCGGTCGCCCACGCGCAGGGTGCCCGACTCCAGCCGGCCGGCCAGGATCCGGCGGTGGTCGAAGCGGTAGACAGCCTGCAGCGGCAGCCGCAGCGGCCGATCGACGGCCGGACGCGGCACCGTGAACGCGTCGATCAGGTCGACGATCGTGCCGCCGGCGTACCAGGGGGTCCGGGCGCTTCGCGCGGCAATGTTGTCGCCGAACCGGGCCGAGATCGGCACGACGGCGCGCGGCGTGATGCCGAGGCCGGCGAGGAAGGCGGTGTAGTCGCCCGCAATCCGCTCGAACGCGGCCTGCGCGTACTCGACGAGGTCGAGCTTGTTGACCGCGACGGCGACCTGCTCGATGCCGAGCAGCTTGAGGAGCGTGCCGTGGCGGCGCGACTGCTCGCGGACCCCTTCCTGCGCGTCGACGATCACGATGGCGGCGTCGGCGGCGGCGGCGCCGGTCACCATGTTCTTGAGGAATTCCCGGTGGCCCGGCGCATCGATGAGCACGCACTCGCGGCGCGCCGTCCGGAACCCGACGTGGGCGGTGTCGATCGTCGCGTTCTGGTCCCGCTCGGCCTGGAGGGCGTCGGTCAGGTTCGCGAACTCGAACGGCACGCCGCGGCGCGCGGCGGCGGCGGCCAGCTGCTCGTACTTGCCGTCCGGCAGCGATCCGGTGTCGTGGAGGAGGCGGCCGATCAGCGTCGACTTTCCGTGGTCCACGTGGCCGACGACCACGAGCCGGAGCCGCTCGCCGGACGGGCCCGCAGACGAGGTCACGGCGCGGCGCGCGAGGCGCGAGGGGGACCCGGTGGCCATCACATGTACCCGTCCCGCCGGAGCAGCTCGAACGCCGCCTCGGATTCCCGGTCCTGCGCGCGGCCGGCCCGCTCGGACGTCCTGGTCGTCCGCAGCTCGGCGACGATGTCGGACACGGTCCGCGCCGTCGAGGCGATCCGGCCGGTGCAGGGCGCGCAGCCGAGCGACCGGTATCGCTGCCCGGTCCCATCGTCGAAATAGAGCGGGATGATCGGCATCCGCTCGCGCTCGATGTATTCCCACACGTGCAGCTCGGTCCAGTGCAGGAGCGGGTGCACGCGGATGTGCGTCCCCGGCGCGAAGTCGGTCTTGAACTGGTCCCAGAGCTCGGGCGGCTGATCGGTCACGTCCCACTCCATCGCCTGGTTGCGCGGCGAGAAGTACCGCTCCTTGGCGCGCGTCGGCTCCTCGTCGCGGCGCACGCCGACGATGATGCCGGTGAACCCGTGGCGATCGATGACGCCGTGCAGCGCGTCGGTCTTGAGCGCCGAGCAGCAGGCCACCCGCGTCGCGCGCCCGGCCGGAAACGTCGCCCCGGCCGCGAGGACGGCGTCGTTGCGGCCGACGATCAGCCGCAGGTTCCACTCGCGGACCAGGCGATCGCGGTAGTCGATCATCGACGGGATCTTGTAGGTGGTGTCGATGTGAATCAGCGGGAACGGCACGTGGCCGAAGAAGGCCTTGCGCGCCAGCCAGAGCAGGACGGTCGAATCCTTGCCGATGCTCCACAGCATCGCGAGGTTCGCGAATTTGCCGAAGGCTTCGCGCAGGATGTAGACCGATTCGTTCTCGAGCGCCGTCAGATGATCTCGTCGCATGGACCCAACCAGCCGACGGCCGACCGATACAGGTATCGGCCGGCCGACACCGACACCGGGCCGCGCCGGCCGCAGCCGGGGCGTCTGATGGCCCGGAAGCCTCCTCCAACACCGGGCGCACACCGGCGCGCGGCCCTGGCACAGGCCACGCCGTGCAAGCCGGACGCCACCACCGGAGTCCGGCCACCGCCGCGGCCTCCGGCTGGTATCGCTGTTGCACAGGCTCGACGGGGTCCCAATGGCCCGGCCGCATGGCCGGGGGGCCGATCCGGGAGGATAAGGAGGCAGGAGCGATGTCCTACATCTTTGTCGGCGGCGCGCAGCGGACCGGAACGACCCTGGTCCAGCTCGTGCTCTGTCAGGGGGCGGGGGTGAACCCGTTCATCCAGGAAGCCGGCTACCTCCGGCGGATCCTCGAGGCCTATGCCGAAGAGACGCATCCGGCGCGGATCCGGAACTACTTCGACTCACTCGACGATTTCCGCGAGTTCCACGGCGCGTTCGTCAGGCGCTTCCTTGAGCGGACCCGCCTCCGCCTTCCGGGAACCACGCACCTGGTCCTCAAGGAACCGACCCTGACCAGGTACTTCCCGGAGCTGCACGAGTTCCTCGGCGACGACGTCCGCTTCGTCTGCATGGTCCGCGATCCCCGGGATACGATCTGCTCCATCCTCAAGGTCGCCGAGCGCCAGGTGGCCGCGGGCGAGGCTGATCCGATTCCAGGGGATCGCGTGAAGACGCTCTGTGACTACTACCGCAATTTCTACCTGCCGATCCTGAACGACCAGCATCCCGAGCTGCTGAAGCGGATCCTGTTCGTCAGGTACGAGGATCTCGTGCTGGCGCCCGAGGCGACGATCGATGCGCTCGAACACTGGTTCGGGCTCAATCTCTCCAAAGCCCGCCACAACCCGCAGCCCGACACCGGGCGGATCGATTTCACGAGCGCGTTCGATCGGAGCTCGTCGTGGCATTCCGAGCTGTACGGAAAGCCGATCTCGGCCGACCGGATCGGCGCGTACAAGACAGCGCTGGCGCCACGGGACATCGCGGTGATCGAGAACGATCTCGCGGCCTTCTTCAAGCTCTTCAAGTTCGAGACCGAGCTGCAGCCGACCTGACCGGCGGAACGCGCCCCTGCGCGGCGCCCCGCTCATCCGCGGCCACGGCCGGCGCAGGCCGGCCCCCCGCGGCGCCTGGGCGCCGTCACCGGGCTGCCCTCGTCGCGCCGAGCGGGGCCAGGCCGGCGCGGCGGGCGTCGCGGTTGAACGCCGGGACGTCGGTGTCCATGACCGTGGTGAAGGCCGTTTTCGCGGCCGCCAGCTGCTTCTCGATCATCGCGAGCACCTCGAGCGACGCATCGGTCGGCCGGTGATCGGCGTTGCCCGCCACGTCTCCCGCGCCCGTGCCGATCTCGCCGTTCAGCCAGATCAGGTTCATGTACACGCGGAAGGCCTCGGTATAGTACTTGTCGTCGCTGTTCAGGTCCTCCGGCGACAGCAGCTGCATTTCCACCGCCATCAGCTTCCGTTCGATGCCGGCCAGCAGCGTCCGCGCGGCCGGCTTCGCGGCCGTCTTCCGCTGGTCCTGGACCTGCCTGCGCAGGACCTCGAGGCGGTTGATCATGTCCACCGCCTCGTTCATGTCGTTGCGCACCCGCACCTGCGCCCTGGTCGACAGCTCGATGTCGGCATCGGACGAGGCGATGGCCGGGTCCTTGAGCACGGTGACCTGACGCGACAGCGTCACATCCCCGGCGCGCATCCGGACCGTGTAGGTCCCCGGCGCGGCCAGCGGTCCCGCCTGGACGGCCTCTTCAATCCCCCAGTGCAGGATCGGTCGCGTCTCCTTCCCCTTGAACCGCGGCTCTTCCCAGATGTACGGGTTGTCGGCCGGCGTCGTCCGCAGCGCCACCTGGCGGGGGCTGTCGTACCGCAGGTTCCAGATCGCCTGGTTCAGCCCCGGCCGGCCGGTGACGGTGAAGCTCCGGATCACCGTGCCGCCGCCGTCGAGGATGTCGAACGTCACCGGTCCGGCATCCGCCGCGTCGAGCCGGTACAGCAGATGGACCACGCCCCGGCGCGCCTGCCGGAAGCCTGGCCGCGGGGCGTAGAAAAACGGCCGGGCGCCGGACGGCACCTGATCGGCCTGCTCGAGCCGCGTGATGTCCTTGAGGATGAAGAGGCCGCGCCCGTAAGTCGAGATGACGACGTCGTGGTACTCCTTCTGGACGACGATCCAGCTGACCGGCACCGCCGGCAGGCCGGCCTTGAACCGCGTCCAGTGCCCGCCGT
This sequence comes from Vicinamibacterales bacterium, assembly GCA_035534615.1. Classification (GTDB taxonomy): domain Bacteria; phylum Acidobacteriota; class Vicinamibacteria; order Vicinamibacterales; family CAVVIG01; genus JAGWRA01. The sequence goes on from DATLRO010000082.1 coordinate 17,966, forward strand.
CGTCCATCGAGTAGTAGAACGCGTGCCCCGTGCCGGCGAACAGCATGCCGCGCCGGTTCGGATTCTCGGCAATCGACATGGCGTAGTCGAGCGGATGCCCCGCCGGCAGGTTGCTGCTGATCTTCGTCCACGTCCGGCCGAAATCGGTCGTCTTGTAGAAAAACGGATTGCGGTTGTCCATCAGGCGCAGGTCGATCGCGACGTACGCCGTGGCCGCGTCGAAGGGCGACGGGGCGATCTGGCGCACGGTCCCCCAGGGCGGCAGCCCGGGCAGGTCCTTCGTGACATCGGTCCAGTGCCCGCCGCCGTCCTTCGTGTACCAGAGCTTGCCGTCGTTCGTGCCGGCCCAGATGAGCCCGCGCTGGGCCGGAGACGGCGCGATCGCATACACGACCTCGCCGTAGAACTGGCCGAGGTTGTCGCCGACGATCCCGCCGGAGGAGACCAGGCGGCTCGGATCCTGCGTGGAGAGATCCGGGCTGATCACGCGCCACGTCTGCCCTTCGTCCGATGTGCGGAAGATGACCTGGCAGCCGTAATAGACCGTGTGCGGATCGAAGGGATCGACGGCGAGCGGCGGCGTCCAGTGACAGCGGTATTTCGTGTCCTGCGGCGGCGAGTCCAGGGTGTGGATCCACGGACTCACCGATCGCGCGACCCGCGTGCGCGTGTTGTAGCGCGTCACCTCGTCGCCGTAGCAGCTCGCCCAGACGATGTTCGGATGCTTCGGGTCGGCCGGCAGCGTGAAGCCCGATTCGCACCCGCCGAGCCCGCTCTGCCAGTGACGGCCCGCGTCATCCTCGCCGTCGCCGCGCCTCCGCGCCCCCGCCGGCACGCCGGTGCCTTCGCTGACCCCCGTGAAGCCGGAGTACGACGGGACGTTCGGCACCGGCACGGGCGCGTCGCTCGGTCCGCGCATCGTGCCGTCGTCCTGGCGGTTGCTGTAGAGCCAGTACGGCACCCGCTCGTCCACGGCGACGTGGTACATCTGGCCGATCGGCAGCTCGACATAGCGGAACGTCCGCCCGTGGTCGGCCGTGATGCCCATGCCGCTGTCGCCGGTGGCCACCCAGTGATCCGGGTTCTTCGGGTCGACCCAGATGTCGTGGCAGTCGCCGCACCCCTTGTAGCTGGCGAATGGAAAGGTGCGGCCGCCGTCCACCGACCGGTGGAACATGCTGTTGGCGACCATCACCTCGTCGGGATTGTCGGGATTGATGGCGAGCCGGATGTAGTAGCCGGCGCGGCCGATCAGCGTCCGGTCCCAGCTCACCACACGCCAGTGGCCGCCGCCGTCGTCGGAGCGCCAGAGCGAGCCCTGGGCGGCGGTCTGAATCAGCGCATAGATGCGGCTGGGGTCGGACGGCGCGATCGCCACATCGATCTTGCCGAGCGGCGACTTCGGGAGGCCGGTGACGAGCTTCGTCCAGGTGGCGCCGCCGTCGTGCGTCATGTAGACGCCGCTGCCCGGACCGCCGCCGAGCTCGGCCCACGGGTGCATCTCCACCTGCCACATCCCCGCCACGAGCACGTTCGGATTGCGGGGGTCCATCGACAGGCCCGAGCAGCCGGTGTTCGGATCGACGAACAGCGACCGCTGCCACGTCTTCCCGCCGTCGGTCGTCTTGAAGACGCCGCGTTCCTGCTGCGGCCCGGTGGTCCGGCCGAGCGCGCACACCCATACGATGTCGGGATTGGTCGGGTTGATGAGGATCCGGCCGATGCGGCCCGTCTCGGTGAGGCCCATGTGCTGCCAGGATCCGCCGGCATCGACCGACTTGTAGACGCCGTCGCCCATGACGTCGGCGTCGCGGATCACCCACGCCTCTCCGGTCCCGGCCCAGACGATGGCCGGATTGGAGGGGGCGACGGCGAGGGCGCCGATCGCCTGCACCGGCTCCTTGTCGAACACCGGCGCGAACGTGCGGCCGCCGTCGACCGATTTCCAGACGCCGCCGGACGCGGCGCCGGCATAGTACGTGCTCATGTCCCCGGGCACGCCGGCGACAGCGGCGATCCGGCCGCTGCTCGGCGGCCCCACGTAGTGGAAGCGGAGCGGTCCGGGCTGAGAGGCGTCGGCGCGCCGTTCGCGCTGGGCCAGCACGGTTGCGGTGGCGCACACGGCGCACAGAACACCAGTCAGCAGCATCCGGCGTACACGCATCGGGGGTCCTCACTGATGAGAGCGCGCGCTCGTCCGCGCCGCGGCGCCCGCACCCGGGCGTTCGAACACCTCAGGGTCGCGGAATCTCAACGAGCGAACAGCTGTTTGACGACGAACCAGACGTTGGCGGGCCGCTCGGCCAGCCGCCGCATGTACCACGGGAACCAGGACTCGCCGTACGCAATGAGCACGCGCAGCGGCTTGCCGTCCCGGACGAGCCGCTGCTGAAGCGGACGCTGGATCCCGTACAGCATGGCGTAGTCGTACGCCGCGGACGGGACCTGCCGCTCGGCGATGAACGCCCCCAGCCGGCCGACCAGCTCGGGGTCGTGCGTGGCGATGTGCAGCCGCGTGCCGGTCCTGCGCGCCTCCTCGCCGAGCAGCCGTTCCGAGAGCACGAGATAGTTGCGATCGACGTCGCCCTTCTTCGGAAACGCCACATCCGGCGGTTCGAGGTACGCACCCTTCACCAGCCGGATGGCGGGGCCGAGCGGCAGCAGCGCCTCGATGTCGGCCGCCGTGCGATACAGGTACGCCTGCAGGGCGAGGCCGACGCCGGGCGAGCGCTCGCGCGTGCGGCGGAACAGGTCGAGCGTCGGATCGACGTAGGACGAGCTTTCCATGTCGATCCAGACGAAATTGCCGAGCGCGTCCGCGCGATCGACCAGCTGCTGCAGGTGCCGGGCGCATTGCGCCCGGTCCAGGTCGAGCCCGAGCTGCGTCGGCTTCACCGAGATCTCGGCGTCGAGCCCGGCCGCCTTCACGCGGTCGAGCACCTCCGAGTAGTGCTGCGCGACCGCGTCGGCCTCCTCCATCCGCGTCACGTTCTCGCCGAGCCGGGTCAGGATCGTGCGGATGCCCTGCGCCTGCTGGCGGCCGGCCGCCTCCAGCGCGTCCTCCAGCCGCTCACCCGGCATGAACGTGGAGACCGCGCGCCGCACGAACGGCGCCTTCGTGGCGCGATCGCGCAGCCATCGGTTGGTCGACAGAGCCAGGAGTGCGCGGCGGCTCAGGGACATGGTGGTCACAGGTGGCAGCCGGCGGACCGTTGCGCCCGGCCGCCGGACCGGCGGCTGGCGGTCCTCGCCGGCATCAGGCGCTCACACGGTCGAGCGCCGCCCGCACGCGCACCGGCGTGAGCGGCGCCTGGCGCACGCGGGCGCCGGTGGCGTCGAAGATGGCGTTGGCGATCGCGGCGGCGGTCGGCCGGGACGAGGGCTCCCCCGCGCCGCCGGCCGGCAGCTCCGGGTGGTTCAACAGCACGACCTCCACGGCGGCCGGGACGTCCGACGCCCGGACTACAGGGTACGTCCGCCAGTCCACGCTCGTCACCATATTCCGGTCGAACGTGACCTCTTCCTTCACGGCGCGGCTCAGCGACTGGATGAGGTTGGCCTCGATCGTCCGCCGGAGCGCGCCCGGATTGACGATGAGCCCGCAGTCGTGCGCGCAGACGAAGCGCGTCACCCGCACGGCGCCGGTCCGGCGGTCGACCGCCACCTCGGCGACCGTCCCGACGTACGTGCCATTGCGCGTCCCGAGGGCGATCCCGCGTCCGGTCGCCACCGCTCCGTCGCCGGTCCCCTTGGCGGGCGACGGCCGGCGCTGCCATCCCGCCTTCTCCGCCGCCGCCGTGAGCACCGCCCGGGCGCGCGGCTCGTCGAGGTGCCCGAGCCGGAACTCGACCGGATCGACCGCCGCGGCCGCGGCGATTTCGTCGATGAACGATTCCACGGCGAACGACGCCGCCGGCCCCTCCGGATCCCGCAGATGGGTCGTGCGCAGCGGCGAGGCGCCGTCGTGCAGCGGAGCCAGCACGTGCGCGACCGCCTGCAGATTCGCGAACGCGTACGGCGGCGTCTGACTGCCCCACGCCACGAATTCGTCGACGCCGCTGCGGTTCGGCATGCCGTCCAGGAGCGACGCCAGAAAGTTGTCCGCCTTCGCCGGCAGATACAGGATCTCGCCGCCCGAAAACGCCCGCGACGCGAACCGGAGCGCCGTCACCCCGCCATGCGCGTCGAGCCCGGCGGCCAGGTCGCAGACCACGGCCGGGCCCTTCGTGCCCCACGCGGTCATGTCGGCCCGCATCCACTGCACGCGCACCGGCCGGCCGGCGGCCTGCGACAGCAGCAGCGCGTCGGCCGCGGCATCCGCAAAGCCGGGGCGCCCGTACGAGCCGGCATCCTCGACCCAGACCACCCGCATCTGATCCACCGGCACGCCGAGCAGCTCGGCGAGCCCGCGCTGCAGCGCGTGCGGCTTCTGCGCGCCCGACCACACGGTCGTGACGCCGTCCATGCGCACGTCCGCCACCGCGCATCCCGGCCCCATCGTCGCGTGTGACTGGAACGGAAACTCGTACGTCGCCTCGACCCGGCGCGCGGCCGCCGCGAGCGCGCCCCCGGCGTCGCCGTGCGCCTGCGTCTCGCGCGTCGCCTTCGGCGTCACCGCGCGCATCCGATCGTAGAGCCGATCCTGCGCCGGGAACGCATCGGCCGGCGGGCCCCAGGTGACCGCCAGCGCGCGGGCGGCCCGCACGGCTCCCCATTCGGTGTCGGCGAGCACGCCGACGAAGTCGCCCTTCACGACCGTCCGGACGTAGCCGGCAATCGCCTTCGCCGCCTGCTCGTCCACGCGCACGAGCCGGGCGCCGACGCCGGGCGGCCGCACGACCCGGCCGTGCAGCATGCCCGGCAGGCGCACGTCGGTGACGTACTGGAACGTGCCGAGCACCTTCGGCGCCATGTCGACGCGGGGCATCGACGTGCCGACGATCCGGTAAGTCGAGGGGGCCTTCGGCGCGGCGCCCCCTTCCACGTCCAGCGAGAACCCCGACCCGGTCACCTCGAGCGTCTCGCGCAGGTCAGCGCTCCCGGCCAGTTCGCCGTACGACGCGCGCATCGCCGGATGCGCCGTCACGCGGACGAGGCCGTCGTGCACCTCGAGCGCGCCGACCGGCACGTCCAGACGCCGCGCGGCCGCCTGCAGCAGCACCGCCCGGGCGGCCGCGGCGGCGTTCCGGAGCGGCCTGGCCCCGTTGCTGATCGACGTGCTGCCGCCGACGCCCCCCTGGTCGGGCGTGAGCGACGTGTCCCCCATCACGAACGTGACGCGATCCGGCGCGACGTCGAGCTCCTCGGCCACGATCTGAACGAACCCCGTTTCGACGCCCATGCCGATCTCCACCTTGCCGGTGAACACGTGCACGCGCCCGTCGGGGTCGAGGTGCAGCCAGGCGTCGAGGCGGGCCGGCGACGGGGCGCCGGTCCCGGGGGCTCCGGCGGGCGCCTGGGCGAACGCCCGCGGACTCACTGAGGGGTCGAAGAGGCTGAAGCCGATCAGCAGTCCGCCGGCGTTCCGCACGAATTCGCGCCGCGTCTGGCCGGTGCCCGGAGCCATCGTCACGCGCTCCTCATCCCGTCGTGTGCCGCCGGCGCCGGGCCGTTCGCCCCGGCCTCGAGCGCCGCGGACCGCACGCGCTCGGCCGCGCGTCGCACGGCGGCGAAGATCCCGACGTGGCTGCCGCAGCGGCACACGAGCCCTTCGCAGGCGCGCCGGATTTCCTCGTCCGTCGGGTGCGGCGTACGGTCGAGCAGGGCCTTCGCCGTCAGCACCCAGCCGTTCAGGCAGTAGCCGCACTGAAACGCCTGCGTGTCGATGAAGGCCTGCTGAACGGGATGCGGGTGGTCCGGGGTGCCGAGCCCCTCGAGGGTGACGACCTGCCGGCCGGCCGCCGCCGACACCGGCAAAACGCACGAGCGGACGGCGCGGTTGTCGAGCAGCACTGTACAGGCACCGCACTGCCCGAGCCCGCAGCCGAACCGCGGGTTGTTCATCGCCAGCGTGTCCCGCAGGACGTACAGCAGCGGACACTCGGGATCGACGTCGACGACATGCGGCTTGCCGTTGATCGTCAGCGATGCGCGGCTCATGACGCCCCCTGGCGGCGCATTATACGCCCATGAGCCCGGCAGTCTGCGCACGGCGTCGCGGCGCGCGCACGACGGGCCGGGCAATGCGATAATGGCCGGGCCACGAGTGCCGGCCGCCGGCCACGCTGGCGGATTGACAGGGCGACAGGCCACCATGCTCCGTGCGTCGCGGTTCGGCCCCCGGCTTCATCTCCCGCAGCCCCGATTCCTCCTCGCGATCGCCCTCTGGGGCGTCGTCTCGCTGGCCTGGGCCGGGTTCAACGTGGCGCACGGTCTGCATGCCGCTTATTTCGAGACGACCAACTGGACCGGCCCGGTCGTCATGTCCGGCCTCGACGCCCGGATCTCGACCGGGCACCTGACGCAGCGGTGGGCCGGCACCGTCCCCCCCACCTTCAGCGTCCAGTGGTCCGGCTATCTCGCGGTGCCGCGTGCCGGCAACTACACCTTCGCGACCACATCCGACGATGGGTCGTGGCTGTACGTGGACGGGCAGCTGGTCGTCCGGAACGGCGGGCGGCACAGCGCGATCACCCGGACCGGCCGGATACCGCTGAGCCGCGGTCCGCACTACGTCGTGCTGCGCTACTTCCAGGCGGGCGGCCCGTATGCGATCCGGTGGCTGTGGGCGAGGGACCCCGGCGCGCTGTCGCCGGTGCCGTCCTGGCTCCTCACGCCGGTGCCGCACACGTACGCGGAGATGCTGACCGGACGCGTGCTCGGCTGGCTGTGGTGGCCGTGTGCGCTGGTGGTGCTGTTCTTCTGCCCGCGATCGCTCTGGACGCGGACCGAACGGACCTTCCTGGACGGCCCCCGACACCACCCGGCGGTCGCCTGCCTGGTCCTGTTCGCCGCGCTGGCGATTCTCGAGACCTGGCCGCTGGCCACGAACCCGGCGCATCTGTCGCGGAACGACAACGCCGATACCGAGCTGAACGAATGGGTCCTGGCGTGGGACGTCCACCAGGCGGTGCACGACCCGCTGCACCTCTACGACGCGAACATCTTCTATCCGGAACACGACACGCTCGCCTACTCGGAATCGATGATTGTCCAGGCGGCGATGGGCGCGCCGCTGCTGTGGCTGGGCGCGTCGCCCGTCCTGACCTACAACCTGCTGCTGCTCCTCGGCTTCACGCTCACCGGCTGGGCGATGTGTCTCGTGGTGGCGCGCTGGACCGGCGACTGGATCGCCGGCCTCGCATCGGGCGTGTTCATGGCGTTCAACGCCCATGTGCTGACGCGCCTGCCGCACATGCAGATTCAGCACGTCGAATTCTTTCCGCTCGCCCTGCTCTCGCTCGACCTGCTGCTGACCGACCCCCGCCTGCGCCACGCCGTCTGGCTCGCGGTCTGGTACACGCTGCAGGCGCTGACTTCCGTGTACCTGCTGGTGTTCGTGGCCGTGGCGCTGGTGGTGGCCGCGCTGGCGCGTCCGGAGGACTGGCTCGGCCGCCGGGGCCGGCGGCTGTGGCCCTTCGCGGCGCTCGCGGCCGGCCTCGCCGCGGCGGCGCTCCTGCCCTATCTGTGGCCGTACTGGGTGGCGTTCCACGACCAGGGATTGAGCCGCACGGTCGCCGACATCCAAAAGTATGCCGCCTCCTGGCGCGACTACCTGAGCACGCCGGCCAACTACGACTATCAGCTCTGGAGCCACCGCTGGTTTTCCGGAACGGCGCTGTTCCCCGGCTGGGCCGCGCTGATTCTGGCCGGCGTGGCGGTGGCCGGCGGCGTCGCGTTCAGCGACCGGCGGGCGCGGATGTGCCTGGCCTTCGGCGTGTGCGGCGTCGCGCTTTCGTTCGGCGGCCGGCTGCCGGGCTACGTGCTGCTGTATCGCTTCGTGCCGATCTTCCGCGGCATCCGGGCGCCCGCCCGGTTCGGCTATCTCGGGATCGTCGCGGTCGCGGTGCTGGCCGGCTTCGGCACTGCGCTGCTGCGGCGGCGCCTCACGAACGGGACGGTCAGGGCGCTCGCCTCCGCCGCCATCCTGATCGTGGCGGTGATGGAGACGCTGGCGGCGCCGATCTACTACTCGCCCTTCGACCACATTCCGGCCATTTACGGCCGCCTCCGTCACGCGCCGCACGCCATCGTCGCCGAGTTTCCCTTCTACTCGTCCGTCGCGATCTTCCACGGCGGACGCTACCTGCTGGACTCGACGCGCAACTGGCGGCCGATGCTGAACGGCTACAGCGGCTTCGTCCCCGGCAGCTACGACCGCCACTTCGAGGCGCTGCGCAGTTTCCCGAGCGCCTCGTCCGTGGGGGCGCTGCAGGCGGCCGGCGTCACCGACATCTTCGTCCGCCTCTGGAAGTACAACCCGACGGACGTCGCGCGGATGGACCGGAGTCCAGGCCTGCACCTGGTGACCGTCGATGCCGGCGACGACATCGCCCTCTACGCCGTGAAACCGGTGCCGGGCGGAGCGCCCCACGCGGCCGCGACGGCCGGCCCCTGACACGCGCGGCGCCGACCGACCGTTTCCAATCGACATACGACGCCGACAGGACGCGGATCTCGCCGATGGATGGCGCAGGACTGCCGCGGCACGAGGAGGGCAATCGGGAGCACGCCCGCGAAGGGGGGGAAGTCTCTGATATGCTGGGGGCCGCATCTCCAGAGACCTCGCCCCTGCCCGGCCGGCGCCCGCGCGTCGCCCCGGCGATGGGCCTGCAGCGGGAATGGCGCGGCGCCCGTGATGGACACCAACGGCCGCCCGCCCGTGCGGCCCGATACCCGGCGCCGTCTGCTCGCCGCCCTGCTCGTGACCGCTGCCACCGTGCTGGTCCGCCTGCCGTTTCTGCGGCACGGCGGCGCGTTCTTCACCTCAGACGAAGCGGTCGAAGGCCTGATGGCGCGCCACGTGCTCCACGGCGAGTTCCCGGTCTTCCTGTGGGGACAGTCGTACAAGGGCGTACCCGAGGTCTATCTGAACGCGGCGCTCTTCGCCCTGATCCGCCCGAGCGTCATCGCGCTGAAGACCACCACCCTCGCGCTCTTCGCAGCCTACGCCGGCCTGCAGTTCGTCCTCCTCGACACCCTCTTCACGCCGGCGATCGCCTGGCTGGCCTCCGCGTTCCTCCTCGCCACCCCTCCGGCCTTCGTGCTGTGGACGCTGAACGGCAGCGCCGAGGTGGTGCTGACGCTGCTGGCCGGCGCCCTGCTGCTCCTGGGTGTCGCGCGCTGGAAGGCGACCGGCTCCCGAAGCGCCCTGACGCTCGCCGCCGCCGCCACCGGCTTCGGCCTCTGGGTGCAGCAGTACATCGTCTTTTATCTGGCGGCGCTGGCCGTCTGCGCCGGGGCGGAGGCGGTGAGGCGTCCCGGCTGGCTGCGCGACATGGTCGCCGCGCGCGACGCGAGCCGGTGGAGCCGCCGCGCCGCCGACGCGCTGCTCGCCGTCGGGCTGGCCTACGGCGCGCTGGGGGCCTGGGCGTTTCTCACGGGAGGCTTCACCATGTCGGTCGGCCACCTGGCGATCGGCGTGCACGATGCCCAGAAACTGTGGCGACTCGGCGCGGTCGCCCTTCTGGCCTGGGCGGGCGCCCGATGGGTGCAGCGATGGCCGGCCGGCCATCGCGCGGAGCGGGCGCGCACCCTCGCCGCTCCGGCACTGGCGTTTCTTGCCGGATACAGTCCTGCGCTGGGCCACGCGATCTTCGCCGGCGGCCGCGCGCCGATCGGCCACGCGTCGCTGACGGCACTCGTGGCGTCATCGTCCACGATCGTCGGCGACATCGTGCCGATCGTGTTCGGGTTCAGGAGCCCGACCACCGCGCGACTGCCGATTCCGTGGGAGGGCGCCCTCGTCATCGTGGTCGTGCTGGCAGCGTCGTACCTCGCGATCCGCCGCCGGTGCGGCCCGCGCGTGTTCCACGTGTTCCTGCTGTGCACGCCCGTCCTGTTCCTGCTCAGCGGCGCGTTCGTGGACGTCCAGTCGTACCGGTATCTGATGCTGCTCTATGCCGCCCTGCCGGCGGTCTACGCGGTCGGCGTCCGCGCGGTCATGACGCGGTGGCGCCTCGCCGGAGCTGCCCTGGGCGTCGCCCTCGTGGCGCTGGGCGCGGCCCAGCAGGTCGCGTGGTACCGGCAGCTGGCCCCCGACAACCAGTCGCAACGCCTGCTCGCCTGTCTCCAGGCCGGACACATCCGGTTCGCGTATGCCGACTACTGGCTGAGCTACAAGCTGACCTTCCTGAGCGGCGAGCAGATCATCGTCGCACCGATTAATGGCGTCGATCGGTATCCGCCGTATCGGCGCGCCGTCGACGCCAGTGGCGCCGCGCCGACGGTCGTGCCGCCGCCCCCCGGGGCTTCCGGCTGCGACGGGATCCTCGCGCCCGGACCGTCCCGCTGAGCGGGCGAGCCGGGCGGGGCCGCGCGGCCGCTCGCAGGCTAACGGCGCCCGATGGCCGTCAGGCCGATCTGGACCACGCCGGCGCCGGCGAGCACCGCGAAGGTCGAGAGCGCCGCGGCCATGACGAGCACGATCGGCCAGATCGTCCCTGGACCGTTCCAGAAGAGGATCGCCGCCGAACCGGCGAAGGCGCCGACGCAAAGCGCCCCGGCGCGGCGCCACGGACGCGCCGGACGCCCGAGCGCGAACACGACGCCCAGGGCGAACAGGAGGACCAGGGCGACCGCCACGCCCCGGCTGGAATCGAGCCACCAGCCGACGTACCGCTGCACGACCACCGGCACGGCCAATCCGACGAGAAACGGGAGCCCGGCGTCTGACATCCACTGCATGGCGTCCTCCCGCGCTGTATCTGTGCCTGTCCGAGCCGCGGCCCGATCCGGGCGCGCTCACCGCCGACGGGACGTCCGCGCGGCACCCTGCCTTCACCTCTGCCGCGCGCGTCCCCGGCCTCAGGTCCGATTCACGCTCGCCCCGGCGTCAGTAGTAGTACGGCCCGCCATACGGCGGCAACCCGGTGTCGGCGAAACAGAAGACGGCGCCCACGTTGCAGCTGTCGCAGCTCCACGATTTCCACCATTGCCACCACGAACTCGAGGTGCAGCCGAATTTCTGATAGCACCAGTCGTGGACATCACAACAATAGCGGAACACCGAACCGTCGAGCCAGTGCAGACCGTCGCATCCGGCCTGATTGGCGTGCAGCGTGGGCGCCAGGAACCCCAGGATCTTCTCCGGCCAGCCGGCGTCGTTGCGGCCGACGAACCCCCGGGCGGCGATGTCGTCGTGAAAATGCTTGAACGCGAACCCCTGCACGCTCGCCCACGCCATGTCCGGCGCGAACGTCCAGCCGCCGATCTTCTGCAGCCGCTCCGGCGTCAGATAGCCCTGCGTCACGCCCGGGAAGTCCCACGCGAGCACCTGCTCTTCCGGAAACCAGCTCACGACGCCGACTGACACGCCGTGCTGCTGGAAGCGGCCCGTGATCCGGTGACCGGTGATCGGCTGGCCGGTCAGGACGTTCTTTCGCACGCCCGCCTCCTTCGACACGGTGGCCGACAGGTCGTCCGGCCAGTCGGTCCGGATCTCCACGGCGTCGTCGTCCAGGGCGTGACGGCGCGAGGCGGCGCCCCGCATCAGCCCGTCCCGCCATTCGAGCGTCGAGGGATCGCCGCCGCGCGCGTCTTTCCACAACCGGTAAGCCTGCTGGCCGCTCCAGGTGAGCGTCGGGTGCACGTCCGCCGGCCGCGCCGCCAGCATCGGCGATCGGCCGGAAGGACGGTAGGCGAGCACATCGGCCCCCGAGCCGATCCGGCTGACGTCGAATGTGGCCAGATCGTTCTGCGTCGTGTCGCTCAGCCGCGTGCGAAGCGCCCCGTCGGCCCCCCGCTCCGAAATCGCGATGGCATCGGGATACCGGACCGTCACCCGACTGGCCCGCCCTTCGAGCCAGTAGTACGTCGCGCCCCGGTCCCCGGGCGCCAGCGCGTTCGCCGCCCCGAGGTCCTTCGACGTGAGCATCCGAACGACTCGCCGCCCGGACGAAACCGCCGACTCCGCCGGCTCCTGCTTACCCGACGCCACCACCGCGGCCACCGCCAGCGTTGCGACGGCGAGTCCCGCGAACCGCAGCATGCGTTGCGTTTTCATCTGCTGCCTCCTTCTCTCTCCTGTCCAGCCCTTCATCCCCCCGCGCTCGATCAGCACGACGACTCGTTCGCTGCCTCGCAGCTCGCGACACGCCCATCGTCCGATCGATTGAGTGGAAGACTGGCTGTTCGTTCCACGTGCGCCCAGAGTGCAAGGCGGGCGCCGGATGCAGATCGTCACGAAGTGACGGCTCGAGTCCGAATCTGACCGGGCGGGCGATCGTCTCGGTGGGAACCGGAATCGGGCGGCCGACGAAAGACCGCGCCAGCCACGACGTTGGTGAATGAGCAGGGGTTACTCGGGCTGGTAGACGATCTCCACGCGGTGCGGCCGTTTCTGCATCGCCGCGTGCGGCGGCCGGCCACGCCGGCGCATCGCTGGACGGCTGCGCCCGGGCGTGTCTTGGAGTAGGATGGCGCAGCTTATCCGGACATCCGGCGATGTCTTCTCAAGGAGGCCTCCGATGAAACGGGCCGTCGCGCTCACCGTTGCCCTGGCCGGACTCATCGCCCCCGTACTCGCCGGCGCGCCGTCGTTCCATGTCACACCGCCAGCCGTCATCATCGACGTCGACGGTCACACCCTCAAGGGCGATCCCGTGCAGCTCGCCTGGGGCAACACGGAGGGTCGCTTCTACGTGCAGACGGTGCAGGGCTACCAGCCGAAAGTCGTCTTCCGCCACTACACGATCACGCTGGGTGACAAGGCGCCGGTCGGCGTCAAGACCGAACCGGCCTGGGCCTCGACGTACTGGAGCTGGAAATCGACCAGGAACGCGCCGGCCGACCCGAACCTCCTGATCGACGTACGGTCACGCGTCGACGCCAACCGCATTCCCATCATGAGTCTGGCCGACAAGGCCGCGGCCATGTCGAGCGGCGGCGGGCAGCTCGCGCTGCAGGGAGCCGAAGCGGCGGGCAACGACCGGCAGAACGCCGTGAAGGTCCGCATGCTGCTGCTCAAGGGAACGACGATCGGCCAGTTCTATAACGCACCGCTGCTGCCGGGACTGACCTTCGGCTGGTCGCCGAAGGCGCTGCACGCCGTGGCGTACGTGGACACCCACGGCAGGCTCGCCATTTTCGACTATCTGCTGGGCGCCAAGCAGGTGGTCGACGGCACCAGGAACGTCCTGCTGCCAGCCTGGTCGCCCGACGGCACGAAGATCGTCTTCCTCCAGAAGACCGGCGACAAGCGCTACACGCTCGAACAGGTGAACGTCACCCGCGGGTGACCGCGCCCGGCGCACCGCAGCCCGGCTCGGCGCACAGGTCGTCGTCCGATCGTGCGCAGCGGCGTGCGCACTTTCTGACATCCTGAGCGCCGGCCAGTCGCGCAGCGATTGCCCGCGTCCGCTCTTGCCCCTCGCCGCCCGACGATGGTAGCGTCGTCCAGCCGGGCGTGAAGGGTCGAATCGCGTCCTGGCATGCGGCTGGCAGTACGAGTCGGGCGTCCGGCGGCCTTTCACGGCCCCGGGCGTGGAGGATCTGACATGCCTCAGCCGACGCTCACCCGCCGCGTGGAGATCCTGGAGGAGACGGTGGACGCCGTAGTGGGACTGCTCCGCGAGTTTCGCGCCGACGTGCAGAAAGACCTCGCCGCGGTCCGCGAGGAAATTTGCGCCGGCGACGAAGCGATCCGTCAGGACATGCGTGCGGAGTTCGCTGCCGTTCGCGAGGAGATCCGCGCCGGCGACGAAGCGATCCGTCAGGACATGCGCACGGAGTTCGCTGCCGTTCGCGAGGAGATCCGCGCCGGCGACGAAGAGACCCGCCGGCAGATGCGCGTCCTGCACGAGGACGTGATCGCGCGCCTCCAGACGCTCGGGGAAGGACTGGGCGCCCCCCGAGGGGGCCGCAGGTCGCGAAAGCCCTCCTGACCGACTGATCGGACGTCAGGCCTGCGCCACCCCTGCGTGAGCGGCTGCCGCGCCGTCGCGAGCGGCGAGCGCGGCCTTCACGCGCTCAGGGGTGAACGGCGCCTGGCGAAGGCGGGCCCCCGTCGCGTCGAAGACGGCATTGCCGATGGCCGCCGCCGCAATCGTGATCGTCGTCTCGCCTGCGCCGGTCGCCGGCACGCCGTCGCGATCGATCAGCTCCGTTTCGACGACCGGGATGTCGAAGCCGACCGGCAGGCTGTGATACGTCTCCCAGTCGACCGACGTCACCCGGTGGTCGTCCCACGTCACCTCTTCGCCGAGCACGCGGCTCATCCCCTGCAGCGCCCCGCCTTCCGCCTGGTTCCGCAGGCCGTTCGGGTTGGAGATCGAACCGCAGTCGACCGCCATCACCAGACGTCGCGGACTGATCCGGCCGGTGGCCTGATCGACTTCCACCTCGGCGACCATCGCGCAGTACCCGTTGTCCCCTTCGTACGCGACGCACGCGATGCCCCGGCCACGGGCGATGCCGGCCCGCGACACCGCCGCGTGGGGCGACGGACGCGTCTCCCACCCGGCCCTCCGGGCAGCCGCCTTGACGACGTCGGCCAGCCGGGTGTCGCTGAGATGCTTCAGGCGATACGCCACCGGGTCGGCCTTGACGTGCGCGGCCGCCTCGTCCATGAACGACTCGTGGGCAAAGGTGTTCTGCAGCCGCGACGGCGAGCGCAGCGGCCCGGTGAAGAAGAACGATTTCACGGTGTGCGTCAGCACCCGCTCGCTCCGGATCGTTCCGGCGCCGCCGCACGCGCCGCCGATGCAGCCGGCGACGTAGGACGGCGCCACGTTGCTGCCGTTGCGGAACCGGCCGGTCGGCGGCGTGGCGTGACGAGGCTCGAACGGCTCGGGATCGAACCCGGCCAGGAAGCCGGTGACGACGTTGCCGGGCCGGCTGTAGCCGGGCCGGTTGCCGAACGTCGGCAGCCACGCCTCGTAATCCCACGCCACGATCGCGTCGTCCGGACCGATCCCGAGGCGCTGGTCGATGACATAGGCGTAGCCGAAGTTCTCCCACGCCATTTCATCCTTCCGCGTGAGCTGGATGCGGACAGGCCTTCCCGCCGCCTGCGACAGCAGCGCGGCGTCGTAGGACACGGTGTCGGCGCCGTTCAGGCCGTAACAGCCCGAACCGCGCTTGAAGATCACGTGCACATGGTCGATCGGCAGGCCGAGCAGCATCGCGACGCCGCTCCGCGTCGGGTACGCGGACTGGGTCGGCGACCAGACGGTCGCCTTGCCGTCCTTCACGTCGGCCACCGCGCACGAGCTCCCCATCGATCCATGCATCTGATACGGATACAGGTAGGTCGCCGTCAGGGTCGTCCGTGCCTGTCGGAGCATCGCCTCGACGTCACCGGAATCGACGACCAGCAGATCGCGTGACGGCTGCTGCGCCCGGAGGTGGGCGTAGATGTCGGCCTGTTTCGGCAGTTCCACGCCGGGCGTCCAGGTCGCCTTCAGCCTGCGCGCGGCCTGAATCGCGTGCCACGGCGTGTCGCAGACCACGCCGACGAAGTTGTGGCGCACGACGAGCGTGACGAAGCCGGGCAGGCCGCGCACCGAGTCTTCGTCGACGTGCACCAGGGTCGCGCCGACCGCCGGCGGCCGCACCACCTGGCCGTGCAGCATGCCGGGCAGGCGCACGTTGTGCACGAACTCGAACGTGCCGGTCGCCACCTCCGGCAGGTCGACGCGCGGCACGGACGTGCCGAGCACGGTCCATTCGCGCTGCGGCTTGCGCCTGGCGGCGGGGCTGACGTGCAGGTTGAACTTCCGCCCGCCGATCAGCGTGCCGTAGCCGACCTGCTTCGAGGCGTCGCCCTTCACGCGGATCACGCCGTCGGCCAGCACGAGCGCCGCCACCGGCGCCCCGAGATGCCCGGCGGCCAGCCCCATCAGCGCCTCACGCGCCGTGGCCGCCGCCTGGGCCAGGTTGCGATGGTTGAAGTTGGTGGGCGTGGACTGGCTGCCGGACGTGGTGCCCTGGTCGGGCGTCACCCCGGTGTCGCACTGAATCAGGTGGATGCGCTCGATCGGCACCGACAGCTCCTCGGCGACGAGCTGCAGCTGCACCGTGTACATTCCCTGGCCGAGCTCACACTTGCCCGTATAGGCGGTCACGTGCCCGTCACGGCCGATGGCCAGCCAGGAATCGACTTCGCCCGCGATCGCCGCGTTCTGGCTGGCGAACGGCCCCGGCCGCTGCGCGACGCCGGTCTCCTCGGTCACCACGGCAGCGCTGAACCCGACGAGGAGCACGCCGGCCCCCTTGAGGAAGGTGCGGCGGGAGAAGCCGGCCCGCGTCAGGGCCTCGCGCGCATCGGGCGTCATCCGCAGGCGGCTCATCGCGCACCTCCCTCGGCCGCCGCGGCGCGGTGTGCCGCGTACTTCCTGATCGCGCGCATCATCCGGGCGTGGGTGAAGCAGCGGCACAGGACCGAGGACATCGCCTCGCGGATCTCGGGCTCGGTGGCGTGCGGCTGCTGGTCCAGAAACGCCTTGGCCGTCATGATCACGGCGTTCACGCAGAAGCCGCACTGCGCCGCCTGCTCGTCGATGAACGCCTGCTGAATCGGGTGCGGGTGCTCGACCGTGCCCAGCCCTTCGAGCGTGGTGATCGAGGCGCCCTGCATCCCGCGCACCGGCGTGACGCACGAACGGACGGCACGGCCCTGCACGATGACCGTGCAGGCTCCGCACTGCCCGAGCCCGCAGCCGAACTTCGGCCCGCGGAGCCCCAGGGTGTCGCTGAGGATGTACAGCAGCGGACTGGTCGGATCGACGTCCACCGTATGGGCGCGGCCGTTGACGGTGAGGGAAATGTCCATGATGAGCCTCCCGGGGGAAGGGAGATGGGTGCCACCTCCGACGTCCGACGTCAACGTGCGGCGTGCGACGAGCGGGCGCCCGGGCGTCCGAGCGCCCGGGCACCCGAGGACTTACTTCTGCCCGGCCTTGGCGGCCAGCAGACGGGCGTACGCGTTCGTGACGGTGTGGGCGGTCGACGCCATGATCTTCTGGTAGACCTGGGTCGCCTGCGCCTTGTCGCCGAGCTTTTCGTACGCCTGCGCGGCCAGCGCGAGCACCAGCGGGTCGGCCTGATCGGCCTTCTGCAGATCGGCCGCGGCCGTCTTGTAATCCCCCTCGTAGAACGCGACCGACCCGGTCAGGAAGGCCTCCAGCTGCGCCTTGTTCGCCCCGGCGTCCTTCGCCAGCACCAGCCGGGCCGCCTTGACGCGGTTCTCGGCCGTTTCCTGTTCGGTCGCGTACTGCGCCGCGGAAATGTTGCCGGTCCCCTTGGGAGGCGGCTGGACCTTGTCGGCCCGCTTACCCTGCGCGGCGTCAATCTGCGCCATGGCGGCGTTCCATTCGAAGTCCAGCTGGTTCTGCGCCGGCGGCATCAGCTTCGGCTGCTGCAGCGTGGCGGCGTAGCCCATGCGGAACCACTGCTGCGCCGCGTCGAAATCGCCGGCGTCCAGACACAGCTGCCCCAGCCGGCTCGCCATCTGTCCCGCGGCGCCGTATTGGCCCGCGTCCAGATCGCGGTTGTACATCACCGACACGTACTTCACCGCGCCGGTGCAATCGTTCTGGAAGGCGAACGACACCATCATGGCATCCTCGGCCCGGGTCCGGGCGGCCGGCGTCTTCGCCGCCTGGATCGCCTTCTCGAGGTTCGTCCGGGCGGCGGCCACCTGCCCCATCAGGTCGAGCACCACACCGGCTCCGAGGTTCGCCTCGAACGAGTCGGGCGAGGTCTGCAGGACGCCGCGGTAGACCGCCAGCGCCTGGTCGAGATGGCCGCTGCGAAGCTGCGCCTCGGCCTGCGTGACGAACGCGGGCGGAGGGGCCGGCGCGGCTGCGGCCGCGGCCGCCGGCGGCTGGGCAAATACGGTGGAAGAGGAGATCAGAAGCGCAGCAAGAGTCGTCTGGAAGATACGGGTCACAGTCATGGGCCAGATTCTAACTGCTGATCACGCAGAACGGAATCCCCTGAGGCCGCCCCGCGGCGACGTGGGCCAACGGCCCAGCCGGCGCGCCCCAGCTCGACCGCAGGTCGCCCCCTTCCCGGGGCAGGGACGAGGCGGCCGAGCCGGTCCCGTGCCGTGCCCGCGCGGCGCCCGGCTACATCGCGGATCGCGACTGCACCGCGCTGATCTCGTCCCTCGAAATCTTCTGGACGCTTCGCGGATTGAACGTCTGACGCGTGCCGACGCGCAGCGCGACCTCGATGCGCCCGCCGGTCAGCACGAAGAACTGCAGCAGGAAGCCGCCGCCTTCCATCGGCTCCACCTGATACGGCTCGCCACCCAGTCCGCCGACCCACTCCGGCGCCTGCCGCCCGACCTCGCCCACGAGGTCGGGCGGCACGGCCAGAATCAGCGTCCCCGGCCGCTCCCCGGTCGCGCCGGCAATCGCCTGCCGCACGCCGGCCATGAAGCGGACCAGCGCCCCGGCGAACTGTGCGTCGGTCGCCCCGGCGCGGTCCGGCGGGACGATACCCCAGGTCAGGTGGTGGATGAACGGATTGCCGTAGCCCTGACCGAGCATGTGATCGCGCGCGGCGGGATCGACCGGATGGACGACGGCGGCGTAGTCGAACCAGCCCTCCGCCCGCCGCAGGCTGTCTTCGGCCAGCCGCGCGGACACGTTGATGTAGTCCTGCCCGTCGACCGGCGACGGGTAGCAGCGCGCGTCCCAGCCGGACACGTACCCAAGCCGCTTCAACGGGCCGGCCACCAGGTGCGGCGGATCGGTGAAGATCGCCGCATGATCGAGGTTCGGGCGCAGGCGCACGCCGGCCCGCTCGATCCGCTCCGCGAATTCCCGCGCCTCGTCGAAACGCCCGGCGGCGTTCGCAATCTGGAAGTGCGCGGCAAAATCGGACGGCAGGCGGCACGGGCTCATCGCGGTCTCCTTGATCGGGCCATCGGCGATGGTCTCCGGAGCGGGTCAGGCGGAGGCGGTCAGGAAATCCGTCCGGCCGCCGTCGACCGTGAGAATCTGCGCGGTCATGAAAGACGACTCGTCGCTCGCCAGGAACAGCACGACCGCGGCGATGTCGTCCGGCGTCCCCACCCGGCCGAGCACCGCCTTGGCGGCCAGCGCCCGCAGGCGCGCCTCGTCGTCGTGGCGCTCCAGGGACGCCAGCATCTCCGTGGCGACGAAGCCGGGACAGATGGCGTTGACGGTGATCCCGGCCGGTCCGAACTCGAAGGCCTGTCGCTTGGTGAGCCCGATGACCGCCGCCTTGGTGGTCGCGTACGGCGTCGTCTCTGGCACGGCGGTGCCGAGACCGGCCAGCGACGAGATGTTGACGATCTTCCCGTAGTGGCGGGCCATCATGCCGGGCGCGACGGCCTGCACCGTGTGCACCACGCCCTTCACGTTGACGGCCACCATCCGGTCGAACGCCGCCTCGTCCATCGTGAGGGTCGTGCCGCGGGACAGGATGCCGGCGTTGTTGACGAGGATGTCGATGCGGCCGAATTCCTCCAGCGCCGCGTCCACCATCGCCTGCACCGCCGCCCGGTCCGACACGTCGGCCCGCCCCGCGATCGCCCGGCCGCCGCGCGCGCGGATGAGGTCGACCACTTCGGCCGCGGCCGCTTCCTGCCGGGTATAATTCACGATCACCGCCGCCCCTTCGCGGGCGAGCATCAAGCTGACGGCGCGCCCGATTCCGCGCGAGCCCCCGGTGACGAGCGCCACCTTTCCGTCGACTCGTCCTGACACGTGTGCGTCTCCCCCTCGTCGTGGCCAGTAATGATGATGATGTCCGCGTCAGCAGCACTCTATCACTGACGCCCGGGCTCGGGCGGGCCGCTTAGGCCGGGCTGAAGCCCGGCGCTACGACAACATCCTGCTTCGTCGCGCCGGGCTTCAGTCCGGCTTTCGCCGCCCTGCTTCGTCGCGCCGGGCTTCAGCCCGGCTTTCGCCGCCCGCCGCTCGTGGGTTACAGTAGCGCCCGAGAGACGCCCCATGATTTTCCCCCGCCGCTTTCCGCTCGCCACCCTGCCGACGCCGCTCCAGGAGGCGCGCGCGCTGCGCGCCGCGCTCGGCGGGCCGGGCGCGTGCCCGCGCATTTTCATCAAGCGCGACGATCTGACCGGCCTCGCGTTCGGGGGCAACAAGGCGCGCAAGCTGGAGTTCCTGGTCGCCGACGCCCTGGCCGCCGGGTCGACGACGCTCATCACGACCGGCGCGGTGCAGTCGAACCACGCGCGAATGACCGCCGCCGCGGCGCGCGCGGCCGGCCTGGACTGCACGCTCGTTCTCAGTACGGAGGCCCCGGCGCCCCACCCGACCGGCAACCTGCTGCTCGATTACATCCTCGGCGCCGCCGTCGAGTTCGTGCCGACGAGCGACGATCCGGCGCTCGCGGTCGGCAACGATGCGGCGAAGGTCGAGGAGGTCGTGCAGCGCCTGCGCGCCGGCGGGCGCACGCCGTACGTGATTCCGATCGGCGGATCCAGTCCGATCGGGGCGCTCGGCTACGCCGACGGCACGCGCGAGCTGCTGACACAATGCCGCGAGCTCGGCATCGCCCCCAGCCGGCTGTACTTCGCGAGCGGATCGCGCGGCACGCAGGCGGGGCTGACGCTGGGCGCCAGGCTGTTCGGCGCGCCGTACCGGCTGCACGGCATCGCCGTCAGCGGCGGCGAGCCGGAAAAGGTCGTGCGGGCGGCCCGCGTGGCGACCGAGGCGGCGCGGCTCCTCGGCGAGACGGTGCAGGTCACGACGGCCGAGGTGTCGACCGCACAGGAGT
Source organism: Vicinamibacterales bacterium (assembly GCA_035534615.1). Taxonomy (GTDB): domain Bacteria; phylum Acidobacteriota; class Vicinamibacteria; order Vicinamibacterales; family CAVVIG01; genus JAGWRA01. The sequence continues at coordinate 38,837 of DATLRO010000082.1, forward strand.
ATTACGGCGACGGCTACGGCATTCCGACGCCGGAGGGGCTCGACGCGATCACGCTGCTCGCACGGACGGAAGCCATCCTGCTCGATCCCACCTACACCGGGAAAGCGATGGCCGGCCTGATCGATCAGGTCCGCCGCGGCCTGATTTCCCCCGGCGAGACGATCGTGTTCCTCCACACCGGAGGAACGCCGGCGCTCTTCGCGCACGCCGACGCGATCCTTCGGCGACTCGCGCAACCGGCCGGCTAGACTCCGCGCCGGCCGCTCCCCTGATCGGCGCCGGCGGCCGTCAGTCAGCTTCACGTTCGATGGCGCAGCAGTGCGGCGCGTTCGCGCCCGGGTTCATCGCCGTCACCACGGCGCCCCGCGCGGAGTCCGGCCGGAACGTCGTACATCCCTTCAGCCCGAGATCGTACGCCGCGTCGTAGATCCGGCGGAACTGTTCGAACGGATAATCAGCCGCAACGGTGATCGTCTTCGAGATCGAGTTGTCGACGAACGGCTGCAGCGCCGCCTGCATCGCCAGGTGCGCGCCCGCGTCGAGATCGCCCGCGGCGCGGAACGCCGGAGGGGTCCCCTCGGCGCGGCCGGCCTGCTGCCGCCACAGCCGGACCGCGGAGTCGACCAGCTCGAACTCCCGCGAAATCCCGTCCTCGTCCAGGACCGCCCGCCGGTACGCGTCCGCGAAGACCGGCTCCAGCCCGCTCGACACGTTGTTCGCCAGCAGGCTGATCGTCCCGGTCGGCGCAATCGCGGTCACATGGCTGTTGCGGATGCCGTGGCGCGCGATCCCGTCGCGGACGTCGGCCGGCAGCGTCCGGATGAACCGGCCCTCGAGGTAGCGATCCCGGTCGAACGCCGGACAGGCGCCCTTCTCGCGGGCCAGCGCGATCGAGGCCCGGTACGCCTCGTGGCAGACCGTCCGCATCATCCCGGCCGCGACCTCCCGCGCCTGCGGCGATTCGTACGCGAGCCCGAGCATCATCAGGGCGTCCGCCAGGCCGGTGAGCCCGAGGCCGATCCGTCTGGCGCGCTGCGCCTGCGCCGCCTGCGCCGGCAACGGAAACTGCGAGGCGTCGATGACGTTGTCCAGCAGGCGCGTCGCCAGCCGGGTGGTCGCGGCCAGCGCCGGCTCGTCCAGCGCCGCCTCCGGCGTGAACGGCCGGCGGACGAACTGCGTCAGGTTGATCGACCCGAGATCGCAGGCACCGTAGGGCGGCAGCGGAATCTCGCCGCACGGGTTGGTCGCCGTAATCCGTTCGGAGTACCACAGGTTGTTGAGCCGGTTCACCTGATCGATGAACAGGACTCCCGGCTCCGCCCACTCGTAGGTCGCCCGCAGCAGCCGATCCCACAGCGCGCGCGCCTTCGGCCGGCCGTACACGCGGCAGGCCACCGGCCCGTCGTGCCCCGGCCACTCGCGCGTGATCGTCCCGGATGCCGGCTCGCCGGCGGCGGCGGGAAACACGAGCGGCCAATCCGCGTCGGCTCGCACCGCCGCCATGAAGGCATCGGTGACCTGCACCGACAGATTGAAGTTGTGGAGCGCGCCGGGCGACTGCTTGGCGGTGACGAACTCCTCGATGTCCGGATGATCGCAGCGCAGCGTCCCCATCATCGCGCCGCGGCGGGCGCCGGTCGACAGGATGGTCTGACACATGGCGTCCCAGACGCCCATGAACGACACGGGGCCGGACGCGATGGCGCCCACGCCGCGCGCCTGCGCACCACGCGGGCGGAGCGTGGAGAAGTCGTACCCCACCCCGCCGCCCTGCTGCATCGTCGTCGCGCCTTCGTGGAGCGCCTGGAAGATGCCCGCCATGGAGTCGTCGATGCGGCCCATGACGAAGCAGTTGAAGAGCGTGACCTGCCGGCCGGTGCCGGCACCGGCCTGGATGCGGCCGCCCGGCAGGAAGTGGAAGTCCAGGAGGATCGAGTAGAAGCGATCGGCCCAGTCCACCTGCCCGGCCGGCTCGACGGCCGCGAGCGCGCGGGCGATGCGCCGCCAGGTGTCCTGAATGGTGTCGTCGTGGAAGGCGGCCCCGTCGCGATGCCGGTATCGCGTCCGCCACACGTGGCGTGCGATGTCGACCGCAAACGGGTCGGCGGCCTGCGCGGATTCCGGACGCGGACCGGCCATCATCTGCCCTCGCTGGCGCGGACGCGGACACGGACGCTGTCTATCCGGCCGCCACCCCCATTGTCGATCGCCGGCGGGCGCCCGTCGAGTGCGCGGGCGGCGGCCAACCGGGCGCGCTACCGGCGTCGCGTCGCGCGGCCCTTGCCCGGCACCGCGCCGGACGCGGCGCCGCCGGACGGCCGATCCGTGGCGCCGGCCGCGCGCCCCGTCCCGCCCATGACCCATCCGCCCTGCAGGGCGCCGTCGCCGACGGACCCGCGGAGCAGGCCGTGCCACTTCGGTCTGCCGCCGAGCACGAAGCCCCAGGCGAACATCGCGATCCCCGGCGGCAGCAGGACCACGAGCGCGGAGGGAGAGAACAGCACCAGTCCGAGCCCCAGCGGTGTCCCGCCGAAGATGCTGCCCCAGAGCACCGGCGCGACCGTCTTCGTCCGGCTGCCGATGCCGACGGCAAACGCCCCGGCCGCCATGAGCAGTCCGAACAGCGGGAGCATCCAGGCGGGCGGCGTGCCGCCGGCCGTCTCCGCCAGGCGCTGGCGCTCGGCCGGCGTCAGCACGTGATGGCGCCGCACGAGGTCGACCACGCGCTGTATGCCCTGCAGCAGGCCGTCACGGTAGTCCCCCTTCTTGAACGACGGCACGAAGGCGGTGCGGATGACCTGATCAACCAGCACGTCCGGCAGGATCGGCTCGAGGCCGCGGCTGACGGTGATGTGGATCCGCTGCGTGGCCGGCGCGACCAGCACGAGGATGCCGCGGTCCTGTCCGCGGCCGATGCCCCACGCCCGGAACAGCTCGTTCGCATACGCGCCGGCCGTCAGACCGTCGAGTGACTTCACCGTCACCAGCACGATGTCCGCCCTCGTCTGGCGCTCGGCCTCGCGCAGCCGTGTCTGCAGTGTGAGCTGGGCGTCGCTGTCGAGCACGCCGGCAAAATCGTTGACGTGGCCCTGCCGCGGCGGAAACGCCGCGTGAAGCACGGCCTGGCCGAGCGCGAGCGCCACGCAGGCGGCCGCCAGCGTCGACAGCGGCCGGCGGATCCGTTTCGGCAGGGTGGCGATCGCGGCGCGTGAAGACCGTGAGGACAGGATGGGTCTGCCCGGGGCCGGGAGACGACGGCACGGGCGCGAAGCGGACCGCGCCCGATTGAACCAGGCCGGCCGGCTGTCGATTATCTGACCGGAGCCGGCCTCCGGCTCGATCCCGTCCGCAGGACGTGTGCGCCGGCGTGCGCTTCCGGAGCAGGTGTGCGATCCAAAGAGCACATGTGCAAAGCTCCAGCCAGCCTGCGGCTTCCCAGCCGCGCCGGCAACTCCCACGGCAACAAGGGCCTCCCCTCCAGCCTTCGATTTCAACGTTCTGGTCTCCATCGTGCAGGCCCCTCTCGTGCCAGTGCGCCTGCCTCGTTCGTGGGCGCGGTCGGATCTGTCCGTCCTCGGCGACGCCGAGCCGGGCAGAGGGGGGCGCATCATGCCACGCATCATCGTCAGACGCGACTGTGCCGACACCTTTCAGCAGTTGCAGGAGGCGTTCGCCGACGACGCCGGCGTGGAAGTTCTCTGGGACCGGCGGGCCGCCGAGCGGCGGACCCGACCGCAGCGCGCCGGGGTCACGAAGGCCGCGGCCGATCGCCGCGGGCCCGATCGCCGGAAGCGACCTTCCCAGACCTGGCTGATGCTCGACTTCGTCGTCGTCGGGGATTGAGGACGCCCCCGCTCAGGTCGCCCGCGAATCGAGCTCGTCCCAGCGCGCATACAGGTCGACCACTTCCCGATCGAGCGCGGCCAGTCGCTCGAGGGTCCGGTTGATCGCCTCCGGCGGCTCCGTGTAGAAGTCGGCACGGGCGACCCTCTCGTTCAGCTGCTGCTGTTCCGCTTCGAGCACCTCCAGGCGCGCGGGAAGCCGGGCCAGCTCACGCTGTTCGTTGTAGGAGAGCTTCTTCCGGGTGAGGGTGTCGGCGGGCGACGCCACGGCGGCGCTTCCCCCGTCCCCGCCCCGGCGACGCACCGGGCGGGGGGGCTCCACGCCGCCGCCCGCGGCCGCGTCGGCCGCCTTCTGGCGCACCCAGTCGTCGTAGCCGCCGACCGACTCCTGCACGCGACCGTCGCCTTCGAACGCCAGGACGCTGGTGACGACGTTGTCGAGGAAGACGCGGTCGTGGCTGACCAGCAGCAGCGTGCCGGTCCATTCGGCCAGCTGTGCCTCGAGCAGCTCGAGCGTTTCGAGATCGAGATCGTTGGTCGGCTCGTCCAGCACCAGCACGTTCGCCGGCCGCGTGAACAGCCGCGCGAGCAGCAGCCGGTTGCGCTCGCCGCCCGACAGCGCCTTCACGGGCGACCGCGCCCGTTCCGGCGGGAACAGGAAATCGCGCAGGTAGCCGTGCACGTGGCGCGGCTGGCCGTTGACCGTCACCGTCTCGTTGCCGTCCCCGACCGTGTCGAACACCGTCCGTTCCGGGTCGAGCTGTTCGCGCTGCTGGTCGTAGTAGGCGACCAGCACGTTCGCCCCCTGCCGCACGACCCCGGTGTCCGGCGCGATCTCTCCCAGCAGCAGCCTCAGCAGGGTCGTCTTGCCGGCGCCGTTCGGGCCGATGAGGCCGATCCGGTCGCCGCGCACGACGCGGGTCGAGAAGTCGCGGATCACGGGGGTGCCATCGAACGCCTTGCTGACGTGCTCCGCTTCGAAGACCATCTGCCCCGACCGCTCCGCCTGTTCGACCTGGAGACGGACCGTTCCGATCTGCTCCCGGCGCGCGGCCCGTTCGGCGCGCATCGCCATCAGCGCGCGGACGCGCCCCTCGTTGCGCGTCCGCCTGGCCTTGATCCCCTGGCGGAGCCACGCCTCTTCCCCGGCCAGCCGCTTGTCGAACTTCGCCTGGTGCACCGCTTCGCTCGCCAGCCACTCTTCCTTCTTGCGCAGGAACGTCTCGTAATCGCCCGGCCACGACGTCAGGCGGCCGCGATCGAGCTCCACGATGCGCGTCGCGAGGCGCTGGAGGAAGGCGCGGTCGTGGGTGACGAAGACCACGGCGCCCGGATATTCACCGAGGAAGCGTTCGAGCCAGAGAATGGCGTCGATGTCCAGGTGGTTCGTCGGCTCGTCCAGCAGCAGCAGGTCCGGCTGGGCGACCAGCGCGCGGGCGAGCAGCACGCGGCGGCGCCAGCCGCCCGAGAGCGTGTCGACCACCGCGTCGGCCTGCAGGCCGAGACGGTCCAGGATCAGTTCGACGCGCTGCTCGAGGCGCCAGCCGTCCTTCTCGTCGAGCTCGTGCTGGAGGCGGCCCAGCCGTTCCATCAGCGCCGGCGTCGCCTCCGCGGCCAGCTCGCTCGCCGTGTGGTGGTAGGCGCGGACCAGGTCGCTGAGGTCGCCGAGCCCGTCCGCCACGATGTCGAACACCGGGCGGTCGGCCGACAATGGCACGTCCTGGACGAGGCGGGCGACACGCGTGCCCGGCTGTCGCCAGAGCGTGCCGGTGTCGGGCGGCAGCTCGCCGCTGACGATCTGGAGGAGCGTGGACTTGCCGGCGCCGTTCCGCCCGAGCACGCAGACGCGCTCGCCCGGCTCGATCTGGAGGCTGACCTCGTCCAGCAGCGGCAGGTGTCCAAAGGCGACGGAGACATGGTCGAGCGCGACGAGCGGCATCCCGAACAAGGTACCGCGGAAGCGGGAACCTGTCCAACGCCCGGGGGCCCGGGCCGCGCCCGGCCGGCAGATGACCCGGCAGGGCCGGGCGGCCGGGCCGGGCGGCACGGGCCCATGGTAGAATAGAGAGTTCATCCTGTCATGTTTCGGTCCGGCGTACGGGCGCCAGCGGGGAGCGCAGGTTCTTCAGATGATCTCGGTCAACAACATCTCGATGCGGTACGGCTCGAAGATTCTCTTCGAGGACGTCACCACCACCTTCAACACCGGCCGGCGGTACGGCCTCACCGGGCCGAACGGCGCCGGGAAGTCGACCTTCATGAAGCTGCTGACCGGCGAGCTGACGCCGCAGCGCGGCACGGTCGTCCGGCCGCAGAAGGTCGGCGTCCTGCGCCAGGACCAGTTCGCCTTCGACCGCTTCCGCGTCGTCGACACCGTCGTCATGGGCAACGCACGGCTGTGGAGCGCCCTCGAGGAGCGCGAGCGGCTCTACGCCAGGGACGCGATGACCGAGGAAGACGGGATGCGCCTCGGCGAGCTCGAGGGCATCGTCGGCGAGGAGGACGGCTACACCGCCGAGAGCGACGCCGCCATCCTGCTCCAGGGGCTCGACATTCCGGACGACCTGCACGGGCGGACGATGGCCGAGCTGCAGGGCGGCCAGAAGGTCCGCGTCCTGCTGGCCCAGGCGCTGTTCGGCCATCCACAGGCGCTGCTGCTGGACGAGCCGACCAACCACCTCGACCTCGACTCAATCCACTGGCTGAAGGATTTCCTCGTTCACTACGACGGCACCCTCATCGTCATCTCGCACGACCGCCACTTCCTGAACGCCGTCTGCACGCACACGGCCGACATCGACTACGAGACGATCATCACCTACTCGGGCGGCTACGACGACATGGTGGTCGCCAAGACGCAGACCCGCTCGCGCATCGAAGCGGAGAACGCGCAGCGGGAGAAGAAGATTGCCCAGCTCAACGACTTCATCGCCCGCTTCGCCGCCGGCACCCGCGCCAGCCAGGTGACCTCGCGCCGCAAGGAAGTCGAACGCCTGCAGACGACGGAGCTGGCCCGATCGAACATTCAGCGCCCCTACATCAAGTTCACGATGAACCGCCCGTCGGGCCGCACGCCGCTCGAATTCGAGGGGATCGTCAAGGGCTACAACGGCACGCCGGTCATCTCCGGGTTCGCCGCGCAGGTCCACCGGGGCGACAAGATCGTGCTCGTCGGCCGCAACGGTCTCGGCAAGACGACGCTGCTGAAAGCGCTCCTCGCCGACGCCCCGAACCTGCCGGCCTCGCCGGCCGACATCGACGGCGGAACGGTCCGCTGGGGCCACGAAGCGTCCATCGGCTACTTCCCGCAGGACCACACCGGCGTCATCGACAAGGGCCTGACGGTCGTCGAATGGCTGCACCGGTTCGATCCGGGCGCGTCGCGGCAGGACATCCACGGCCTGCTCGGCCAGATGCTGTTCAGCGGCGAAGACGGCTACAAGCCGACCGACGGGCTGTCGGGCGGCGAAACCGCCCGGCTGCTGTTCTGCCGGATCATGCTGCAGAAGCCGAACATCCTCGTGCTGGACGAGCCGACGAACCACCTCGACCTGGAATCGATCAACGCCCTGAACGTCGCGCTGCAGAAGTTCGAGGGCACGGTGCTGCTGGTCACCCACGATCAGGACGTGATGGAGGAAGTCGGCACCCGCGTCTGGCACTTCCGGCAGGAGGGGATCCACGACTTCAAGGGAAGCTACGAAGAGTTCTCCGCCTCGCTCGTCTGAGCCGCCGCCCGTCCTGCAATGGGCGTCGCGGGCCGGGCGAAGAGAGGGCCCGGAGCGGCCATGCCCGAACTGACCGTCCTCTACGACGGCGCCTGCAGCCTGTGCCGCGCGAGCGCGATGCGGCTGCGGCAGCTCGACCGCGGCGGTCGCGTCGAGCTGCTCGACCTGCACCGGCCGGACGTCGCCGCCCGCTTTCCGCAGGTGGATCGCCAGGAGGCGCTCCGGTGGATGCAGGCGGTCGATCCCCACGGCCGCGTCTATTCGGGCGCCGATGCCTGGGCGCGCATCGGCCTCACCCTGCCGGGCTGGAGGCTGATCGCCTGGCTCCTGCTGGTGCCCGGCATTCACTTCGCCGCCCGCCAGGCCTACGCCTGGGTCGCGCGCAACCGCTACCGCTGGAACCACGATCTGTGCGCCGACGGCTCGTGCGCCGTCCACCTCGGCCAGCCGCCCCCGCCCTCCGACCGGCCGGCAGACCCGCACTAGCCCGGCAAGGCCGTCCGCGGCCCGCACCGCGCGTCCCCGGCTTCCCTATAATGGCGGTCGCCGATGCCTGTCGCGGCCGCGTTCCGCTGGCTGTTCGATTCCAGAGACGGCGCCTCGAGCCGCCTGCTGCCCCGCTGGCTGTTCCTGCGCGCGCTCGGCCTGATCTACTGCTCCGCCTTCTTCGCGCTTCTCTTTCAGGTGCGCGGGCTGATCGGCGCGGACGGCATCCTGCCGGCGCGGGCCTACCTGCCGGCGGTCGCCCGCTCGCTCGGCGACGCCCGCCTCTGGTTCGCCCCGACCCTGCTCTGGCTCTCGAGCGGCAACGCGATGCTGATGGCGATCTGCGGGCTCGGCGCCATCGCGTCGCTGCTGCTCGTGGCCAATCTGTGGCCGCGCGGCATGCTGGCGATCTGCTTCGCCTGCTTCCTGTCGTTCGTCGCCGCCGCGCAGGACTTCTCCGCCTATCAGTCGGACGGAATGCTGCTGGCGGCCGGCTTCCTCGCGTTCTTCTTCGCCCCGCCAGGATTCCGGCCCGGCTGGGGCGAAGCGCACCCGCCGTCGCGCGCCACGCTGTTCCTGCTCCAGTGGGAATGGTTCCGGATCTACTTCGAGTCGGGCATCGCCAAGATCACCGGCGACCGGGAATGGCGTCGCCTGACGGCCATGGATCGGTACTACCAGAATGGTCCGCTGCCGACCTGGATCGGCTGGTACGCCCAGCATCTGCCGCACTGGTTCCAGGCCGCGACGACGCTGGCGACGCTCGTGCTCGAGCTGGTGGTGGTGCTGCTCCTCTTCGCACCCCGCCGCTTCCGCCTCGCCTGCTTCTTCATCGTCACGGGCTGGCAGGCGGGCGTCATTCTGACGGCCAACTACGCGTTCCTCAACTACCTGGTGCTCGTGCTCGGCGTGCTGCTCCTCGACGATGAATTCCTGGTGCGGTTCCTGCCGCGTACGTGGAAGCCGTACTTCCTCGTCTACTGCGCCGCCGCTCCTCGCAGCGGGGTGGCGACGACGGCAGAGGGCGACACGGGACCACCGGGTGCGCCCGACGCCGCGGACGCCGGCCTGCCGCGCGGCGCAGCGGTTCTGAGAAGGCTGCGGCTGTCGCTGACTGGCCTTCTGCTCCTCTGGATCTTCTACGCGACATCGGCGCAGATGGCCTGGATGCTGTGGCCCGGGCTGCCGCTGCCGGCCGCGCCGGTCGACGTGCTCGCGCCGTTCCGGATCGCCAATCAGTACGGGCTGTTCGGCCGGATGACGCGGGGGCGGTACGAAATCGAGTTCCAGGGATCGAACGACGGGCAGACCTGGATTGCGTATCCGTTCCGCTACAAGCCGCAGGCGCTCGATGTCGCGCCGGGGATCTACGCGCCGTACCAGCCGCGTTTCGACTGGAACCTGTGGTTTGCCTCGCTCGCCTCATGGCGTGATTCGCCGTTCGTCGTCCAGACGGAGGAGCGGCTGCTGACCAGCGATCCGGACGTGCTTGCCCTGTTCGCCGGCAATCCGTTTCCGAGCGCGCCGCCGCGTGCCGTGCGCGTCGTGCTCTGGCGATACCGGTTCACCACGATGGCCGAAAAGCGGAAGGACGGCGACTGGTGGCGCCGCACGCTGGTTGGACTGTACGCCCCCACCCTGGTGCGCGAGCCCGACGGCCGGCTGACCGTCGCGGCGTGGCCGGACGTTCCCCCGCGGGAGTGAGCCGGGTCGCGGGCGCTCCCGGTGGCCGAGCGGACCGCCTCGCCTGCTCCGCGCCCCCGTTCCTCACCGGCTCACCTGAACGCTCAGCGGCGCCGTGAGCGAGGTCTCGACGACGCTGCCGACGAATCCCGGGTGATCGCCGGCGCTGAAATCACCCCCGACCGGCTGGCCGATCCGGAGTCGCGACGCATCGCGCCAGGGGCGCCAGCTCGCGGGCATGGTCCTGACCGCGTACACGCGGCTGCCGATCAGCACCCGATCGAACCGATATTCGACGACCGCCGGCTCCCTGCGTCCGCTGGAACGGGCGGCGGGCGACAGCACCGTCCCGACGACGAGACTGCCGGCCGAGATGACGTCGAGGTCGCCCGCGTCGATCGAGCGGTTCAGCATCGCCTCCACCACGTCACCCGCCCGCAGACCGGCCGGATCGACCGGCGCAATCAGGGTCAGCCACAGTACCGTGCCGGCCGGGACCGTGAGCTGCGCCACCGCCGCCGCTCCGCCATCGACCGCCGGCACCTCCCGGCCCGCGTCGATCACCTTCAGCGCGGTCACGTCGGCCCAATGCACCCTCAGGCGCCGGCGGGACGCGTCGTCAATCACCATCATGGTCGGCGTCACCCTGGTCACCTGGCCGTGAAGGAAGTCGCCGTTCCGGATCGTCAGCGCCACCTGATCGCCCGGCCGCACCGCGGCGGAGCCTGACGTGGCCGCGCGCCGGCAGCCCGCCAGCACGATCACCAGGCCAAGGCAGATTGCATGTCGCCACATACCGCCCTCCCACCGTGCCGTGTTCGCGAACGCTGCGAGCACGGCACGTGTCGCCTCTCGCAATGGATGTGCCGGGGCCTTCCTCCGCTGGAGGGCGGTACCGTCGCCCGAAGTCACGTCGCGGCGGGTCAGAACGTCTGTGGCCGGCAATTTCTTCCTCCTGGAAACGGCGCGATACCAGGTGTCGGCTCGCCCCTGACGCCACGCCGCTTCGCGCGCTTCCGGAGCGCTCCTGTCTGCGCCGTGCGGCCAACGTCAGGAGAATGGTGCGGTTGGACAGCAAACGACGAGCGGCCGGCCCCTCGAGAGCCGGGGATCCCTCGGGGTCCCAGCGCCGGCCGCTCTTCGGCCCTGTCGTGCAGATGTCATGCCGCGCGGCCACGGAGCCGCCTGGCTGCAGCGCCGCCGGCGGCACTTCGGACTCGATTGGCCCGAGGTGGAGGCGGCAGCATCGTCCGTCGTATGATCGGGCACGATCAGCGGCGGGCCGATTCGCCCGTCGCGCACCACGGACCGCCCTGATGACGCTTCCCGAACGGCTGCGCACCGGATCCCCGCTCGTCACGACCTTCTCGATGATCGCCTCACCGATGATCGTCGAGCTGCTGGCCCGCGCCGGCTTCGACGCGGTGGTGCTCGATGCCGAGCACGGGCCGCTCGGTCCCGAGAGCCTGAACGTCCTGATTCCGGCCGCGCGCGCCGCGAACCTGCCGCCGATCGTCCGCGTGCGGGCCAACGAACCCTCGCTCATCGGGGCGGCGCTCGACGTCGGCGCGGCCGGGGTCATCGTGCCGCAGATCGAGTCGGCGGCGGCCGCGGCCGCGGCGGTGTCGGCCGCGCGGTTCGCACCGGACGGCCGGCGCGGCGTCAACCCGTACGTGCGCGCCGCCGGCTACGCCGCCGGGGTGGAGTGGTACCCGCAGGCCAACCGCGAGACGGCGGTGCTGGTGATGGTGGAAGGGGCCGCGGGCATCGCGGCGCTGCCGGAGATCCTGGCGGTGCCGGGGCTCGACGGCATCTTCATCGGCCCGTTCGATCTGTCGCAGGCGCTCGGCCGGCCGGGCGACGTGGAGCATCCGGAGGTGGTCGCGCGCGTGACCGCCATCGTGGCGGCCGCGCAGGCGCGACACGTCGCCACCGGCATCTTCGCGCCGACGCCAGCGCTGGCCCGGCGGTGGCTGGATCTCGGCGTGCGGCTGGTGGCGGTCAGCTTCGACACGGCGCTCGCGCTCGACGGCTTCCGGGCCGCGCGGCAGGCGGTGCGCGGCCCCGGCGACACGCCGCGCGTCCTGCCGTGACCGGGCCGCTCGGGCCGCGGACGGGTGGGCGCCGCTCCAGCAAAAAGGGGCGCGAGGCTTGCGCCCCGCGCCCCTGCTCCGCCTCGCGTCGAGGAACGACCTACTTCGTGAACTGCCCGTTCAACTCCATGTAGACGCGCTTGACCGCGACGTTGCCCAGCGGTCCCGACATCGGCCACGACGCGTACGGCCCCCACTTGACCTGCTTCAGCGCCTGGTCCAGGGTGAGCCCCTTCTTGTGCAGGGCGGTCACGTCCTTGATGACATAGGCCATGGAGGTCACGAACTGCTCGAAGTCCCGGCGCGACTGCGGACCGGCGATGATCCGGCCGTGCGCCGGCACGTAGGTCCGCACCTGCTTCATCGCCAGCAGCTTCCTCGCCGTGGCCAGCCACTCGGTCGGCACCGCCGAGCGCATGGCCGGGAAGACGTGATTCAGGTACACCTCGCTCGTTGCCATGATCCGCTCTTTCGGCAGGTATATCTCGAGGTCGCCGCCGGTATGCCCCGGCCCCACGAACATGATCTCGACCTTCTCCCCACCAAGATCCAGCACCTTCTCGTGCGGCACGAGGACGGCATCGGCCGGCAGCTTCCACGAGCCGGGCTTGAAGCGGGGCGAGGCCTCCTCCTTCTCCAGTATCGCCTTCGAGATCGGGCTGATGTAGAAGGTCACACCGGCGGGATAGGCATCGTCGCCCCCGGTGTGGTCGCCATGGTTCGAGCCGATGACGACCCACTTGATGGGCTTGGGCGTGATCTTCGCGATCTCGTCCACGATCTCCTTCGTCGCGGCCGGATTCCCCATGCCGTCAGTCACCAGCACGCCGTCCTTCGTCACGACGAACATCACACCGGTACTGAAAAGGCCGCGATCGATCGACTGCATTTCTTCATAGCCGTATACGTTCGGCGCGAGCTTCGTGAGACGGGGGTAGCCCGGTTTCGGCACGGACACACTCGCAGCCGACGGGGCCTGCGCGGCGGCCGGCGCCGCCACCAGCGCCAGGCAGGCCAGCGCGAGAAGACCATTGCTGAGTTGCTTCATGACGGATGCTCTCCTGGGTCGACGGAACATGCAGAATGACCAACCGCCGGATATTACCGGTCTGGAGGGAACTGTCAAGCGGGAGGGGGCCGTCCGCGGGCGGCGGCAAAACACACGGGCCTGCCCGCGACAGGCCCGTGTCGAGCGTCCAAAGGTTCATCGCCGTCCGGCCGGCGCTCTCGACCGGCAAGGCCGGGCGGACCGGGCGGACATCATTACTTGGGCATGTGGCCGGGATGGCCGAGATCCTTGGCCCCGATCTGGACGTCCACGCCGTTCGGATCCTTCACGTGGAAGCTGTCCGAATCCTTCCGCGGGTTCAAGCCGTACTTCTTCAGCTCGGCTTCCATCGCGTCGGCGTTGAAGTTGTCGACCCCCATCATGAAGTGGGTGATCACCCCGGTCGGCTGGTTCGGCCGGAACGGCGGCCGGATCACCAGCATGCTCTCACCGAAGCCGAGGAAGGCCCCGTGCGGATCGCTGTGCCAGTCCTGCAGGTTGAACAGGTTCTGGTACCACATCTTGGACTCGTCCAGGTTCTTGACGGTGATGGCGATGTGGTTCACCGTCGTGGCATGAATGTCGGACGGGCCGAGGCGCTTCGCGGCCGCGAGGATCTCCGCCGCGGGCGGCTCGGGAATCCGTTTCATGCCCATGCCGCGCCCCGCGGGAGGCTGCGCCGCGTCGGCCGAGGCCGCGCCCACGCCCGCAATCGCGCCGCCCGCCAGCATCGCGAGCCCGCGCACGAGCTGCCGTCGCGAAAGGGTCCCCTTTTCGTAGCCCTGAATCAGATCGGAAATCGTCCGCTCCATGCCTCTCCTCCAGACTGGTCCCGCCATACCGATATCGCGGATGCGACAATTCGAGAATGGCCGGCCAAGGTGCCCTCACCCTACCTCGCGCCGCGACCGACCGTCAAACAGATCCGCCTCAGGGAGGGCACCGCTAATACCGCCGCTTCTGCTGCCGCACGATGTCGAACTTGGCCGTGTCGGCGATCGCCATCACGGCCATGACCCCCGCCTGCACCGGGTCGGAGACGACCAGGTCGGCCGCCTCGGGCACGCTGCCGGCCATGTTCAGGGAGATGACGAGCATCCCCTTCGCCCGCACCTCTTCGACCGCCCGCGTAATCTCGCCGCCCATCAGCGACCCGGCCAGCACCAGGAGCCGCACGCGCGGCAGCCGGACCACGGCGCGCACGGCCGCGGCCAGCTCCTGCTCGCCGACGAGCGGAATCGTGTCGATCGAGATCCGTTCGCCGCGGATGTTGTGCCGATCGGCTTCCGTGATCGCCCCCATCGCGACCTGCCCGACCTGGGCTCCGCCCCCCATGACGATGATCCGCTTGCCGTAGATCTTCGACATCGACGGCGTCGCCCGCACGTCCTTCACCCCCGGCACCCTGCCGAGGTCGTCCAGCACCGGCTCCGCGGCCCCGCCGACGGCGATCTCCAGGAAGACCTCCGCATCCCGATCCGGATGCGGGATCAGATCCACATAGCTGATGTTGGCCTCGTGCTCGGCCAGGACCCGGGTGATGGCGAACAGCATGCCGGGACGGTCGGATACGGTCAGCAGAATCGCGTGCGTCGTCATGGTCGGTGCAGCGCTCGGGCGCGGGTGGCAAGCAGGGCCGCCGGGCGTCGGACATCCGGCGGCGCGGACGGGACCTCGCTTTAAAGTAGCACGCCCCGTCTGCACGCCGCCCGCCGCCCTCACGGCGTCCGGCCCGTGCGAGGGCGTCCGCCGCCGGCCGGCCGCATGCCGCCAACCGGACGTGACATGATGCGCACAGGAGCGGCCATGCGCCGCCATCATCGTCGCGATGGTCATGCTGGGCGTGTCGCTCAATTTTCGTCCTGACGTATCCGGCTGAACCTGAAGCCGCCCGAGACGGAGTTCGAGCGACACGTCCTGCTGCGGTTCTTCCACGCTCGTGGAAATCGTGAAGCGGCGGCTGGCGCCCGCCCTGGCCGCGGCCTCGGGGATCTGAGCCACGCGGACCGCCGCGGCGGAGGGTGGTTCGTCCCGTGGTAGGATAACCTGTGGTACGTCGAGACCTTCTGACGGTCAACCAGCTCGACCGTTGAGGCGCCTCGACCTTCCGATGGCACTCTTCACCCGCCTCCTGCCTTCCACCGTCACCGAGCCGCTCGGCGCCGGCGAACACGACGCCCTTCACGTCGCGCGCGAGATCGATCGCCGGGCGCAGCGCCTCTTCGGGCGCGCGCTGGCCATCCGCGAAGTGGACGCCGGGTCGTGCAACGGCTGCGAGATTGAAATCAGCGGCCTGACCGGGCCGATCTACGACATGGAGCGGTTCGGCATGCATTTCGTCGCGTCGCCGCGCCATGCCGATCTCCTGCTGGTCACCGGGCCGGTCACCCGCAACATGGAGGTGCCGCTCCGGAAGACGTACGAGGCCACACCCGATCCGAAGCTCGTCGTGGCGGTCGGCGACTGCGCACGGACCTGCGGGGTCTTCCGCGGGAGCTACGCCGTCGCCGGCGGCGTGGGCGACATCGTGCCGGTCGATGTGTTCGTCGCCGGCTGCCCTCCCGAACCGACCGACATCCTGCGCGGCATCCTCGCCGCGCTCGACCGCCGGATCCCCGAAGTGAGTCGCTGACATGCCTTCGGCGCTCTGGCTGGCGCGTGCGGTGATGCTGGCGTACGCCTTCGGGGCGGTCGGCGCGCTCGTCAGCCGCGGCCGCGCCGGCCGGGCGCTCGGTGCCGCCGGCGCGCTGGCCGGGTCGCTGGCCGTGCTGTGCCTGGGCGTTCTCGTCCTGGCGGGAGGCACGCCCCTTCCGCTCCCCTCTCTCGTCTTCCCGATCAGCGGGGTCCTGCTGCGCGTCGACTCCCTCAGCGCCGTCTTCCTGCTGATCATCGGCCTGGTGGGGAGCGCGGCCGCGGTCTATGGCTACGGGTATTCCGCGCCGGCGCCCGGTCATCCGGTCGAACCGGCGACCGGCGGCGGGGCCGGCGGTCCACGGCCCCATCCGGACCCGCGGGCGATGGGCACGCTGCTGAATCTGCTGCTGGCCACGATGACGCTCCAGGTGCTCGCCGACAACGCGTTCACCTTCCTGTTCGCCTGGGAAGCCATGTCGCTGGCCACGTGCCTGTTCGTGCTCACCGATGCCGCCGATCCGGAAGCGGTGCGGGCGGCCCGCTGGTACCTCGGCATGAGCCACGCCGGCTTCGCCGCGCTGGTCGGCCTGCTGCTCCTGCTGTCGGGCGGCGACCTGACCATCCCGTTCGAGGTGGTGCGCCAGGCGACGCTCACGGCGGGCGTCCGGGACGCGGTCTTTCTGCTGGCCGTGTTCGCGTTCGGCACCAAGGCCGGCCTCGTGCCGCTGCACGTCTGGCTGCCGATGGCCCATCCGGTGGCCCCGAGCCAGGCGTCGGCGCTGATGTCGGCCGTCGTCCTGAAGATGGGGATTTACGGGCTGCTGCGGATCGTCGTCGATCTGATGCACGGCGGCCCGGCGTGGTGGGGCGGCGTGCTGCTCGGCGCCGGTGCGCTGTCGGCCGTCTTCGGCATCCTGTACGCGCTGCTCGAATCCGACTTGAAGCGGCTGCTCGCGTTTTCCTCGATCGAGAACATCGGCATCATCTGGATGGCGATCGGCGCCGGGCTGATCTTCCTGAGTTACGGGCTCCTGCTGCCCGCCTCGGTGGCCTTCGCGGGCGCGCTGTACCACGCCCTGAATCACGCCGCGTTCAAGGGGCTGCTGTTCATGGGCGCCGGCGCCGTGCAGCGGTCGACCGGGACGCGCAACATGGAGCGGCTCGGCGGCCTCATCGGCACGATGCCGTGGACCGCCGGGCTGTTTCTGATCGGCGCGGCCGCCGTCGCGGCGCTGCCGCCGCTGAACGGCTTCGCGTCGGAATGGCTGATCTTCCAGGCCCTGCTCGAGGGGTTCCGGATTCCGCAGCCGTCGACGGCGCTGCTCATGCCGATTGCCGTCGGCATCCTCGCCCTGGCCAGCGGCCTGACGGCCGCCTGCTTCGTCAAGGCGTTCGGCATCACGTTTCTCGCGATTCCGCGCTCGCCGGCCGCCGAACGGGCGTCAGAGGCGCCGTTCTCGATGCGCGCCGGCATGGCCCTGCTGGCCGCCGCATGCATCGCGCTCGGGCTGGGGCCGTTCGTCGTGGTGCCGCGGCTCAGCGGCGCGCTGGAGGCCATGGGCCTCACCGCCCCGGGACCGCCCTCCCCGC
This sequence comes from Vicinamibacterales bacterium, assembly GCA_035534615.1. Taxonomy (GTDB): domain Bacteria; phylum Acidobacteriota; class Vicinamibacteria; order Vicinamibacterales; family CAVVIG01; genus JAGWRA01. Next base: position 55,941 of record DATLRO010000082.1, read on the forward strand.
CGCTCGTCACGCGGCCCCTGGGCATCGCGGGCACCACCGGCCAGATGTCGCCCGTCCTGCTGGCGGCCGGCCTGCTCGGGATCGTCGCGCTCGTCCACATCGGCCTCCGGCTCGCCGGGGCGCGGGCGCCCGTCCGGCGGGTGGATGCCTGGGGCTGCGGCCGGATCCGGCAGACGCCGCGGATGCAGTACACGTCGGCGGCGTTCGCGGAGCCGCTGCGGCGCGTGTTCGCCGAGCTGTATCGGCCGACCGACGATCTCACGGTGCACGTGCACCCGGCCTCCGAATACTTCGTGCAGTCGATCGAATACCACGCGGCCGTCAGCCCGTGGATCGATCGGTTGATCTACCGTCCGATGCTCGGGCTCCTGACCCGGATCGCCGGCCGGGTACGGGCGATGCAGGGCGGGTCGCTGCACCTGTACCTGCTGTACCTCTGCGTGGCGCTGCTGGTGGCGCTGCTCGCGTCACGGTGGCTGGGATGACGGCGACCGCGTGGCTGGCGGCCGTGCAGACGCTGCTGGCGGTCGGGCTCGCGCCCGGGCTGGCCGGCGTCGTGCGCCGGCTGAAGGCGCGGCTGCAGGGCCGGATCGGTCCGCCGATCGGCCAGCCGTACCGCGAGCTGCGCAAGCTGCTGCAGAAGGAGCCGCTCGTCGCGCACCACGCCTCCTGGCTGTTCCGGGCCACGCCGTTCATCGTCTTTGCGACGACGGTGGCGGTCGCGGCGCTGGTGCCGCTGCTGGCCGTGGGACTGCCGATCTATGCGGTCGGCGATCTGATCGTCGTCGTGTACCTGCTGCTGGCCGGCACGTTCTTCCTCGCGCTCGCCGGTCTCGATCCCGGCTCGCCGTTCGGCGGCATGGGCGCGAGCCGGGAGATGACGATTGCGGCGCTCGCCGAGCCGGTGATTGGCGTCGCGATCTTCGCGCTGGCCCTGACGGCCGATTCGACCAATCTCGGGCGGATTGCCGCCCGGATGCTCGCGCATCCGGCCACGGCCGTGAGCCCGGGTCACCTGCTCGCGTTCGCCGCGCTGTTCATCGTGACGCTCGCCGAGACCGGGCGGCTGCCGGTGGACAATCCGTCGACGCACCTCGAGCTGACGATGATCCACGAGGCGATGCTGCTGGAGTATTCGGGCCGGTACCTGGCCCTGCTGGAATGGGCGGCCGACATCAAGCTGTTCGTCTTCTTCGCGCTGCTGGCCAATCTGTTCGTTCCCTGGGGCCTGGCCGTCACGCTGACGCCGCTGGCGCTGGCCGTGGCACTCGGCGCCCTCGCGCTCAAACTGGGCGTCCTGGCGCTGGCGCTGGCCCTCCTGGAGACCCGCGTGGCCAAGCTGCGCCTGTTCCGCGTGCCCGAGCTGCTGAGCGTATCGTTCGTGCTCGCGCTGCTGGCGGTCACCGCGTCGCTGCTCGGCCGGTGACCGGGTGATGACGCCATGAGACTGTTCGCGCAACTGTCCGCCCTCGGATCGAGCGCCATGCTGCTGCTGGCGTTGATCCCGCTGTGGCGCCACACCGTGCGGGCGTACGCGCGGGCGTTCACGTGGCAGTCGCTGACCCTGGCCGGCCTGACCGCCCTCACCGCGTACTTCTCCGGGGACGCCGAGCTCTACGCGGTGGCGGCGCTGCTGCTGGGGCTGAAGGTCGTCGTGATTCCGCGGCTGCTCGCACGGATGGACCGGCGGTTCGGCTCCGAGATCCAGCCGTACCTCAACGCCACGACCTCGGTGCTGACGGCCGGCGTGCTCGTCCTCTTCGCCTACATCGTCGCCGAACCGCTGCTGCTGGCCAGCCGGCTGCCGACCCGGGGCGGCATCCCGCTCGCCCTCGGCCTGATTTTCGTCAGCCTGCTGATCATCGTGAGCCGGAAGCGCGCGCTCACGCAGGTGATCGGCTTCCTGATGCTGGAGAACGGCATCGCGCTGCTCGCGGTGCTGGCCGCCTACGGCGTGCCGCTGGTCGTCGAGATCGGCGTGTTCATGGACGCCCTCATGGGGTTCCTGGTCATGCAGATCTTCGTGTACCAGATTCACGAGACGTTCGAGAGCCTCGACGTCGAACAGCTCAGCCGCCTGAAGGATTGATCCCGGGGGAACCGGGCGCGCACGATGATTTTTCTCTGGCTCCTGTCGCCGCCCCTGGCCGCCGCGCTCGCCGGGCTGGCCCTGCCGGTCCGGCCGGCCCGGCTCGTCAACGTCGTCCTGGCGCTGGTGCCGGCCGGCGCCGCGGTCGTCCTGTGGCAGCGGGCGCTCGCCGGCGTGCCGACCGTCTGGCCGGCCGGGGCGTTCCTGCGCGCCGACGCCCTGTCGACGATTCTGGCCCTCTGCATCGCCTTCGTCGGCGCCCTGGTCGCCTGGTTCGGGCCCGGCGCCGGCCGTGAAGACGGCTACCAGCCCGCGCAGATCCGCCGGTTCACGGCGCTGTCGAACGTCTTCACCTTCACGATGCTGGGCGCGGTGGTCGTCAACAACGTGGGCGTGATGTGGGTCGCGATCGAGGCGACGACCATCGTGTCGGCGCTCCTGATCCCGCTGGTGATGTCGAAGGCGTCGGTCGAAGCCTCCTGGAAGTACATCGTCATCTGCTCGGTCGGCATCGCGCTGGCGTTCGTCGGCACGGTGCTCGCCTACTTCGACTTCGTGAATCTGGCGGGGCCGCTCGGCGGCGCGCTGAACTGGACGGTGCTGCTGGCCGCAGCCCCCAGACTCCACGCCGACGTCATCCGCCTCGCGTTCGTGTTCCTGCTGATCGGCTACGGCACGAAAGCCGGGCTGTCGCCGATGCACACGTGGCTGCCGGACGCGCACGCCGAGGCCCCGGCGCCGCTGTCGGCCATGATGTCGGGCACGCTGCTCGCCGTGGCCCTGTACGCCATTGCACGCTGGAAGATGGTGGTCGACGCGGCGGGCCAGGAAGCATTCGCGAACGGACTGCTGCTGACGATCGGGCTGCTGACCGTGGCCATCGCGACCTTCAGCCTCGTCCTCCAGCGCAGCTTCAAGCGCATGCTGGCCTATTCCAGCATCGAGCACACGGGGCTCACCTGCCTCGGCCTCGCCCTCGGCCCGCTCGGGATCTTCGCCGCGCTGCTCCACCTCGTCAACCACAGCGTCGCCAAGTCGACGGCATTCGTGCTCGCCGGCCGGGTGCAGCACCGGTACCACACGACCGAGTTCACCCGGGTCACCGGCCTGCTGGCGACCATGCCGCAGACGGCGGCCGCCTTCGCCGCCGGCCTCGTGGCGCTGCTCGGCCTGCCGCCCTTCGGCCTGTTCGTGTCCGAACTGGCGCTGTTCCGCGCCGGGTTCGCGACCGGCCACCCGTGGGCGACGGGCGTCGTGCTGACGCTCGTGGTCATCGCGTTCGTCTCGATCCTCGGCCACCTCGCCGGCATGTTGTACGGCCCGCCATCCGAGGGCGTGAGCCACGGCGAGCCGGACCGGTGGATGCTCCTGCCGGTGCTGATCCCGGTCGCCATCCTGCTCGTGCTGGGTCTGAGTCTGCCGTCGTCCCTCAGCGGGCTGCTGGCGCGCGGCGTGGAGGTCTTCGGCCGATGAACCGCAGCGTCCACCACCTCGTCCTCGAATGGCCGGCCGCGCCCGGGCTCGACGGGGCCGCGGCGCGGGTCGTGCGCGGCCGCGAACTGCACGTGTCGCTCGCCCCGGAACGGGTGCTGCCACTGGCCGCCTGGCTCCGGATCCGGTTCGACGCCGAGCTGATGGCGATGGTGGGCGAGGACCGGCGGGCCGACGAGGGACGATTCGACGTCCATTACCTGTTCGGCCGCCGGCAGGACGACTGGTTCGTCCATGCCACGGTCGCCGTCCCGCCGGCCCATCCGGTCATCGCCTCGCTCGCGTCGTTCCGGTACCCGGCATCGCGCTTCGAGCGCGAGATCCACGACCTGTTCGGGATCACCGCCTCCGGCCATCCGGATCCCCGGCCGCTGGTGCGTCACGCGTTCTGGCCGGACGATTACTTCCCCCTGCGGAAGGACGCGGGCGTCCGCGAGTTCACCGACGACGGCCGCGGGTTTCCGTTCGCTGAAGTGGGCGGCGAAGGCGTGTACGAAATTCCGGTCGGGCCGGTGCACGCCGGCATCATCGAACCCGGCCACTTCCGGTTCAGCGTCGTCGGCGAGACGATCATCACGATGAAGTCGCGCCTCTATTTCACCCACAAGGGGACCGAGAAGCTGTTCGAGGGGCGGGAGCCGGCAGCCGGCGTCGAACTGGCCGAGCGGATTTCCGGCGACACGAGCGTCGGCCATGCGCTCGCGTACTGCCAGGCGCTCGAGTCGGCGGCCGGCGCCGTCGTCCCGGACCGGGCCCGCTTCGTGCGCGTGATCCTGCTCGAGCTCGAGCGCCTCTACAATCACGTGGCCGACTTCGGCGCGATCGCCAACGACACCGGCTTCGCGCTCGGCCAGGCGCACTGCCTGGTGATCCGCGAACGCCTGTTCCGGCTGCACAAGCGTCTCACCGGCAGCCGCCTGCTGCGCGGGCTGCTCACGCCGGGCGGCCTGACGCGCGACCTCTCGATCGACCTCGGGCTGGCCGAGGAGGTCCAGGCGCAGATCCAGGCGTTCGACGAGATTGCGGCGATCTGCCTGGCCAACACGCTGCTGACCGACCGGCTGGAGGGGACCGGGCGGCTGAGCGCGCGGATCGCCGAGGATCACGGCGCGCTCGGATTCGTCGCGCGCGCCTCGGGGCTTGACGTCGACGTCCGGCGGGACCACCCATTTGCCGCGTATCCGGATCTGCAGTGGCGTGTCCCGGTCGAGCACGCCGGCGACGTGATGGCGCGGGCGCTGGTCCGGCTGGCCGAGGCGCGGGAGTCCGGCTGGCTGATTCGTCAGGCGGTCGAACGGCTCCCGGCCGGACCGGTCGCGGCGCCGCTGCCGCCGATCCCGCCCTTCGCGCCGGCTTTCAGCCTGGTCGAGGGATGGCGTGGGGCGATCCTCCACTGGGTGTCGGTGGACCGCGCCGGACGGCTGTCTCGCGTCAAGGTGGTCGATCCGTCCTTTCTGAACTGGCGGCCGCTGTCGCTCGCCCTGCTGAACAACATCGTTCCCGACTTTCCGCTCTGCAACAAATCCTTCAACCAGTCCTATTCGGGCCACGACCTGTAAGACCGACGCGGCCGCGGCCACGACGCCCTGCTCCGGGCCTCTTCTCCGCGAGCGCCACGCTCCGGCCGAACGCATTCGCGTGGAACGGACTGTCACGTCTGGCGGTCACGAGCGGTACGGGCACGGGGTCCCATCCGTCCGCGGATTTGTGCCCGACCGCCCGTCTTCGGGCCGAACGGCCGCGCCGCCGCGGCTGCCCGGCGAGGGCCTTCGCCCGCGTCCGCCGCCGGCAGGCTGGTACGCGGGATGCTTATTCCGAGGTGAGTCCGGGCCGGACCCGGACCGGTCCAAGGAGGCCGCCATGAAAATCCGAGACCTCATGACCCGAGACGTGGTGACGTGCACCACCGAGACGGATCTCGCCAGAGTCGCTCAACTGATGTGGGACGCTGATTGCGGCACGGTGCCGGTCGTCGATCCTTCCGGTCACGTCCAGGGCATGGTAACCGACCGGGACGTCTGCATCGGCGTGGCCACCAGGCAGCGGCCGGCCGGACACATCGCCGTCCGTGAAGTCATGTCGAGCCCGGCGCACGGCTGCGCCCCGGACGACGACGTGACGACCGCGCTGGAGACGATGCGGTCGCACGCGGTCCGCCGGCTGCCGGTCATCGACAACGACGGCCACATCCGCGGCATCGTGTCGATGAACGACATCCTCCTGCATGCCGGCGGCAATGGCCTGTCGCAGCCCGCCATCCTCGACACGTTCAAGGCGATCTGCGCGCACCGCCACGGCGCCCCCCTCGCGACCGCCTGACGGCGCGCGCCGCCGCCCCCGGCACGGGGACGAGAAGGCAGAATAGCCGGCGGAACCTTCGACACGCCGGCGGCTCCGGGGAGCCGCCAGCGTGTTCCGGTGCGGATCTAACGGGGGCCGGCGCCCGCCGCCGCCAGCGTGGCGGGACCGGACGGGGGCACGGAGAGTGCATGGATGCCGGCCTTGCGCATCTGCGCGTCGAGGGCCGGCAGATCCTTGTCCTGCAGCGTCCGCCATGTGGCGAGCTGGACATCCAGCCGCGTGCGCAGCCGGCCGAACACGACGACCGACTGCGCGGTCGGTGCGGCGTCGGCGCTGTCGACGGTATTCTCGAGATAGGCCAGCTGGCTGTTCAGCTTGATCGGGTAGTTGAGCATCTCCTCCCCCGCGACCGCCTTCGGCTGGTAGAGCTCGTCCCTCACCGCGAGGATCTTCCCATCGAGCGCCTTCGCCGCCGCCACGACGGCGCGGGCATCCGGCTCGCTCGCCAGGCGGCTCTCGAGCGCGGTGAGCTGCGCGTGCAGCTGGAGGATCCCGTTGATCGCGAGGTGGTCCTGGGCCAGCGCGTCCCAGAGCTGGCGCATCAGGTCGAACTGCTTCTGCAGATCGGCCATCGACACGTGGACGCGCGGGTCCATCACGACCTTCAGCGGCTGCGTGTAGGCGTGACCGTCGACGGTCAGCGTCACCCGGTACTCGCCCGGCAGCACCATCGGCCCGAGCGGATCGCCCTCGTCATAGACCGGCGCGATCTTCGACTGGATGTACGGCGGCACGTCGTACCGCAGATTCCAGACGATCCGGTGCATGCCGGCCGACGTCGGGAGCCGTTCCGGCGGCCGCCGGAATCCGAACATCGGCTCCGGATGCGGGGCCGGCTTCTCGCTCGACAGCCGGCGCACGAGCTTGCCGGCCGCGTCGTCGATCTCGATCGTGACCGGTCCCTTCGCGGGCGAGGCCAGGTAGTAATCGAGCATCGCGCCGTCGGGCGGGTTGCGGGCCGCCCCGACGAGGCCGCCGCCCGATCCGTTGCCGCGGCGGATCCGGATCGCCGGCGCCGGCTCGAACAGGTGCGCCGCGTCCTGCGCCATGGCGGCCGTCGCCTGCCGCAGCGGCGTGATGTCGTCGAGGATCCAGAACGAGCGCCCGTGCGTGGCGACGATCAGGTCGTTGTCCTTGACGGCGAAGTCCCGCACGCTCGTGGTCGGCAGGTTGAGCTGCAGTGACTGCCAGTGGGCGCCATCGTCGAACGAGACGTAGGCGCCTGTCTCCGTGCCGGCGAACAGCAGCCCCTTCCGCACGGTATCCGTGCGGACGACATGGACGTACGCCGGCGCCGCCAGGCCGTCGGTAATGGCGGTCCAGGTCTGTCCGAAGTCGCGCGTCCGGAAGATGTAGGGCCGGTCGTCACCCAGCTTGTGCGCATCGACCGCCACGTAGGCCGTGCCGGCGTCGAACGGCGAGGCCTGGATCTGCGCGACCTTGGCCCACTCGGGCAGCCCCTTCGGCGTCACGTTCTTCCAGGTCTTCCCTTCGTCCTGCGTCAGCTGCACGAGGCCATCGTCCGTCCCGACCCAGATCTCGCCCGCGCGGACCGGCGACGGCGCGATGCTGTAGACCAGGTCGTAGTACTCGGCGCTGGCATTGTCCTTGGTGATCGGCCCGCCGGACGACTGCTGCTTGCTCTTGTCGTTGCGGGAGAGATCCGGGCTGATCGCCGTCCAGCTCGAACCGCCGTCGGTCGACCGGAAGAGGACCTGCGAGGCGGTATAGATGACGTGCGGATTCTGCGGTGAGATGGCGAACGGCGCCGTCCAGGTGAACCGGTACTTCGCCGCCGACGCCGGCAGGCCGTCAGGGTCCTCCGGCCAGGGCGAGATGTCGCGCACCTGTCCGGTCCGCCGGTCCTCCCGGGTGAGGATGCCGAAGTACGAGCCCGCGTAGATCACGTCCGGGTCGGTCGGATCCGGCACGACGTAGCCGCTCTCCCCGCCGCCGACCGGATACCAGTCGCGCCTGGTGATCGCGCCGTAATCGCTCCGGCTGGCGATCGCCACCGAGCTGTTGTCCTGCTGGGCGCCGTAGACGTAGTACGGAAACCGGTTGTCGGTGGCGACATGATAGAACTGCGCCGTCGGCTGGTTATCGAGCGAGCTCCAGGTCTTCCCGCCGTCGATCGTGATCGTGGCGCCACCGTCGTTGCCGACGATCATCCGCTTGGTGTCCAGCGGGTCGATCCAGCAGCCGTGGTTGTCGCCGTGCGGCACGCGCAGGCGCGCGAACGTGTCGCCGCCGTCGGTCGACCGGTAGAACCCGGTATTGACGATGTAGACCGTGTTCGGGTCGCGCGGGTCGGCGTACACCCGCGTGAAGTACCAGGCGCGCTGGCGGAAGGCCTGGGCGGCGTTGATCAGCTTCCAGTGCGCGCCGCCATCGTCCGATCGATACAGGCCGCCGTCCTTGGCCTCGATCAGCGCGTAGACCCGGTCGCCGTCGTCGCCGCCGGCGACCGACACGCCGATCTTGCCGAGCACCCCGTCCGGCAGCCCGTGGCCCGCCAGGCGCGTCCAGGTCTTGCCCTCGTCGGTCGACTTGTAGAGGCCGCTCCCCGGGCCGCCGCTCGTCATCGACCAGGGCGTGCGTCCCATCTGCCACAGCGAGGCATAGACGATGGCGGGGTTCTGCGGATCGAAGCTGAGGTCGATGGCGCCGGTCTGGTCGTTCTCGAACAGCACCTTGTGCCAGGTGACGCCGCCGTCGGTCGACCGGAACACCCCGCGTTCGGCGCTCGACGCGTAGGGCTCCGGGCTGTAGATGTGCCCCAGCGCCGCGACGAGCACGATGTCCGGGTTCCGGGGATCGACGAGGATCTTCCCGATGTGGCGGCTGTCGTCCAGCCCCATGTGGTGCCAGGTCTTTCCGCCGTCGAGCGACTTGTAGACACCGTCGCCGAACGAGATGTCCTCGCGCGGCGCCACTTCGCCCGTGCCGACGTACACGATATTTGGATTCGAGGGCGACACGGCAATCGCGCCGATCGACGCGACCGGCTGGTGCTGAAACAGCGGCTTCCACACGCGGCCACTGTCGGTGGTCTTCCAGACGCCGCCGATGACGGCGCCGAAGTACCACGTGTCGGGCTCGCTGGGCACGCCCGTCACGGTCAGCACGCGACCGCCCCGGTACGGGCCGATCAGCCGCCACTTCATGCCTGAGTACAGCGAGGCCGGCACCGCCGGGGCGGTCGGCGCGGGCGCGGCCGCCACCAGGCCGAATCCGGCCACGAGCGTCAGGACCACCCCTCGCAGCATCCAACGCCAGACCTGTTTCACCTGCATCATCACGACTCCTTGGATCTCCGAAATGCCGGCGCGCCGCGGACGCGGGGGCGATCCCGCCTCCGCGGCACCCTTCCACCGGGCCAATGGTCAGCGCGACGCGCCGGACGCCGGCGGCACGTACAGCGGCGTGATGCCGTGCCGGCGCATGAGCGCGTTGAGCGCCGCCAGGTCATGCTGCTGGAGGGCCTGCCAGGCGGCTACCTGCACCCCCAGCTCCTGCTCGTACTGCTGGAACACCTGGTACGACTGGGCGGTCGGCGCCGTGTCGGCACTGCCCACCACGTCTTCCAGGTTGGTGAGCCAGTCGTTCAACTTGCTGGGATAGTTCATCATCAACTGCTTGGGCGCCCGCGCCTTGTACTGGAACAGCGCCACCGCGACAGCCCCGGCCTTGTCGTCCAGCCGCTTTGCCGCCGCTGCGACGTCCGCCTGCGCCGAATCGCCGGTGAGGCGCCGCTGCAGCGCCGTCAGCTGGCCCCGCAGGTCCTGGATCTGATTGAACGTGACGTGATCCTCGATGATCGCCTGATGGATCTTCATCATCAGCGCGAACTGCTTCGCCAGATCCGCGGGGGCCGCCTGGACGCGCGGGTCGAGCTCGAGCGTGAGCGGACGGGTATACGTCCGCCCCGCCACCGTGAGCCGGACCTGGTAGCGCCCCGGGACGACCTCGGGCGTGATGGGGCTGCCCTGTTCGAACACCGGCCCGCCCACCACGCTGAGGGCCGGCGGCGACGGATAGCGCAGGTTCCAGACCAGGCGGTGCATGCCCGGCTGCGCCGACAGCGCGCCGGTCCGGCTCGAGAACGTGCGGATGGTGTGCCCCTGCGCGTCGAGAATCGCCAGGTCGACGTCGCCGGCCGGCGCCGACTTCAGCACGTAATCGATGATCGCGCCGTCCGGCGGGTTCGCCCCGGTGTCGGTCCCCGGCCGTCCGCTGCCGGCGCGCCCGCTCATCCGGTACGCCGTCTCCGGCTGGTAGAGATACGCCTCGGCCGCCGCGACGGTGGCGTCGATCTGCCGGAGCGGCGTGATGTCATCCAGAATCCAGAAGCCGCGGCCGTGGGTCGCCACGACGAGGTCGTTGTCCTGGACGGCGAAGTCGCGCACGGAGACGGTCGGCAGATTGAGCTGCAGCGACTGCCAGTGATTGCCATCGTCGAACGAGACGTCGGCGCCGGTCTCGGTGCCGGCGAACAGCAGCCCCTTGCGCACCGGATCCTCACGCACGACGTGGACGTAGCCGGGCGCCGCCAGGCCGTTCGTGATGGCGGTCCAGGTGTGCCCGTAGTCGTAGGTGCGGAAGATGTACGGCGTGAAATCGCCCAGCCGCTTGCCGTTGACCGCCGCGTACGCCGTACCGGGATCGAACGGCGACGCCTCGATCAGGCTGACCTTCGCCCACTTGGGGAGGGCCGGCGGCGTGACGTCGTGCCACGTCTTGCCGCCGTCGCGCGTCAGCTGAATCAGGCCATCGTCGGTGCCGACCCAGATCTCGCCCTTCGCGACCGGCGAGGGCGCAATCGTGTAGATAACGTCGTAGATTTCCGCGCCGACGTTGTCCTTCGTGATCGGACCGCCCGACGGCCCCTGCTTCGTCTTGTCGTTGCGCGTCAGATCCGGGCTGATGGCGTGCCAGCTCATCCCGTGGTCGGCCGTCTCGAGCAGCACCTGCGAGCCGGCGTACATCACGTGCGGATCCTGCGGCGAAAAGACGACCGGCGACGTCCAGCTGAAGCGGTACTTCATCCGATCGGCGCCGTAGCCTTCGGTGTCGTCCGGCCACGGCGTGATGTCCTGCATCTGGCCGTTGCGATGATCGTAGCGGGTCAGATCGCCGAAGTACGAGCCGGCATACACGATCTGCGGATCGGTCGGATCGGGGACGACGTAGCCGCTCTCCCCGCCGCCGACGTCGTACCAGTTGCGCAGGCTGATGGACCCGGTGTCGCTCCGGCTCTCGATCGCCGCCGTGCCGCGATCCTGCTGGGCCCCGTAGAGGTAGAACGGGAAGCGGTGATCCACTGCCACATGGTAGAACTGCCCGGTCGGCTCGTTCGACTCCGTGCTCCACGTCCGGGCCCCGTTCACCGTGACCGTGGCGCCGCCGTCATTGCCTTCGATCATCCGCCGCGGATCGATCGGGTTGATCCAGAGCGCGTGATTGTCGACGTGCGGCTCGCGCAGGACGGTGAACGTCTCACCGCCGTCGGTCGACCGCTGGAGCAGGAAGTTGAGGACGTACACCGTGTTCGGGTCCTTCGGATCGGCGTACACCTTGAAGTAGTACCAGGGACGCTGCCGGAGGTGCTGGTCGGCGTTGATCAGCGCCCAGCGCCGCCCGCCGTCGTCCGACCGGAAGAGCCCGCCGTGTTTGGCGTTGACCAGCGCGAAGACCCGGTCGCCGTCGGCGCCCGACACCGACACCGAGATCCGGCCGAGGATCCCGGTCGGCAGGCCGTGGCCCTCCAGCTGCTGCCAGGTGACCCCGCCGTCGTTCGACCGGTAGAGCCCGCTGCCCGGCCCGCCGTTCTCCAGACTCCACGGCGTGCGGTAGACCTGCCACAGCGAGGCGTACATGATGTTCCAGTTGTGCGGGTCGACGCTGAGATCGATCGCCCCCGTCCGGTCGTCCTTGTAGAGCACCTTCGTCCACGTGCGGCCGCCGTTGGTCGTCCGGAACACCCCCCGCTCCGCGTTCCGGTCGTACATGTGGCCAAGCGCCGCCACCACGACCACATCGGGATCGTGCGGATCGATGAGGATGCCGGCGATGTGCTGGGTGTCGTCGAGCCCCACGTGCTGCCAGGTCCGGCCGCCGTCGACCGACTTGTACACGCCGTCGCCGAACGAGATGTCGGTACGGGGGTCCGGTTCGCCGGTACCGACGTACACGACGTTCGGATTGGACGGTGCCACCGCGATCGCCCCGATCGACGCCACCGGCTGGTGCTGGAAGAGCGCCTGCCAGGTATTGCCGTCGTCGGTCGTCTTCCAGACGCCGCCATCGACCGCGCCGAAATAGAAGACGTCAGGCTTGCTGGGCACACCCGCCACCGCCTCGACGCGCCCCCCCTCGAACGGGCCGACCATGCGCCACCGCATGCCGGCATAGAGATCGGGGGAATAGGCCGGCGCGGCCGCCGCCAGGCCGATCGCGCCCAGCGCGACCGCCAGGCCCAGGCTGGTCGACAGGCGAACGACGAATCGTCTCAAGGGGGTGGTCGTCATCGTATCCTCGTCGGCCGCGGCGTCGTGCGGGGATCCCGGGGGGACCAGAGCGCGCCGTCACGAACGAGCAGCAAGATGGGAGCGTCATGGGTGACCGGGCATTCGCGGGTGTCACCCCCTGTCGGGGCCGCACGCAGCCGCGCGTACGGGTCCGTCTGTGCGGGTCGAGCCGGTGCCAGCATCAAGTGGTGGTCTGTCTGCGGCGACCGGACTCATGCGAGGCGAGCAGAGCCGGGCTGCCTCAGAAGCGACCCAACAGGATTCCCGATCCGCAGGGGCTTTTCAAGCTCATCCGTCGAACAGGTCCGGCAGGGATTCAGGACAGGACCAGCAAGGTGGGGCCGGCCGCGCCGCCTGCCCGGAACCGGGCGTCGCCAGCATGGGCGCCCCGCGCGAAGCGCCGCGCAGGCCGGCGGGAACAATGGCGCGTTCCACGCGCAAAAACGCCCGCCGCTGTGGCCCGGGCCGGCGCACCGGCCCGGCAGACTCCGACACGGCCAGCCGGACTTTACTAGTGGGGACCGGCGCACAGCCGGTCCCTGGCGGCTACGCGCCCGGAGTCCGTTCCCGACGCCGCGTCGCGAACCCGAAGGCCGAATACATCGGGCACCAGCCGACGACGCCGGTCAGCAGGAGGATCACCCCGACGACGAGCGCCACCCAGCCGAGGCCGCCGGTCACGGTGCTGGTCCACCAGACAGCCAGCGCCGCCAGGCCCAGCAGTCCGCGTACGATCCGATCCCACGGGGCTTCGTTCACCAGATTCATACCGCACCTCCGGTCATGTCAGGAGCACGAACGGTACCAGGCGTCCGCGAGCCTCAGGGGGCTGGCCGGATGCGTGGGCCCTGACCCTGGCCGGCGGGATGCCGGCCGAGCGCGTCATCAATCCCCTCCCCGGTCGGCTGGAGGACGAGGACGACGGCGGTGGAGGTGGCGGACGCGGAGGGCCCTCAGGGCCTGTCGTTGCCGCCGGACGCGGCGGGCGGCCTGATGCGCTGGTAGTCGAAGTACTGCCAGACGAGGTCGAGATCGAAGCTGCGGAAGAAGAACGCCCGGCCGTGTCCGCGAAACGTGGTCTCGACCGGGAGCCATGCGCCGTCGATCTCCCGGCGCGTCGCGGTCACCTTCAGTCCCTTGTCCAGTTGGACGAAGCCGGCGACGAAGCGGATGGAGCGCTGCGACTCGGCCTCGACGCGGACGACCTGATGTGACGCTTCCCCCACCCAGGCCTGCCCGGTGAAGGCGCTGGCGATGCGGCCCTCGCGGGTCTCCGGCGTCACCCCCGCGCGCGGTCTGAAATCCACGACGATCGACGGGACGCCGTCGACCGTCGCGCGGCCCGCCAGCGTGAAGTCGAACAGGCTGACGACGTCGGCGACGAGCTTCTGCTCGCGACGCCGCGCTGCGGCTTCCTGCTCGAGACGCGCCTTGCGTTCGGACGGCTGCTCCTGCTGCTGCTCCGCGCGATAGCGCTGCTCCTTCTCCTGCTGCTTGCGGTCCTCGGCCGTGAGCTGCGCCGGGGTCAGCGGCACGCCGTTGCGCGCGATGAGCCGCCGGTAGACGAGCGCGGGATCCACCGACGGTCGAACCTCGTACAGCAGGACGTCGCCCGTGCCCATCTGCCCGAACGGGTTCATGTGTACCGTGGTCTCGCGTTCCTTGTAGGTGAACTGCCTCTGGACGTAGCTGTCGCTCGCGAGGTTCTTGCGCGCCTCCTGCAGGAACGCATGCGCATCGGGCAGCGGCGGCCCGGCCGGCTGGCCCGGCGCCGACACGGCCAGCAGCGTGAGGCACGCCACGACGGCCGGCGCGATCGCCCGGCCGGCTCTTCCCCGCCCGTTCCCGGATCCGTGTCGCCTCATCGGGACTCCCGCGTGTCAGGGCCCTCGCCGCGGCGCTTGCCCACGCGATTGCGGCGCCGTGTACGGGGCGGATATGCTGGAGACGTGCCCGACGGGGATCGCCCGATGCGTCTTCTTTTCTGCGGCGACATCTTCACCGAAGCGCGGCAGGTGCTGCAGAGCCGACTCCCTGCCGACGAGATGGTGGTCTGCCCGCGCGACGCCGTCCGCGAATCGCTGGGCGGCGTCGACGTGGTCATTCCCATGATGACACCGATCGGCACCGACGTGATGGATGCCGGCCGGTTCCGGCTCATCCACCAGTTCGGCGTCGGGCTCGAGGGGGTGGATCTCGAGGCCGCGCGGGCGCGCGGCATCTGGGTCGCCAACGTGCCGTCGGCCGACACCGGCAACGCCGACTCCGTGGCCGAGCACGCGCTGCTGCTCATGCTGGCGGTCCTGCGGCGGCTGCCGGAGGCGCAGGCGAACATCCGGGCCGGGCGGCTCGGCAGCCCGCTGGGCCTGACGCTCGCCGGCCGGACGGTCTGCCTCTTCGGCCTCGGCGCGATCGCCACGGCGCTGGCCCGGCGGCTGCGGGCGTTCGACGTCCGTCTCCTCGGCATCAGCCGGCGCCTCGATCCCGCCCGGACGAAGGCGCTCGGCCTGGACGCCTGCTACGCGCCGGCCGACCGCGACGCGGCGCTCGCCCGGACCGACATCCTCGTGCTCTGCCTGCCGGTCACCGTGGAGACGCGCGGTCTCGTCGACGCCGCCGCGCTCGCGGCCCTGCCGCGCGGGGCCTGCCTGATCAATATCGCGCGCGGGCCGCTCGTGGATTACGCGGCGCTGTGCGCGGCGCTGTCGAGCGGCCATCTGGGCGGCGCCGGCCTCGACGTCTTCTGGCAGGAGCCGATCGCGGCGGACGATCGGCTGCTGTCGCTGCCGAATGTCGTCGCGACGCCGCACGTGGCCGGCGTGACCGACCGCTCGTACGCCGGGATCGCCCGGACGATCGCCGCCAACGTCGAGCGCCTCCGGCGGGGGGAACCGCCGCTGAACCGGGCCGCCTGACCGGCCCCGGCGACCGGAGGCCCGCGCTCACCGGGGCGGCGCCTCCAGCACCCGCCGCACCTGCGAGACGAGCATGGCCGGGGCGAACGGCTTCCGCAGCAGCGCGCCCGGCTGCCGCAGCCGTTCATCGAGCGTCTCCGGCTCGGAGTAGCCGGACATGAACAGGACCCGCAGATCCGGCCTGGCGGCCGTGACGAGACCGGCCAGCGCCGTGCCGCTCATCCCCGGCATCACGACGTCCGTGAGCAGCAGGTCGACCTCCGCTCCATCGTGCACGATCCGCAGCGCTTCGTCCGGCGAGCGGGCCTCGACGACGCGGTAGCCGTAGCGCCGCAGGACCTTCGAGATCATGGCGCGCACGCCATCCTCGTCTTCGACGAGCAGCACCACCTCCGATCCGGTCGAGCGGACGGCCGGCCGCTCGATCTCCGCCGCCGGTTCGGCCTCGCCGCGGGTGCACGGCAGGTAGATCGTGAACGCGGTCCCCTGGCCGGGTTCCGTCACCACGCCGATGCCGCCGCCGCTCTGCTGCACGATCCCGTAGACCGTCGCGAGGCCGAGCCCGGTGCCGAGGCTGCCTTTCGTCGTGAAAAACGGCTCGAAGATGTGCGACAGGGTTCCGGCGTCCATGCCGACGCCGGTGTCGGAGACCGACAGGGCGACGTACCGCCCGGGCTCCATCGTGCCGCTGTACAGGATCTCGCGGCCGGTCAGATCCTGCTCCGTCGTGCCGATCGTCAGCCGCCCGCCGTCCGGCATGGCATCGCGGGCGTTCACGGCGAGGTTCATCAGGATCTGCTCGATCTGGCCGCGGTCGACGACCACCGCCGCGAGGCCGGGCCGCAGGTGGGTGTCCAGCGCGATGTCCTCGCCGATCACCCGCCCCAGCATGCCCCGCAGGGTGTTGACCACGTCGCTCAGGTCGAGCCTGGCCGGCTGGAGGATCTGCCGGCGGCTGAACGTGAGCAGCTGGCTCGTCAGCCGCGCCGCGCTGTCGACGGCGCTGATGATCTGCGTGAGCCCGTCGAGCTGCGTCGCGTCCCGGCACTCTTCGCTGAGCAGCTGCGCGTACCCGAGGATGGCGGTCAGGAGATTGTTGAAGTCGTGGGCGATGCCGCCGGCGAGGCGGCCGACCGCTTCCATCTTCTGCGCCTGCCGGAACTGTTCCTCGAGCGTCTTGCGGCTCGAGATGTCGGTGACCATCGCCAGCGCGCCCTGGTAGCGGTGGTCGGCGTCGAAGATGGGCGTCGCGGCCATCTCCGTCCAGACCTCGCGGCCGTCGCGGTGCACGAGCGGGAACTCGTTCCGGTCGCTGAGCCCCTGCCGGCGCCGCTCGATGTGCCCCACGACCTCTGCCTGCCGCGACGGGGTGACGAAATCGAAGACGGAGCGCCCGATCATCTCCGCCGGCTCGTAGCCGAGGATGGCGGCCATCTGGGCGTTCACGTACTCGGTCCGGCTGTCAGCATCGAGCAGCCACACCCCCTCGTTGGCCGTCTCGACGATCCGGCGATAGCGCTCCTCGCTGCGCCGCAGCGCGTCCTCGGCCTGGCGCTGTTCGGTGATGTCCGCCAGGATGCCGGCCACGTCGCGGCGCCCGCCTTCGCTGTCGAGCGGGAACAGCGAGCCGCGCAGGCGCCGCAGGTACCCGGCTTCGCCGGCCGGCTGCGCCTCCCAGTCCATGTGGTGCACCGGCTCGCCGGTCTCGAGGACCCGTCGCAGCGTCGGCACGATGAGGTGCGCCCGGTCCGGCAGCACGTCCGCGACGCTGCGCCCCAGGTGCGCCTCGACCGGCAGGCCGTGCAGACGGGCCAGCGTCTCGTTGATCCGGACGTAGCGGAACTGATCGTCCAGGATGACCAGCCCGACCGGCGCGCTCGAAAAGAACACGTTCAGCCGGCGCTGCTCCAGCGCCAGCCGCTGCTCCAGGGCGCGCTGCCGTGTCACGTCGCGGAAGTGCACGACCACGCCGCGCACGGCCGGATCACCGAGGCGATTGACCACGACCAGGTCCAGGTCGCGCCACGATCCGTCCTTGTGCCGCGCGCGCACCGACATGGCCACCGGTCGTTCCGGCTCCGACAGGATCCGCGCGAACGTCGCCCGGCCGGCCGCCAGGTCGTCCGGGTGAATCAGATCGAACGCGCTGCGATCGGCCAGCTCATCTGTCGCATAGCCCATGATCCGGCCGAGGGCGTCGCTGTGGAACAGGTTGTGCCCGTCTTCGTCGACGAGCGCGACGCCGTCGAGGCTGTGCTCGATCAGGCCGCGCAGCCGCTGCTCGCTGTCCCGAACCGCGGCTTCCATCTGCCGGCGGGATGTCACGTCGCGGGCGTTGAGGATCACGCCGCGCACGGAGGGATCGTGCAGCCGGTTGCGCGCCACGCCTTCCAGCGTGACCCACCCACCCGACTTGTGGCGGGCCCGGTACTCGAATGTCGCCGACGCGTTCGGCACCTCGAGATCCGGACCGAAGGTCGCGAACAGCCGCGCGGCATCGTCGGGATGCACCCAGTCCAGTCCGCTGCGCCCCACCATCTCCGCCGGATCGTAGCCGAGCACCGTGCTGACCGACGGGCTCTCGTATCGGATGATCAGCTGCTCGTCGAGCACCGACACGACATCCAGCGTATGCTCGATCAGCGACCGGAAGAACCCCTCGTCGAATCGGGAGCCGTCCTCGTCCGGTCGATCGCGGTGTTCGGACATCTCCAGGTCTCCGCGCTCGCGCGCCTCCGGCGTGCCGGCGGGCCGTGCCCGGGACCGCGTCGCCTCACGCCTCGAAATCCACCGACACGATGTGCGAACAGATCGCCACGCCGCCCTGCGCCACCGGCACGTGACGGGGGTCGACGGCGTAGGCGTCGAGCGCCCGCCGGTCCAGGAATCGCACGACCAGCCCGGTGTCGTACGACCGGCTGGTGTGCACCTGGTCGGCGCCGACCTGCAGATCGACGACGCCGGCGAGGCCGGCGAGCGACGCGAGGGCGCGCCGATGCTCCGCGCGCGCCGCCTCACCGACCTCCGGCTTGTACTTGAACGCGACCAGGTGAATGAGCATGGCGCCGGACTCCGCTCCCTTCCGTTGTTCGACGCGATCAGTGCCGGGCCGCCTGCGCCGCCGGCGGCAGCGGGATCCTGCCGTCGCGCATCGCGGCGTCGTAGGCGAACGCCGCGAGCACGATGGCCGATTCCTTCAGGCCGGCCTCGCTCACCCGCTCATCGGTGTCCATGTTGGTGTGATGGATCCGGGTGTCGTAGTCCGTATAGTCCCGAATCGTATTGAAGCCGGCCATCCCGGCGTGGAGGAAGCTGAGGTGATCGGTCGCCCCGATCCCCTGCATCACGTTGTGGCGGGCGCCGAGATCGCGGAACGGCGCGAGCCAGGCGTCGAAGATCGGCTTGGCGGCCGCGTCCTGCTCCATATAGAAGCCGTAGACCGGTCCGGTCCCCGCATCGGTGTTGAAATAGACGTCGAACCGGTCGCGCGCGGCCCGGTTCTTCGTCCCGGCCAGGTACTGCTCGACGAAATGGCGCGACCCCAGCAGCCCCTGCTCTTCGCCGCTCCACAGGCCGACGCGGATCGTCCGGCGCGGCCGGGCCCCGACCGCCTTGAGAATCCGCATCGCCTCCATCACCTCGGCGGCGCCGTCCGCGTTGTCGGCCGAGCCGGTGGCGCTGTGCCACGAGTCGAGATGCGCGCCGAGCATGACGACCTGGTCCTTCAGCGCCGGGTCGGTCCCGGGCAGATCCGCGAGCACGTTGAACGTGTCGGGGTCGGCGGTGTAGTAGCGCCCCTGCACGTCGACGCGCAGCTTGACCGGCATCTTCCGCTGCAGCATCCGCAGAATCAGGTTGTACTGCTCGCCCGCCATGACGATGCTGGGGACGGCATCGGCGCCCTCGTCCCGGCCCATGACGAACACCGTGCCATCGTCGCCGGGGCTCGGCTCGAGCACCGCGCCGACGCCCACTTGGTGCAGGGCGTGAATGAACGCCTGCCCCGGCTTGCCGATCCGGGCCGGATCGAACGGAAAGCGCGGCGCCGTGCCGGCGGTCGGGTCGGTCGACCGCGTCGGCTGCAGGCGATCCGCCGTGATGAACGTCGTCTGCATCGGCTGGCTGAGGACGATGGCCCCCTTCAATTTCGCGCCCATGGCCAGCACGTCGGCCGCCGTCTTGTCGCCGAGATAGACCGGCGTGCCGACCAGCACCCCCGGCGTGGACGCCGACCAGCCTTCGGCGTAGCCGAGCAGCGGCGTGTAGCGCGGCGCCACCATTTCCAGCGTCAGCTTCTGCAGCGTCCAGCCGCGGCCGAACCGCCAGGGTTCGAGCCGGGCGTCGGTCAGGCCGAAGCGCCGGAGCTCGTCGCGCGCCCAGGCCGACGCCGCTTTCTGCGCGGGCGATCCGGTCAGGCGTGGACCGAACTGCGTCGTGATCGTCTGGAAGATCGCCGCCACGTGCGAGTGCTCGAGGCCTTCGCTGCGGATCTTCGCCATCATCGCCATGTCGACCGCATCGTCCGACCGGACCAGTCCGGTTCCCGCCACCACCAGCACGGCGACCGCCGCCAGCCATCGTGTTGCGTTCACAGGTGCGCTCCTCCTGCAGGAAGGTGTGGAATGCCGGGACAGAGGATAGCACCAGATCCCCGGGCCGCGGCGGCCGGCGTCCGGGTCCCGTGCGGGTTGACAGCCGCGCAGCCGGCCGCTAGACTCGGGCCTGCTCGCCGCGCACGGCACCGACCTCGCTGATCCCGCTCGCTCCCGCACGCCGCATGGTCTCCAGGACGATCTGTCCGTGTTGTTGCGCCTGTCATTGCAGGCGGGTGGGAGTGGTCTGACCGTGCGCGGCTGACAGCGTCTTCGCCATCATCAACTGGCGGGTTCAACCACGGCCGCTCGCCTCTGGAGCGGCCTTTTTTTTGGACCGGCGGCTGCCCGCCGGCCGCGGGAGTCTTCCTTGACCTCCATTCGTGCACAACGTCATCGCCAACGTGCCGGCCTCGGCCGGCGGCGGCGCGGCCGACTCTGAACGCGGCCCGCTCCCAGGCCGTGCCGCTGCTCGACGTGCGGCTGGACAAGGCGTGGACGGTCGGCCGCGTCCGGCGCTCACGCCTGCGGCGCCGGCTCGTGCGGCGTCGCGGCCGCCAGCGTCATGCCGATCGCGACGATCATGCAGGCCCAGGCGAACCAGTCGCCGATCCGGTCGTAGACCGTCACCACGTGCGCCGCCGGTACGGAGGCGGCGAGCAGCACGTCGGGGGCCGCGTCGCTGCGCCGCGCGGCCACGATGCGGCCGTACGGATCGCTGACCGTCAGGCGGCCCTGCCGGGCCGTGCGCACGACACCGAACCCGCCCTCGACGCCGCGCACGACCGCCATCCGCGCGCGCAGCCGGCCGTCGCGGACGAAGTCCGACGCCGGCACGAACAGGAGGCCGACCCCCTTCGCCGCATACTCACGGCCGACGGACGGCACATCCAGGTCGCTGCCGATGGCGACGCCGGCCCGCCGCCCCTCGAACCCCCACACCGCCGCCGAATACCCGCGCTGATAGCCGGACTCGACCCCTTCGAACAGATGCTGCTGGAGGTAGCTGATGGCCACCTGCCCGTCGGGCGTGATGACCAGCGCCACGTTCCGTTTCGGCGAAATCCCGATCTCGTTGACGCCGGCCACGACCCACACGTGGGCGCTCGCAGCCGCCCGCGCCAGGAGGTCCTGCGCCTCGGCCCGGTCGGCGGACGTCACGCCGACGAACTTCTCCGGCAGGACCACGACCTTCGCGCCGTCGGCCGCCAGCTGCCGGATGCGGCCGGCGTAGGCACGAATCACGGACAGCGCAACGGCCGCGCGCCCGGGGTGGTCGGCGTCGCGCACCGTCGCGTCGGTCGCGGCCAGACCGACGCGCACGCCCGGCGCGTCCAGCGGAAGCGACAGCCTGACCGCCCCGAGGCCGGCCGCGAGCGCGACGATGACGGCCGGCACGCCGGCCGCCACCAGAAAGTCGCGCGTCTCGCCGCGACGCAGCCAGGCGGTCGCGAGCCCCGACGCCACCAGCGACACGAGGAACGTCACGCCCCAGAGGCCGACCACCGACGCGATCTGCAGGATCGGCAGCACGCCGGCCTGCGTGTAGGCGACGCTCCCGAAGCTGCCGTCGGGTGACAGCGTCGCGACCAGATAATCGGCGGCCGCCGCCAGTACCGGGAACGCGAACAACCCGACGTACGTCGGCTGCCGGCGCCAGATGTAACGGGCGGCCAGCACGACCAGCGTGAAGACGACCGCCGGGATGAAGACCGCGCGCGCAATCACAAGGGGCGGCAGGAGGCCGTGATAGAGCTCCAGCCACGCCAGGCTGCCGAGCAGCGCGGCCGCAAATGCCGCGATCGCCGCCCGGCGCACGGAGGTCGAATACGCCACGACGAGCACGGGGGCGGGGGCCAGCCAGGCCAGGATCCAGACGTCGTGGGCGCCGGTCGACAGGAACCAGGCAAGTGCCGAAGCGAGGACGCAGAGCAGGCCGATGACGGTCTCGCGCGAACGGGTCGTGGGGCAGCCTCCCGGGGGATGAATGTACAGGGTACAACGGATGATGTGCGACGTGCGATGGACGCGATCGGCCGCGGCAGGGTTCCCGAGCCCCGGGCGCCGACGGGCCGGGCTGAAGCTCGGGGCCACAACAAAACCCACCAGCGCCCTGGAGCGGCCGAGCAGAGGCTAGCTCGCGCGCCGCGCCGGCTCGGACGTCCGGCGCTCGAGCAGATCGCAGATCTGTTCCACGCATCGCGTCAGGTCGACCGGCTTGGCCATGAACAGGTTCGCGCCCGCCTGGTGCGACTCGCGCGCCGCGTCCTCCGGGGGCATGCCCGACATGGCGATGATCGGCACGGTCGCGCCGCCTGGCAGCGTTCGGATCTGCTGAATCACGTCCGTGCCGTGGAGGCCCGGCAGGTGCAGGTCGACCAGGACGACATCCGCACCACCCTCCCGGAACTCGGCGACGGCCCGGCGTCCGTCTTCGACCGCCGTCACCCGAAAGCCGCGCCGGCGGATCATCGTGGTGTAGAACCCGCGCAGCAGCACGTCGTCTTCGGCGATGAGGACCCGGGGCCGTTGTCCGGGCCCGACGACGCGACCGACCTCGCGCAGCAGCGTCTCGGCCGTGACCGGCTTCTGCAGCACGGGACGCGTGCCGAGCATCGGACGCAGCTCGTCGGCGATGACCGAGAGCACGACGACCGGGGTCCCGGCAATCGTCTCGTCGGCGGCGATCGCCCGGATCGCCGCGTGGCCGCTCGACCGCGGCATGATCAGATCGATCAGCACCAGGTCCGGCCGATGGAGGCGCGTCTGCTCGACCGCGTCGTTCCCGTCGCGCGCCTCGATCACCTCGTAACCCGCCCCCTCCAGCTGCCGCCGCAGGACCAGGCGCATGTCGTCATCGTCGTCCACGACCAGGATCCGCCGGCGTGACCCGCCGGGCGCGGGAGCGGGGGCCGGCGCCTCGACCGCCGCCGGCGCCGGCACGCCGTCGCCAGCCGGCAAATCGATCGTGAACGTGGTGCCGAAGCCCGGTTCGCTGACCGCGTCGATCGTGCCGCCGTGCTGCTCCACCAGGGCTCTCGAGATCGCCAGTCCCAGGCCGGTGCCGCCGACCTGGCGGGTGGACGAGCTGTCCAGCTGCTGGAATTTCTGGAAGAGCCTGGGCAGGTCCGCCGCGTCAATCCCGCGCCCCCGGTCGTGCACGGCGAACGACAGCATCCGGCCGCGGCTCGAGACCTCGACCGTGACGACGGAGTCGGCGGGGGCGAATTTCACCGCATTCGAGAGCAGATTGACGAGCACCTGCACGATGCGATCGCCATCGACCGAAATCGGGAGCATCGTCCGGTGGACGTACGGAATGATGCGCACCCGGTTCGTCCGGGCCATGCCCGCCACGCTCTGGATCGCGGCCTCCACCAGCGCGTACGGCGCCCAGGGCGCGCGCTGCAGCTGGATGCCGCCCGCTTCGATCTTCGAGATGTCGAGGATGTCGTTGATGATGCGGATCAGCCGCTCGCAGTTGCTCAGCGCCACGTCCAGCAGCTGACGCTGCTCCTCGTCCAGCGCCGCCGCCCCTTCGTCGATGACGAGCTGCAGCGAGCCCCGGATGGACGTGAGCGGCGTACGCAGCTCGTGGCTGACGGTGGAGACGAACTCGTCCTTCATCCGCTCGATCCGCCGCCGTTCCGACACGTCGGACATGATGCCCGCGAAGTGCCGCTGCCCGCCCGCCTCGAATTCGAACAGCGACAGCTCCACCGGGAACGTCGTCCCGTCCCGGCGCTGTCCCGTCCACTCGGTGATCGTCCCGAGGCCGCGCCGGCGGACCGATTCGAGAAATTCGGACGCGTCGCCCTCCGGCCTGGTGTGCAGGACCGTCACGTGGCGGCCGACGAGCTCGCCCCGCGCGGCGCCGAACATCCGCTCCGCCGCCGGGTTGCTCGACTCGATGATGCCGTGGTCGTTCGTCGTGATCAGCCCGGCCAGCATGTTGTCGATGATGACGCGCAGGCGGTTCTCGCTGGTCCGCAGCGCCCCGTCGGACTTCTCCAGCGCGCTCGCCTGCCGGCCCAGCCGGTAGAACGCCACCCCCAGCAGCACGGCCCCCAGGACGATGAGCCTCACCACCGCGCCCAGCACCCGCTGGCTCCCGGCCGCCAGGCGGACTTCCCGCCGCGACATGAGTGCGCGCTCGGCGTCGATCATGCTGGTGACCAGACGGCGCATCTCGTCCAGGTGGTCGCCGTGACCGGAACCGTCGAACATCGCGGCCGCGGCCTTCAAGCCGCCGGTGGTCCGCATGCCGGTGAGGCGATCGAGGCGTGCCAGCTCCGTCCGGGCCACGCCCTGCAGCGCCTGCAGGCGTGCCTGCTGATACGCCTCCCCGGCCACCAGCGGACCGAGATGCCGCAACTGCGCCTCGATCGCGCTGCGCGCCGTCTCGTACGCCGCCAGCCGCGCGGGATTACCGGACAGCAGAAAGCCGCGAGCGCCGGTCTCCCCCTGATCGATCGCGGCCCGCGTGTCGGACAGGCTGGCGAGCACGTCCTGGCCGTGCAGGAGCCATCGGGTCCTGTTCAGGTAGGACTCGACCTGAATCAGGGAAATCAGGCCGGCGATCACCATCAGGGCGAGACCGGCCAGAAAGGCGGCGACCAGCCGGCGGCGCGTCGGAGAGGTCACGCCGGCGCTCCCCGCCCGCCAGCCTCCCGGGCCTCGAGAATCGTCGCGACGCGTGCGCCGAGCCGCAGGGCGTCGAACGGCTTCACGATGTAACCGGCCGCGCCGAGCGCCAGCCCCCGCGTCACCTCCGACTCCTGGGATTTGGCGGTCAGGAAGATCACGGGAATGTCCCGCGTCGCCGGGTCGTCCTTCAACTGCCGGCAGGTTTCCGGCCCGTCCAGGCCGGGCATCATCCAGTCGAGCAGGACGACATCGGGCGGTCGCGTGCGGACGGCAGCCAGCGCCTCGATGCCGCTGCCGGCGACGGTCACGTCGAAGCCGGCCTTTTTCAGCGCCAGACGGGCGATGAGTTGAATGTCGACGTCGTCTTCGGCCAGGAGAATGCGGGTGCTCATGAGCCTCAGCGCCTTCGCCGCCGTCCCGTGCGGGACGTCCGGACCGTCCGGGCGTCCCCGGGGTCAGGCGGCTAGCTCAGCAGGCGCCGGACCCTTACTGCAATCTCAATCGGCCGGAACGGCTTGACCACGTAATCGTCCGCTCCCAGACCGACGGCCCGGCGGACATCGTCGGCCCGTCCGCTGGCGGAAAGCACCAGCACACGCGGCTTGGTCTGGCGCTGCCGGCCCAGCTCCTCGAGCACGTCCAGGCCGGTCATATCCGGCATCATGAGGTCCAGGATCAGGAGATTCGGACGCTCCCTGATCACCGCGTCGACCGCCGACCGCCCGTCGCGGCAGAGGGTCGTTTCGTAGCCGGCCGCCCGCAGCTGCGCATCCACGAGCCGGGTGACCTCCGGATCGTCCTCCGCCACGACGATCCGCCCGCGCGACCGCGGCGCGGAGCCTTTGGTCACGTCGGTCCGCGTCCCAGCCAGGCTGCCGGCCTGGCGCGTCCGGGCCAGCGCCTCGTCCGCTTCCGCGAGCAGCGATTCCAGGTCGAGCTGACCCGCGCCACCCGTCCCGACCACCCCGGCGCACGGCAGCGTGCCGTCGGCCCCCTGCACGGCGTCGAGCGTGTGTCGCAGTTGCGCGACGACCTGTCCGGCCGAGCGGTTGGGCAGCAGGAGGAGGAGATAGGTGCCCCGGTAGCGCGCGGCGAGATCCTGCGCGCGCAGGCGGCTCAGGATCGGCTGCACGTCGGCGCCGTCCGGCATGCGGATCAGCGCCATCGACACCGCGCGCCGCTCGAGGATGTCGCGCGCCGCGGGCAGAAAGGCCTCGAACGACAGGAGGGCGCCGGATCGCGCCTCGCCGGCCGGGACGGAGGCCGGTGCGGTCTTCCGGCGATCCAGCATCACCGCCAGCCGCAGCGTGAGCCGCTGCGCGTCGACCGGCTTCTCCAGATAGTCGTCCGCCCCGAGCGCCTTGGCCAGCGCACGGTCGGCGGCGGCGGCACGCGTCGTCACGAACATGACCGGCACGTACGACAGGGCGCTGGCCTTGATGGCGCGGCACAGGGCATAGCCGTCGACGCCCGGCAGCTGCACGTCGAGAATGATCGCATCCGGAGGCCGCTCGGTCGCGGTGGCCAGCGCGTCTTCAGCCGACGCCACGCCGATCGGCCGGTACCCGGCCTCGGTCAGCCACGCCAGCATCAACGTCCGCTGCTCCGGGTCGTCCTCGACGACCATGATGCGCCCCGGGCCGGCCGGAACCGGGCCCCCCTCCCGCGGCAGCGCCGCCGCCTCGTCCAGCCGGAACGCGTCGCGCAGCGCGTCGGTCGCGGTGCGCCAGGCGGGCCGGTCGATCGGCGCGGCCGACACCTCGATGGCGAGCTGCTCCAGCGCCGACGCCCGCGCACTGACCGATGGAAAGCCGACCGTCCCGGCCAGGCCCGCCAGCTGGTGCGCAGCCGTGCGGAGCGCATGGGGCGCCGCCTCTCCTTTCGGTTCGACGAGATCGTCGGTCAACCGCTCGATGGCGCGAATCCGTTCGTCGAAGGTGGCGACGAACCGCCTGCGCACGTCGAGCAGCGCGCGTTCAGGGTCGTCCGGGTCCTGTGTTTCTGTCACGACATTCCCGTACCGCGGTGGGCGACCGGGACCGGCATCCGACACGACCCGGGTTCGCGGCGGGACTCGACAGGCGGGCGGGCGCCACCGCGCGGCCCACGCATGGCGCGGCGCCGGTGCAACATCATCACATGTCCAGTGTAAGGCACCCGGGACCGGCCGGCCATGGCGGCGACCGCCGCCGGTTTCCGGGCGGGCGAGCCCGTCAGGGGCGAAGCGGGGGTGGGATCTGATCCAGCAGGGTTTCGAACACCGCCGTCCGCCAGGCACGCTGCCATCGGCGGAACGACGCCCCGTCGGCCGCGGTGACGCGTCCGGCGAGCAGGCCGGGAGCCGGCAGGTCGACGCCGCCGAGGAGCGCGCCCGCCTCCTCCTTCGGGCGGCCCGCCTCGAAGAGCGCCGCCTGGAGCGCGTCGCCGCGCGTCTCGTCGAGCCGCGCATCGCACGCCAGCAGCGATCCCAGGTAGGGGTGCGCGCCCATCGCCCAGCGTGCCGTCGGATCGACCGGCCCCTCCCCGAGCGAGAACCGCTCCAGGTGGACCAGTACGCCATCGCGGCGGAGCGCCGTCTCCACGTCGAGGCGCGCGAACTGCCAGCGCTCCCCGCGCCGGACGCGACCGGCCATCAGCCCGTCGCTCCAGAACAGACGCCCGGCGCCCGTCACCTCCAGACACGTGATCTGGCGCACGCGCGCCCCGGCGAAAGGAATGAGCGGATCCAGGTACGCGTGCAGCTCACCGCCGTCTTCCACGACGGCGCGCAGCCGCTGGCGGGCCACGCTGGTCCGGTCGGCCGACGGATGCGCCTGCAGCGCCGCCTGCGACGTCACGACGACGCGCGCGCCGCGCTGCACGCGGATGTCCACGTCGGTGCGATCGCCGCCGAACAGTCCGGCCGTGGTCTGGACGAGCATGAAGTGGGCCAGCGAAGGACCGGCCGGGTGGAACAGCGGCGTGATTCGGAACGGCGCCTCCGCGTAGGCATGCACCAGGCCGGTCCGCCCGGCCGTCTCGCCGAACACGAGCTCGAGCCGGCCCGCGCGGCCGGTCCCGGGCGCGGCGACTCCGATCCGGGCGGACGCGACGGTCTCAGCCGGCGTGCTCACAGGCGCCGTCTCCGATCGTCTCGAACAGCAGGTTCGCCCGGATCCAGTCGATGATCGCCGGCAGCCCCCGGCCGGACTTCAGGTTGCTGAACACGAACGGCCGGTCGCCGCGCATCAGCTTCGCGTCACGGGCCATCACGTCGAGGTCGGCGCCGACGTGCGGCGCGAGATCGATCTTGTTGACGACGAGCAGGTCCGAGCGGGTGACACCCGGACCGCCCTTGCGCGGCACCTTGTCGCCGCCCGCGACGTCGATGACGTAGATCGACGCGTCGACCAGCTCCGGACTGAAGCTGGCCGCCAGATTGTCGCCCCCGCTCTCCAGAAAAATGATCTGCGTCCCGGGCCACATGGCCTTCATCCGATCGATCGCCTCGAAGTTCAGGGAGGCATCTTCGCGGATGGCCGTGTGCGGGCACCCGCCCGTCTGCACCCCGATGATCCGATCGGGCGGCAGAGCGTGGCTGCGGACGAGAAACTCCATGTCCTCCTTCGTGAAGATGTCGTTGGTCACGACCCCGAGCTGGTAGCGGTCGCGCATCGCCTTGCAGAGGGCGTCGACCAGGGCGGTCTTGCCCGATCCCACCGGTCCTCCGATTCCCACGACCACCGGCCTCTTCATCGTCATGCTCCTGCAGCTCACGAACGGAACAACCGGCTGTACACCAATCGGTGCGTCAGCTGCTCCACGTCCAGCGCCGGCGAGAACGACGAGGGGGGCCGCACGCCGCGCGCGACGACCGCCTCCACCGCCGCGGGCAGCTCCGCCAGCCGGGCCGTGAGGATCTCCTGCGCGCGCTGCTGGCCGATCGCCATCAGCCGCAGCGCCGCCGACGCCGCCCCGGCCAGCCGTCCGTACGCGAAGCCGAGCAGCATCTCCGGCGCGCCGAGGCCGGCCGAAGCGCAGACCGCGCCGTGCGCCACGGCGAGGTTCGCCGCCAGGTGCCCCGCCTCGATCTGTCCGACCAGCGCCGCAAGCGGCGGCGAGGGGTGCAGCCGCGCCCAGGTCGTGACCAGCTGCCGCCCGAGCTGGCGGCTGCCGGCCCGGATCGACGCCGCCGGCTTGAGCGCCGTGAGCTCCCGATCCAGCGCAATGAGCGCCTCCCAGTCGCACGCGCCGAACGCCGCGGCCGCGCCGAGCACCGCCGGACCGTCGCAGGCCGGCAGCACGGCCTCGACGTAATGGCGCATCCAGCCGGCCAGCGCCTCGGCGTCGGCCACCAGCCCGTGCGCGACCGCCGCCTCCAGGCCGTCCGAGTACGCGAAACTGCCGATCGGGAAGAAGCTGTCGTGCAGCTGCAGCGCGCGGAGGAACTGCGGGGCGTCCATGGGCAGTCCCGATCAATCGCGCCGGTGGCGACCGTCGCCGGCGTGGCCGTGCGCATGATCGTGTCCGACCCGGGCGATCGCCGGCGTGAAGGGGCGCCGTGCCGCCACGTACGGAATCCGCAGCTGTTCGAGCAGCTGCTGCACGCCCGGCCCCCGCGGGCAGATCAGCGCGTCGCCGGCAATCATCAGCGGCTGGTGGCGGTTGCCGATCTGATACGCGTCCCAGGCCCACTCCTGCGGCGTCGCCGGCCTGAGGACGAACACCTCTTCCTCGGATTCCCGGACGCGCACCACGCGCCGCAGCGGCTCGAGCAGGAGACAGTCGCCTTCCCGGAGCGTCACGCCCGGCGGCAGCGACAGGCCGAACTCGGTCCCCTGGTCGGTCCGGCGCCGGCCATGTCCCTGCTGGCGGTCCTCCCACCCGAGCGTCATCGTTTCCTCGACGTATCCGGCGGTTTCGCCGCCGGGCAGCTCGTCCCGGCACACACGGTCGACGATGAGCATGGGTGGCCTGCGGATCCGGGTGCCATCCGGCATCAGAAGAGGAAGTAGCGCTGCGCCAGCGGCAGCACCTCGGCCGGCTCGCACGTCAACCGCTCCCCGTCCGCCCGCACTTCATAGGTCTCGGGGTCGACGTGCATGATCGGCAGCGCGTCGTTCAGCTTCATGTCGGTCTTCCGCAGGGTGCGGCAGCCGCGGACGGCCACCGCCGGCCGGTCGAGTCCGCGGAGCGCGCCGCCCGCGAGGCCGGCCTGCGACACGAAGTGCACGGCGATCCGGTTCAGGGCCCGCCCGGAGGCGCCGAACATCAGGCGGCCGAGCACGGGCTGCGGCGTCGGGATCGAGGCGTTGCCGTCGCCCATCGCGGCGCCGGCGATGAACCCGCCCTTGATCACCACCTCCGGCTTCACGCCGAAGAAGGCCGGTTTCCAGAGCACGAGGTCGGCCATCTTGCCGACCTCCACCGAGCCGACGACGGCGCCGATGCCGTGCGCGATGGCGGGGTTGATCGTGTACTTCGCGATGTACCGGCGGACGCGCAGGTTATCGTGCCGCGCGGAGTCTCCGGCGAGCGGGCCCCGCTGTTTCTTCATCGCGTCCGCGGTCTGCCAGGTCCGGCAGATCACTTCGCCGATCCGTCCCATCGCCTGCGAGTCGGACGACATGATGCTGATCGCGCCCAGGTCGTGCAGGACGTCCTCCGCGGCAATCGTCTCGGCGCGGATCCGTGAATCCGCGAACGCGACGTCCTCGGGAATCGACGGCGACAGATGGTGACAGACCATCAGCATGTCGAGATGCTCGTCCATCGTGTTCCGCGTGAACGGCATCGTCGGATTCGTGGAGGACGGGAGGACGTTCGGCTCGCCGCAGAGCCGGATGATGTCCGGCGCGTGGCCGCCGCCGGCCCCTTCCGTGTGGTACGTGTGGATCGTCCGGCCGGCAATCGCCGCGATGGTGTCCTCGACGAAGCCGCTTTCGTTGAGCGTGTCGGTGTGAATCGCCACCTGCACGTCGTACTCGTCCGCCACCCGCAGGCACTGGTCGATGGCGGCCGGCGTCGTCCCCCAGTCCTCGTGCAGCTTCAGACCGAGCGCGCCCGCTTCGATCTGCTCCACCAGCGCGGCCGGCAGCGAGCTGTTGCCCTTCCCGAGGAATCCGAAGTTCAGCGGAAAGCCTTCGGCCGCCTCGTACATCCGCCGGATGTTCCATGGTCCCGGCGTGCAGGTCGTCGCCTTCGTGCCGGTCGCCGGCCCGGTGCCGCCGCCGATGAGCGTGGTCATGCCGGCGTGGAACGCCTCGGGAATCTGGTTCGGCGAGATGAAATGCACGTGCGCGTCGATGCCGCCGGCCGTCAGGATGTGCCCTTCCCCGGCCAGCACCTCGGTCGACGCCCCGATCTCCATGCCGGGCGTCACGTCGTCCATGATCCAGGGGTTGCCGGCCTTGCCGATGCCGGCGATGAGGCCGTCGCGGACGGCGACGTCCGCCTTGTAGATCCCCGTGTAATCGATGATGAGCGCGCTGGTGATCACCAGATCGGGCGATCCGGTCGCACGCGCGGCGCCCGGCATCTGACCCATCCCGTCGCGAATCACCTTGCCGCCGCCGAACTTCGCTTCATCGCCGTACGACGCGCAGTCCCGCTCGACCTCGACGATGAGATCGGTGTCGGCCAGGCGCACCCGGTCGCCCGTCGTGGGCCCGTAGTGGTCGGCGTAGGTGCGGCGATCAATCTTCATGCGGCGTGTCCGCCCACGCGGCGACCGCGGCCACCGCCCGGCGGCGGGTGGCCTCGTCGTCCAGCGGGCCGTTGACGAACCCGTTCATCCCGTGGACCCGGCGCGCGCCGCCCAGCGCCACGAGCGAGACCTCGCGCGTGTCGCCCGGCTCGAAGCGGACCGCCGTTCCGGCCGGAATGTCCAGCCGCATGCCGTACGCCGCCGCGCGATCGAACGCGAGGCGGCGGTTGACCTCGAAGAAGTGCGCGTGCGATCCGACCTGGACCGGCCGGTCGCCCTGATTCGCGACGCGCAGCGTGACCGTCGCCCGGCCGACGCCCGCCTCGACCGGCTGCGGCGCGAGCAGATATTCACCAGGAATCATATCGGGACCGGGACGCGGCGCCGCGCGGCGGCCACGGGTTCACACAATGGGATGATGGACGGTCACGAGCTTGGTGCCGTCGGGGAACGTGCCTTCGACCTGGATCTCCGGAATCATTCCGGCCACACCGTCCATGACGGCGTCGGCCGGCAGGATCCGGCGCCCGAGACTCACCACTTCCGCGACCGTCCGGCCGTCGCGGATGTGTTCGAGCAGTTCCGCCGTGATGAGCGCAACCGCTTCCGGGTAGTTCAGCTTCAGTCCACGGGCCCGCCGCCGGCGGGCGACGTCGGCCGCCACCACGACCATCAGCTTTTCCTGCTCGCGCGGCGTCAGGTGCATGAGGGGTCCTGCTCCGAACGCCGGCGGTCTCCCGGCCGACCGGCCGGGAGACCGCCGCCTGCCTCTCTCCGTCGACGATCAGAAATCGAACCGGACGCTGATCTCCGCCGTGCGGGGATTGAGCGCGCCGTTGATCTCGTTGAACAGCGAGCCGTTGCCCAGGTTGAAGTTCGTCACGGCGCTCGAGTTGAACAGGTTGAACACGTCGAACATCGCGGTGAACTTGCCGAACGGCAGCCGCACCGCCTTGTCCACCCGCAGCCCCATCAGCGCGACCGTGTCCGAATAGTTGCTGTTCAGGTTGGCCATGAAGAAGCGCTGGATCCCCGAGTTGGGCAGCCGCACCGTGATGATCCGCGCCCACGGCCAGCCGCTCTGCACCTGCAGGTTGACGCCCAGCCCGATCTGGTACGGGAACTCGTAGCGGCCCGACAGGTGCGCCTGCCAGCTCGTCGTCTTCTGCCGGACCGGGACGGTCGGGTACACGTTCTGGAAATAGCCGACCGTGATCGGATCGACCGCCTGCGGATTGTTGTTCGACGACGCCGCCCTCAGCTCGTTCCGCCACTCGTAGTCGAAGTCGGAGTCGACGAACAGGTTCTTCTTGAACCGCTTGTTGAAGGCGAACTCGATCGTGTCGTAGTTCTCGGCGCCGTAGTCGACGCTCGCCGGCATCGTGGCAATCACGTTGTTGACCACCCCGCTCAGCGTGCTCGGGATGTCGTACACCGTGAACGTCTGCGTCCCCGAGACGCCGGTCCCGTAGTTCTGGATCGGGATCGTGACGGTGACCGGGACGGTGAACTGCCCCTCCCGCGAGATGTTGTACGTCGCGAACTGATCGCGCACCATCTTCCGGACGTAGGCCACGCGGAACGACGACTCGCCCCAGAACTGCCGTTCGTACGAGAGATCGACCTCGTCCGTGTACGGCGTCTTGATGTTCGGATCGATCGTCGTGCTCACGCCGCCGCTCGACGCCAGCAGCGTCCCGAGATCCTGCGGGCCGTGATAGAGGCCGTCGCCGGCCGTGTTCAGGAACACGTAGTCGCGCGTCTGCGTGCCGCCCGGGTCGACGCCGGTGAACGCGTCGGCGAAGTTGAAGTAGAAGCGGCCGTAGAACGCCTTGATGACCTGCCGGCCGTTCCCGCCCGGATCCCACGCGAGCCCGAGCCGCGGCATCACGTCGTTCCGCACGAGCAGCGTCTGGCCGGGCACCGTCCGGGCGGCGAAGATGTCGCTCAGCACCGGATTGGTCTTGGCCGCGTCGTAGTACGGCCGCTGCCGGTCGTAGCGGACGCCGAGCGTCGCCGTCACCTTGCTGGACGGCGTCCAGCGATCCTGCAGATACAGCGAGTACCGCCGGTCATGGTCGTTCGGGCCGGTCCAGGTGCTGCCGAACTGCGACGGGGTCCCGACGTCCGTCAGCCGGATCTCGCTCGGCTGTCCGTTGGCGTCCAGGTACAGAATCGGTCCCGACGTCCCGGTCCGATCGAAGGTCGTGCCGAAGTCCTGCCATTCGAACCCGGCCTTGAGATCGTGGCTGCCGATCCTGCTCGGCAGGAAGTAGGTCGCCCGCGCGTAGAACTGCGGCTTCCGGATGCCGGTGTCGAACGGCCCTCCGCCGGTGCCCCAGCCCGCCCCGCTGTTCAACCCGGTCACCAGATCCTGGCGCGGCGGATTGGTCAGATAGTTCACGTTCGGCTGCTCCGGGAAGTCGAACGCCGACAAGGCATAGCTGATCTCGGAGAACAGCCGGTTGTTCCAGACGCGCTGGTAGCGGCCGCTGTAGTTCCAGCTCGGGCTGAACTCCGCCAGCGCCGATTCCTTCGGCACCGTCGCCGACAGCCCGCGCAGCGGCTCCCCCTTCCAGTTCCACTCGTAGAACCCGATGAGCGTGTCCTTCTCGGTCGGCTTGTAGGTTTCCTTGTTCGTGAACGCCTTCATGATCGTCAGGTTCGTCGCGATGTTCTGCGGCACGCCCGATTCGGCCACGTTGATCCGGAACTGGTTGTACGCCGTGTAGAACCACAGCTTGTTCTTCTTCAGGTACCCGCCGAGATCCACGTGCCCCTCCCAGTACTCGAGGTTGGGCTGCCCGGTGAATCCGCGGGCCTGGCCTGCCGCGGTGACGTTGTTGCCGACGAAGCTGCCCGGTTCGTACGTGAAGTTCTCGAGCCCGTGGAACGAGTTGCCCCCGCTCTTCACCGTCGAGATGATCGCCGCCCCCGGCGTGTCGATCGTCACGTCCCCGCCCGCCGCCGTCACCGACAGCTGATCCTGGGCGTAGTAGTCCATGTAGTTCATGTCGCCGCTGGCGCCGGACGTGGTGTCGATCCCGTCCATGTACTCCTGCGCCTGCCCGCGGATGCCGAACGCCTCGTAGCCGGTCTGCTGCATCTTGTGGCTGCCGCCGACGTCATAGCCCTGCATCCGGATGCCGGGCGTCTGGGCCAGCGCGCCCCACAGGTCGGTCGACGTCGGCACGCTGATCAGCTTGGCCGTGTTCAGCACGTTGCCCACCTGCGTCGACTGGACGTCGACGATCGGCGACTCCGCCGTCACGGTGACGTTCTCCTTCACCGAGGCGAGCGGCATCGCCATGTCGATCGTCAGCGTCTGATCCACCGCCAGCACGATGCCCGTGCGCGCCGTTGTCCGGAAGCCCGAGAGAACGAACGTCAACGTGTACGTCCCGGCCGGCAACGCCGGGAACCGGTACGCGCCGTTCGCCTCGCTCACCGAGATCTGCGTGCCAATCAACGACGGTGACGTCGCCGTCACCGTGACGCCAGGCAGCACCGCGCCTTGCGCGTCCTTCACCGTGCCGGTCAACACACCGGCGCCCGTGATCTGGGCGCCGGCCGGCGCGGCCAGCAGCCACACGGCTGCCAGCACGAGCCCGCTCCACCCCACCCGTCGTTTCGTCGATCCCATCCTGCGTCCTCCTCTGGACTCTCCCGTGTGCCGATCGATTCGGCCCGATTACCTCACCACAACATGAACAACCACCCGATCGCCGACCGGGCGGAAACGACGACAGGCAGGAAAGGGGTCGCCGCGCACCCCCGTCGTCGCAGCAAGCCACATACCAGCCGCCCCCCTTGGCCAGGGGGAGAGTCATCTTACGCATGCCCAATGCGTTACGCAACACTCCAGAGCGTCCCTCGGAACGACGGTCTTGTCGTGACCGGTGCCACGAGCCATCAAAAATGTCGCTCGACGACCGCCGCACCTTCTGTCCGCTCGCTCCGCCGCCTCGCTCCACCTGGCCCCCGGCCTTTGAAGCGAGCACGCCGGACAGGATTGTCGAGCATCGGCAGCCAGACGACAGGATTGTCGATTCCTGGTCCCGGATCTTCGAGAAAGACCACCTGACGGGGCATCGGAAACCGCGCATCCCGGCACCGTCCCGGCGCTGGTCTCCATCGGCCGGCGCCAGTCCCCGATCGTCGTCCGCCGGAATCTGATCACGCACCTGCCGGGCGCCTGACTGATTCCGCTGGCGGACGATCGAGGTTCCTGGCGCTCGAAGCGGGCCGGGACTTCGCTGATCCGGACCTGG
The DNA here is from genome assembly GCA_035534615.1 of Vicinamibacterales bacterium. Classification (GTDB taxonomy): domain Bacteria; phylum Acidobacteriota; class Vicinamibacteria; order Vicinamibacterales; family CAVVIG01; genus JAGWRA01. The sequence continues at coordinate 91,522 of DATLRO010000082.1, forward strand.
CCGTCCTGGATCACATCAAGACAGCGACCGGCACCGAGCACCGCGCGCTGGCGGCGGCCAGACGGCAGCTGGGCACCTGGCGGCGCGCCCCGTCCCTCCAGATTCAGCGGCGATCCATCCTGCTTGCCGAGCACGTCCCGCGGGACGTCCCGGGTCGACGGGTCGCACGACCGGCCTCCCGCCGCCGTAAGCCCTCCCGCGGACTACGTCGGACCGCCACCATCGCCGCGTCCTGCCCGTGTGTTCGGGGAACTATACGGCAAGAGGCCGGCTCAGGTTCTCGCAAATGCGTAATTTGTTGGTGACAATTGGCCCGCGAGGCGGGTCGCGTGAGCGATGCAGACGCCGGCGGTCCACACGCCAGACCGTGGCATGCACAGTGCCTCCCCGTCATCGCGTGTCGGCCCGCGTCCCGCCGGCGTCGGGGACTTCGCGCCGTCCGTCAGTCCGTCAGGCCGTCAGGTCGGACGTGCAGTACGGGCATCGCACCGCCTTCAGCGGGATCTGACTCAGACAGTACCGGCAGGCCTGCGTCGTGGGCGTCGCGGGCGCCGACGCCCGGCGCAGGCGATTCATCTGACGCACCAGCAGGAACACCGCGAACGCGACGATGACGAACTCCAGGATCGCGTTGATGAACAGCCCGTAGTTCAACGTCGCGGCCCCCGCGGCCTTCGCGGCGGCCAGCGACGCGTAGTGGCCGGTGCCGAGGGTGATGAACAGGTTGCTGAAGTCCACCCGCCCGAGCACCAGGCCGAGCGGCGGCATCAGGATGTCGCTCACCAGCGACGAGACGATCTTGCCGAACGCGGCGCCGACGATGATGCCGACCGCCATGTCCATCGCGTTGCCCTTCACGGCGAACTCGCGGAACTCGTCCCACATGACGTCTCCTCCTGCAGCGGCCTGGCGGCGGCCGCCCCGGCGCCAGGTCAGGTTGCGGGCCCGATCTCGAGGTCGAGCCCGGTGCCGGACCGCTGCGAATGCTCCTTGTGACTGCGAATCCGATCGTACGGGACGGCCACCAGCACCGTCGCGTCATCATGCGGCACCGGGTGCAGCCGCACCTGGAGCAGGTCGGCGGCGCGGCCGAGCGCCGCGGCCGCGTCCGGCGTCACGAAGCCGAGCATCAGCGCCCGCCCGTCGGCCAGCTTGTGCACCTCGAACGCCTGGAAGATCGGCGTCGAGAACAGCGGGGCCGTCGCCAGCGCCGGCGCCGACGCCCAGCCGAACACGCCGGGCGCCTGGCGATCCAGGCCGAGGCCGTCGGCGGCGTCGCCGAGGAGCCGCACGCCGTGGGTGGCCCGGAGGCCCGCCCGCGCCGCGTCGCCCGCCGGCCCGCTCCCATCCGCCGGCGCGGCGGACACCGGCAGCCCTCCGCTCTGCGCAACAGATCGCACGCTCATCACGCGTCATCCTCCACGACGGCGACGCGAAGCTCATCGCCTTGCTCGACGCTCCGGCAGTCGATTCCGGCGTCCCCGACACGGGCGACCGTGTCCGGGAACGCGCATCGACCCCGCATTATAGCCGCTCGGTTCGACCGCGGGGAGGACGCGCGCGGCGGCATTCGTGATACAAGGACGGGACGCACGCCGGCAGGCGGCGGCCGGACCATTACGAAGGAGGCTGGGGGCATGCGCGACGAACAGCGGGGTCGGGGGATCGAACGGAGAGCGTTCCTGCGCTACGGCGCGCTGGGCGGGGCGGCAGTCGTCGCCGGGCCGCGGCTGGCCGGCCGCGAGGTCCTCGACGCCGCGGCGCGCGCGGCGGGCGGCGCCGCACGGACGCCTGAACCGGCGGCGCCGGCGTTCGACCTCGAGGAGGCGACGCTCGACGAGCTGGCGCAGCGGCTGCGCGACGGCCGGGAGACGGCCCGCTCCCTGACCGAGAAATACCTCGCCCGCATCCACGCGATGGATCGGCGCGGCCCGCTGCCGCTGCTGAGCGTGATCGAACTGAATCCCGACGCGCTGGCCATCGCCGACCGGCTCGACGCCGAGCGGAAGGCGAAGGCGCCCCGGGGGCCGCTGCACGGCATCCCGATCCTGATCAAGGACAACATTGCGACGGCCGACCGCATGCAGACGACCGCCGGATCGCTCGCGCTCGTCGGCTCGAAGCCGCCGAAGGATTCGTTCGTCGCGGCGCGCCTGCGCGCGGCCGGGGCGGTGCTGCTGGGCAAGACGAATCTCAGCGAATGGGCCAACTTCCGGTCGACGCATTCGTCGAGCGGCTGGACCGGCCGGGGCGGCCAGTGCCGCAACCCGTACGCGCTCGACCGCAGCCCGTCCGGGTCCAGTTCCGGGTCGGCCGCCGCCGCCGCCGCCAGCTTCTGCGCGATCGCGGTCGGCACGGAGACCGACGGCTCGATTACGTCGCCGTCCAACAACAACGGTCTCGTCGGCATCAAGCCGACGGTCGGCCTGTGGAGCCGCGCCGGCATCATCCCGATCTCGCGCACGCAGGACACCGCCGGGCCGATGGCCAGGACCGTGCGCGACGCCGCCATTCTGCTCGGCGCGGTGGTCGGCGTCGATCCGGACGATCCCTACACGAAGGACAGCGGCCGGCGGGGCCACCGCGACTACACGCCGTTCCTCGATCCGCACGGCCTCCGGGGAGCGCGCATCGGGGTGCCCCGCCGGACGCTGTTCGGCTTCAGCCCGGCCAGCGATCGGATCGCCGAGGCGGCCATCGCGGACATGAAGCGGCTGGGCGCCGTCATCGTCGATCCGGCCGACATCCCGACGATCGACGCCCTGGGCGACCACGAGAACACGGTCACGCAGTACGAGTTCAAGGCGGGTGTGAACGAGTACCTCGCCTGGCTGGGCTCCAGCACGTCGATGCACTCGCTGAAGGACCTCATCGCGTTCGACGACAGCCATCGCGCCGAGGAGATGCCGTACTTCGGCCAGGAGATCTTCCTCGCCTCCGAGCAGCGCGGCCCGCTCACCGATCCGCGCTACCGCACCGCGCTCGCCAGCGACTACCGGCTGACGCGGCAGCAGGGGATCGACGCGGTGATGGACCGGTACAGACTGGACGCGCTCGTCGCCCCGACCGGCGCGCCCGCCTGGCTGATCGACCTGGTGAACGGCGATTACGGCACCGGCGGGTGCACGACGTTCCCGGCGGTGGCCGGCTATCCGCACATCACGGTGCCGGCCGGGTTCGACTTCGGGCTGCCGGTCGGCATGTCGTTCTTCGGCCGGGCCTGGAGCGAGCCGGTCCTGCTGAAACTGGCCTACGCCTTCGAACAGGGGACGAAGCATCGCCGGCCGCCGCGGTTCCTGGCGACGGCCGACCTGTCGATCGCTCACTGACGCAGGTCGCCGGACGGACGCGGTCCCCGCGTCCGTCCGGCGATCCGCGCGCCTCCCCGGAGCGCCCATCTCATGTCCACGGACCGCCTGTCGATTCCCATCCTCGTGCTCCCCGGCCAGGAGGATCTCCCGCTGCCGGCGTACGCGAGCGACCTGGCCGCGGCGCTCGACCTGCACGCGGCGGTCGCCGCGCCGACGACGCTCGCGCCAGGCGCCGTGGAAGTGATTCCATGCGGCTTCGCCATGGCGGTGCCGGTCGGCTTCGAGGCGCAGGTCCGCCCGCGCTCCGGCCTCGCGGCGCGGCACGGCGTGACGGTGCTCAACGCGCCGGGGACCATCGACGCCGACTACCGCGGCGAGGTCAAGGTCGTGCTGATCAACCTCGGCGCCGCGCCGTTCGTCGTCGAACGCGGCATGCGGATCGCGCAGCTGCTCGTTGCACCGGTGCCGCGCGTGGACTGGGTGCCGTCCCCCTCGCTGCCGCCCACGCGGCGCGGGGCGGGCGGGTTCGGCCACACGGGCCACTGAGCCGCACGCGCGGCGTCCGGCAGGAGGCAGTAGAATGACGGCCGGCGTTCCGGGTCCGGCCCCCGCCGGCCGCGGTCTGTGCGCGTTTCAGGAGACGTCCCCATGGCCCGTACGGTCGAACTTCCGCTGTCGGCACTCGTCCAGGACCAGATCGCACGGCCGTCGCCGATCCGGCAGATCATGAAGATGGCCGAGCGGCGCAACATCGTCCAGATGGGGCTGAATCCGGACGAGGTGATCTCGTTCGGCGGCGGATGGGTGAATCACGCCGCGCCGGAGGCGTTCCGGCAGCAGTACGCCGCCATCGCCGCGGACGAGGCGCTGTTCCATCGGAGCGGCGGCTACACGCCCACGCTCGGCGACAACGACTGCCGGGAGCAGATTGCGGCCTTCGAGCAGCACCTGTTCGGCGTCAGCCGGCTGACCCTCGACCACATCGCCATCGGCGCCGGCAGCACGCAGCTCACGCACGATCTCTTCCGCACGCTCCTCAACCCGGGCGAGACGGTGCTGATGCTCGATCCGACCTACGCGAACTACGCCGGTCAGGTCGCCTTTGCCGTGCCCGGCGCGCGGATCGCCCGGGTGGCGGTGATGGATCCCGCGACCTGGGCGTACCTGCCGGCCACCGATCCCGACCGCGTGCTGTCGGCGCTGGACGAGGCGTTCCGCCGCCATCAGCCCCGGCTCGTGCTCGTCTGTGCGCCCGACAACCCGACGAGCCAGATCCTGCCGCAGCCGATCCTGGACGCCCTGCTCGCGCAGGCGCAGCGGACCGGCGCGTACCTGGCGATCGATTTCGCCTACAAGTGCCAGTACTTCTCCACGCCGCCCGCCTACTACCGCTGGTCGCCGGAGGAGTATCCGAACCTCGTGGCCATCCACTCGAATTCCAAGTGGGCGCGCGGGCTCGGCCGCCGGCTCGGCTGGATCGAGGCGAGCCGGCCGGTCATCGACGGACTGGAGCGGGTGCAGCAGTGCAGCCTGCTCTGTCCCGACACGCTCGAGCAGATGGCGATGGCCCGCTACCTCCGGCAGGCGATCGCCGACGGCAGCCTGCGCCAGTACGTCGCGGCGACGAACGCGCTCTACCGCCGCGCGGCCGACGTCACGATCGAGGCGATCGACGCCCACCTGCACCGGCCCCGTCTCGTGCCGGCCGGCGGCCTCTACACCGTCGTCGACGTGGGGATGGAGGGCGACGAGTTCGTCCGCCAGGCCCTGCAGCAGACCGGCGTGCTGGTGATTCCCGGGCGGGGATTCGGCGAGACGCTGGCCCGCGGCGTGCGGATCTCCTACGGCCCGCTGGTCAACGACCTGGAGCAGATCCGCGAAGGGCTGCGCCGGCTCGGCGCCTGGATGACCCGCCCCTGAGACGGCAATTTCTGCCATCGAGACCCGTCCCCATTGTGCGGTTCTTCACAATGGGGACGGGTTCGAGCCGGGGTTACCGCGGCCCGGGGGCCGGGAAGATCGCGTCGATGCCCCGCGCGTGCAGGCGATCGTTGAGCGCCTTCAGATCCTGCGCCTTCAGCGTCTCCCACCGCGTGAGCTGCTCCTGCAGGTGCTGCTCGTACTCCGTTGCCATCTCGCGGAACTGCGCGGTCGGCGCCGTGTCACCGAAATCGACCTCGTCTTCGAGGTAGGCGATCTTGCTGTTGAGCTCCGTCGGATAGTTCAGCAGCTCTTCGCCCGTCTTGGCCCTGGACTGATACAGGACGTTCTCGATGACCGCCGCCTTGCGGTCCAGGGCGGCGGCGGCGGCGCCCAGGGCGCCGGCCTGCGGGTCCTCCGCCAGGCGACGCTGCAGCGCGGCCAACTGCGCGCGCACGTCCAGGATCTGGTTGACCGCCACATGGTCGCGCCTGACGGCGTCCATCAGCGTCGTCGCGAGCTGGAACTGCGACACGAGGTCGGCCTGTGAAATCTTCACGCGCGGGTCGTTCGTCACGGTGAGCGGCTGCGTGTAGGTCCGCCCCGCCACGGTCAGCCTCACCTGGTACGTGCCTGGCAGGCCGAGGATGCCGCGCGGCGGCCGCTCGTCGTACGCCGCGCCGGGAATCGGCACGGGCAGCGCATACCGCAGGTTCCAGACCACCCGATGCATGCCCGGCTTCCGGGACAGCCGGACGCCCGTCTGCGATTCGCCCGGCATGCTGGCCACGCCCGCGGCCGTTTCCGTCAGCGGCGCGCTCGACGCGCGGAACGCCACGACGCCGTGGCTGTCGACGACCTCCAGCGACACCTCGCCGGCCGGTTCACTCTGCAGGTAGTAATCGAGCACGGCACCATCCGGAGGGTTCTTTCCGATGCCGCCGCTCGAAATCGTATACGTGCCGGCCTCGTGGATCCGGAGCGCCGTGGCCGGCTCGAAGAGATGGACCGGCTCGCCGGCGACCGCCGCCGTCGCCTGCCGCAGGGGCGTGATGTCGTCCAGGATCCAGAACGATCGGCCGTGGGTGGCGATGGCCAGGTCGTCGCCATGCACGGCCAGGTCGCGGACCGACGCCGTCGGCAGATTCAGCTGCAGCGACTGCCAGTGGTCGCCGTCGTCGAACGAGACGTACGCGCCCGTTTCCGTGCCGGCGAACAGCAGTCCCCGGCGGACCGGGTCTTCGCGCACGGCGTGCACGTACGCCGGGGCGCTGATCCCGTCGGTGATCTTCACCCACGTCCTGCCATAGTCGTGCGTCCGGAAGATGTACGGATGCAGGTCGTCGAGCTTGTGCGCGTCCACGGCGAGATAGGCGGTCCCCGCGTCGTAGGGCGACGCCTCGATGGTCGAAACCTTCGCCCAGGCCGGCAGCCCCTGCGGCGTGACGTTCTGCCACGTCCTGCCGCCGTCCCGCGTCAGGTGCACGAGGCCATCGTCGGAGCCGACCCAGATCTCGCCGGCACTGACCTTCGAGGGGGCGATGCTGTAGATGAGATCGTAGTACTCGGCGCTCGAATTGTCCTTGGTGATCGGTCCGCCCGACAGCCCCTGCTTGCTCTTGTCGTCGCGCGACAGGTCGGGACTGATCACCGCCCAGCTCATCCCCCCGTTCGTCGTCTTCATGAGGTACTGCGACCCCATGTAGAGCACGTGCGGGTCCTGCGGCGAGAACGCGAGCGGCGCGGTCCACGTGAACCGGTACTTCACCTCCGACGCCGCGTGCCCGCCGTTGTTGTTCGACCAGGGCGCGATGTCGTTCAGCTGCTTCGTCCGGACGTCGAACCGGGTCAGCGCGCCGCCGTAGCCTCCGGCGATCACCAGATTCGGATCGCCCGGCTCCGGCAGGACGTAGCCGGACTCCCCGTCGTCGCCCCCGACCGAGTACCAGTCGCTCCGCGTGATGCCGCCCCAGCCGCGGCTCGCGATGGCGATGGCCCCCATGTCCTGCTGCGCGCCGTAGAGGTAGTACGGGAACCGGTCGTCGGTCGACACGTGGTAGAACTGGCCGATCGGCAGGTTGTCGAGCTTCAGCCACGAGCGCCCGCCGTCGACCGAGATGACGACCCCCTGGTCGTTCGACTCGATCATCCGGTCCGGCGCGGAGGGATTCATCCAGAAGCCGTGGTTGTCGCCGCCGGGAATCGGCACCGGCTCGAACGTGCGGCCCCCATCGGTCGACTTCCAGAACGCGTTGTCCGCCACGTACACGACGTCGGGATTCACGGGGCTCGCCCACACGCGGGTGAAATACCAGGCGCGGGTCCGCAGTTCCTGGCCGCCGTTGACCCGCCGCCAGGTCCGCCCGGCGTCATCCGACCGGAACAGCCCGCCGTGGTCGGCCTCGATGAGTGCGTAGACCCGCCGGCCGCGGCTGCCGCCCGCGACCGACACCCCGATCTTGCCGAGGATGCCGTGCGGCAGGCCGTGTCCCTCGAGACGCGTCCACGTGCGGCCTTCGTCCGTGGAGCGGTACAGTCCGCTGCCCGGTCCCCCGCTCGAGAAGCTCCACGGCGTCCGGCTCACCTGCCACAGCGCCCCGTAGACGATCGACGGATTGCTCGGGTCGAACGCCAGGTCGACCGCGCCGGTCTGCTCGTCCTTGTACAGGACCTTCTGCCAGGTCCGGCCGCCGTCAGTCGAGCGAAACACGCCGCGCTCCGTGTTCGGGCCGTAGATGTCCCCCAGCGCCGCGACGAGCACGATGTCGGGATTGTGCGGATCGACGATGATCTGCGCGATGTGACGGCTGTCGCGCAGCCCCACGTCCGTCCACGTGCGCCCGGCGTCGGTCGACTTGTACACGCCGTCGCCGAAGGAAATGTCCCCGCGGGGCGCCGATTCACCGGTGCCGACGTAGATGACATTGGGATTGGACGGCGCCACGGCAATGGCCCCGATCGAGGCGACCGGCTCGTGATCGAAGATCGGACGCCAGGTGTTGCCGCCGTTGGTGGTCTTCCACACGCCGCCGACGACCGCCCCGAGATACCAGGTATCGGGCTCGCTCGCCACGCCGGTGACCGCAAGGACACGGCCGCCCCGGAACGGCCCGACGAGGCGCCACCGCATCCCGGCGTACAGGTTCGGCGGCACGGCAGGGGCCGCGAGGACCCGGCCGGCTCCGGGCCACAGCAGCAGTGACAGCACGAGGCCGATGACGCGGGCGGTCGTGCGGGACAACGACTTCATGGGCAGCTCCTCTTCGAAAGGTGTCACGGGCGGCCGCGCCGGCGCGTGCCGGCGATCGGAGCGCCTGCGGTCGCGCGCATCATGGCACGAATCGGCTCAGCCGGCAGGCGGGCAGGCCGCCCGGTTCGGGGGATCCGCACGAGCGGTCCAGCATCGACCATCGCGCACGCGCCGGCAAGCTCAGCCATGCGGCCTGCATGAATCTCGACACCGCCGGCTCCCGGAGGCGCCACCGGTCATAAGATAGCGTCATGTCTGTATCGTCGCGATCGAGTGCGCCACGACACAGCGTCCCGCGCGTCGACGACGTGACCCGGCCGCTGCCGCCGGAGGCGCTGGCCCATCTCGAGAACGGCGGCGTGATCCTGATCGGCGGCGACCCGGCCGGGATCCCGGACGACGACCGGCAGTTTCTGCTCGGCCTGCCTCCGGCGGCCCCCGATCGGAACATCGCGTACCGGCCGAAGACGGGACGGGTGTCCGGCGTCGCGCGCGGCACCGACGCGGCGCGGCTGCAGGCGATCATGCGCCGCTTCTCGACCCACGCGGCGGTCCTGGTCGGGCGCCTCGTGCCCGGCTACGCGGCCGCCTGGCGGGTGGACGAGGGAAGCTTCCGCCCGGTGCAGGAGCGGGCGCGCGGCCTCAGGCCGCGCGCCCGGCACGATCTGCTGCACTTCGACGCGTTTCCGGGTCGGCCGACCAACGGCGACCGGCTTCTCCGCTTCTTCTGCAACCTCAACCCGACCGAGGAACGGATCTGGATCATGTCCGATCCGTTCGAGGTGGTCGTCGGACAGGTCGGGCGGACGCCGCAGCTGCTCCGCCTGCTCGACGAGCCGCCGCCGATCGGCCGGCGCCTGCTGGCGGCGCTCGGCGTGCAGCCGGCCCAGGCGCCCTATGACCGGTTCATGCTCGGCTTCCGTGACGCGCTCAAGGACGATGTGACGTTTCAGCGCACGTGCGTGAAGCACCGCCTGACGTTTCCGCCCGGATCGGGCTGGCTGGTCTTCGGGGACATGGCGAGCCACGCGGTCGTGTCCGGGCAGTTCGCGCTCGAGCAGACGTTCGTGGTGTCGCGCGCGGCGATGGCGGATCCGGGCCGGGCGCCCGCTGCGACGCTCGAACGCCTCTGCGGCCACGCCGTGACGCTGGGCGGCACGTAGCGCGCGCCGCCCGCGGGATGTTAGAGTTTCCGGCATGACTTCCATCGATCTGCTGCCGCTCAAGGCGGACGCCCTCGCCCGCTTCCTGCGCTACGTCGTCATCGATACCCGGTCGGACGAGAAGTCCACGAGCGTGCCGAGCACGCCGGGACAGCTGACGCTCCTGCGGCTGCTCGCCGACGAGCTGCGCGCGCTCGGCCTGGCCGACGTGTCGATGGACGAGTTCGGGTACGTGATGGCCACCGTGCCGGCCACGTCGCCGAAGGCGGACGTCCCGGCAGTCGGCTTCATCGCGCACGTCGACACCTCGCCCGAGATGAGTGCGACGGACGTCCGGCCGATCGTCCACCGGGCGTACGACGGGCGGGATCTGGTGCTGCCCGACGATCCGGGCGCCGTGATCCGTCCGGCGGACGTTCCCGAGCTCCGCGATCAGCTCGGCCACGACATCGTGACCGCCTCCGGCCTGACGCTCCTCGGCGCGGACGACAAGGCGGGCGCGGCGGCCATCATGGCCGCCGCCGCCTATCTGACGGCCCACCCCGACATTCCGCACGGACCGATGCGCATCGGATTCACGCCGGACGAGGAGGTCGGCCGCGGCACGGCCCACTTCGACGTGGCCCGCTTCGGCGCGTACTGCGCCTACACGCTGGACGGCGGCGAGCGCGGCGACATCGAGTCCGAGAGCTTTTCGGCCGACGTCATGACGGTGACGTTCCACGGCTTCAACACCCACCCCGGGTATGCCAAGGGGAAGATGGTGAACGCCATCCGCATGGCGGCCGACTTCATCCACCGGCTGCCGCAGGATCGACTGTCGCCGGAAACGACCGACGGCTACGAGGGCTACCTGCATCCCTACGTCGTGCAGGCCAGCACCGAGCGGACGTCGGTCCGGCTGCTGGTCCGCGATTTCGTCACCGGCGGCCTGCACGAGAAGGAGGCGCTCGTCGACCGGCTGGCGCGGGAGACGGTGGCCGCGTTCCCGGGCGGACGGGTCGAGATCGCCATCGAGGAGCAGTACCGGAACATGCGCGAGATCCTGGACGGCCATCCCGAAATCGTGGCGTCTGCGGCCGAGGCGATCCGCCGGGTCGGACTCGAACCGCGGACGCGCCCGATCCGGGGCGGGACCGACGGGTCGCGCCTCTCCTTCATGGGGCTGCCGACCCCGAACCTGTTCGCCGGACAGCACAACATTCATTCGCGGCTGGAATGGGTCTCGCCCGAGGACATGGCCCGGGCAGCCGCGGCCGTCATCGAGATCTGCCGGATCTGGGAGGAGCGGCCGCGACCGGCTCTCCGCGGCTGATCGATTCGCCCGCTTCGGTGGTAGACTCGCGCGGACGGGCGGCGGCAGTCGCCGGAACGGTCGACCGGCCGGCGGCGCTCTCCGCGTCACGCTGACGGCCGCCGCCGGTGACGGCGGGCGGCGCTCACCGCGGCCCGTGCATCCCCGAGGAGCGTATGACCCGAACAACGAGCGGACTGCTGGTCGCCATGATGATCGCCGGCGCAGGAGCCGCCGCGGCCGCGACCGACGCGATTCCGGCCGCCGGGGGCAACATCGAGATCACGCCGCTGTATCACGCGAGCGTCCAGATCGAGTACGCCGGCAAGGTGATCCAGGTCGATCCCACCAAGCAGGGGAACGACTTCGGCCCGAAGCCGGCCGACATCATCCTGGTGACCCACATCCACAGCGACCACTTCCAGCCGGCCGCCCTGGCGCAGCTGCGGGGCCCTGCCACGAAGGTGATCGCGCCGGCCAACGTCGCGGCCGAGCTGCACGGCGCGATCGTCATGAAGAACGGCGACCGGCGGACGGTCGACGGCATCCGCATCGAAGCGGTGCCGATGTACAACATGACGCGGGGGCCGGCGCCCGGGAAGTTCTACCATCCGAAAGGGCTGGGCAACGGGTACATCCTGACGCTCGGGGGCAAGCGGGTGTACCTGTCGGGCGACACGGAGTGCACGCCGGCGATGCGCCGCCTCAGGCACATCGACGTGGCCTTCATCTGCATGAACCTGCCCTACACGATGCCGCCGCTGGAGGCGGCCGCGTGCGTGAAGCTCTTCAAGCCGAAGATCGTCTACCCGTACCACTACCGCGGGTCGGATCCGAAGCAGTTTGCCGACGCGCTGAAGGGCGAGCCGATCGACGTGCGGCTGCGTAACTGGTACCGCCCGCTGCCCGGGTCCGGCGGCCGCCCGTAGGCTGACGCCGGTCCGCCGCCCGTGGGGGCGGACCGGCCTTCCGCATGGCTCGCACCGCTTCCGCGTCATCGACGCGCCCCGGCTCCCGGCGCCGTGCCGCCCCCCGGCGGCCACCCGAGCCAGCGCAGCCCGGGCGGCCGCCGGCACGCGACCGTCTGGTCTGGATGCTCGTGGTGTTCGCCGTCGCGCTCGGCATCCGCGTCCTGCACGTCTGGCTGATCCACCGCGAGCCGTTCTTCACGCTGAGACTCGGCGACGCGGACGTCTATGACGCCTGGGCCCGGCGGATCGCGGCCGGCGACTGGGTCGGGCACCAGGTCTTCTATCAGGCCCCGCTGTATCCGTACTTCCTGGCGGTCATCTACCTGACGCTCGGGCCGGCCGTCCTGACGGTCCGGCTGGTGCAGGCGGTCCTCAGCGCGGCGGCGTGCGCGCTGCTGGCGGGCGCCGGCTGGCGCCTGTTCTCGAAGCAGGCCGGCCTCGTCGCCGGATTCATGCTGGCGCTCTATCCGCCGTCGATCTTCCTCGACACGCTCCTTCAGAAATCGGCCCTGGATCTGTTCTTCCTGTGCCTGGCGCTGTGGCTGCTGAGCCGTCTGCTGGCCGCGCCCGGGCGCGCCGTCGCGTGGTGGCTCGGCGTCTCGCTCGGCGGCCTGATGCTCGTCCGCGAGAACACGCTGATCCTGGTCGCGCCGCTGCTGGTCTGGTTCGCGCTCCAGCGCGCATGGTCGCCCCGCCGCCGCCTCGCGCTCGCCGGCCTGTTCGTCGCCGGCCTCGGCGTCGTGCTGGTGCCGGTCGCCATCCGCAACGGCATGGTGGGCGGCGAATTCTACGTGACGACGGCGCAGTTCGGTCCGAACTTCTACATCGGCAACAATCCGCACGCGGACGGCACGTACAAGTCCCTGCGGCCGATGCGGGGCCGCGCGGCGGTCGAGCGGAAGGACGCGACCACCCTGGCCGAACGGGCGCTCGGGCGCACGCTGACGCCGGCGGAAGTCTCCGGGTACTACACGGGCCAGGCGCTCGATTTCATCCGCACGCAGCCCGGACGGTGGGTGCAGCTGCTCCTCCGGAAGTTCGCGCTCACGTGGAACACGACCGAGATCGCCGACACCGAAGATCAGTACACCTACGCCGGGCTGTCGTGGCCGCTGCGGCTGGAGGCGATCTGGAACCTGGGCGTCCTGGCGCCGCTCGCCTGCCTCGGGCTCTGGAGCACGCGCGACGACTGGCGGCGGCTGTGGCTCCTGCACCTCATGCTCGCCGCGTACGTCGCCAGCGTCGTCCTGTTCTACGTGTTCGCCCGCTACCGGTATCCGATGGTGCCGTTCCTCGTCCTGTTCGCGGCGGCCGGCGTCACCCGCCTGCGCGCGTTCGTGCGGGAGCGCGGCCGCGGCGACATCGCCGGGTGCGCGGCGGCGACCGTCGCCGTCGCGGTCTTCTGCAACTGGCCGATGATCCCGCGCAACAGACTCGAAGCGGTCACGCACTACAACTTCGGTGTCGGCTTCGAGCGGCGGCACCAGCCGGCACTCGCGGTTCAGGAGTACCACGCCGCCCTCGCGCTCGACCCGGCGCTGGTGGTGGCGCACAACGATCTCGGGCTGCTGCTCGGCCGCCAGGGGCATCTGCGCCAGGCGGCCCGGGAGCTCGAGACGGTGGTCCGCCTCGATCCGACGTACGCCACGGCGCAGAACAATCTCGGCGTCGTGCTCGGCCAGCAGGGCGACCTCCGCGACGCCCTCGCGCACTTCGAGGCCGCGATCCGGATCGACCCGCGCAATGCGGAGGCCCACAACAACCTGGGGCAGATGCTCGCCGCGCAGGGGCGGATAACCGACGCGCGGGCGGAGTACGAGCAGGCCGCCCGCCTCGATCCCCGGTACGCCGAGGCGCGGCGGAACCTCGCGCGCCTGGACGCTGCCCAGGGCCGGTTCGCGGAGGCGGCCGCGGAATACCGGCAGGCGCTGGCGCTGGCCCCGGACGATGCCGCGACCCACGCCGCGCTGGCGCAGGTGCTGGTGCGCACGGGCGATGTCGACCAGGCGGCGGCCGAATTCCAGCGGGCAGTTGCGCTCCGCCCGGACGATCCGGCCATCCTCAACGACTTCGGGATCCTGCTGGCGGGCGCCGGCCGGCTGGACGCGGCGGCGGCGCAGTTCCAGCGGGCGATCGTGGTGGCGCCCGACGGCGCCGAGGCGCACAACAACCTCGGGATCGTCCTCGCCCAGCAGGGGCACACGGCCGAAGCGGCCGCGGAGTTCCGGCAGGCGATCAGCCTCGATCCGGGTTACGACGAAGCCCGGCGGAACCTGGCGCGCCTGCACGTGCGCCCCTGAGCGTCCGCAGCGCCGTCAACACGCTGCGCTGCACGGACGAGGAGATCGTGCGCGTCGCGCGCGCGGCGTTCGCCGAGGCGCGCCGGCGCCGCCGCCACATGGTCGAGGAGCGGGTCGCCGACGAACAGGGGCTGGATGCCGCGTTCGGGATCGACAAGGGAGCGCGGGCACGGCTGCTGACCGGCCTGGATGCCATCGCGCGGACGCTGGCGCAGGCAGAGGCGATCGACACCTTCGAGCGCGGGCACGAAGGCGCACTCACCGGCGGGGCGGGCTCAGGCGGGCACGAGGGCGTCCAGTTCCGGCAGCAGCACGATCCCTTCCTGATCATGCGCGGCCGTGTGCGCCACCAGCGCCCGGCAGGTTGCATGCGACCGGTTCCTCACCAGGTGCGGCATCCCGGCCGGCACGTACATGTAATCGCCGGCCCGCGCCTCCAGCCGCTGCGCCAGCCGGACGCCGAAATACATCTCGGCCTCCCCCTCGATGACATAGACGGCCGTCTCAACGCCGTGATGGAGATGTGTCTTCGCGCGGGCGCCCGGCGGCCGGACGGCGAGGTTCAGACAGATCCCGGTCGTGCCGGCCGTCTCGCTCGTCAGCCCCGCCAGATACGTCAGCCCCTGCCGGCCGACATAGGCGCCCCCCGTGCGCACGACGGCGCAGGTCGCTTCGGTAGCCATCCCCGCCTCCCCGAGGCGCGGCGACCCGCAGTCTGAGCCCGCGGTGCCGCACCGGCATGCTCAGCGCAATTGTAGAACAGGCGCACTCGCGGCGATGTGCACGGCCGCACGGACTTCCGAAAGAAGGATGATCGCGTGCTCGGAGGCGCCGGCGGAAACGGCCCGCACGGCGGGCCCGCGAGGGAGCGGCGCGGGGCACCGGGCCCCCGCGAGCGACCGAGCCGGGGTCCGGGGCGGCGCCCCGGCAGGAGATCAGTGCACGCGGATGCTCCAGGCCGTCTTGGCGCGGAACCAGTCGTCCTCGACGATGGTCCACAGGGCCTGGTCCAGATATTCGCCCGCCCGGAAGAACGCGCGCCGGAGCACCGCCTCCTTGATCGCGCCGATCTTCTGGAGCGCGTTGTTGCACCGGCCGTTCTGGAGCGCCGCCCGCGCCTCCAGCCGGTGCGTGCCGGCGATTCCGAACGCGAAGTCGATCATCAGCCGGGCGGAATCCATGAAGAAGCCCGATCCCCAGTAGTCGGAGCCGAGCGCGAACCCCCACTCCGCCGTCGCGAAGCGCGGCTCGAGCTGTCGGAGGTGCAGCAGTCCGACCGGGTGCTGCGCCTCGTGCGGCACGACGACGTAGCAGGCGTACGCGCCCGCCTCGCGCTCCTTGATCGCCCAGTCGACGAACCGCTGGAACTCGGCGATTGTCGTGGGTGGCGTCGACAGGAAGCGCGAAACTTCCGGCGCCGTCAGCAGCGTCACCAGATGCGGCGCGTCGGTCGGGCGGACCTCCCGGAGGCTGACGAGTCGACCGGTCAGCAGCGGCAGTGCCTGCCGCCAGTCGTCGACTTCGGCCGGCGCCGGCGCGTCGGCCTCTTCCAGTTCGGGAGGTTTCGGCATCTTCTCCATGAGCGTAGGCTCCTCACGTTCCCGGCGCTAAGGCTGCGGTCCGGCGGAGGCCGCCTGCACAAGGCCGGTTCCCCAGACGATGTTGTTCCCCCAGACGATGTTGTTCCCCCAGACGATGTTGCTCCCCCAGACGATGTTGCTCCCCCAGACGATGTTGTCGCCCCACACGATGTTGTCGCCCCAGACGATGTTGCTGCCCCAGACGATGTTGCTCCCCCAGACAATGTTGTCGCCCCAGACAATGTTGTCGCCCCAGACGATGTTCTGCGCCCAGGCCGCCTGGTCCGCGTCGAACAGGTACCCCCAGACGATGTTGTCGCCCCAGACGATGTTCTGGGCCCACGCCAGCGTCTGGCCGCCAATCGACGTGTACGGCGTGACGGAGGAGGTCAGCCAGCCGTCGTGGCCCGATCGCCCGGTGTCGATCGCTCCGGCCAGCGCAATCGCTCCGGCGGCGTTCACTTCGCCGGTCCCCTGCGTCAGCGCGTCGTACGGCCTGCCGGCCTCGTCGTGCAGCGGAAGCGCCGTGTACTGCAGAATCGCCTTCACGAGGTTCGGCGTCAGCGGCGGTACCGCCGCGCCGGTCCGCATGGCCTCCTCGTGCGCCTGGAGCACCAGCGCCACGACACCGCTGGCGACCCCCGTGGCCATGCTCGTGCCGCTCAGCTTCAGGAACGCGGCGCCGCTCTTCAGCAGGACGCGGTCCGTGGCCAGCTGACGGAACAGGCTCGAGTGCGTGGCGGCATCGGAAATCAGGTCCTGGCCAGGCGCCACCAGATCCGGCTTCGCGTAGCCGTCATACCACGTCGGACCGCGGGAGCTGTAAGGCGCCACGCGGTCGTCGTCGCGCGTGACGGTGTTCTGCGTCATCGCAGCGCCGACGGTGACGGCGTCGGGCGCGTTGCCCGGCGACGTGATCCCGGCGTAGCCCGTCTGGTTCGTCTGCGGGTTCGTGCCGTAGTTGCCCGCGGACGTGACGACGATCAGACCGGCGTGGACCGCCCGCTCCACCGCCTGCACGAGCGGGTCGCTCGCCGCCGGCTCGAGAATCGGATGGCCGAGCGACAGGTTGACGACCTGCACGCCCAGCGCGTCCTTGTTCGCCGTGACGAACTCGAGCGCCTTGACGACGTTGCTCGTCAGCCCCTCGCCATGACTGTCGAGCACCTTGAAGACGGCGAAATGCACGCCCGGCGCGATGCCCGCGTACTCGCCGTCGGACAGGACGCCGCTTGCCCCGATCAGGCCGGCGACCTGCGTCCCATGACCGTAGTCGTCGTACGGCGCGGTCTCGATGCCGCCCCGCGTGAAGTCGTAGAAGGCGGTGATCCGCCCGGAGAAATCCGGCGACGGCTGCAGCCCCGAATCGATCAGCGCGACGCCGATGCCCGCCCCGGTGACGCTGTCGTCATTCCACGACGCCGCTGTCGGGCCGAGCCCGAGCGTGGCCCGGAGCGCATCGACGACGTCGCCCGTGACAGACCTGCCCCCGCGGGCGCCGCGCCGACGGTCGGCATCGAACCGGCGCCGCCCCTCGGCGGTGACGATCGCGTCGCTCGAGACCGACACCACATTCGGGTTGTCGGCGAGCGCCTGAATGGCTTCGCCCGAGGCGTCGACCGCCAGGACGTGCAGGGCAGCAGAGTCGAGCGTCACGGCTTCTCCCCGCGCCTCCAGCATCTTGCGGAGAATCTCCCGTGAGCCCGGCGCCACGCGCACGATGATTCGCGCGTGCTCGCCCGGATGTCCGAGCACCCGGCGCACGGCCCGGTCCACCGTGGCGTGATGTGCGTCTCGTGTGGGTCCGGCCTGCGCCGCCCCGGTCAGCGGCAGCCACAGCAGGGCCACCGCGAGCATCAAGGACGTTTTAACAGACTTCATACGACAGAAGGGACAGCAAATCGCCCGCCAGCAGCGCCGATCGGCCCTCGCCTGCCGTAAGCCCTTTCAAGTCAGGTCGTTACTTCATTGTCATCGATTCGTCCGGCCGGGCCCGGCAGGCCGCGGGCGCACACCCCCGGGTGTCGCACGCCACCGTTAACCCTCGCGGGCGCTGTCACTTCCCCGGTCTTGACGATTCAGCACACGCGTGTGCGCCATGGCACACGAGGGAAGCGCTGACGCCTGCCCCGATCACTCGGGCAGCTCAGACGAATCAATCGGCGGGAGCGCGTCGGACTGCAGTACCAGGCGGATTTCGAGCGCGATCGTCTCGGGCAGGCAGGGCTTGGCCACGAAGGCATCGCAGCCGCATTCGCGCGCCCGCTGCCGGGCGGCGCCGTCCATCGAGAAGCCGGTCATGGCAATCACGCGGACGCGGGCGGTGCGGGGGTCGCGCTTCAGCTGGCGCATCACTTCCCAGCCGTCGATGTCCGGCAGCTGGAGATCCATGAGGATGACGTCGGGATTCAGCGCCGCGGCCTGCTTCAGCGCGGCGTGGCCATCGGCCGCTTCGGCGGCGCGGAAGCCGGACATGCTCAGGCCTTCCAGCACCCATTCGCGGATCGCCGGGTCGTCATCGACCACCAGCACCAGCGGGCCCTGCGGCAGCCCGGCCCGCCTGGCCTCGTCTCTCGAGAAGTCGTCCGTCATCGAAGTCCTCGCTGCCACCCGGGGGTCGTCTTCGGTTCAGTCGATGCGCCGCACGGCCGGATCGAGCGTCGCCGCCGCGGTCACGGCGACGACGAACGCACCGGCCGCGGCGAACATCAGCGTCGCATGCGTGGCGGCCACGGCCCCGGCCGCCACGTACGACACCGGCGTCAGCCCGATCGACGCGAACATCATCAGGCTCATGATGCGCCCGAGCATGTCGTGCGGCGCCATCGCCTGGAGCCACGCCACGAACACGACATTCAGGAACCCGGAGCCGAAGCCGATGAGCGCCAGCAGCGCCGAGGCCACGGCGACGCTCGAAGCGAAGCCGAGCGCCGCGAGGCAGAGGCCGACGGCGGCGCAGATCGCCAGCCACGTCAGGCCGCGGTGGCGCCTCTGGCGGACCAGGCCGGCCAGGAGCGCGCCGGCGAGCGCGCCGCCGCCGAGCGCCGACAGCATGAGGCCGAAGCCGGCCGCGCCGCCGAACCGCTGCTCCGCGACGACCGCCAGGCCGACGGTCGACGGCCCGGCCGACGCCAGGCTCAGCCCGGCCGACAGCAGCAGGAGCCCTCGGGCCGGCGGGAACCGCCACACGAGCGCCACGCCCCGGCGGACGTCGGCCATGAGAAGGGCGCGGTCGATCGGCGCGAGCGGCTCACCGCCGGCGAGCCCGCGCCCGCCCATCATCACGAACAGCGTCGCCGCCGCGAACACGAACGTGGCGGCGTCAATCGCAAAGGCGGCCGCCGTCCCGGCCGTGGCCACGACGACGCCCGCCGCGGCCGGCCCGACGAGGCTGCTGACCTGGGACGAGCTCTGCATCAGGCTGTTCGCCGCCGGCAGGTCTCCGGTGTCGACGAGCATCGTCAGCAGCGTCTGGAACGCCGGGTACGAGAAGGCGTCGACGATGCCGAAGAGGGCCGCCAGTACGTACAGCTGCCACATCCGCAGCGCACCGATCGCCACCAGCAGCGCGAGGCTGCCGACCAGCACGGCGCGCGCGACGTTCGAATAGAACGTGATCGACCGGGGCGGCACCCGATCCGTGACCGCGCCGCCGAGCAGCATCAGCGCGGCGCGCGGGACGGCCGACAGCGTCAGGACGGCGCCGACCTGAAGCGCCGAGTGCGTCAGGCCGAGGACGACCCACGGCACCGCGACGGTGAAGAACTGGTCGCCGAGCAGCGATACCGCCGAGCCGGACCAGACGAGCCGGAAGTCGCGGGAGGCCAGCGGCTTCCAGATCGGCACGCGCCGGTGCGGCTCCTGCGTCAACGCCCCTTCCCTGCCGCGGCCCGGGCGCCCGCACCGCCCGGGACCCGGCCGCCGGCCTCACTGCAGATAGTGGTCGAACCAGGCGACGAGACGCTCTTCGATGTCGCGCTGGTCCTTGCGCTTCACGATCGCGTGCCCCTCGCCCCGGTAGATGACCAGTTCGGTCGGCACGCCCAGCGTCTTCAGCGCGTGCCAGAACTCGTACCCCTGCGGCGTCGGCACTTCCGAATCGCGGTCGCCGTGCAGCACGAGCGTCGGCGTCCGGACGTTCCTGATGAACGTGATCGGCGACGAGCGCGCGTAGATGGCCGGGTCGTCGTACACGGAGGCGCCGAAGAACGGGATCATCCACTGATCGATCCGGTTCTCGCCGTAGTAACTCTGCCAGTTCGCCACCCCGGCGCCGGCGACCGCGGCCTTGAATCGATGCGTCTGCGTCACCGCCCACATCGTCATGTAGCCGCCATAGCTCCAGCCCATGATCCCCACCCGCGCGGGATCCACCGGCGCCGCCTTCACCACGGCATCCACGCCGGTCAGGATGTCCCGCAGGTCGCCGTAGCCGAAATCCTTGACGTTCGCGCGGGTGAACGCCTCGCCCTGGCCGTAGCTGCCGCGCGGATTCGGCAGGAAGACGAAATACCCCTCGCTCGGCAGGACAGCGTTCCAGCGCACCGGCCAGCCCGGCCGGTTCGCGGACGAGGGCCCCCCGTGCACCGACACCACCATCGGATAACGCCGCCCCGGCTGCACCTCGCGCGGCGCAATCAGCCAGCCCTGCACGTGGAAGCCGTCGTTCATCCACCGGATGCTCCGCCCCTTGCCCCAGAGCGGATGAATCCGGTCGTTGACGTGCGTGACCGGCTGCCACGCGCCGATCGGACCGGCCTCGACCTCCGGCGGCTGTTCGATCGACTGGTGCACGGCGGCCGACATCGTGCCGGTGCGCGCCACGCTGAAGCTCGACAGCAGCGCCGGTCCGGTCCACAGCGAGGTCATCTTCCCCGACGCCGGATCCAGCGTCGCCAGGCCCCGGTCGCCGTCGACGTCCTCGGCCATCAGGATGTCGCCCGACGACCGCCACACGAACCAGTTCGTCGTGGCCTTCATGCCGGGCGTCAGATTCCGCGCCGGCCCTCCGCCAGCCGGCACGGCGTAGATGTCCCCGCCGGTCGCCCCCTGGTCGCTCATCAGCCCGTGGATCACCGCGACCGTCCGGCCGTCCGGCGACCAGCGCGGATTGCCGATCTGCAGCGGCGGCTTCCAGATCGACCGCGTCTCGCCGCTGGCGACGTCGATCGTGTAGAGCTGCGCGATCCAGTAATTGTCCGTCCCCGAGCCGACGGCCGCCTCGGCGGCGAATCGCCTGCCGTCCGGCGACCAGTCGTATTCGTAGACGTACAGGTTCTTGGGGCTCACCTGCCGGAGCTGCCCGGTCCGGAGGTCGACAACGGCGAGCCGCTGCTCGTCAATGCGCTCCCCGACGACCCCGGAATCGGGCTTGTAGGCCACCAGCGCGCCGGTCGCCTGCGCCGATCCCTTCGTGAACAGCAGGGCGATCGCGCGTCCGTCCGGCGCCCACCGCGGCCGGGCGAGCTGCCCCGTCACGTGCGTCAGGCGGCGGGCCGGCCCACCCGACGCCAACGCCACGTACACCTGGAGCTGGTGACCGCCGGCCGCGTCCGACAGGAACGCGAGCTGCCGCCCATCGGGCGCCCAGACGACACTGCCCTCGTGATACGCCTGGCCGCCGGTGCCGGCGGTCACGCGACGCGGTGTGCCGTCCGGCAGCGTCTCGACGTAGATGGCGGACAGGCTCTCGTGGCCGCGCTGATCGCGCACCCGCTGGACCCACGCGACCTGGCGGCCATCCGGCGCGATCGCCACGCGCGCGAAGCTGTGGACACGATCCAGCAGCTGGAGCACCTGGCCGGTCGAGGGACGGGCGGGCGGGGCCGCGGCCGCCGGCAGCGCCAGGGCCAGCATCAGCGCCGCCGACACCCCCGTCAGGCGACGCGCTCTCGATGTCACGGTTCGCTCCTCTCGGGCGGCGCAGGGACGGGCCGCACCGGTCACACTCCTGCCGGCGCGATTATAGCCGCGATCGCGCGACCCTGACGGCCGATCTGCACGAGTGGTCAGTGCGTGGAACGCAGGCGGGGGGTCCGGCCGGTGGTCAGGTCGCAGTACATCCCGGCCGATTCGCACGAATCGACCTCGATCTGGACAGTGGCGTGCCAGATGCCGAAGCGATGGCCCAGCGCGGAGGACACCTCATGCAGGATCGTCTGGCCGGCGCGCGTGCGGCCCTTGTCGATGAGCACGTGACAGCTGCACGCGACGATTCCCGACGAAATCGTCCACACGTGCAGATCGTGGACGTCCTGCACGCCGCCGACCGCGCGGATCGTCTGCTCGACGCGGGCCATGTCGAGCCCGGCCGGCGTCCCCTCGAGCAGGACGGTGACGCTCTCGCGCAGGATGCCCCACGAGCTCCAGAGAATCAGCGCCGCGATGAGCAGCGAGACCACCGGGTCGGCCAGCGAGGACCCGGTCGTCGCCACGACGATGCCGGCGCCGACGACGCCGAGCGAGGCCACGGCGTCGCCGATCATGTGCACGTAGGCGCTCCGCACGTTCAGATCGTGACGGCCGCCGTGCAGCCAGACGCTGATGACGAGGTTGAGGACGAAGGCGACGGCCGCCACCCCGATCATCACGGCGCTGTGCACGGCCGTCGGTGCCTGCAGCCGCCGGATGCCTTCCCAGAGAATCCCGAGCGAGATGACGACGAGGGTGACGGCGTTGATGAGCGCGGCCAGGATCCCGACCCGGTGGTAGCCGAACGTCATGCCGGCGTGCGCGGGCCGGCGCGCAATCCAGACGGCATACCACGACAGGCCGAGGGCCGCGGCGTCAGCCAGGTTGTGTCCCGCGTCCGACATGAGCGCGAGACTGTGGGCGAACCAGCCCGCCAGCGCCTCGACGCCCACGAAGGCCAGCGTCAGGACGAGCGCCGGCGCCAGACGACCGGCCGATGCGGTCACGGCCGCGTGGCCGTGGTCGTGCGCATGGCCGCCGGAGTGATCGTGGTTGTGAGCGTGGTCGTGGACCATCGCGGTGACCGCCAGGCAGACGGCTCCCGAGGACGCCGTCAGCTGATGATGACGCGGCCGGCGGCGCCTGTCCAGTCCACCCCCCGCCCGGGATCAGCCGTTGGCGGCCCGCGCCAGCGGCGCGGTCTGCCGGATCGGCACGACCTCGCCGGCGCGCCGGGGCATGCCCGGCATGTCGATCCGCCCGTGGAAGACCGCGCCGTCCTGCATGGCGATGCGCGGGGCCGACACGTCCCCTTCGATCGACCCGTCCTGGCAGACTTCCACCCGGTCGGTCGCCGTGACCTCGCCTGTCAGCGCACCGGCCACCCGCACCGCCTTGGCCGACACTTTCGCGAAGATCTTCGCGTCCGGCGCGATGGTCACCAGATGGTCGCGGACGTCGATCGTCCCCTCGACCCGGCCGGCAATCTCGATGTTTTCCGCCGCCGTAATGGTCCCTTTGATGACTACTGACCGCCCGATGCTCATGATGCGGCTCACCTCCTGTCCGGCACGGCTGACAGGCTGGCAAAGACCATACCCGCTCCGCCCCGGGCGTCGAGACCGGATTTCCGTTCTACTTTCCACGAATCGGCAGCACGCCGGCAGGCGGCCAGCGCCTGCCGTTACAAAACCGGCACCTCCGGACGATTCTGTGACCGGACCTCCCCGCCGTCAACGGCCGCGGGCGCCCGACGGGCCGGCCGGCGCCTTCGGCAGACTGACGAGGTTCGCGAACAGCCGGTACGCGCCCGGCACGCCGGCCGGGAGCTGGCGGAACCAGGCGTACGACGTGTACACGTAGTTGCCCCGGCCGATCCGGGCCCACACTTCGCCGCCGGTCTGCGGCGGATCGCCGGGATCGTGCGATTCGAGCAGCGGCACGTACCGGGAATCGAACGTGGTGAAGGCGTACAGATCCCGCTCCTGCACCCAGCCCAGCCAGTCGGCCGGCGTGATCCTGTTCGGGAAGGTGAACAGCGGATTGTCCGGCTGCAGAATCTTCACCGCCGCGTTCTCGTCGGTGACGCGCGAGGCCATCTGGGCCGGGAACGGCGTCAGCTTCCGCTGGACGTAGTCCGGCTGCTGGTACTGCACGATGAGCGTCCCCCCGGCCCGGACGTAGGCCAGGAGGCGGTCCATGTTGGCCACGAAATCGGGACGGGTCTGCGAGGCGCGGATGCCGACCACGATCGTGTCGAAACGCGACAGGTTGCCGGACGACAGATCGTCGGCGCTCAGCATGGTCACGTGGAGCCCCATCCGCTGCAGCGCCTCGGGCACGTCGTCCCCGCTGCCCATGATGTAGCCGACGCTGACCGGCGCCACCTTCAGGTCGAGCACGTCGACCTTGGCGGTCGCCGGGACGTACATCCGGTGCGTCTGGATGTGCGGGTACGCGATGACGTGCATCGTCTCGTGGTAGGTGCGCCCGCCGCTCGTCGCCACCGCACCGATCCGGTACTGGCCGGACGTCGTGCCGGCCGGCACCGTCAGCTGGAACGGGACGGCCGTCTCCTCGCCCTCGGTGTTCAGCGTGAACGACCTGTCGGCCGGATCGACGTGCCAGCCGGGCGGGACCGTCAGGCGGACCTGCCCGGTGAGCGGCGTCAGCGCGTTGCTCAGCAGCCGGACGGACACCTTCCGCGCCTGCCCCAGGGTCTGTCGCGGCACGATCGCCAGCGTCGAGTCCATCCCGATCGAGAGGGCCGGCACGACGTTGAGGTTGCGGCGCAGCTCGCCGCGGATGCGATCGGCGTAGCGGTACTGCACCGGCTTCACGATGGTGACCGGCACGCCGCCGATGTCCAGCGACAGGGCGGCCGACACCACCGGCGGCCCGAACGGCAGCGTCTTGGAGGAATGCGCCGGCCACGTGTACAGGTCGCCGTGGCGCGGCAGGCGCAGCCAGTACGGCTCGGTCGGCGGCGCATCGGCCGGCACGTCGACGAGGAACCGCTGCTCCTTGTCGGCGATTTCACGGAAGAACCGGGCGAACGGGCCGGTGCGCCGCGTCGTCTGCGCCGGGGCCGCGCCAATCCGCCAGCCGGCAGGCGCGTGCAGCGCGGCGTCCCCCAGGTGCACCAGCCCCTTGTCGGCCACGTACGCCTTGACGGCGACGGTGAACGATGACCCGGGCGTGACGGTTTCCCGATCCGACAGCGCGTCGACCTGAATGCCGGTCGCCATGACGAGCGCGTGCTCGAACCCCCGCTCCTCGTGCGCCAGGGCGAAATCGACGTCGGCGCGCGCGTTCGGCGTGCCGGGGGCCGTCTTGACCGCCTGACGGGCCGCCCGGACCGCCCGCAGCCCGTCCGCCAGCACCGGGACGATGCGGTCGGGCGCCAGCGGATCGAACGTGGCCAGGGCGCGGTCGGCCGCCTGCTGAACCGGCGCGAGCTGCGGCCGGAGCGCGTCGCCCGTCAGGCCCATCAGCCGGCCGAGCCCCGTGATGGAGGTGTCCAGGCCGTCGAACGGACTGTGCTCGGGCTTCGGCGTCGGCACCAGGCTGTCGGCCAGGTGCAGGCCGGACTCGTGCGGCCCGCGGAGCTGCAGGGCCCCCATGCCCTGGGTCTTGTGCTCGCTGCGCCCCTGCATGGCGATCTCGAAGTACGTGCGCCCGAGCAGCGGATCGTACGTGCCGGTCTGCACTTCCAGCGTCGGCGCGTTGCCCGGCGTCGGCCGGAAGCCCTGCTCGACGTAAAACTTCCGCGGCTGCCACGGCCGCAGTCCCTCGGCCAGCTGCCGGGGAAACTGCGTCGGATCGCCCGCCGCCTTGAACGCGAGCGGCGTGATCTGCCCGGCCACCTGGTGCTGGCCGTGACCGTCGGCCGGGGTGCCGGTGAACCGCGAGATCAGCACGAGCGGCCGGAAGAGCCGGATGGCGTGCACCATGTCGTTGAGGACGTTCTGCTCGCCCCACTTCCGGTCGGACTCCGTCTTGCTCAGTGTGAAGCCGAAATCGTACGCCCGGGTGAAGAACTGGCTCGCGCCGTCGAGCGTCCGCGCCTGCAGCAGCTCCTCCGTGCGGATGATGCCGAGCGCGTCGAACAGATCCGGTCCGATGATATTCTGCCCGCCCTCGCCGCGCGTCAGCGACAGGTACGCCACGCGGGCGTGGAAGTGCCGGACGAGCGTCGCCAGCAGCGCCGAGTCCTCATCGTCGGGGTGCGCCCCCGTCAGCATGATGCTCGCGGTCGTCCTGAGCGCCTGGAGCTGCTGGATCAGCCCGGCCACGCCTTCGCTGTAGATCGGCTGTGCCTGGGCGTGCGCGCGGGGCGGCGCGACGGTCAGCCACGCGAGCGCGACGACGGCGGCGGCGATGGCGAGGCCCGACCGGACGCGCTGGAGCAGGGAACGGGATCCGACCGAAGAGGTGGAAGGAGAGAACGGCATGGCCCCACATCATAGAGTCGTGACGCCCGGTTTGTCATCCGTCGCCATCCCGACGGCCCGCACGGCCCGCCAGACCGTGCAGATCTGTTGAGCCGGCACCGCGCGGCGCGCCCATTCACCGCCTGCGCCCGGATCGACGATGATGATGCTGCTGCGGGAGGCCGCGTGCGCCAGGACGAGGCGGCGCAGGGAGCTCAGGGGAAGCCGGAGTACACACATGGCCGGGAGGGTTCGACGCTGCTTGGCCCGCCTGTCGTTCATCGCGGTGGTGGTGATCCTCGCACTCGCGATCGCCGCCGCGCTGGCGCCGGGCAGAGGGCCCAACGCCCCCACGCTGCGGGACCGCTGGATCGGCATGAAGCTCCGGGTGCACTACGACTTCGCGCTCGGCCCGCACCGCGATCTGCAGGTGACCGTCTCCCACGGCCTCGTCACGCTCTCGGGCGCAGTCGGCACGCCCGAAGACCGCCGCCGCGCGGCGGCGATCGCCCGCCGGACCGGCGGCGTCGTCGGCGTCGTCGACATGCTGACCCTCGAAACGCCGGCGCACACGGCACCGGCGTCCGGCCCGCCCTGAGCGTCCCGCGCCGGCCGCGCGTCCGATCAGCGGTTGAAGGTGTAGCCGATCCCGAACTTGAAGCTGGGACTGTCGAGGAGGCCGACCTTGATCTCGGTGAAGAGGCCGCGACGGTGCGCCAGGCCGAGCACGACGTTGAACCCGCCGCCCGACGACGTGTTGCCGTTGCGCCGCAGGATGTCGAGCGCAGGCCCGCCGCCGACATAGAGGTGCCACGGCGTCCGCGGCAGGGCCACCGGATAGACGAATTCGAAGTTGCCGGCCAGCAGGGTCGCGGAGTCGCCGACGCCCACTTCGAGATTCGGCCGGAAACGGATCTGGTCGACGATCGGCGCGGTGAGATAGTTCGCGCCCACGTAGAACTGGTCGGGCTGCGCGCTGACCCCCACCTGCACGCCCGGCCCCTGTTGCGCAAACGCCCGGCCGCCCGTGGCGAGCAGCGCCGCCACCACGGCCACCGCGCATGCGGCGCGCCGGCCGATCCCCGCGAGTGTCCCCCTCAGACCGTCATTGCTCATCGTCGCTCCTTTCCGCAGTGAGCGATTACAAGCTTCAGGCCAGGCGGCAGGCGCGCCGATCGGGCTCGTCGATCTCGTTGCGCGGGAACAGGAAACGCGGCGCCAGCCCGGCAGGCACCGTGCGACCGGTCGCAGCCTTCCCGCCGGGCAGACTTTACCGGGACAGGAGTTCTTACGCGGTCGGCGAGCGGGACCCGTGACCCGCTATCCCCGATATCGCGTCACCGCTCCGGCGATGGCGCGCGTGCCGAATTCGAGCGCCTCGACGGGAATCCGCTCGTCGGCCGCGTGAATCGTCTGCAGGAAGTTGAACGCGGGCGGCAGCTGCATCGGCGTGAAGCCGTACGTCTGAATGCCGAGCCGGGCGAAGTGCCGGCCATCCGTCACGGCGGGCAGCAGGAACGGAATCGGGCGCGCGTCCGGGTCCGCGTCCTTCAGCACCTGGCCGAGCAGGTCGAACAGCCCCAGATCGGGCGCGCCGGATCCGGGGTCGTAGCGCACGATCGTGATCTCCGGCCCGTCCCCGACGATCGCGCGCAGTTCGGCCACCAGGTCGTCCGGCGTGAAGCCCGGCAGCAGGCGACCGTCGAGATCGAGCGTGATCTCGCCCGGGATGACGTTCACCTTCGTTCCGCCCTGCACCATCGTCGCGTTGGCCATGTGCCGGAGCATCGGGTCGAACAGCGCCGCGAGCGGGCCGATCCGGGTCAGCGCGCGGTCGGCCGTCGCGGGGTCGGTGAGTTCGCTGAGCAGGGTGCCGATCGGCGCGGGCAGCGCGCCGACCATGGTCTCGATCATCTGACGGACCACCGGCAGGACGTGCACGGGAAGCGGCTGGGCGTCGAGCTGGTGCAGGACGCGGGCGAGCGCGGCCATCGCGCCGCCGCGCATCCGCAGGGCGCCGTGCCCGCCCGGCCCGCGCACGACGAGGCGCGTCGTGCAGAGCTGCTTTTCGGAGACCTGAATCGGATAGAAGCGCCGCCCCGCGACGTCCAGGGGGAAGCCCCCGAACTCGCCGAGCGCGTACCGGATACCGGCGAACATGCCGGCGTGCGTCTCGACGAGGTACCGGGCGCCGGCGTCGCCGCCCGCCTCCTCGTCGCTGAGGACGGCCAGCACCACGTCGCCGGCCGGTGCGGCGCCGGCCGCGCGGAGGCGAAGGAACGCGGCGACCAGCATCGCGACGCCGCCCTTCATGTCGAGCGCGCCGCGGCCCCAGACGCACCCGTCACCGACCTCGCCGGCAAACGGCGGACGCGTCCACGACTGGCCGGCGGTCGGCACGACGTCGACATGGCCATAGAGGAGGATCGGCGGCGCCGCCCCGGTGCCGCGCAGCCGCGCCAGCAGGTTCGGCCGATCGGGGTCGCGGGCGAGCAGCGTCACCGGAACGCCGGCCGCCTCGAGCAGCCGGGCGATATACGCGATGCAGGGGGCCTCGTGCCCCGGCGGATTGGTCGTGTCGAAGCGGAGCAGGTCGCAGAGGAGATCGACGGGACGATCCTGAATCGTGGACGGATCCATGAACGCGGCCCCCCGGGCGGTCACGCGCCGCCGGCCGAGTGTCGGCGGAGGGGGCCGGCGTGTCCCGCTGGCACGCCGGCCCCGGACGGATTACCAGACGCGGCAGGCGGGATGCCGGACCATCGGGTCGGTGCTCTTGCAGCCGAACGCCTTCTGGAACTCCGGCATGTTGCCCAGGACGCCGTTGACGCGGAAGCGGCCGGGCGAATGCGGATCGACCCGGGCCGAGAGGCGCGCTGCGGCGGGGCGATCGTTCTCGCACCAGAGCTGACCGTATTCGATGAAGAACTGCTGCTCGGGGGTGAAGCCGTCGACGTCGGCGGTCTTCTTCCCGTCGAGGACCGACTGGAGCGCCATCAGGGCGATCCGGACGCCGCCGTTGTCGGCCGTGTTCTCGCCGAGCGTGAGGCGGCCATTGAGATGGACGCCCGGGAGGGGGCTGAAGCTCGAGTACTCCTTCACGAGACAGTCGGTGCGCGCCGTGAACTGCTTCGCGTCCTGTGGCGTCCACCAGTCGGCGAGGTTGCCGTGGGCGTCGAACTGCCGCCCTTCATCGTCGAAGCCGTGGGTCAGCTCGTGGCCGATGACCGCGCCGATCCCGCCGAAGTTGACCGCGTCGGGCGCCGTCCTGTCGAAGAAGGGCGGCTGCAGGATGCCGGCGGGGAAATTGATGTTGTTCATCTGCGGGTCGTAGTATGCGTTGACCGTGGGCGGCGTCATGTACCATTCGCCGCGGTCGACCGGCTTGCCGATCTTCGCCATGTCGCGCTTGAACTCGAACTGGTTGGCGCGGAGCGAATTGCCCAGGGCGTCGTTGCGCGCGATCGTCAGCGTGCTGTAGTCGCGCCAGTGGTCCGGGTACCCGATCTTGTTCGTGATGGCGTGCAGCTTCACCATCGCCGCCCGCTTGGTCGCCTCCGTCATCCACGGCAGCTGCTGGATGTCGCGGCCGAGCGCCGCTTCCAGCGCCTCGACCATCTTCAGCGTCCGCGCCTTGCCGTCCGGCCCGAACGTCTCGGCCACGAACTTCTTGCCGAGCGCCTCGCCCAGGTCGCCGTCGGTGTACCGGACGCACCGCTTCCAGCGCGGCTGCTTCTCCTTCGCCCCCGACAGGATCTTGCCGTAGAAGTCGAAGTTCGCGTCGACGAACGGCGTGGAGAGCAGCGCGGCGTTCGCGTGCACGAGCTGCCAGCGCAGGTACGCCTTCCACGCGCCCAGCGGCGTCGACGCCAGCAGCGCGTTCATGCCGGTGACGAAGCCCGGCACCGCCACGTTGAGCGATTCGAGCGGCGGCGCGCCGGCGGCGGTGAAGTACTCGCGCCAGTTGAACGCCGGCGTCATCCCGACCAGCTGCCGGACCGTCATGCGATGGTAGATCTTCGCCGGATCGCGGCGGTCGACGTTGTCCAGCGAGGCCTTCGCCAGCGCCGTCTCGATCCGCATGACGGCCTTCGCGTCGGCCGCCGCGTGCGCCGCCGACTCCCCCATCAGGCCGAACATCTGCTGGACGTGCGCCACGTACTCCTTGCGCAGCTCGACCGACCGGGGATCGGCCTTCAGGTAGTAGCTGCGGTCCGGCAGCCCGAGGCCGCTCTGGTCCACAGCGCCAATGACCTCGGTCGCGTGCTCGAAGTCCTGCTCGGAACCGAAGCTAAACAGCGGCGTCGCGCCGATGCGCTGGAGGTGCGCCACCTCGGCCGGCAGCGCCGCCTTGCTCTTCAGCGCCGCAATCCGATCGAGCTCCCCCTGCAGCGGCTTGATCCCGCGCGCGTCGATCGCCGTCCGATCCATGCACGCGGCGTAGTAGTCCCCGATCTTCTGCGTGTCCGGGTCCCGGCCGGGCGCCGGCCGGGCCGCCTGCTCGAGGATCCGGTGCAGGACGTCACGGTTGTGCTCCGCCAGTTCGCTGAACCGGCCCCAGCGCGCCTGATCGGGCGGAATCGGATTGTCCTTCATCCAGCCGCCGCAGGCGTACGTGTAGAAGTCCGTACACGGACTGACCGATCGATCCATCGCCGAAATGTCGAAGGCTTTCAGCGCGCCCGCCTGCGCGGCGCGCACGTTCACGGTCCCGCGCGCCACCACGAGGGCGACGGCCAGCGGCAGGGCCACCAGCATCGCGGCTTTCCCCAGCCGGACATACTGTCGCTGCGTCAACACGCTCCACATCCTTTGGCTGTGCCTGTCGTTGGCTGTCCCCGTGCCGGGCCCGGATTCCCACATCCCGCGCCCCGAACGACCGCGTCCCGCCGCGGCCGCCCCTGGCCGCCAGGCCGATGAGCTCACCCGATGTCGATACCCTACACCCCGCGGCCCCGCTTCGCCAAGATGGCCCCGGTCCCGGGCGGTCCGTGATCGGCGTCGACGGAAGAGACGGATCTCCGGCCGCAGGAGTTCGCCGTCGCACACCGCGTCAGCCATACCCATCCTGGCGACAGTCGGTGGCCAGGTTTTGTGACACCGGTCGTCCCGTCCGGCGGTGCACAGCCGCGCCGGCCCGCGCGCGAATCCGCGGCCATCGGCGCGCACGCGATGACGCGCCGCTCATCGGCGGCGTCCGGCATGGGAGATGCACTTCCAATCGGCGTGCGACATGCGGCCGGCTGGACCATCACGGCCGGCCGCCGCTCCCGTCGAAGGAGGTTATCTGTCATGAGTACGGTCAAACGGATGGCGACCGTTCTGTCGGTCGCCGCGCTGGCCCTGGTGCTGTTCGGCTCGCGCGCGCAGGCCGACACGTGGAACGATCTCAGCTACGTCACCTTCAGCGGCCCGGTGACCCTGCCGGGCGTCGCGCTGCCGGCCGGCACCTACATGTTCACCAAGGTGCCCGACACCCCGCTCGTCCAGGTCTTCAGCAAGACCGGCAACCAGATCTACGCGACGCTGTTCACCATTCCGGACATCCACAACACGCCGGCGTCGCACACGATCGTCGCGCTCCGCGAAACGCCGGTCGGCCAGCCGCCGGCCGTGAGGGTCTGGTTCTATCCCGGTCACGACACCGGCAGCGAGTTCCTCTATTGAGACGCACGACAGGCGCGCGTCGAGCCGGCGTGCCTCGCCACCGGATCGACGCGCGTCCGGCGCCGCGGCGACGTGCCGTTCGCCGCGGCTGACGTCGCTTCCAATACAGTCATGCCTGCACGTCTTCGCGACACCGGCTGCTCGACTTCGCAACAGCCGGAGAGGCGCACGGCCGGGTCCGCGACGGCCTGCGCGCGGGCACGCGACGACATTTCGACCGCCGGCCGTCGATCACGCACGGTCACGGGCCGATGGCATGCCTGATGCAGCGGATCGTCTCCGGGAGATCGGGGAGACACCGGCCGGGCAGCCCGAGGCCATCAAGGCCTGGTTCCATGCGCGACGCCGCGGGAGCGGGGAAACGGCGATGAGGATCATGCAGGGCCTCCGGCGGCCCCGCCGGAGGCCGCCCATCGTCGCGGCGCTGGCCCTGCTCGTGGCCGGTCAGCTGGCGGCAGCCGGCCCCGTCATGGCGGCCGGCGCGGTTCTCCCGCCGCCGCAGATCCCGGCCGGCACGCCGGTGCTGTCGGCCAGCACCGATCTCGTCGTGCTGCCGGTCACCGTGCTCAACCGGCACGGCGCGGCGGTGGCCAACCTGACGAGACGCGATTTCGCGGTCTACGACAATGGCGTCCGGCAGTCCATCCGGTTCTTCCGCGAAGCCGACGCTCCGGTCACCGTCGGTCTGGTCATCGACAACAGCGGCAGCATGCAGGCCAAGCTGCCCGAGGTGCTCGTCGGCGCGACCGAGTTCGCGGAGTCGAGCAACCCGCTCGATCAGATCTTCGTCGTCAACTTCGACGAGCACGTGACGACCGGGCTGCCGCCCGGCGTGCCGTTCACGAGCAGCGTTGCACAGCTCGAGCAGGCCCTGTCGACCGTGGCGGCCCACGGCATGACGGCCCTGTACGACGCGGTCAGCTTCGCGCTCACGCATCTCCGTGCCGGCAGCCACCGTCGCAGGGCGCTCGTCGTGATCAGCGACGGCGGCGATGACGCCAGCCATCTCACGCTGAAACAGGTCCTCGCCCAGGCCGAGCGGTCGAACGCGGTCATCTACACCGTCGGCCTGTTCAGCCGGTCGGACGAAGACCGCGATCCGGGCGTCCTCGAGCGGCTGGCGAAGATGACCGGCGGCGCCGCGTTCATGCCGCGAAAGACCACGGACACCGCCAGGGTCTGCCTGCGCATCGCCCGCATGATCCGGAGCGGCTACACGATCGGCTACGTGCCGGCCGGCGCGAGCGCACACGCGGGCGGCCGGCACCGGATCCGGGTGACCGTCACGGTCCCCGGACATCGGGACGACCGGGCCATCACCCGCCCGGGCTACACGGTGGCGGCGGGGCCGGCGTCGCCTCCCCCGCCCCGGTCGGCACGGAGCCGCGACGATCCGGCACACGAGGCGCCGGCGATCCGACGAGACCGATGATCGACGCGGGGATGCCGGCTCGTCGTCCGTCGCTGACGCGCCTGCCTGCCATCCGTGCGTCGACTTCGGTCACGCGCCGAAGCGCTGCATGGTCCGCGCGGTCGCGGCCGGCGGGTGAGCCCGCGACGACGGTCCTTCAGCTTGGCTTTCCCGCGGCGGAGGAGTATCTTAATTTGTGAGCGTTCAGCCTGGGTTCTCCACGCTGAAGGGTGGCGCGTGCGGTTCTGGGCACGCCTCGCCGGGCACACGATTCCAACTGGGCGACGGGCCTGGCCCGTGGTGACGCACGGCGGCCTCCACTTCAAACCTGACAACGGCACGCTGCAACGGTGATGCTCGACAGCGATTCCCCCACGGACCTCACGCCCCAGGAACAGACCGCGCCGGCTGAACCGGCGGTGAGCCCGACCGGCGCGGACGAGGCGTCCCTCCCGGGCGACACGCCGCCGTTCCTCCTGGAATCACGGCCGGCCGCGGCCGACGCGGCCGTGGCGGTTTCGGTGGCGCCGGTCACGGTCCGCCGCGAGCCGTCCGTCCGTTACTGGTCGTGGCGACGGGTCGGCGCCGAAGTGCTCTCGTGGGTGAAGACGCTGGTCTCGGCGGCGGTGTACGCCACGTTCATCGTGACGTTCGGATTCCAGGTGGCGCGCGTGGACGGCATGAGCATGGCGCCGACCCTGGAGAACCACGATCGCCTGATCGTCGACAAGATGATCTACCTCTACGAGGACCCGAAGCCGGGCGACATCGTGATGCTCTACTATCCGCTCAACCCGAAGAAGATGTTCGTCAAGCGGGTGATCGCGACCGAGGGGCAGACGATCCGGATCATCGACGGCCACGTCTACGTCAACAACGTGCTGATCAACGACAGCTACGTGCTGCCGAAATACCGCAGCCATGACGACTTCGGCCCCGAGCTGATTCCCAAGGGCTATGATTTCGTCATGGGCGATCATCGGGACAACAGTTCGGACAGCCGGGACTGGGGCTTCGTGCCGAAGAAGTACATCCTCGGCAAGGTCGAACTGCGCTGGTGGCCCCTTGACCATGCCCGCATCTTCTAGGCGGGCCTTTCTCTCCACACGTCATCGCCTCATCGTCGCACCGGGCACCGGCCGGAAGCCGTCCCGGGTGGCGGCGTGCGGCCGGAACAGGACTCATCCAGCCCGGCGGCCGGCCGATATAGACTGAAGCGGATGGCTGACCGCGTGACGGTGCTGATCGGGGCGGCCGAACTGCTGCCGGCGCTGCGCGCCCGGCTCGCCGGCAACGGCGACGTCGTGGCGTTCACCGATCTCGAATCGCTGGCCGCGTTCGAGGCGATCGTCACCCGGCGGCCGTCGCTGGTGGCGCTCGATCACCTCTTCGCGTCGACCACGCGCGGCGCCGCCCTCACCGAGCGGATCAGCCGGGATCCGTCGCTGGCCGGCGTTGAAGTGCGGGTGATCGCGCACGACCGCGAGGTCGCGCGCGTGGCGGCCGGCGGCGTGCTCCCGGCCGGGCCGTCCCCCGCGGCGCCGGCCGCACTCGATCAGCGGGGCACGCGGCGGGCGCCGCGCGTCGCCATCGCGTCCGGCCTAGAGGCGCTGGTCGACGGCAACCCGGTCTCCCTCGTGGATCTGTCGACGATTGGCGCGCAGGTGCTGTCGCCGGGCGTGCTGCGGCCGAATCAGCGCGTGCGCCTGGTGCTGCCCGATGCCGACGGCGGGCTGCGGATGTCGGCGACGATTGCGTGGGCGGCGTTCGAGATGCCGCCGCGGCTGGCGCCGCGCTACCGCGCCGGGCTCCAGTTCAACGACGCCGCGCCGGACGGCGTCAAGGCGTTCTGCACGCGGCACGGGCGGCACTGAGGGCCGGTCAGCGGACCCGATCCGGCGCCAGCCAGCGGCCGACGACCGACGTCTCCCGGATGATGGTTTCGTCCCGATCGGACCCGGTCGACACGATGGCGGCCGGCACGCCCGAGACCTCCTCGAGCCTGGCAATGTAGCGGCGCGCGGCCGCCGGCAGTTCCTCGAAGCGGCGGATGCCGCGCGTCGGCGTCGTCCAGCCCGGCAGCGTCTCGTACACCGGCTCACAGGCGGCCAGCTGGGCGGTGTCGGACGGCAGGTCGGTGATCGTCCCGCCGCCCAGCCGATAGGCGGTGCAGATCTGGATGTCGTCCAGGCCGTCGAGCACGTCCAGCTTGGTCAGGGCGAGCGCGTCGAGGCCGTTGATGCGGACCGCGTAGCGGACGGCGACGGCGTCGTACCAGCCGCAGCGGCGCGGGCGGCCGGTCGACGCCCCATACTCCTGGCCGGTGTCGCGCAGGCGATCCCCCATGGCACCGGTCAGCTCGGTCGGCAGCGGGCCCTCCCCGACCCTGGTCGTGTACGCCTTGGCGACGCCCAGCACGCCGTCGATGGCGCGCGGGCCGACGCCGAGCCCGGTGCAGACGCCGCCGATCGACGCGTTGGAGGAGGTGACGAACGGGTACGTGCCGTGGTCGATGTCGAGCAGGGTCCCCTGCGCCCCTTCGAACATGATGGCCCGTCCCTGGGCCATGGCGTTCCAGAGGTACCGCGAGACGTCGCCGATCCACGGCCTCATCCGCTCGCCGCACGCGAGCAGGTCGTCGAGCACGGGCCGCCAGTCGAGCATCGAATCGCCGATGAGGTGGTTGCGCGCCTCCACGTTCTCGCGCACCTCGTCGGCCAGGGCGGCCGGGTCCGCCAGGTCGCAGACCCGGATGCCGCGGCGGGCGATCTTGTCCTCGTAGGCCGGGCCGATGCCGCGCGACGTGGTGCCGATCCGCCGCTCGCCGCGGCGGGCTTCCGCCAGCAGGTCGAGGTCGCGGTGGTACGGCAGGATCAGGTGGGCCTTGTCGCTGATGAGGAGGCGCTGGCCGGCCTCGATGCCGTGGCGGCCGAGCTCCTCCAGCTCGGCGAACAGCGCCTGCGGATCGACGACGACGCCGTTGCCGATGACGCAGGTGACGGTGTCGTGGAGGATGCCGGCCGGGATGAGGTGGAGGACGAACTTACGGCCGTGCACGTACACCGTGTGACCGGCGTTGTGCCCGCCCTGGTACCGCGCGACAATCGACACGTGCGGCGTCAGCAGGTCGACGATCTTTCCCTTGCCTTCGTCGCCCCACTGCGCCCCGAGAACGGCAATATTCATAAGCGCATCAGACCCGCGGCGGCGCCGCGGCCCGCGTGCGAGACGCTTGCCACGGCCCCGGTGTTTGGCGCTAAGATTCTACCTTCATTCGCGCAGGCCGACCCGTTGAATTTCTCACCGTCTCCGTCCCCGTGCGCGTGGGTCCCATGATTCTTCTCGACGGTTCCTCGCTCACGATCGATCAGCTGCTCGCCGTCGCCGACGACGGCGAGGCGGCCGCGCTGGCGCCGGCGGCGGCGGACCGGGTGCGCGCGAGCCGCGCGGTCGTCGATCGGAAAGCCGGGGGCGACGCGCCGGTCTACGGCGTCAACACGGGCTTCGGGTCGTTCGCCGAGGTGCGCGTGCCGGCCGACGCGCTCGCGCAGCTGCAGCTGAACCTGGTCCGCAGCCACGCGGCCGGCGTCGGCGAGCCGCTGCCGGTCCGCGACGTCCGCGCCGCCATGCTGCTGCGGGCGAACGTGCTGGCGAAGGGCTATTCGGGCATCCGCCTCGAGACGCTCGAGGCGCTGCTCGCCCTGCTCAACCATCGCGTGCATCCCCGCGTGCCGAGCCGCGGCTCGGTCGGCGCCAGCGGCGATCTCGCCCCGCTCGCGCACCTGGCGCTCGTGCTCATCGGGGAGGGGGAGGTCTGGGACGGCCGGACCGTCCGGCCGGGGGCCGAGGCGCTGCGGGCGGCCGGCCTCGCGCCGGCGCCGCTGGCGGCCAAGGAAGGCCTGGCGCTCATCAACGGCACGCAGCCGTCGGCCGCCGTCCTCGCGCTGGCGCTCGCCGGCGCGGAACGGCTCGCCCGCGCGGCCGACATCGCGGCCGCGCTGTCGATCGACGCGCTGCGGGGCTCCGTGCACCCGTTCGACGCGCGGATCCACGCGGCCCGGCCGTACGCCGGGCAGGCGGCGTCGGCGGCCAACATCCGGATGCTGCTGGCCGGCAGCGGCATCAACAAGTCGCACGAGCACTGCAGCCGCGTGCAGGACGCCTATTCGCTGCGCTGTGCCGCCCAGATTCACGGGGCCGCCCGCGAGGCGCTCGCCTTCGTGCGCCGCACGGTCGAGATCGAGGCGAACGCGGCGACCGACAATCCGATGGTCTTCGCCGACGAGGACGAGATCGTGTCGGGCGGGAACTTTCACGGCGCGCCGGTGGCGCTGGCCGCCGACCTGCTGACCCTGGCGCTGGCCCAGCTGGCGACCGTCAGCGAGCGCCGGGCGGAGCGGCTGGTCAATCCGGCCCTCAGCGACCTGCCGGCGTTCCTGACGCGGAACGGCGGGCTGCAGTCGGGCTTCATGCTGGCCCAGGTGACGGCGGCGGCGCTCACGTCGGAGATCAAGGTGCTCGCGCATCCGTCGAGCGCGGATACGATCCCGACCTCGGCCAACAAGGAAGACCACGTCAGCATGAGCATGGCCGCCGCGCTCAAGGCCGCGCGCGTCCTCGACTTCGCGCGGCACGTCGTCGCCATCGAGCTGCTGTGCGCGTGTCAGGGGATCGATCTGCTCGCGCCGCTGGTGACGGCGCCGCCCCTCGCGCGGGTGCACGCGCGCGTGCGCGCCGCGGTGCCGACACTCGACGCGGATCGGCCGCCGGCGCCCGATATCGCGGCGATGACGGAATTGATCGCCGGCGGCGAACTCGAACGCGCCGCGGGAGTCACTGTCAAGTAGAAAGTTTTTGAGTTTCAAATTGACAACGCGGTCCGGCATTCTTAAGTTCTAGGTTCCGATTGCCTCCCGGCACCGCTCGTGCCGCCGGCGCATCTCAACGGTCATGACCACCGCCGCCCATCCCGTTCGCGCCCCGCGTGGCCCCACGCTGCACTGCAAGGGGTGGCCGCAGGAAGCGGCGCTGCGGATGCTGATGAACAATCTCGACCCGGACGTCGCCGAGCGCCCCGACGACCTGGTCGTGTACGGCGGCTCCGGCAAGGCGGCCCGCAACTGGGCGTGCTACGAGGCAATCGTCCGCGCCCTCCAGGCGCTCGATCACGACGAGACGCTCCTCATCCAGTCCGGCAAGCCGGTCGGCGTCTTCCGGACCCACCCCGGCGCCCCGCGCGTGCTCATCGCCAACGCCCTGCTCGTGCCGGCGTGGGCCACGTGGGAGACGTTCCGCGACCTGGAAGACCGCGGCCTCACGATGTACGGCCAGATGACGGCCGGCAGCTGGATCTACATCGGCACCCAGGGCATCGTGCAGGGCACCTACGAGACGCTCGCCGAGCTGGCGCGGCGGCACTTCGGCGGATCGCTCGCGGGCCGCCTCACGGTC
Source organism: Vicinamibacterales bacterium (assembly GCA_035534615.1). GTDB lineage: Bacteria > Acidobacteriota > Vicinamibacteria > Vicinamibacterales > CAVVIG01 > JAGWRA01. The sequence continues at coordinate 130,183 of DATLRO010000082.1, forward strand.
ACGGCGGGGCTCGGCGGCATGGGCGGTGCGCAGCCGCTGGCGGTCACGATGAACGGCGGCGTCGCGCTGGTCGTCGAAGTCGACCCGGCCCGGATCGCCCGCCGCCTCGACACGCGCTACCTGGACGAGGCGACCGACAGCCTCGACACGGCGCTCGCGCGCGCGGCCGACTGGCAGCGCACCCGGACCGCCCGGTCGATCGGCCTGCTGGCCAACGCCGCCGACGTGCTGCCCGAGCTGGTGCGCCGCGGCCTCGTGCCGGACGTCGTCACCGACCAGACGTCGGCCCACGACGCGCTCAACGGCTACGTCCCGAACGGCCTGCCGCTCGACGCGGCCGTGCAGCTGCGGCGCGAGCGGCCGGCCGAGTACATCGCCCGATCCATGGCCGCCATGGCCGCGCACGTGCAGGCGATGCTCGCGCTGCAGCGGGCCGGGGCGGTCACGTTCGACTACGGCAACAACATCCGCGCGCAGGCCCGGACGGCCGGCGTCGCCGACGCGTTCGACATCCCCGGCTTCGTGCCCGAATTCATCCGGCCGCTGTTCTGCGAGGGCAAGGGGCCGTTCCGCTGGGCGGCGCTCTCCGGCGATCCCGGGGACATCCGCGCGACCGACCAGGCGGCGCTCGAGATGTTCGCCGACAACGAGCCGCTCTGCCGCTGGGTCCGGATGGCCGGCGAACGGATCGCCTTCCAGGGACTGCCGGCCCGCATCCTCTGGCTCGGCTATGGCGAGCGCGCCCGGTTCGGCCGCCGGATCAACGAGCTGGTGCGCACCGGCGCCGTCAAGGCGCCGATCGTCATCGGCCGCGATCACCTCGATGCCGGCTCCGTCGCCTCGCCGAACCGCGAGACGGAGGGCATGCGCGACGGCAGCGATGCGATCGCCGACTGGCCGATCCTGAACGCCCTGCTGAACACGGCCGCCGGCGCCACGTGGGTCTCGGTCCATCACGGCGGAGGGGTCGGCATCGGCTATTCCCTGCACGCCGGCATGGTGATCGTCGCCGACGGCACTCCCGAGGCCGACGAGCGGCTGGAGCGTGTCCTGACGTGCGATCCCGGCCTCGGCGTGCTCCGCCATGCCGACGCCGGCTACCCGGAAGCGATTGCCACGGCGGACCGTCGCGGCCTGCGCCTGCCGATGCGCGAGGCGCGCCCATGATGGCCGCCCGCGCGTCCCTCGTCCGCCGGCTCACCACCGCCCTCGAGGCGTCGCCCTCCCGCATCCCCGTCCTGCTCGGAGGCTGCGGCTCCGGCCGAACGTTCCTGCTCGAACAGGTCCGGGCACGGCCGGGCCACGGCCCCTCGCAGTACGTCAACGTCGAGCGGAGCGCGACGACGCCCGAGCGCTTCCTGCGCGCGCTGCTCACGCACTCGCCGTTCCTGAACCCGGCGCCCGACCCGGCGTCGGCCACGGCCCGCGGGGCGTTCGAGGCCACGCTCGCCTTCTTCGACGGCGCGCGCGGCCCGGGAGGCGAGCCGGTCACCTTCCTGCTGGACGAGTTCCTCGAGCTGCGCACCTTCGAGAGCTTCCCCGGCCTGCGCAACGTCCTGCACGAACTCCTGCAGACGCTCGCCGCCGGCCGGAACCGTTTCGTGCTGTCGACCCGGTACGTCGCGCGCGCCCACCGGTTCCTGCGTGACGCCTCCGCCCGTTTCGAAGTCATCCACATGGCGCCGCTGACGCCGGCCGAGGTCGCCGAGGCGCTCACCGGCACCGTCGCGACCTCCGCCGGCGCGGATCGCGACGACGTGGCCCGGGCGATTCATGCCCTGGCCGACGGCCGCCCGGCTTACGTCCGGGCGATCGCCGAGGAGGTCGCGGCGATGCAGGCGCGCGGCGGCGGCGACGCCGTCAGCGCCCTGGCGGCGCTGCTCGCGCCGGAAGGGCGGCTCGCGGAGACCTGCGCCTTCTGCTACGAGCTGCGGCTCCATCGCGCGCGCGGCTACGGCGCCCTGAAGGCGATCCTCGACATCCTGGCGGCGGACGAGCCGCTGACGCTCACCGAGATCTCGCAGCGGCTGCAGCGGACGCCCGGCTCGACGAAGGATTATCTGTCCTGGCTGGAAGACGTGGACCTGGTCACGGCCCGGCAGAAGCGGTACAGCTTCGCCGACCCGCTGCTCCGGCTCTGGGTCCGGCTGCACTGCCGCCCCGAACCGCCCGGGGAAGAGGAGGTGGCGCGGGACGTCCAGCGCTACGCCCTCGCGCGCCTGCCGGGCCCCGAGCCGGCGCTCGCGATGTCCGGCACCGCCTCCGGAGCGCCCTCGGACGCCCGCGGCCCCAAGGACTGGGGCATCATCGAAATCGACTAGATGATCGGGGCTCCGCCCCGGACCCCGGCTCCCTGCCCTCGCTCGCCTCGCACGGCTCGCGCCGTGCCGGTCGCGGGCCCGCCGTGCGGGCCGCCGGCGCTTCGCGCCGGTCTTGCATCCGCCTCGGCGCGTCGCGCGTCGGTCAGGGCGTCTCCTCCGGAGGCGTCGGACCGTCGAGGCGCAGGAGCGCGAGCCGCGCCGCCTCCTGCTCGGCCTCCTTCTTGCTCCCGCCGGTCGCCTGGGCGACCGCTTCGCCCTCCAGCCGCACCTCGACGTCGAAGCGCTTCCGATGATCGGGGCCGGCCGCGCCCAGGTGCCGGTATTCGGGCAGCGGTCGGTCGCGCGACTGCAGGAATTCCTGCAGCGCCGATTTGTAGTCCTGCGCCAGGAACCCCGGGCGCCGCACCTCGGCGAGCGCCTCCTTGAACTCCTGCTCGATGAACGCCCGCGCCTGCTCCACGCCGCCGTCGAGATAGATCGCGGCAAGGAGCGCCTCGAACGCGTCGGCCAGCAGCGCCGGTTTCTGGCGCCCGCCGGTCTTCTCCTCGCCGCGCCCGAGCCGCAGGTGCCTCCCCAGCCCGATCCGCTCCGCCGCCCGGGCCAGCGCCGGTGTGGAGACGAGCGCGGCCTTGATCTTCGACTTCCCTCCTTCGCTGTACTCCGGGAAGTCCCGGAACAGCGTGTCGGCGACGAGAAAGCCGAGGATCGCGTCGCCCAGGAACTCGAGCGACTCATTGTCGGCCCCCGGGCCGAGCCCCTCTTCGTTCGCGCGGGAGGTGTGCGTGAGCGCCTGTTCCAGCAGCGCGCGGTCGCGGAACCGGTAGTCGATCCGGCGCTCCAGGGCGGGGATCTCCTGCCCGAACGGGACGACGCGGCCGCCGACCGTCTCGGTGCGGTATCCCTCGATGATCCGGGTCGCCTCCTCCGCCTCGTCGGCCCGCACCGACAGGCGCACCTCGCCGAGGCCGTCGATCGTCAGGGGGAACACCGAATGGGGCACGGCGGACGACAGCAGGACCTGAATCCCGTGGCTCTCCAGCAGGCCGCGGACGATGCTGGCTTCGGCGTCGGAGTGGGTCCGGAGGATGACAACCAGTTCGGGCATCGGGGCCTACGCGCCGGCGGGCACGGCCTCCCGTCCGGCGACGAGCCGGCCGGCGCTGATCTCCTCGACCTTCAGCAGGATCATCGTCATGTCGTCGTGCTGGGCGGCGCCGCCGACGAACGCTTCGATCTCGCGCAGGATCCGCTCCCGCAGTTCCTCGGACGACAGATCGCGGTGCTCCTGCACGAGCTGGCTCAGGCGCGACTCGCCGAAGCAGTCGTCGGCCTCGTTCATGGCCTCACTGATGCCGTCGGTGAAGAACACGAACAGGTCGCCGACGTTGAACGGCAGCGTCACCTCCTCGAGCAGGTGCTCGAACATCCGGCCGTCGTCGATCTTGAGGCCGAGCACCAGGCCGTCGGGCGCCAGCACCTTCGCGTCCCGCACCGGCGAGGCCGGGCCGGGGACGTAGATGAGCGGCGTGTGCCCGGCGCGCGCGTAGGTCATCGTGCGCTCCCGCAGGTCGACCACGGCGTAGGTCATCGTGATGAAGCTGCGTGCGTCCAGGTTCTCCGCGATGATCCGGTTGGCGTCGATCAGCAGCTGCCGGGGCGACGTGTGGATCCGGCTCAGCGACAGGATCAGCCCCTTCAGCTCGGCCATGTAGAGCGCCGCCGAGGTCCCCTTCCCGGACACGTCGGCAATCAGCAGCGCCAGGCGGTGGTCGTCGAGCGGCAGAAAGTCATAGTAGTCCCCGCCCACCTCGCGCGCGGGGACGCACAGCGCCGCCACCGACAGCCCCGGCATGAGCAGCGGCCCCTGCGGCAGCAGCGACATCTGGATCTGCCGGGCGATGCGCAGCTCTTCTTCGAGCCGCTTCTTCTCGGCCGCCTGCCGCAGCAGCTCCTCGATGCTGGCGGTCATCGAATTGAACGAGTCGGCCAGTTCGCCGAGCTGGTCGCGCGCCTTGATCTCGATCTTGTGGGTGAAGTCCCCCTGGCGCACGCGCTCGGTGCCGCCGAACAGCGCGTGCACCGAGCCGGTGATCGACTTGGCCAGCGCCAGCCCCATCACCAGCGCCACCGCCTCGATCACGAGGAACAGACCGCCGACGACGACCATCAGCGCGAGCAGCAGCGCCTGCCCGAACGTCCGATCGCCGATGCGTGCCTGCGCCGACGAGATGCGATCGTAGATCCGGGCGATGCTGAGGGAGGTCGACACGAGCGCCGGCCCGCTCCGGCCGGTCTGCCAGTCCGTGTAGTTGAGGAACGTCACCCAGTTGAGCGGTCCGGCCATCCCGACGGCCGGCGGCGCCGCAACGGCCGGCCCGGTCCGGCCCGGCAGCGGCCGCGCCGTCTCCTCGCCCGGCAGCGGCAGCGCCGTCACGCTCCGGATCTCCACGCCGGTCTCGTCGCGCAGGTTGCGGCGGAGCGCCGCGTCGACCGGCAGGTCGACGATCACGGCGGCCCGCGGCGCGCGGATGTCGGCGAACGCGATCGCCCGGACGACGAGCCGGGTGCCGCCGGCCTGCATCGACACGCGCCGGCCGTCGATGATGACCGACGCCCCGCCCGTGGCCGACGCCGCCGGCGACGCCGCCGGCGCCGGCCCGGCGTAGGCGAACAGGCCCGCGAACCCCCCGCACGGGACCCACGCGGGCACTGTCGTCGGCGGCGCCACGTGCCTCCAGGCGCCCGCCACCAGGGGGCCGGCCGGCGTCGCGTCGGGCTCTTCCGGCTGATCGGGGCACGCGCGCGCCGCGGGCACGAGCGCGAGCGACGCGCCCGGATATTCGGCCGCCAGCGTCGCCTGGCTCCGCGCGACGATGGCCGGCGCGTCCTGCGGGCGGCTCCGCTGCAGTTCGACCGCCGTCTCGTGAGCGAGCGCGAGGGCGCGGTCCTGGATGCTGTGCAGGCGGCTCTGCACGAGATAGGAGCTGAAGTTGTAGAACAGGAGCAGGCCGCACAGCAGGAAGAAGGCGGCGATGAGCAGCGCCGGCACGACGCCGATGAAGATGTACGACAGGATCAGTTTGCGGCGGACGCGCCACAGCAGCCGCCGCTTGGCCAGGGTCAGGAGCCGGAACAGGAAGTAGCCGAGCCCGGCGACGAGCGCCAGCGACCCGACGGTGTCGAGCACGGAGAGCACGCCGCTCGCCCCGACGAACGCCCCGGCTGCGGCCACCAGGATCTTGACGGCCAGCCCGAGGATGAGGAGACGCCCCGGAAACGTGTACAGCAGCGTGTCGCGGACACCGCCCCGTTCGCTCGGTGGCGCCGGCAGCCGCGGCGGGGAATGGGGACTGGCTGGCATCGGGCTGTGGCGTCTGGCGGACCGTTCCAAGTCAACGCAGCACGTGCGGTTCAGGGATGCGCGATTGCGCTCATGATCATAACAGATGTATCGTAGCCTGCTGTAAGCTGCTCCGGTCGCGCGCCGGCGCCGGCCGCCTGGAGGCGATCGGCGGCTGCCGGGCGCGGCGCGCGGTCGACACCGGTGCAGGCGGCCCTTCGGCGCCGCCCGCACATTCCCGAATCACGGACGCACTGTGAAACTGCCGCCCGACGCCCGCTTCAGCACCGTCTGCATCCACGCCGGCCAGACCCCCGATCCCGCGACCGGGGCCATCATCACGCCGATCTACCAGACGTCGACCTACGTCCAGGAGGGGCTCGGCCGGCACAAGGGCTACGAGTACGGCCGGACGCAGAACCCGACGCGCGCCGCGCTCGAAGCCAACGTCGCCGCCATCGAGCACGGGCGGGCCGGATTCGCGTTCGCTTCCGGCATGGCCGCCATCGGCGCCGTGGCCAGCCTGCTGAAGGCGGGCGACCACGTCGTGGTCAGCGACAACACGTACGGCGGCACGTTCCGGCTGTTCGACAAGGTGCTGTCCCGTTACGGCCTCACCTTCAGCTACGTCGACACCTCGCGCCCGGCGCTGGTCGAGCAGGCGCTGACCCCGCAGACCCGCCTGCTGTTCGTCGAGACGCCGACCAACCCGCTGATGAAGCTGACCGACCTGGCGGCCGTCGCGGCGATCGCGCACGCCCGGGCGGTGGGCCTCGTCGTCGACAACACGTTCGCGAGCCCCTACGTGCAGCGGCCGATCGACTTCGGCGCGGATCTCGTCGTCCACAGCACGACGAAGTATCTGAACGGCCACAGCGACAGCGTCGGCGGTCTCGTGGTGGCCACCCGGGACCAGGATATCGAGTGGCTGACGTTCGTCCAGAACGCCGCCGGCGCCATCCTCGGCCCGTTCGATTCGTGGCTGGTGCTGCGCGGCACGAAGACCCTGCCGATCCGGATGGCCCAGCACAACGCCAACGGCCAGGCGCTGGCCGAATTCCTGGAGGCGCACCCGAAGGTCGGGCGCGTGCACTACCCGGGCCTGCCGTCGCACCCCCAGCACGATCTCGCGCGCCGCCAGATGCACGGCTTCGGCGGCATGCTGGCGTTCGAACTGGGATCGCTCGATGCGGCGCGCACGCTGCTGAACCGCGTCCGCCTGCACGCCCTGGCCGAGAGCCTGGGCGGCGTCGAAACGCTCATTTCGCATCCGGCCACCATGACGCACGCGTCCGTCCCGGCCGACGTCCGCGCCCGTCTCGGCATCACCGACGGCCTGGTCCGCATCTCGGTCGGCATCGAAGACATCGACGACCTGAAGGCCGACCTGGCGCAGGCGCTGGACGCCGTCTGATTTCCGGACCACCCCGTGCTCCAGCTCATTCAGGACGCCTTCCGGACGCTGTACAACGTGCCGGAGGTGATCCGCTTCGGCGGGATGATCGGCATGGTCGCGATCGTCTTCGCCGAAACCGGCCTGATGGTCGGCTTCTTCCTGCCGGGCGACTCGCTGCTCGTCACCGCCGGCCTGTTCGCCGCGCGCGGCGACCTGAACATCGCCTGGCTGAACCTGGCGCTGATGGCGGCCGCGGTCGCCGGCGACGCCAGCGGCTACTGGATCGGGTACCACGCGGGCAAGACGCTCTACCAGCGGCCCAACTCCCTCCTGTTCCGGCGCGAGCACCTGCGGAAGACCCACGAGTTCTACGAGCGCCACGGCGGCAAGACCATCGTCATCGCCCGGTTCATGCCGATCGTCCGGACGTTCGCGCCGGTCGTCGCCGGCATCGGGACGATGGGGTACGCGCGGTTCGCGTCGTACAACATCATGGGCGCGGTCGGCTGGGTGGCGACGATGACGCTGGGCGGCTATTTCCTCGGCCGCGCCGTGCCGCACATCGGCGAGCACCTGCAGCTCGTGGTCGCCGGGGTCGTCGTGCTGTCTCTGCTGCCGGGATTCATCGCGTGGCTGCGCGAGCGCGGACGGAAGAAGGCGGACACGCCGGCGTCCTCATGATCCCAGGGTCCCGTCCCGGACCCAGCGCAGGTAGTCCTCGCCGCCGGCCGCGACCGGAATCACCAGCCGCTCCGGCAGGTCGTACGGGTGCAGTTCGCGCAGGCGGGCCAGCAGCGCGTCCGTCCGGGCCGCCGCCGTCTTGATCACCAGCTGACGCTCCCGGTCGCGCGTGACGCGCCCGTCCCAGCGGTAGACCGACTGCATCTCGGCATGGATGGCGACGCAGGCCGCGAGCCGCTCCTCCACCAGCCGCGCCGCGAACGCCTCCGCGTCGGCCTCGATCGGCAGCGTTGTCAGCACCAGCACGCAATCCGTCTCGCTCCCCATGCCCGATCCTCCTGCGCGGCCGGGCGCCGCGCCCGGCGATCGTACGGTCGATCCGAAGCTGCTACAATGGCGCACGCGTGCGTCCGGACTGCCCGGAGCCCGACGGTGAACGGCCGCAGCCCGGCTTCATCATCGCACGAGCGGCCGCGCCGGCACCGCGCCCCGGCGCGACGCGACGCGCCTGGACGCGATGCCCCGCATGAGCCCACGGCCCCGACGTTCGTCCCGTTCCGGACCGGCCGGCCCCACGTTTCTCGTCGAGGAGGCCGCCCGACCGTCCGGCGGACCGCTGGCGGAGCAGTTGCGGGCCTTCCGCTGGCGCGGCGGCCCCACGACGGTCGGACGGACGGCCGTGCGCCTCGAGACCGGCGACGCGCTCGGCGTCGACACGTTCGTCAACGAGTTCTGGACGAGCCGGCAGCGCGCGGCCCACAGCCTTCACGAGATCTCGTATCGCGCCTGCTTCAAGCCGCAGCTTCCCCGCTTCTTCATCGAGCGGCTGACCGCGCCGGGCGCCGTCGTGTACGACCCGTTCGCGGGGCGCGGCACGACGCTCCTCGAAGCGGCGCTGCTCGGCCGCGTGCCGGCGGGCTGCGATGTCAATCCGCTCAGCGCGATGCTGATCGCGCCCCGCCTGGCGCCGCCGACCGTCGAACAGGTCGCCTCGCGGCTCGCCGCCGTCGACTTCACGCGGGTCGACGAGCGGCCGGACGACCTGCTGGTCTTCTTCCATCCGGACACGCTCCGCGAGATCAGCGCGCTCAAGCGCTGGCTGCGGCGCCGCCAGGAGGACGGCACGCTCGATGACGTCGACCGGTGGATCCGGATGGTCGGCGTCAACCGGCTGACCGGGCACTCCCCCGGATTCTTTTCCGTCTACTCGCTGCCGCCGAACCAGGCGCCGTCGATCGCCTCGCAGCGGAAGATCAACGCGGCCCGGGCGCAGGTCCCGCCGCGCCGCGACGTACCGGCCCTGATTCTCGCGAAGACGCGAAGCCTGCTGGCCGACTGCGACGCCGCGACGCGCGCCCGGCTCGACGCGGCCGGCCGGAACGCGCGCCTGCTGACCGGCACGGCGGATCGGACACCCGCCCTCGCGTCCGCGTCGGTCGACCTCGTCGTGACGTCGCCGCCGTTTCTGGATGTGGTCAACTACGCCGCCGACAACTGGCTGCGGTGCTGGTTCTGCGGCATCGATCCGGCGGGCGTGCCGCTGACCGTCGTCCGGCGGCCCGGGGCGTGGCAGGCCTCGATGACGGCGGTCTTCCACGAGATGGCTCGCGTGCTCGCGCCGGGCGGGTTCGTCGCGTTCGAAGTGGGCGAGGTGCGCGGCGGCCGGCTGCACCTGGAGGAAATCGTCATCCCCTGCGGCGTCGCGGCCGGGCTGCAGCCGCGGCTCGTCGTCATCAATACCCAGCAGTTCACGAAGACCGCCAATATCTGGGGAGTCGCCAACAACCGCAGGGGAACCAACACAAACCGGATCGTGGTGTTCGAGAAAGCGCACGGGACAGCCGCGCCCCGCCCGGTCGCCTGACGCCCGCCAACTGATTCCCGCACTGCCTTCTGTCCTTCGCTACTCCGGAACATGAACGCGTCTTTACATTGACCCGTAGATATGTATAATCGTGCATATTCGTATACGGTCAGATGTCTGGACATCCTTACGCCGTGCCGTCTCCGTGTATACTGCGGGCCGTGAAGGCACACAAACCGGAGGTTCCCGACATCGGGCCGGCGGCCGGGCGCACCGTCAAGACGACGGTCGAACTGCCGGAGGAGATGTGGCGGGCCGCCAAGATCAAGGCGATGGACGAGCGGAGCGACCTCCGCTCGGTGCTGATCGCGGCGCTGGCCGCCTATCTGAAGCCGTCCCGGAAGGATTGACGGGCCGCGGTCGGCCGGGGACCGGCGGCGCCGCCGACAGGCGTGCCGGTCTGAACCACATGCTCGAGGGTACACCTCGATGAGTCGTCAGCGCGTGTCCCGCGGCAAATCGGACGACCAGCCGCACGCCCGGCCGTCCGGACGCCGCCGCCGGATTGTCAACTGGCTGCTGCTGTTCGTCACCTGCGTGCTGGTGGTGGAAGCGCTGGTCGGCAACCGCGGCTTCCTGGCCATGCTCCAGGCCCGGCATCAGTACGAGGCGCTGGCTGCGACCGTCGCCAGCGAACGGGCCGAGAACGCGCGCCTGGAGGAGGAAGCGAAGCTCCTGCGCAGCGATCCGGAAACGATCGAAGACGTGGCGCGCCGCGACCTCGGCCTCATGAAGCCTGGTGAGCAGGTCTTCATCATCAAGGACATCCCGCCGCCCGCCGCCACCAAGCCCTGAGCGCTCCGCCGTCCGATCGCCCCCCGCGAATCATCCTGCCCCGGCGCGTCAGTCGTCGACCTGCAGCCGGAAATAGACGGCACCGCGCTCCATCCCCGGACTGCGCCTCGTGACGGCGATGTAGTCGATCATCCCCTTCAGGTTGCGGGCGAAGTAGTGATTGAAGCCGAGCGCCACGGCATCGCCGCGGACCACGGGCACTTCACGCGCTCACGCGCCAGTCGACGCGGGATCCGAGCGTGCCGGAGACGTACAGCCTGGCCCGGCGGAACCGGAATCGTACCCGCCGCGGCTGAGCCCGGAGTACAGCCGGACCGGCGCCGCGACGCGCGTCAGGCCACGCCGACCGCTTTCATCTTCACCGCGACCGCCTTCAGCAGCGCGTCGTACGACTCGGCGAACTTCTTCACCCCCTCGTCTTCGAGTTCGCCGGTGATCTGCAACACGTCGATCCCGAGCCGGCGGAGGCCGTCGAACGTCGAGTGCGCGCGGTCGAGATCGTCGTGAATGCGGACCCGCGGGTCGCCGTGATCCTTGTACGCCTCGTAGGTCTCCGGCGGCATCGTGTCGACCGAGTCGGGGGCGACCAGCGCCTCCACGTAATACAGGTCGGGATACGCCGGGTCCTTCGCCGACGTCGACGCCCACAGCGGCCGTTGCGTGGCGACGCCCTGCGCCCGGAGCGTCTGGAACCGGGGGCTGCCGACCACCTGCTCGAACGCCTCGTAGGCCAGCCGGGCGTTGGCGATTGCCAGCCGCCCGCGCAGCGACCGGGCCAGGTCGCGGTCGGCGGCCGGACGGGCGGCGTCAGCCGCCACCGCATCGAGCCGCTTGTCGGCGTTCGTGTCCACCCGGCTGACGAAGAAGCTGGCCACGGACCGGATGCGATCGACCGGCGCCCTGGCGGCCGCCCGGCGTTCGAGCGCCGACAGGTAGGCCTCCATCACGTCCCGGTAGCGGTCGATGGCGAACAGCAGCGTGATGTTGATGTTGATGCCGTCGGCCAGGCACTGGTGGATGGCCGGAATCCCGGCGCGGGTGCCGGGGATCTTGATCATCACGTTCGGGCGGCTGCACGCCTGCCACAGCCGGCGGGCCTCGGCGATCGTGCCGTCGGTGTCGTGCGCCAGGTGCGGGCCGACCTCGATCGACACGAAGCCGTCGTTCCCTCCGGTGGCGTCGTGGACCGGCCGGAACGCGTCGGCCGCATGGCGGACGTCGTCGACGGCGAGCGCCTCGAAGACCTGCGCCGGATCCCGGCCGCTCCCGCCGAGGCGCCGGATGTCGGCGTCGTACAGGGCGGTATCGGCAATCGCCTTCTGGAAAATCGTCGGATTGGACGTCATGCCGCTGAGGCCGTCCTCGTCGATCAGGCGGCGCAGCAGCGGCCCGGTGTACAGATCGCGACGGATGTAGTCGTACCAGACGCTCTGCCCGAGCGCCGAGAGCCCCTTCAGCCGGCTGTCGCTCATGACCTCCTCCTGCTTCCTTTCCACAGACAACGGACCGGCCACCGCCCGCGGCCGTCAGCGGCCGCCGGCGCGATCCGGCACCAGGCGCGCCGCCGCCCGGTCGAGCAGCCAGTGCAGCTCGCCGGGAACCGGCTGGATGAGCTGGGCGGGCAGCCGGGACGAATCGCGCGGGCCGTCGAGAACGTCGTGCACGACCTGCGCCTTGCCGTCGCCCGCCGCCACGAACGCCACCAGGGCCGCCCGGTTGATGAACGGCGCCGTGAGCGTGATGCGGAACATCCGCTGCTCGGCGACGTACACCGCCGCCGCGAGCCGGGTCCGTTCCTCGAGCACCGGCGTGCCGGGAAACAGCGACGCGGTGTGGCCGTTGTCGCCGAGCCCGAGCAGCACGAAATCGAGGCCCGGGCGGTCCCCGATCTCGCGCCGCAGCAGCGCCTCGTACGCCGCCGCCGCGCCGGCCGGATCCGCGGCGCCACGCATCGGATGGATCTGCGCGGCCGGCACCGGCACGCGGTCGAGCAGCAGCTGCCGCGCCAGGCGCTCGTTGCTCCGCTCATCGTCCGGCGGAACACACCGCTCGTCGCCCCAGAAGACGTGGACGACGGCCCACGGCACCCGATCGCGGTACGGCGGCGCCGCCAGCAGCTCGTAGGTCCGCCGCGGCGTACTGCCGCCCGACAGCGCGATCGTGAAGCGTCCGGAGGCCGCCACCCTCTCGGCGGCCGCCTTCACGAACAGCTCAGCCGCGCCGTGGCTCAGCGCCTCGGGATCGCGATAGATCGTCATCGTCATGAGCCATCCGGGCGGTTGAGCGCCCGAGCCTCACGCCACCGTGATCTCCGGATCGAGGTACACGTCCTGGATGGCGTGCAGCAGGTCGATCCCTTCCGCCATCGGCCGCTGGAACGCCTTGCGGCCGGAGATGAGCCCCGTGCCGCCGGCGCGCTTGTTGATGACCGCCGTCCGGACCGCCTGCGCCAGGTCGTTCTTGCCCGAGGCGCCCCCCGAATTGATGAGGCCGGCGCGCCCCATGTAGCAGCAGGCGACCTGATACCGGGTCAGATCAATCGGATGGTCGCTGGTCAGCTTGCTGTAGACCAGGTCGTTCGTCTTGCCGAACTTCAGCGCCGTGTACCCGCCGTTGGTCGTCGGCTGCTTCTGCTTGATGATGTCGGCCTGGATCGTGACGCCCAGGTGGTTGGCCTGGCCGGTCAGATCGGCGCTGAGCTCGTAGTCGACGCCGTCCTTCTTGAACGCCGGGTTCCGCAGGTAGCACCAGAGAACGGTCGCCAGGCCCAGCTCGTGCGCGCGGTGGAACGCCTTGGTGGTTTCCTGGATCTGCCGGCCCGATTCCGGCGACCCGAAGTAGACCGTGGCTCCGACCGCGACGGCGCCCATGTTCCACGCCTGCTCGACCTGCGCGAAGTAGATCTCGTCGAACACGTTCGGGTACGTCAGCAGCTCGTTGTGATTCAGCTTCACGAGGAACGGAATCCGGTGCGCGTAGCGCCGCGCCACCGATCCGAGCCCCCCGAGCGTCGAGGCGACCGCGTTGCAGCCGCCGTCGATCGCCAGCCTGACGATGTTCTCCGGGTCGAAATAATCGGGATTCGGGGCGAAGCTCGCGCCCGCCGAGTGTTCGACGCCCTGGTCGACCGGCAGGATCGACACGAAGCCGGTGCCGGCCAGGCGGCCGTGGTTGAAGATCTGAGCCAGGCTCCGGATGACCGCCGGCGAGCGGTCGGACGGAATGAAGACGCGATCCACGAAATCGGCGCCAGGCAGGTGCAGCCGCTCCCGGGGAATGGTCCGGCACTGGTGCTCGAACAGGCTCTGGGCCTCGGCGCCGAGCAGGTTCTCGATGTCCGTGTGCGTCCTGGTCATAGGCTCCCTGTCTCCCGAAGGCGCGAGGGCCCGTCCCCGCGGCCGGCCGGTCCGCCGGCACGCCGGCGGGTCCTCGCCGACCACGCCGGGTCCGGCATGCAGTCTATCGTATTCATGCTACACGGTCGTCGCGAAGGAGCGAAACGGCGGGCGGCTGCGGTCGAGGCGGGTGATTCAGCGCGTGGGGCGGGACGGGAGGCGGGAGGCCGAAAACAAGACGAGGGCGCGTGGGGCACTCGCGCCGCTCGTCTTCAGGTTCGTGATCATTCCGCGAGTGCACGATGCATCTGCCCCGCTGCGGCACGCAGGATCCTCCGCAGCTCCCCGCTCGGCAGGCGTGCAATACTGAGGTCGAGCGCCTGCAGCGGCGGCAGGGGATCGGCGCATGCGTCGATCGCCGCCCCCAGCGCCACCACGTCCGCCCGAACCGTCACCGACGAGCGCTGGCGGTCGAGCCATCCAGCGTACCGTTGGAGCGGCGCGTACAGCAGCCTCAGTGCGGTCGGGTCCATCAGGCAACCCTGACGTTCTCGCCTCGCGGACCCTTCGGGCCCTGTCCCCGCTCGAAGGTGACCGCCTGCCCTTCACGGAGTTCGTCGAACGGGGTCTGCCCGCACGCGGAATTGTGGAAGAAATACTCGTTGCCGTCGCTCGCCGCGATGAAACCGAAACCCTTTTCGCTGACGAGTCGCTTGATCGTGCCGTTCATGGGCGCCATGGCCGTCTCTCTCCTGAAATCCATTGAAATCGTGAACGCGGGGGCAGGGCCGGTGACGGCCCGGAGTGTTCCGTGTCTGCCCCTGAGGCCGGTCGGCGCTGGATGAACGCAGGCTGGCTGACGTCGAAACCGAGTCCTCAGTATACCTCGTCCGCGCCTCGCGTGCCGGTCTCTTCTGCGGGCACGACCGCTCGAGCGTGATATGCTGGCATTTTCAAGGCCTCTCGCCGACTCCCCCCATGCCATTCTCCGCACTGACGCTGCATCCGGATCTGCTGCGGGGGCTGAAGGATCTCGGATTCGTGCGCCCGACCGCCATCCAGGCCGACGCCATTCCACCGGCCATGGCCGGCCGGGATCTGCTCGCTGCGGCGGCGACCGGCAGCGGAAAGACCGCGGCGTTCCTCCTGCCGGTCCTCCAGCGGCTCATCGGCGAACGCCGGGGCGTGACGCGCGCCCTCGTCCTGACGCCGACCCGCGAGCTGGCCGCGCAGATTCTCGGCGACCTGAATGACCTGGCGGTGCACACCCCGATCACCGCCGCCGCGGTCTTCGGCGGGGTCGGCATGGGCCCCCAGGAGCACGCCTTGCGCAGCGGCGTCGACGTGGTCGTCGCCACGCCCGGGCGGCTGCTGGACCACTGCAAGCGGCCGTACGCGAAACTGGCCGGGGTGACGTACCTCGTGCTGGACGAGGCGGATCGCATGCTGGACATGGGCTTCCTGCCCGACATCCGCCGCGTGCTCCGCCACCTGCCGTCACGCCGCCAGACGCTGTTCTTCAGCGCGACCATGCCGCCGCCGATCGTCGCGCTGGCGCGCGAGATGCTCCGCGACCCGGTGACCATCAACATCGAACGCCGCGCCGCGCCGGCCGGCGGCATCACCCAGGCGGTCTATCCGGTGCCGGCGCACCTCAAGGTGCCCCTGCTCTTCGAGCTCCTGCGGCGGGAAGAGATCCGCGACGCGCTCGTGTTCACGCGGACCAAGCATCGTGCGGACCGCCTGGCGCGATCCCTCGCCCAGCTCGGGATCCGGGTCGAGCGGATTCACGGCAACCGGTCGCAGGCGCAGCGCACGAACGCGCTCGCGGGATTCAAGAGCGGAAAATACCGGGTCCTGGTGGCGACCGACATCGCCGCGCGCGGGATCGACGTCACGGCGCTGGGACACGTGGTGAACTTCGACGTCCCGGCGGCCCCTGAAGATTACATCCACCGCATCGGGCGCACCGGCCGGGCGGAGGCCACCGGCGCCGCCTTCACGCTCGTGTCGCCGGAGGAGGAGAGCACCGTGCGCGCGATCGAGCGCGCCCTCGAAAAGCGGCTGCCGCGCGTGACGCTCCCGGACTTCGACTACCAGCGCCGGCAGCCCACGCCCGCCGCGCGGCCGGGCCCCGGGCCGCGCCGGCCCGTGCGCCGGCGCCCGCCAGGCCGGTAGCCTGCCGGACGGACGCGCCACCCCTCGGACACGGAAGGCTCCCGCCGCGACGTGCAAGAGCAAATATCAAGCCGGCTTGGCCGGCGATGCAATGAGCGCCTCGAACTCTTTCCGCCCGAGCGCGCGCCAGCGGCTGAGGCTCTGCCCGCGCCGCCGGCCGGCCGCCCCCTTCGCGGCAGCCGCCGGACGCCCGGCCGCGCGCGGCAGGGATGAACGAACCTGTGACCGACGTTTCATGTGCGCTCCGATTGATGACCGAAGTGGGCCTGTCGGCGCGCACCCAAGGGAGGGGCGATGCGGCTCGAACGCTGGCGGGCTCAATGCGGTGTGACAGCCTGCAGTGTAGCAGGATCCGCCCGTTTCACGTATTTACCCAGCCTCCGATCGCCGGGGCGTATACTTGATGAGACTGCTTTCCTGAGCCCTGCGGCCGTTCCGGCCTCCAGCCCTCACCAAAGCGCCTTCAGCGAGGGCTCGTGAAGAAGAACTCGACCAATATCCGGATCCTGCACGAACTGATTGCCGCGCTCGAGCGCCGACTCCCGCAGGTGCAGCGCACGGGCGAGCTGGCCATCGCGCAGGAGGCGGCCGCGCTCAAGGCCAGGGCCCTGGCACGGATCGCGGAGCTCGAACGCGAGCCGGTGTCCCTGCACCCGCAACCCGTGCTCTAGAGGAAAGGATCGTGATGTCCGATTCCCAGCCGCGACGTTCACGTCCCCGCGTCCTGCTCACCTCGGTCTTCGGCCCCTTCGCCCGCGACGATGAATTCGGCAGCCGCGCGATCAACCCGCTGGAGCTGTATCACAACCAGGTGACGCGCGCCCAGGGCCCCTTTTCGCTGCGCATGCACCACCGCTCGTGGGGCATCATGCTGATCCAGGCGAACATCTCCGCCCCGTCGACGCTGCTGGATTTTCCGACCCGCGAGCGCTTCGTCGACGAATTGAAGGCGCACCAGTACGACATCGTCGGCATCTCGGGCATCATCGTGAACGTCGGCAAGGTCCGCGAGATGTGCCGGCTCGTCCGGGAGCACTCGCCGGCCTCGACGATCGTCGTCGGCGGGCACGTGGCGGCCATCCCGGGCGTCGAGGCGATGCTGGACGCCGACCACATCGTCAAGGGCGAAGGCATCCGGTGGTTCCGCGAATTTCTCGGCGAGCCGGTCGACGCCCCCATCGCGCACCCGCCCATCCGGTCGTCGTTCGGCTTCCGTCTCATGGGCCTCAAGGCGCCGCGCGGCGGCGGCGACCCGGCCGCGACGATCATCCCGTCGGTCGGATGCCCCATGGGCTGCAACTTCTGCACGACGTCCGCCTTCTTCGGCGGCAAGGGGCGGTTCGTCAACTTCTTCGAGACCGGCCGGCAGGTCTTCGACGTCATGTGCGACGCCGAGCGGCAGCTCCACGTGCGGACGTTCTTCATGATGGACGAGAACTTCCTCCTGTACAAGAAGCGCGCGCTCGAGCTGCTCGATCTGATGAAGCGCCACGCCAAGGCGTGGTCGCTCTTCGTGTTCTCCTCGGCCAACGCGATCCGGAAGTACGAGATGCAGCAGCTCGTGGAGCTCGGCGTCGCGTGGGTCTGGATGG
Source organism: Vicinamibacterales bacterium (assembly GCA_035534615.1). GTDB lineage: Bacteria > Acidobacteriota > Vicinamibacteria > Vicinamibacterales > CAVVIG01 > JAGWRA01. Next base: position 147,685 of record DATLRO010000082.1, read on the forward strand.
GGTTCGAGTCGGCCAGCGCCGGCTACTCGAAGCTGCACGGCGCCGACACCGTCGCCCTGACGCGCGAGCTCCAGTCGCACGGCATCCGCGTGCAGGGCTCGACCATCATCGGGATGGAGCACCACGCGCCGGCGAACATGCGGGCGGAGATCGAACACGCGGTCGCCCACGACGCCGACTGCCATCAGTTCATGCTCTACACGCCGGTGCCCGGCACGCCGCTCCACGCGCAGATGACGGCCGAAGGGCGGATGCTGGAGGATGTGGACCTGGCCGACATCCACGGTCAGTACAAGTTCAACTTCAGACACGCGCACATCGACCGGGACGCGTCGAAGTCGTGGCTCGACTGGGCGTTCCAGCACGACTTCGACGTCAACGGCCCCAGCCTCTTCCGCATGATGCGGACCACGTTCCGCGGCTGGGCGCGGTACCGGGACGCCGCCGATCCGCGGATCCGCGCCCGGTTCGCCGAGGAGGCCGCGAAGCTGCGGCACGGGTACGGCGCGGCGCTGTGGGCGATGGAGCGCTATCTCGACAGCTCGAACGCGCACGTCAGCGCCCGCATCCGGGACCTGCGGCGGCAGATCGAGCGGGATCTCGGCGGGCTCGCCCGCGTGATCGACCGCGCCGTCGGTCCGGCGCTGCTCTGGTCGGCGCGCCGCGACGCCGCCGCGTACCCGACCGGCCGGCCGCTCGAGCCGCGCACGTTCGTCGACCGGCGCAACTGGGCGTAAGAGCCGCCCCCCCCGGGGGCAGGCGGTTCCGGGCCCGCATCGAGGCGAGGCGATCCGGACCGCTGGCATCCAGGGAAGGGACGCCGCTGCGGCGCCCCTCCGCGATGCCGCCGCCTCCGGACCACGTTCCCCCTGTGACAGTCCCGCCGGTGCGGGCGGCCCGATTCGCGGCCGCACCGGCCGCGAGTGAACCTCCGGGCCGTTGGCCTCGTCACAGAAGCGCAGTTCTGCCGCAGTCCGCGTCTCCGGGCCGCCCAACCGGGCCGGCGCCCTGGCGCCCGTGCCCGGCCGGGCGTTCGCGCCCGTATACTGAGCACGACCGGCGAGGTGCCAATGGCCGACCATGATTCGTCGCCTCCGGATCCGGGCGTGTTCCGGACGCTCGGCAACGATCTGCGCGTCGTCTGGCAACAGATCGCCGACTCCGGCGCCAGCCGGACGTTTCACCGATCAATTGACGAGCTCGAGGAGTTCTACCTCAGCACCCACAGCCGCGACCGGCTGGCGGCCATGCGGCGCGGCAAGCGCACCGTCTATCTGTCGCTGTGGCTGCTGAAAGCGCTGTTCCTGAAACTGACGCCCTCCAGGCGCCTGCTGCTCCTGCTCAGCATGTGGCTGCTGTGGGTCGGGGTGTTGAACGTGTCCGTAGGCCGGCAGCAGGTGACCGTGCAGTTCCCGTTCCTCGGGATTGCCGTGCTGCTCTTCGTCCTGATGCTCGAGTTGAAGGACAAGCTGCTCGCGCGGAACGAGCTCGAGGCGGGGCGCGCGGTGCAGCTCGCGCTGATGCCCGACCGTCCCCCGAGCTTCCCGGGCTGGGACATCTGGCTCTTCACGCGGTCGGCCAACGACGTCGGCGGTGATTTGGTGGATTACCTGCGGATCGACCCGCAGCGGCTCGCCGTCGCGCTGGGGGACGTGGCCGGCAAGGCGCTCCCGGCCGCGCTGCTGATGGCGAAGCTGCAGGCCACGCTGCGCGCGCTGGCGTCGCAGTGCCCGTCGCTCGGCGAGCTGGGCCGGCAGGTCAACCGGATCCTCAACCGGGACGGGCTGCCCAACCGGTTCGCCACGCTCGTCTACCTGGAGCTCGCGCCCGATTCCGGCCGCGTCCGGCTGCTCAACGCCGGCCACATGCCGCCGCTCCTCGTCCAGGCCGGGTCCATCCGGGAGACGCCGCCGGGCGGGATCGCGCTCGGCATCGTGCCCGAGGCCGACTGCGTCGAGCAGCAGGTCGAGCTCCAGGCGGGCGATCTGCTGCTGGTGTACTCGGACGGCGTGACCGACGCGATGAACGGTGCGGGTGAGTTCTTCGGGGAGGAGCGGCTGCGCGCCGCGCTGGCGGCGGTCGCGACCTCCACGGCGGAAGTGGCGGGCCGGAGCCTCCTGGCCGCCGCCGACGCGTTCACGGGCGACGCCCGCGCGTTCGACGACCTGTCGCTGGTGGTCCTCAAGCGCCTCGCGTAGCCGGGCGGCCATTCCCTGATCACCTTCCCCGATGCGTCGGCGAACGGCATCACCGGCAGGCCGTCGGCCTTCACCTCGATGACGACCCGGGCGCGGCCCGTTGGTGGAGGCGGCGACGCCAAGAGGTCGCCGGACACCGGCGACCTTTTGAAGAATTTCGTTGCGGGGGCGGGCAACCGGCGTTACTTGCAGCTGTGGAACGCGGCGGCGTGAGGGGATTGAACAGCGAAGCCACGCGCCCTTACGGCGCGGTCCGCTCCACGAGTGGATTGACGACCGTCACTCCCCCGTAGCCCTGGCCATCAGCGAGATCCTCAGAGTACAGAACCTCGGCGCCCGCGGCCTGGGCAGCGTGGATGACCAGCGCATCCCAGAACGAGATGCGGTACCGCTCTTCCAACTCAAGAGCTCCCAGCACCGAGTCAGCCGTGTTCACGACGACCTGCCAGGTCAGGTAATCCGCCACGACCTCTCGGGTGGCCTTGGCGTTCAGAGGCCGACCCGCCTTTCGTCGCAGATTGACCGCGAGCTCCTGAAGAACCTGCGTGCTGACGACACCACTCCTTTGAAGCCACAACTCGTCGATGAGCGCCTTCGCGCGAGTGTGCTTCCTGCCCGTCGACTTGTCGTGGGCGTACATCAGGATGTTGGTGTCGACGAAGTACTTATCGCTCATGAATCTCGTCGCGTGATTCAGCAGGGGTCCACTGCAGATCGAGCCCTTTGTGCAGCCGCGCGAGGGCGCGCCGGCGCGCCTTATCGAAGGCCTTCCGTTCGCGGACGAGCGCTTCCAGGCGGTTCGTCAACAAGGCGCTGAGAGAACAACCCTCTTCGGCAGCCAAGATGCGGGTCTCGCGCAACAGGTCGGCGTCCAGCTTCAACGTGACATTGGCTTTCATAGGTTCAATCAGCACAGTTATTGTGCAGCACTATTTTACGTGCCAGCCGCCCCAGCGTCAAGCAGGCTGCGCGCGCGTATCTGCCGAAATACAGGCGGATCGACGATCCGACACTGAAGGTCGAACTCGACCGAATCGGGCCGCTCAAGAGCGCGACGGTGAGCATCGAACAGATGGCGGCAAAAGCCGATCTGACGACGCTTTACCTCTCAGCGTATCCGGTGCTGAGCGACACGGTTCACGCCGGCATCCGCGACCTTGAAACGCGCCACGTCGAGACGGGCAACGGCGACATCGTCACGTTGAAGAACGAGCCTGCGGTTGACGGTCTCGAAGTACTGCTCCTGATGACGACAGCGTTTCTGATCGCGGCGCTCGAAGGATTTGCGTCGATCCTGAAGCTCGATCTCGGCGACTTCTGCGAACGGTCGAAGGGAACGCTCAAGGCGCTTGCGGATGCGGGTTCGTCGTGAAGACGACGCGCGCGGCAAGGACGATCTCGAACTCGAAGACTACCTCGGGTTCGAGCTGCCTATCGACCTTACGCGGGTGACGCGCGCCGCCCGCGCCTGAAAGTGACGTTGGTTGCGGGCCTGAGCCGGAGGGAGCCGTACATGAAATAACCCGCTGCAGGACAGCGGGTTATATTGAAAAGTTGGTTGCGGGGGCGGGATTTGAACCCGCGACCTTTGGGTTATGAGCCCAACGAGCTACCGGACTGCTCCACCCCGCGACACTGAATGAACCATCATAGCACCCGCACCTGAACCGGTCAAACGGCCGGAGATCCGATCGGGCCGACGCGACCAGGTCGAGACGGCGCGAGGCCCTCGAACGGCGGCCGTCGGCACGCCCCCTGCCGATGCCGGCGCCCGCCACCCCGATCTATACTCGCCCGCATGCCCCGCATCGAGACGCACGCGCCAGGCAGCTTCTGCTGGATCGAACTGGCCACCACCGATCAGCCGGCCGCAAAGCGCTTCTACACGTCGGTCTTCGGCTGGGAGGTCCAGGATTCGCCGATGGGGCCGGACGAGCTCTACTCGATGTTCACGCTCGACGGCCGCCCGGCCGCCGCTGCCTACCCCCTTCGCGCCCAGGAGCGCGCGCAGGGGGTGCCGCCGCACTGGATGCTGTACGTCGCCGTCACGAGCGCAGACGAAGCGGTCGCGCGCGCGGCCGCCCTGGGCGGCCGGACGTTCGGGCCGGCGTTCGACGTCATGGACTACGGCCGCATGGCGGTCCTGCAGGATCCGGCCGGCGCGGTCATTTCGGTCTGGCAGCCGAAGACGCACATCGGGACCGGCATCACCGGCGTGGCCGGCACGCTCTGCTGGGCCGATCTCAGCACCCCCGATCGCGACCGCATCGAGCCGTTCTACACGGGGCTGTTCGGCTGGACGTTCGGCAAGGAAGACGAGGATCCGGCCCACGCCTACTGGCACATCAGGAACGGCCACGACTTCATCGGCGGCATCCCGCCAGCCTCCCGGCGCGACCCGCGCACGCCGCCCCACTGGCTCGCCTACTTCCTCGTCCACGACTGTGACGCGTCGGCCGCCAGCGCGACCGCCCTCGGCGCGCGCACCTGGCTGCCCCCGACGACCTTCGAAGATGTCGGACGGATGGCCGTGATCGCCGACCCGCAGGGGGCGATGTTCGCCCTGTTCCAGCCGGCCGGCCGGGCCTGATCCGCTGCGGCATGCTTCCCGGTCACGGCCCGCTCCCGGCGCGCTCGCGACGCCGCCCGCATCCGGGCGTTTCGCTCGCCCTGCTGCTCCTCCTGCTGTGGCCCGCCCCCGGCCGCGCGGACACGCGTCCAGCGAACGCCGGCGATCCAGCTGTCGCGCAGGCGGCAAAGTCCGCGCCGGCACGGGCCGGGACCGGTGGACCGCCGCCGCTCTTCCCGACGCTCGCGAAAGACTTCGAGCACTTCGTCTCGCCGGAGACCGGCTTCTGGCTGGCGGGCGGGCTGGGCGTCGCGCTGGGCGCGCACCAGGAAGATCGACAGACCACGACCGCCTTCACGGGCGACGTCACGCTCGATCACGCGTTCGCGCCGGGCGGCGTGCTGGGGAACGGCTGGACGGAGCTGGGCACGGCGGCCGGCGTGTACGCGCTGGGACTCGCGTCGCATCACGCGGCGGCGGCCCGCCTCGGCTCCGCGCTGCTGCGCGCGGGCGTCGTCGCCGGCCTGGTCACCGACGCGCTGAAGATCGCGGTGCGCCGCACCCGGCCGAACGGCGCGAACTACTCGTTTCCCTCCGGCCACACGTCGGTCACCTTCGCGTCGGCCACGGTGCTGGCGCGCGCATACGGCTGGAAGGTCGGCCTGCCGGCCTTCCTCGCGGCGACCTACGTCGGCGCGTCGCGCATCGAGAGCCGGCATCACTACCTGTCGGACGTCGTGTTCGGCGCCGCCATCGGCATCGCCGGCGGCCGGACGATCGAGCTGACGGCCGGCCGGCACCGCCTGGCCGTCGGCGCCGCCGCCGTGCCGGGCGGCCTGGCGATCGTCTTCGAGCCGCGCCTGCGCTGAACCGCCCCGCTATTCCGCGACGACCGCCTGGCCCGTGCGCGGCTTCCGCATGACCCAGGCGACCGGCGTCATCAGCAGAAACGTCACGGCCAGCACGTGGAAGACGTCCATGTAGCTCATGTACGCCGCCTGCTGCCCCAGCAGGGCGTAGGTCTGCGCGAGCGCCTGCCGGGCGGCGGTCACCGGATCGGCGCCGTGCGCCATGAAGAGGCCGCGGGCCTGCGCCAGCATGTCGCGCGTGACGCTGTCGTAGGTGGAGAGGCTGGTCGAGAGGCGGCTCTGGTGGAACTGCGTGCGCCGCGCAATCAGCGTCGTCGTAAAGGCGATGCCGAGGCTGCCGCCGATGTTGCGCGTCAGGCTGTAGATGCCGGCCGCAAAGCCCATCTCCTCCCGTGGAATGGGATCCATGGTCGCGGTCGTGAGCGGGACGAAGATGAAGGCGAAGCCGGTCCCCTGCCAGATCCCGAGCCAGGCGAGGTGCCAGACGCCGGCCTGCAGCGTCAGATTGGAGAAGGCGAACAGCGAGGCGCTCGCGATGACGAGGCCGCCCGTGATGAGCATCCGCGCGTCCCACCGCCGGCCGAGCAGCAGCCCGGCGATCGGCATGAAGATCAGCGTGCCGATGCCGCGCGGGCTGGTCAGCATGCCGGCCACCTCCGCC
>DATLRO010000083.1:0-3061 GCA_035534615.1 Vicinamibacterales bacterium
GCCGACGATCTCGTGTCGATCAGCACGTTTCAGAGCATCAGGAAGCTGGTGACGGCGGCGGTCGAGCTCGAACAGGGACGCCGTGACCGGCGCCACCGCGCGGCCCTGTGGCCGATCGAGCCGGAAGAGGAGGACGCGGACCGCACGCTGCCGGGCGTGTTTGCCGGGCGCCGGGGCCGGGAGATCCTGGCGCTCGCCAGGCGCGTGGCCGAGACGACCGTCGGCGTCCTCATCACCGGAGAGACCGGCACCGGCAAGGAGCTCGTCGCGCGCGTCATCCACCGCTTTTCCGCGCGGGCGTCCGCGCCGTTCATCCCGTTCAACTGCTCGGCCGTGCCGCCCGACATGCTCGACGGTCAGCTCTTCGGCCACCGCCGCGGCGCGTTCACGGGGGCCGTGGAGTCGTTTCCTGGCGTCATCCGGACCTCCAGCGGCGGCACGCTGCTGCTGGACGAAGTCGGCGAGATCCCGCTCCACCTGCAGCCGAAGCTGCTTCGCTTCCTGGAATCGGGCGAGGTTCATCCCATCGGCGAACCGCGGCCCGTCAAGGTGGACGTCCGCGTGATGGCTGCCACCAACGCCGATCTCCAGCAGCTGGTCGCCGGGAAGCGCTTCCGGGAGGACCTGTTCTATCGCCTCAACGTCGTCCACCTCTGCATGCCGCCGCTCCGCGAGCGCCGCGACGAGATACCGCTGCTGGCGGGATGCTTTCTGGCCCGGCACTGCGGTGAGCTGGGGAAGCCGGACATCGGACTGTCCAGCGATGCGATCGAAGCGCTGTCGCTCCGGCCGTGGCCCGGCAACATCAGGGAGCTGTCGAACGAGATCCGGCGGGCGGTGGCGCTGGCCGCGAGCGGCGAGCTGCTGACGCCGCAGCACTTTTCGCTGGAACCGCGGTCCTCGTTGCCGCCCGAGGGGCAAGGCCCGGCCGGCGCGGACCTGCCGGAGATCGCCGTACGCCTCGACCAGCCGCTGGCGGCAGCCGTGGAACAGATCGAGCGGGCGATGGTCCGGTGGGCCGTGGGGCGAGCCGGCGGACACCTGGAACGGGCCGCCCGCTCGCTCGGCCTGTCCCGCAAAGGTCTCTATCTGAAACGCCAGAGGCTTGGCGTGGAGGCCTGAACCGGCCGGTCAGCGCCGGCCGCGCGTGGCAATCGGCGGTTCCGGGCGGATGGGGGGCGCCTCGCGGATGGTCGCCGCCCGCCGGACCTGCAACGACTCCCTGAGATCGGCGAGCTGACGCTGGATGTCCCGCAGCAGCGCGTTCGTGTCTGCCAGCTCGCCGGCGATTCGTTCCGCAACCCGTTCGTTCACGCGCGCCCCCTTCCCCTCCGGCTCAGTGAATGCGCGCCGCGGACGGATTCGGCGCGTCCGAAGTCCTCGGCGGGCTGAGCCGCTGCCGGGCGACGACGATGAGATCGGTGAGCGTCGTGCCGTCCGCCGGCGCGGTCGAGACCCCCAGGGCCACCGACACGTTGACGCGGTGGCCGCCGGTCAGCTCCAGCGTTTCCGCCTCCAGGCTGGTCGCGACGCGTGCGCCGATCGCGACCGCCGCGTCCTCTCCCGTTTCGCTGAGCAGGGCCACGAACTCGTCACCGCCGTAGCGGAACAGGATGTCCGCCCCCCGCAGTATTCGGCGTACGACCGCGGCGACATGAGCCAGGACGAGGTTGCCGGCCTCGCGGCCGTAGCTCTCGTTGATCCGGCGGAAGCCGTCCACGTCCATGAAGACCAGGCTGGCCGGCTGGCCCTGGCCGAGCTGGCCGTGCGCCGCCGCGAACTGGCGCAGCCGCACGAGATTCGGCAGCCCGGTCAGCGGATCCTTCAGGGTCGCCGCCCGGGACGTCTCGAATTCGGTTGCCCGGTGCACGGTCTCCGAGATCTGGCGGGACACCGCTTCGATGATGCGACGGTGGTCCTCGGAGAACCCGTCGGGCGCGGTGGCGTAGAGCGTCAGGACGCCGACCAGCTGGTCCCCGGCCAGCAGCGGCGTGCCCAGGCAGCTGCGGAGCCGCGGCCGGGCCGACCGGGCCACGTCGCCCAGGTCGAGCACGGGATCCGAATTCAGGATGCTCTGGCGGTGGGCAGCCACCCAGCCGCTCAGGCGCTCGCCCAGAGGCACCCGCATGCCCCGGACGGCCGATTCGCTCTCGCCGCTGGCGTGCGCGGCGACGAGTTCGTCGCGCTCGCGGTCGTACAGATAGAAGACGCACAGCGAGGCGGGGACGAGCCGCCTGAGGTGTTTGGCAATGACGTCGGCCGCGTCGCTCAGCGTCGTCTGGCCGGCGAGCGACGTGGCCAGATCGAACAGCGTCAGCATCTCGTCGGTGCTCGCGGTGATGTCGTCGAGCCGGCGGCTCTGCGCCGGCGCGGCGGCGAGCGCCGCCGACGACACCCGGGCGATCTCAGCGAGGCCTTTCCGGTGCGTCGGCGCCGTCGGCGCCCCGACGGCAGGAGCGATGTCGGCATGCACGCGGATGAAGGTGTCGACGACGAGCGGGTCGTACATCGTGCCGCGGCGCTCCAGCAGGATCCGGATCGCATCATCGTCCGACAGCCGCGGCCGGTAGGGCCGATCGGACGTCAAGGCGTCGAAGCAATCGACGACCGACAGGATCCGGGCGCCGATCGGGATGTCGGTGCCCCGCAAGCCGGCCGGGTAGCCCGAGCCGTCCCAGGACTCGTGGTGATGGCGGACGATCGGCACCACCGGAAACGGAAAGTCGACCGACGACAGGATGTCGGCGCCGACCGTGGCGTGCAGCTTCATCTTCTCGAACTCGGCCGGGGTCAGCTTGCCGGGCTTGTTGAGGATGTACTCGGGGACGGCCAGCTTCCCGGTGTCGTGCAGCAGGGCAGCCGCCTCGACGGCCTTGACGAGCTGCTCGTCCTTCACGCCGAGGATGCGGGCGAGGCCGACCGCGTACAACTGGACCCGCCGGATGTGTCCGTGCGTGATCTGGTCTTTGGCGTCGATCGCCATCGCGAGCGCTTCGACGGTCGACAGATAGAGTCGGTTGAGCTGATCGAGATGCCGGTTGGCGTCGTCGACGCGACCCAT
>DATLRO010000084.1:0-14842 GCA_035534615.1 Vicinamibacterales bacterium
GCCTGCGTCGCGTGGGCCGCACCGGCCCGCGCGCAAGGCAGCTTCGCGCCGACCGGCAGCATGACGGTCGCGCGGGACCTCCAGACGGCCACGCCGCTCGCCGACGGCACGGTCCTCATCGCCGGTGGTGAGGATGAGATGCACGTGTTCGGCGCCTGGAACACGGCCGAAACCTTCGACCCGGCCACCGGCACGTTCACGGCGACCGCCAACACGATGTCGTCCGAGCGCGCGGAGGCGACGGCGACACTGCTCGCCGATGGCAAGGTGCTCATCGCCGGTGGCTGGTACATGGCCTGCTGCCAGAGCGGCGGCAGCTACGGCCAGCAGCCGGTCGCCACGGCGGACGTGTACGACCCGGCCACGCGGACGTTCACCCAGGTCGGCTCCCTGGCCACGGCGCGGTACGAGGCCGCCGCCGTCCGGCTGGCGGACGGGCGCGTCCTCATCGCAGGCGGCTTCACGAACATCAATTACGGCAGCGGGCCGACCTCATCCGCGGAGATCTACGATCCGACGACGCAGACCTTCTCTTCGGCAGGCTCGATGACGCAGGCGCGCAACGCGGAGACGATGATCCTCCTGCCGAGCGGCAAGGTGCTGATCGTGGGCGGCGGCGGCACGGCCGCCCAGCAGACAGCCGAGCTGTTCGACCCGACCACGGGAACCTTCACCGCGACGGCGAATCCTCCCGTGCAGGCGGAATCGGGCGCCAGGGCGTTCATGCTGCCCGACGGCACCGTGCTGCTGATCGGCTCGGGCACCGGCACGGAGATCTACGACCCGGCCACCGACTCGTTCACCGCGGGCGCCCCGACGCTGGCCAATCACGACTACTGGGCGGCGATCGTCCAGCTGACCAGCGGCAAGATTCTCCTGGCCGGCAACGGCAGCGCCGAAGTCTACGATCCGTCGACCGGCACGTCGGTGTCGGTCGGCAATCCGGGCGTCGGCAGCCTCTTCCCCGCCGGCGCGCCGCTCTCCAACGGGCGCGCCCTGATCACGGGCGGTGAGACCTTCGTCCCGTACACGTTCGTGGCGACGAGCGCCGCCACGATCTTCACGCCGAATTCGCCGCCGGTGGCCGACCCTGGCGCCAACCAGACGGTCTCGGCCGGCGCCGGCTGCGTGGCGAACGTCACCCTCGACGGCTCGGCCTCCAGCGATCCGGACGGTGACGCGCTCACCTACTCGTGGGCCGAAGGGACGACCCCGCTCGGCACCGGCGCCGTGATCAACGTCTCGCTCGGCGTCGGCACGCACGTCATCTCGCTCACGGTGGACGACGGGCACGGCGGGACCGACACGAAGACGGTCACCATCACGGTGGCCGATACGGCGCCGCCGAGCTTCACCGTACCGCCGCCGGTCACGCTGGAACAGGCGGGACCGAACGGCACCCTTTACACGCCGGTCATCCCGGTGGCCACGGACTACTGCAATGCCACGCCGCAGGTCACGGTGTCCGGCGTGCCGGCCGGCTCAATCTTCCCGGCCGGCGTGACGACGCTCACCTACAGCGCCTCCGATACGAACGGGAACACCGCCAGCGCCACGACGACGGTGACGGTGCACGACACGACGCCGCCGGCGCTGACCCTGCCGGGCAGCCTCGTCGCCGAGGCGACCGGCCCGTCCGGCGCCACGGTCGCGTACACGGTGTCGGCCACCGACGCGGTGACGGCGCATCCCGCGGTCAGCTGCACACCGGTCTCCGGCTCGGTCTTCCCGCTGGGACAGACCACGGTGCAGTGCACGGCAACCGACGCCGCCGGCAACATCGGGTCGGGGTCGTTCACGGTGACGGTGCACGACACGACGCCGCCGGCGCTGACCCTGCCGGGCAGCCTCGTCGCGGAAGCGACCAGCCCGGCCGGTACCCCGGTGGCCTATACGGTGTCGGCCACCGACGCGGTGACGCCGAATCCGGTCATCGCCTGTTCGCCCGCCTCGGGCTCGGTCTTCCCGCTGGGACAGACCACGGTGCAGTGCACGGCAACCGACGCCGCCGGCAACGTCGCCTCGGGCGCCTTCACGGTGACGGTTCGCGACACGATTCCGCCGACCATCGTGATCACGTCGCCGACCGGCACCACGTACGGGCTGATGCAGACGGTCGCCTCCGCGTACACGTGCGCGGACACGGGATCCGGCGTGGCGACCTGCGCCGGGCCGGTGCCGTCGGGCAGCCCGCTCGACACCAGCACGCCGGGCGCCCACACGTTCACGGTGACCGCCACCGACGTGGCGGGAAATGCCAGCACGGCCAGTGTCACCTACACGGTCGTCGGCCTGCACGGACGCATGGACGGCCAGGGAGCCATCCTGCAGAACGGCGCGCGCCACCGCTTCGAGTTCCGCGTGGCGGACGATGGCGACGCGGGGCGCGACGACGGCGGGCGCCTGCGCATCTGGACCGGCGAGGCGCGGGGAGGCGACCACGACGTGGACCGGGATCGCGACCACCGCGGACGGGGAGACGACGGGCACGGGAACGCCGATGACGTCGCGCTCGGGTTCTCCTCGACGAAGGTGACGTCGGTCGGATTCTGGAGCGACGCGGCAACCGGCGGCAGCCGCCGGGGCCGGCAGGTCGCCAACCAGGTCGTGTTCAGCGGCACCGGTCGCTGGAACGGCATGGCGGGCTACACGTTCACGGCGCGGGCGAGCGACGCCGACCGACGGGGGGCCGCCGACGCGTTCCAGGTGACGGTCTACGATCCGTCCGGCGCCGTGGTGCTGACGCTGAACGGCCCCGTGCGGGAGGGGGAGATCGAGGCGCTGCCCGCCGGCCGGCGGTAGCGCGACGGCAGGCCGGGTCCGTCCGGGACCCGGCCTATTTCTTCTTCCTGGCGGTGAGGGACAGCTGGAGGATGGTGCCGACGATCCCGAGCACGATCCACGCGATCGGCACCCAGTGGGCGCGCGGCGCCGGGTCGAGCGGATAGAGCACCCACACGCGGGTCGCTTTCGCCGTGGCGAGGGCGTCGCGGCCGCTCATGATCGCCAGGGCGGCGACGATCATCGTCCAGGCGCCGCCGAACGCGGTGCCGACGATGATGACGTAGCGCTGCAGGAGCATGGCGCCGAACGCGCCGGCGAGCGCGAAGAGGATCACGGCGATGGCGTGCGGCTCGCGGCCGAGGGTGGAAAAGAGGCTGTGCACCACCAGCACGCCCAGGCCGGCACCGACCAGCGCGACGCCGAGGAAGTAGCCGAACACCAGCACGAGGGCGCCGATCAGGCCGCCGGCCAGCGCCGCGAGCACCATCCCGGTGGGGTTGCCCGCGCCCATCAGCGAGCTGGCAATCAGCGCGCCGAACATGAAGCCGTAGAGCCCGAGGACGATCCGGAACAGCCGGTAGCCGGCGAAGCAGGCGAGCGTGCCGCCGGCGAGCAGCAGGTACGTGACGGGCGCCTGATAGGTCTCGGGAAGCATCGCTCGGGCCTCAGACTTCGCGCCGGCCTTCCATCGCCTTGTGCATGGTCACTTCGTCCGCGTACTCGAGATCGCTGCCGACCGGGATGCCGGTGGCAATCCGCGTCACGCGCACGCCGAGCGGCTTCAGCAGGCGGGCCAGGTACATCGCCGTCGCCTCGCCTTCCACCGTCGGATTCGTCGCCAGGATGATCTCCTCCACGCCGCCCGCACCGACGCGCGCGAGCAGCCCCTTGATCTTCAGCTCGTCGGGACCGATCCCCTGCAGCGGCGACAGGGCGCCCATCAGGACGTGGTACAGCCCCTTGAAGTCGCGCGTCTTCTCGACCGCGGCCACGTTCTGGGGTTCCTCCACGACGCAGATCACGCGGCGATCGCGCGCGGGGTCCCGGCAGTAGGCGCACGGATCGACGTCCGTGATGTTCTGGCAGACCGAGCAGTACGTCACCCGGTCCTTCACGTCACGCACCGCCTCGCACAGCCGCTCGGCGTCCTCGCGTGGAGTCCTCAGAATGTGAAATGCGAGCCGCTGCGCGCCCTTCGGACCGACGCCGGGCAGGCGCTGCAGCTCTTCGATCAGGCGGGCCAGTGATTCCGGATGGGCCATGGATGCTGCGGGCCGGCCCCGCTCAGGAGAGCCCGGGGATCTTCAGGCCGCCCATCAGCCCGCCCATCTGCCCGGCCATCTCGTCGTCGACCTTCCGGTAGGCGTCGTTGATCGCCGCGACGATCAGATCCTGGAGCATCTCGACGTCGTCTTTCGAGACCACTTCAGGGTCGATTTTCAGCGTCAGGATCTGTTTCGTGCCGTTGACGACGACCGTGACCATGCCGCCGCCGGCGCTGGCCTCGATGCGCATCTCGGTCATCTGCTTCTGCAGGCGCTCCTGCATCTGCTGCGCCTGCTTCATCATCTGCTGAATGTTCATGGCTCTCCAGTTTACATCTCCTCGACGTCCCGGATGTCGGAGGGGAACACGTCGAGCAGCGCCTGCACCGCAGGCTCGGCCATCGCCTGCGCCTTCAGATCCGATCGATGGGCCGTCTCCGGGCCCGCCGCGGCGCCGGCCGCCTCGGCTGCGGGCGCCGCCGCCGCCGGTGCGACCTCCGTCGACACCACCTGGATCCGGCGTCCGGCCAGCCGTGCGGCGATCGACTCGAGCCAGGCCCGGTTCTGCTCGAACTGGCTGCGGAGCACGCGGTGCACGGTGGAGAACGTGAAGGCAATCCGGTCCGGTTCGACCTCAATCGCCTGCGCCTGCGCCACGACCGTGTTGTAGAAGACCGCCTTCGCCTTCCGCACCTCCGCGAGCAGGGCGTCCTTCAGCGCGCCGGCCGCAAGGCCGCCCCCGGCCGGACCGGCCGCCGGTGCGGCCGGGGGCGCGGGCGCCGCGGCCTTCGCCGGCTGGGGCGCGGCCGGCCGCGACCGTTCGGCGGCCGGCGCCGCCGGTCGCGCACGGCCCGACACGGGCGCCAGGACCGGGGCCGGCCGGGCCGCCCCCGCGGCGGACGCCGCCGCCGCGGCCGCCGGGCGGCGCGGCGCCGCGGGCGCCGCCCCGCCGAGCTGCTCCAGCAGATCGGCGATCGGCACGAGCCGGCGCAGATGGATCCAGCGCAGCAGCGCCATCTCGAGGTGATAGCGCGGCTGGGCCGCCGTGCGGATCTCGTATTCCGCGCGCGTCAGCACGTCGAACGCCCGCAGCAGGTCCTCGCGCGAGAAACGGGCCGCGAGCGCCAGCAGCCGCTCGCGCTCGCTCTCCGGCGCAATCTCCGGGTCGCTGGCGCGCGACGGGTCGACCGACAGCACCAGCAGGTCGCGGGCGACGCGCGCCAGCTCGCGGCAGACCACGCGGAGGTCGTAGCCCGCCTCGACGGCACGGCCCGCGACGGCGAACGCCGCGGCGGCGTCCTCGTCCGCCACCGCCTGGACGGTGTCGAGGAGGAGGTCGCGGCCCACCAGGCCGAGCACGATCGAGACGTCGTCCGCGCCGATCTGCTGGCCGGCGAACGCGATCACCTGGTCGAACGCGCTCTCGGCGTCGCGCATGCTGCCGTCGGCGCCGCGCGCCACGAGCGCCAGCGCCTCGTCGCTGACGACGAGCTGCTCGGCGTCGGCAATCGCGCGGAGCTGCGCGGCGATCGCCGGCGTCGGAATCGTCCGGAACTCGTAGACCTGCGAGCGCGACAGGATCGTGTCCGGAATCTTCGGCAGCTCCGTCGTCGCCATCATGAACACGACGTGCGGCGGCGGCTCCTCGATCGACTTCAGCAGCGCGTTGAAGGAGGGGGTCGACAGCTGGTGCACTTCGTCGATGATGAAGATCTTGTAGCGGTCGCGCACCGGCGCCAGCGACAGGCCGCCGATGATCACCTCGCGGACCGTTTCGACCTTCGTGTGGGTCGCCGCGTCGATCTCCAGGACGTCGATGTCGCGTCCCTCCGCGATCTCCACGCAGGCGTCGCAGACGCCGCACGGATCGGCCGTCGGCCCGTGCACGCAGTTCAGCGCCCGCGCCAGGATGCGCGCCGTCGTCGTCTTGCCGACCCCGCGCGGGCCGGCGAACACGAAGGCCTGCGCAAGCCGGCCGCTCGCCAGGGCGTTCTTCAGCGTGCGCGTCACCGCATGCTGCCCGACGACGTCGTCGAAGCGCTGCGGGCGCCATTTCCGCGCGATGACCTGGTACGGCATGAATGGCTGAATCGCGACCGAGTGGACCGATCCCGCGTGACGGGCTCCACCGCGGCCCGGAAGGGCCTGCGGCACATGTCAGTGACTACTTAGCGCTGCTGCCTTCCGGCCCTGACGCGGTTCATAGGCTGAAATTGCACAGGTTCCGAGCCGCGGTGCAGCCCGCCACGCGTAACACACAAGTGTACCGTGCGCATGGACAGCAAGCAAGGCTGAGTCAGCAGGGCGCGCCCGGAGCGCCCTGGCCCCGGGCCCCCGAGCCCCGAGCACCCGAAGCCTGGTCACCCTTCGTAGCGCCGAGCTTCAGCTCGGCCCGTCCCCGCCCCGAGCCACCGAGCACCGGGCCCCGAGCCCTTGCTACAATCCCCGCACGAGGTGCCCCATGCGCGGCCTGATGATGGACTCCGCCCTGACCGTGCCCGCCATCCTCCGGCGCGCCGAGACGCTCTTCGGCGCGCGCGACGTCGTCAGCCGCCGGGCGGACCGCCGCCTGCACCGCTCGACCTACGCGGCGTGCGGCGCCCGGGCCCGCCGGCTCGCCGCCGCGCTCCGGCGGCTCGGCGTCGCGCCGGGCGACCGGGTCGCCACCCTCTGCTGGAATCACGCCGCCCACCTCGAGGCGTACTTCGGCATCCCGCTGGCCGGCGGCGTGATCCACACGCTGAACCTCCGCCTGCCGCCCGAGGATCTCGCCTACATCATCAATCACGCCGGCGACCGCGTCCTGATCGTCGACGCCTCGCTGCTCCCGCTGTTCGAGCGCATCAAGGACCTCGTCGCCCTGCCGCACACGATCGTCGTCGGCGAACACGGCAGCCTGACGCCCGACCTGCTCGACTACGACAGGCTGCTGGACCAGGCCGACCCGGCGCCCGTCGATCTTCCCGAGCCGGACGAACGGGACGCCGCCGCCATGTGCTATACGACCGGCACGACCGGCCGGCCGAAGGGGGTGCTCTACTCGCACCGGGCGCTGGTGCTGCACTCGCTCGCCATCGCCCTCCCCGACGCGCTCGACCTCCGAGAAGCCGACACGATCCTCCCGGTCGTCCCGATGTTTCACGCCAACGCGTGGGGACTGCCGTACACCGCGGCGCTGGTCGGCGCGAAGCTCGTGCTGCCCGGCCCGTACCTCGATCCGCCCAGCCTCGTCGATCTGTTCCAGGCCGAGCGCGTGACGATCGCGGCCGGCGTGCCGACGATCTGGATGGGGCTGCTGCAGCTGCTCGACGATCGTCCGGGCGCCTGGGATCTCTCCGCCCTGCGGGCGCTCCTCGTCGGCGGCTCGGCCGCGCCGCAGGCGATGATCGAGGCGTTCGATCGGCGCCACGGCCTGCAGATCGTGCACGCCTGGGGCATGACGGAGACGACCCCCGCCGGCACCGTGTCGCGGCTCGCCCCCGATCAGGCCGGCGAGCCGGGGGAGGAACGCTATCGCAGCCGGGCGCGGCAGGGACGGCCGCTGCCGTTCATCGAGATCCGTGCGCGCGGCGACGACGGCCTGGTGCCGTGGGACGGCCGGACGATGGGCGAGCTGGAAGTGCGGGGACCGTGGGTCGCCGGCGCGTACTTCGACGCGCCCGACTCCTCCGATCGCTTCACGGACGATGGCTGGTTCCGGACCGGCGACATCGTGACCATCGACGCGCGCGGCTCCATCGCGCTCACGGACCGCGCGAAGGATCTCATCAAGTCGGGCGGCGAGTGGATCAGCTCGGTGGCGCTGGAGAACGCGCTGATGGGCCACCCGGACGTGGCCGAAGCGGCGGTCGTGCCGACGGCCGACGCCCGCTGGGGCGAGCGGCCGCTGGCGGTCGTCGTGGTGAAGCCCGGCCGGACCGTGACGGCCGATGCGCTGCGGGCGTTCCTGGCCCCCGCCTTTCCGAAGTGGTGGCTGCCCGAGGCGGTCGAGTTCGTGAGCGAGATTCCGCGGACGTCGGCCGGCAAGTTCAAGAAGTCCGCGCTGCGGGAGCGATTCGGGGGCGCCCGGCCGCCGGAGACCCGCGACCCGTAAGCCGCCGTCTCAGGTCCGCGCCCGGTGCGCCGCCTCGATCTCCGCGCCGATCTGCTGGGTGAGCGCGTCGAGGCGGGGACTGATGTCGACCGGATAGGCCGACGGCGCCTCGAGGCGGCGGACGCCGGCCGGCAGCTCGTCGCGCCCGGCCCGGCAGGCCGCCTGCGTCTCGGTCATCGACGGTGACGCCGCCGTCCGCCGTCCGCCCTCCATCGCCAGCCGGAGCAGCGGCCGTCCGCCGGCCGGGGCGCTCTCGTCGGCCAGGCCGATGACGTCGCGGCGCGCGCGACCGTCCTCGACGACGCGCCACACCTGCTTGCAACCCGGGTACGAGTGCTTGCCCGTGCTCAGCTTCAGCGTGGGGACGCGCTGGCCGTCCCGTTCCACTTCCACGAGCTTGTAGACCCCCCCCAGCGCGGGCGCGTCGCTGGACGTGCTCAGCGCCGTGCCGACGCCGAACCCGTTCACCGGCGCCCGGGCGCGCACCATCGCGGCGATGCGCTCCTCGTCCAGATCGCCGCTGACGAAGATGCCGGTCTCCCGCAGCCCGCCCGCGTCGAGCATGCGCCGGGCGTCCCGGCTGAGCGCGATGAAATCGCCGCTGTCGAGACGGACGGCGGCCGGCTTCAGGCCCGCGGCGACGATCTGCCGGATCGCGTCGAGCGTGTCGTACGTGTCGACGAGCAGCACCGCGTGGCTGCCGTAGAGATCGCAGTACCGCCTGAACGCCTCGAGCTCGTCCTCGAACGTCATCACCCACGAGTGCGCCATCGTCCCCGACACCGGGATGCCGAAGTGATGGCCCGCTTCGACGTTGGACGTGCCGGCGCAGCCGCCGATGAAGGCGGCGCGCGCCGCGTACAGGCCCGCGTCGAGCCCGTGCGCGCGGCGGCTGCCGAACTCGATGACCGCGCGCCCCTCGGCCGCGTCGACGATCCGCGCCGCCTTGCTGGCGATCGAGGTCTGAAACGTGATGAGGGCGAGCAGCGCCGTCTCGACCAGCTGCGCTTCCGGCGCCGGCGCCGTGACGCGGAGGATCGGCTCCTGCGCGAAGACCGGCGTCCCTTCGTCCAGGGCCCAGACGTCGCCGGTGAAGCGGAACGCCGGCAGATCGCGCTCGAAGAAGGAGTCGGCCACGCGACGGAGCGCCGGGACCGTGCGCAGGTACGCGATCTGCGCGGGCGTGAACGCCAGGCCTTCCAGGTAGTCGAGCGCCTGCGCGAGGCCGGCCGCGATGAGGTACGCGCGCCGCGGCGGCAGCGTGCGGGCGTAGAGCTCGAACGAGCTGCGGCCGGTGATGCCGCCGGCGAGGTAGCCGGCCATCATCGTCAATTCATAGAGATCGGTGGCGAGGGCGCGGGAGGGGACGGGCGCATCCATCTCTGCCGCATGCTACCACGCAGGGAGCCGCGGACCGGCGGCGCGGGACGGACGCAGCTGATCCTTGACGGAAACTTTGACCGAACATAGAATGATTTTTGATTCTTCAAATTTCAGACAGCCTCATTACCAGCCGTCCCATGTCTGCCCCCCGACGCCGCCCGGCGTCTTCCTCGATGTGGTCCGCCACCGATTCGAGCGTCAGCCTGCCCGAAGTGCACGGCACGATCCCGATTCCGCTGAACGCCGGCTTCTGGCGCAAGTTCTTCGCGTTCGCCGGCCCGGGCTTCCTGGTGGCGGTCGGCTACATGGACCCGGGCAACTGGGCGACCGATCTCGCCGGCGGCGCGCGCTTCGGCTACGCGCTGCTGAGCGTCGTCATGATCTCGAACCTGATGGCGATCCTGCTGCAGGCGCTCTCCGCGCGGCTGGGAATCGCCAGCGGCCGGGATCTGGCGCAGGCGTGCCGCGATCACTACTCGCGCCCGACAACGATCGTGCTGTGGATCGGGTGCGAGATCGCGATTGCCGCGTGCGACCTGGCCGAGGTGATCGGCTCGGCGGTCGCGCTGCAGCTGCTGTTCGGGCTGCCGCTCATCTGGGGCGTCTGCCTGACGGCGTCGGACGTGCTCATCGTGCTGTACCTGCAGCGCCACGGCTTCCGGTACATCGAGGCGTTCGTCCTCACGCTGATCGCCGTCATCGCCTGCGCGTTCGGAGTCGAGCTGTGGCTGTCGCGCCCGGACATGCTCGCGGTCGCCCGGGGCTTCATCCCGCACGCCTCCGTCGTCACGAACCCGGACATGCTGTACATCGCCATCGGCATCCTGGGGGCGACGGTGATGCCGCACAACCTGTACCTGCATTCGTCGATCGTGCAGACGCGCAAGTACACCGACTCGGTGGCCAGCAAGCGCGAGGCGATCAACTTCGCCTCGCTCGACTCGGCCGTGGCGCTGATGTCGGCGCTGTTCATCAACGCGGCGATCCTGGTGATGGCGGCCGCCGTGTTCCATGGCACCGGGCACGAGGATGTCGCCGAGATCGGCCAGGCCTACAGGCTGCTGGCGCCGCTGCTCGGCACCGGCATGGCCAGCGTCCTGTTCGCCGTCGCCCTGCTGGCGTCGGGCCAGAACGCGACGCTGACCGGCACGCTCGCCGGCCAGATCGTCATGGAAGGCTTCATCAACATCCGGCTGCGCCCGTGGCTGCGCCGGCTCATCACCCGCCTGCTCGCCATCGTGCCGACGATCCTCGTCGTGGCGCTGTATGGCGACAAGGGGGCCGGGCCGCTGCTGATCCTGAGCCAGGTCGTCCTGAGCCTCCAGCTCTCGTTCGCCGTGTTCCCGCTCGTCCAGTTCACCAGCGATCCGGCGAAGATGGGGACGTTCGCCAGTCCCCGCTGGCTGAAGTGGCTGGCCTGGCTGACCGCGGTGGTGATTGCCGTGCTGAACGCCTGGCTGCTCTATCAGGTGGCGATCGGCGCGGTATGATGGAGGCGCGGCCGGTTCCCCACCGGCGGCTCTCACGGTTCCGCCGTGCCTTGACGGCTCCCGGAGGCGCCTGCGTGTACCGACACATTCTCGTCGCCCTGGAGCACTCGGAGGCCGACCGCACGATCCTCGACCACGTCGGCGCGCTGGCGCGGCTGACCGGCGCGCGCCTGCTGCTCGTGCACGTGGCCGACGGCTGGGCGGCGCGCAACTTCGACAAGCTCAAGCTGCGCGAGTCGGAGGAGATGCGCAACGACCGGGCGTACCTCGAGCAGACGGCCGAGGCGCTGCGCGCCGGCGGGCTGGCGGTCGACACCCGGCTGGCGATGGGCGACCCGGCGGAACAGCTGATCGCGGTGGCCGAAGAGGCGCAGGTCGACCTGATCGCGATGGCGACCCACGGCCACCGGTTCATCAAGGATCTGGCGCTCGGCAGCACCGTGAGCCGGGTGCGCCACGAGGTGAAAGTCCCGGTGCTGCTGCTGCGCGCGCAGTAACCACGGTCCGCCCCGTCCCGTCCCTGTCCATCCTTGTCGGGGCGGCCGCTTCCGCGCTAGGATGCCTTCATGCTGGGCCCCGACCCCGTGCAGGATTCGCTGACCGACCCGCCGGCGCTGCACGCCCGGGCCATGGACAACCTGCGCTTCATCCGCGACACGATGGAGCGCGCCGGATCCTTCACCGCCGTCCCCGGCTGGGGCGGCGTCGCGATGGGGCTGACCGTGCTGGCCGTCGCCCCGCTCGCCGCCCTGCAGCCGACGGCGTCGCGCTGGCTCGCGGTCTGGATCGCCGAAGCGGTCGTCGCGGTGGCCATCTCCAGCTCCGCCGTCATCCGCAAGGCCCGGCACGGCGGCACGTCGCTGCTCGCGGCCCCGGCGCAGAAGTTCGCGCTGAGCCTGTCGCCGCCGCTCGTCGCCGGCGCCCTGCTGACCGTGGTGCTCTACCGCGCCGGCCTGGCCGATCGGCTGCCGGGCATCTGGCTGCTGCTCTACGGCACCGGGGTCGTCGCCGGCGGCGCCTTCTCGGTGCGCATCGTCCCGGTGATGGGCCTCTGCTTCATGCTGGCGGGCGCCGCCGCCCTGTTCGGCCCGGCCGCCTGGGGCACCTGGTTCATGGCCGCGGGATTCGGCGGCCTGCACGTCCTGTTCGGCGCGCTGATTGCGAAGAGGTATGGCGGCTAAGCCCGGCTCGATGCGGCGCGACCGGATCCGCGATGACCGCGGCGACGCGGCCCCGGTGCGCCCGGCCGCGCCGGCCGCCCGGACCCCGCTCGACCTCGACCGCCTGATTCACGAACGGCTGCGGCTCGGCCTCGTCTCGGCGCTCGCCGTCAACGAGATGCTGACGTTCAACGACCTGAAGCGGCTGCTCCGCACCACCGACGGCAACCTGAGCGTGCACGCCCGCAAGCTCGAGGACGCGCAGTACATCACCTGCACCAAGTCGTTCGCGGGACGCCTCCCCCGCACGGAGTACCGCCTGACCGCCACCGGCCGCCGGGCGCTCGAGCGGTACCTCGGTCACATGGAGGCCATCATTCACGCGACGCGGGACAGGTAGCGCGGGCGCGCTCGGGGGCTCGCGTACAGAACAACGCGCGGCCCGTGTGGGCCGCGCGTTCGGGAGCCGGGGTCTGGGGCGGGTCGAACAGGGGGTAGAAGAATGAAACCGGTGAGGTACTCGATCGTACGGGCCTGAGAGTCAGCGACGCCGACGGCCAGCCCGACTGCCGCCCTGACGCCAATACACTGCCAGAAAGGAGCCGCCCGCCACGAGGACGGTGACGGCAGACGCCGTCACCAGCACCAGACCCAACGTATCCGTCAGGCCCGCCGCCACCCCGACGCTGACGACCGCAAGAAAGAGCCCGCTGGCCAGAACCCCGGAATCCAATGAATGCTCCCTCAGAACCTCCCAATGATCACCGAGAGCCGGGTCATCCACAAGCCGAATGAACGCATGGCAGCCATCTGATTTCCACATGACTTTTCGCTGACAGCGATCGCCGATCGTCCGCCCGGACGGACCGCCGGCGGCACGCGGCCCGTCCCCGCCCTTGGAGAGGCCCGGCGCCGGCCGGATCGGCACGGCCGCCGTCCAGTTGCCACGGGCGGTCCGATGGTGTATCCAATCGGCAGGCGCGCGCGCCCGACCACACCGGCCGCGCGCCGGGACCGATCATGCGCGACCTCGGGTTCATGCGGGAACTGGGAGCGGGCGACTTCGCCGGTCCGACGGCGCGCCCGGCGACCGATGTCCAGGCGCGCCGCTGGCAGCGGGCGAACCGGTCCTGGTGGGAAGCGCATCCCATGCGGTACGACTTCGGGACGGCGCTGCCGTACGACGATGGGAGCGCCGAGTTCTACGGGGAGATCGACCGCCGGTTCCTGCAGCGCGTCCGGACCGCCTTCCCGTGGACGCAGATCCCGTTCGACAACTTCATCGACTTCCCGTCGCTGGCCGGCCGCGCGGTGCTGGAGCTCGGCACCGGGTGCGGCACGCACGCCGAGCTGCTCGCGCGGCACGCCGGCACCTACACCGGCATCGATCTCACCACCTACGCCGTCAGGATGACGCGGCGGCGCCTGGATCTCCGCCGCCTGCCGGGCGCCGTGCTGCAGATGGACGCCGAGCACCTGTCGTTCCGCGACGCGTCCTTCGATCGCGCCTGGGCCTGGGGCGTGCTCCACCACACCGCGGACACCCGGCGCGCGCTCGCCGAGCTGCACCGCGTGCTGCGGCCGGGCGGCACCTGCACCTGCATGGTCTACCACCGCAGCCTCTGGACCACCCTCGTCCGCGGCGTCGTGTACTACGGCCTGCTCCGCGCCGGCTTCCTGCGCACCCGCTCCGTGCACCGGCTGCTGCAGAACCGATCGGACGGCGCGCTCGCCCGCTACTACACGCTGGACGAATGGCGGGCGGAGCTCGGCGGCCTGTTCGCGATCGACCGCGCGTGGATCCTCGGCGACAAGACGCAGCTGGTGCCGCTCCCGCACGGCCGCCCGCGGGATCTCGTGGCCCGCCTGATTCCGGATCGGGTGGGACGGACGGTGAGCAGCAGCCGGCCGGTCGGCGATCTGCTCGTGACGTCGCTGCGCCGGATCGACTGACCGGCCGCGGGCCGCCTCACGCCGCCGGCGGCAGCCAGAGCGAGCGGGCCGTCAGTTCGCGGGAGTCGAGGCCGGCCGCCCGGCCGAACCGCCGCGCCGGCTCGGGCAGGGCCACCTGAAACCGCCATTCGTCCGCCCGCCCGCCGGCCGCTTCCCAGGCCGCCTGCCATTCCGGCCACCACGGCGTCACGCCGCGCGCAATCGGCTCGACGATGAGCACGCGCGCGCCGTGCGCCGCCGCCTCGAGCAGCATCGGCTGCAGCCGGCGGCGCGCGTCCGGCGGCAGCTCGTTGAGGACGTACGCCGCGAGGATGGCGAGCGTGCCGCGGGGCATCCGCGGGGCGGCCGCGTCGCCGAGCCGGGCGTGGCCGCGGAGACCGAACTGGCGGTAGGTCCAGCCCGCTTCGGCCACGGCCCATGGGTGGCGATCGACGCCGAAGATCGTCGGCGGCGCGGCGAACGCGGAGGCCCACGCCGCACCGGCCGCGCCCGTGCCGCAGCCGAGGTCGACCAGGGCATCGACCGCGCCGCGCGCCGCGTCGAGCGCCCGTACGATCTCGCGGACCACGAGGAAGTGCAGCGGGCCGTAGAACAGGGCGAAGGCCGCGCGCTTGCCGCGCCCGTCCAGCGCCGCGCCGCGGCCGATCGTCTCGCGCCGCTCGACGTAGGTGGCCGACAGCGCCCGCAGCGCCCGCGACACCTCCGGCCCGCGCA
>DATLRO010000085.1:0-17587 GCA_035534615.1 Vicinamibacterales bacterium
GAACAGGAGGGCGGCGTTGGTGCCGCCGAATCCGAACGAGTTCGACAGGGCGTACTCGATGGCCATCGGGCGGCTGGTCCAGGGCACGTAGTCCAGATCGCACGCGGGATCGGGCCGATCCAGGTTGATCGTCGGCGGCGCCATCTGATGGTACACCGCCAGGGCGGTGATGCCGGCCTCCAGCCCTCCGGCCGCGCCGAGCAGGTGGCCGGTCATCGACTTGGTCGACGAGACGGCCAGGCGGTAGGCGTGATCGCCGAAGCAGCGCCGGATGGCCAGCGTCTCGATGCGGTCGCCGGGCGGGGTCGAGGTGCCGTGGGCGTTGATGTAGTCCACGGCCGACGGCTCGACGCCGGCGGTCTGGATGGCGCGCCGCATCACCCGGAACGCGCCGTCGCCGTCCTCCGACGGCGCGGTGATGTGATAGGCGTCGGCCGACATGCCGTAGCCGACGATCTCGGCGTAGATCCGGGCGCCGCGGCCCAGGGCCTGGCCGAGCTCCTCGAGGACCACGACGCCCGCCCCCTCTCCGACGATGAAGCCGTCGCGATCGATGTCGAACGGCCGGCTGGCCCGCTCGGGCTCGTCGTTGCGCGTGGAGAGGGCCCGCATGGCGGCGAAGCCGCCGACGCCCATCGGCGTGATGGCCGCCTCGGATCCGCCGGCGATCATGGCATCGGCATCGTCGCGGCGGATGATCTCGTAGGCGTCGCCGATGGCGTGCGCCGAGGCGGAGCAGGCGGTGGAGGTGGCGGAGTTGGGCCCCTTGGCGCCGAAGCGGATCGACACCTGGCCGGCCGCCAGGTTGATGATCGCCGAGGGGATGAAGAACGGCGAGATGCGGCGGGGTCCGCCCTCGAGCAGCGCCTTGTGCTCCCGCTCGATGGTGCTGAACCCGCCGATGCCGGAGGCGATGAAGACCCCGACCCGCGGCGCGGCCTCCGGGGTGATCGTGAGGCCGGCGTCGTCCATCGCGAACTGGGAGGCCGCGATGGCGAACTGGATGAAGACGTCCATCTTCTTGACGTCTTTCTTCTCGATGAACTGCAGCGGGTCGAACGCCTTGACCTCGCCGGCGATCTGACACGCGTACTGCGAGGCGTCGAAGCGGGAGATCCGCCCGATCCCGTTCTTCGCCGCGCACAGGGCCTGCCAGTTCGCCTCGGTGCCGACACCGAGCGACGAGACCAGGCCGATGCCCGTGACCACCACCCGTCTGCTCAACATGCCTCCGTCTGCGCCTGCCGGCCCTGGCGACACACACGTCGCCGGCCGCCGGCTGATCGGAGAGGCGTGAACGGCCGGCGGCTCCGGGCGGGGTGCTACTTCTTCGTCTTGGCGTGCGACTCGATGTATTCGATTGCTTCCTTCACGCGCGTGATCTTCTCGGCGTCCTCGTCCGGGATCTCGATCCCGAACTCCTCTTCGAACGCCATCACGAGCTCCACGGTGTCCAGCGAATCGGCGCCGAGGTCGTCCACGAACGACGCATCCGGCGTCACTTCTTCCTCGTCCACGCCGAGCTGTTCCACGATGATGCTCTTCACTTTGTCGGTAACCGCCATGCCATCCTCCTACATGTACATCCCGCCGTTCACCGCCAGAACGTGCCCAGTAATATACGATGCCTCGTCCGACGCAAGAAAGCAGACGGCCGCCGCCACGTCCTCCGGCGTCCCGAGCCGCCCCAGCGGGATCTGCCCGGCCCACGACGCGCGGGCGTCCCCGGTGATCGCCCGCGTCATGTCCGTCTCGATGAGGCCAGGCGCGACGGCGTTCACGGTGATGTTCCGCGAAGCCAGCTCGCGCGCCAGCGCCTTGGTGAAGCCGATGAGCCCGGCCTTCGACGCCGCGTAGTTCGCCTGCCCCGCATTGCCCATCTGGCCGACGACCGACGTCACCGTGACGATCCGTCCCCGGCGCTGTTTCAACATCGGCCGGAGCACCGCCTGGGTGCACGTGAAGGCGGCCGTCAGGTTCGTGTCCAGCACGGCGTCCCAGTCCGCGCGCTTCATCCGCATCAGGAGCTGGTCGCGCGCGATGCCGGCATTGCTGACGAGCACGTCGATCCGGCCGTGCCGCTCGAGCACGCCGCCGACCAGCGCCTCGACGCTCGCCGTGTCGGTGACGTCCAGCGTGCCGGCCTCGGCGCGCCCCCCGGCGGCGGTGATCGCCGCCACGGTCTCCTGCGCGTGATCGCCGCGGGCGGCCGCCACGACCAGCGCGCCGCGGGCCGCCAGCATGACGGCGATCGCGCGGCCGATCCCGCGGGACGCCCCGGTCACAATCGCGACGTTGTCCGAGCGCTGATCGGTGCTCGCCATCATTCAGTCCCGATGGGGCCCATCGCCGTCGGTGGCCGGCGCTGACGCTCCGAATCCCGACCTACAGGAGGTCGCGCGCCAGCGCCTCGGCCGCCGCCGCGCCGTCGGGGCCGTCGACGCTCACCACCCGGGCATCGCGATCGATCTTGCGCGCCAGCGCGCTCAGGACGGCCCCCGGACCCACTTCAACATACGCGCGGACGCCTTCGGACGCAAGACGCCGCATGACCGCTTCCCATTGCACGGGGGCCGACACCTGGCGCACGAGCGCCTCGATGGCCGACGCCGCGTCGCGCTTCGGCTCCGCATCCACGTTGGCGACAATCGGCACGCGCGGGGAAGAGACGGCCAGCGCGCGCAGGTCGGGCGCCAGCCGCGCCTCGGCCGGCTGCATCAGCGCGCAGTGGAACGGCGCGCTGACGGGCAGCGCCACGACCCGCTTCGCCCCGAGCGCCTTCGCGCGCTCGCCGGCCCGGCGCACGGCCTCCCGCGCCCCGGCGATGACCACCTGGCCCGCGCCGTTGAGATTCGCCGGGCTCACGACCTCGCCTTCCGCCGCCTCCGCGCACGCCTGCGCCACGAGCCCCGCCTCGAGGCCGAGCACGGCCGCCATCGCCCCGGCGCCGACCGGCACGGCCTCCTGCATGTACCGGCCGCGCCGGCGGACGATGCGCAGCGCATCGACGAAGCTGAACGTGCCGGCCGCCACGTTGGCGGCGTACTCGCCGAGGCTGTGACCGGCGACGAAAACCGGCGCCAGCCCGCGCGACACGAGCAGGCGGTGCGCGGCGATGCTCACGGCGAGAATGGCCGGCTGCGCATGTTCGGTCAGGGTCAGCCGATCCTCCGGCCCCTCGAAACACAGGCGGCTCAGCGGTTCGCCGAGCGCGGCGTCGGCCTCCGCGAACGTGTCGCGGCAGACCGGGAACGCCTCCGCGAGCGCCCGTCCCATCCCGACCTTCTGGGAGCCTTGTCCGGGGAAAATGAACGCGATCAAGAGTGGGCGACGGCGGCCGCAGCGATTTCCTGCTCGATCCGCGAAATGAAACGGTTAGTGGCGAACCGATAGGCCATCGCGACGGCGTTGCGCACGGCTTTCACCGACGAGCGGCCGTGTCCGACGATGCACAGCCCGGCGACCCCCAGCAGCGGGGCGCCGCCGTACTCCGAATAGTCGACCCGCTTCCGGAAGTGGCGGAGCGCCCGCCGCGTCAGCAGCGATCCCACGCGCATGGTCACCGTGCTGGACAGCTCGTCGCGCAGCAGATCCTCCACGACCTCGACCAGCCCCTCGCTGATCTTCAGCGCGATGTTGCCCGTGAAGCCGTCGCACACGATCACGTCGGCCTGTCCGGTGTACACGTCGCGCGCCTCGATGTTCCCGATGAAGTGCAGGCGGGAGGCCTTGAGCAGCTGGTGCGCCTCCCGGGTCAGCTCGTTGCCCTTCGTCTCTTCCTCGCCGATCGACAGCAGGCCGATCCGCGGACGATCGAGCCCGAACGCCACCTTCGCGTACATCCCGCCCATCACGCCGAACTGCAGCAGGTGCGCGGGCCGGCATTCCACGTTGGCCCCCGCATCCAGCAGCACCGCCGGCCGGTGCCGGGTCGGCACGGCCGCCGCCAGGGCCGGCCGGTCGACGCCCGGCAGCACGCCGAACACCGCATGGGCCGTCACCACCGACGCGCCGGTGTGCCCGGCGCTGAACAGCGCCGCCGCGTCCCCGCGGGCCACCGCCTCGGCCGCCACCCGAATCGAGGCCCGCGGCTTCCGCCGCAGGGCCGCCGTGGGCGGCTCGGCCATGTCGACCACGTCGGTCGCGTCCAGCAGGCCGACATCCAGGCGCCCGGCGTCCGGGTACCGCGCCAGCTCCGCTTCGAGCCGCGCGCGCGGGCCGGCCAGCAGGACGCCCAGGTCCAGATGGCGTGCCGCCGCCAGCGCCCCCTCGACGATCGTCCCGGGGCCGAAGTCACCGCCCATCGCGTCCACGGCAATCCGGATCATCGATGCGATCCCGCCGCCCGAGGCACGCAACCGAGGTCCCCGCGCCTCGCCGGGGCGGCCGACAGCTAGTCTTCCTTGACCGCGTGCGCCTGCCGGCCGCGGTAGTATCCGCAGTGCGGGCACACAATGTGCGGCGGCTTGGGTTCATGACACTGCGGGCACTCGCCGACCGCCACCGGATCGAGCGCATCGTGCGTCCGGCGCTTGGCCGTGCGGGTCTTCGAATGTCGACGTTTGGGATTAGGCATCGTCGTCCTTCTTGATCGCGCGCAGAGCCGCCAGCCGGGGATCTTCCCACACCGGGCGGCACGTGCAGGTGCTCCGATTCAGGTTCGTGCCGCACACCGGGCACAGGCCCCGGCACGCCTCGCTGCAGAGCGGCTTCATCGGCAGCGCCAGGTAGAACTGTTCGCGCATCAGCTGGCCGAGATCGATCGTCTCCTCCTCGTAGAACGCGGACGTCAGATCGTCCGCGCCGAGTTCGACCTCGACTTCCTCAGCCCCGGCGCCCGCCTCCGCCTGTCCCGGCTGGGGCAGGTAGCGCAGATCGAACGCGGCGTCGACCGGAATCCGGAACGGCTCCAGGCATCGACTGCACTTCAGCTCGATCGTCGCCGTCGTCCGGCCGACGAGACGATAGTGGACGCCGTCCTTGTCCAGATCGAACGTCAGATCGACCGGGCCCACCACGGTGAACTCGTCCTGGCTGGCGTCGAACGCCGCCGGCTCGTATACGCGGGAGAAGTGTTCGTGCGCCCGCGCGCCTCGTATCGTTCGCAGATTCAGGAGCATCGGCCATCGGACTGCCCGGAATTCCGCCCGCGGGCAGACCCATGAGTATACCACTATCACGGACCGGCCCAGCATCCGGGCGTCAATCCGTCAATCCCAGCGGGCCGCTTCCAGCAGCCCCACCCATGGTTTCGGGACGAACAGTTGCTCGAACAGCCGGACGGCGTACCGATCGGTCATCCCGGCCACGAAGTCGCAGGCCGCAGTGTCGAGCCCGTCGGCCTCGACCGTCGGCCCATCCAGGAACTCGTCCGGCCGTTCGCGGACCTTCTCCCACAGCCCGCCCAGGATGCCGGTCGCCTTGCGGAACTCGACCGTGGACACCTCGTTCTCGTAGACCGCCTCGAACAGGAACTCGCGGAGGGCCAGCGTGGCCTCGAGGACGTCGCCGCCCATCCGGATCTCGGTCAGATCGCCCCGGAGCGTCTCGGTGACCACGTCTTTCACCATCGTGGCAATCCGCGCCGACGGCGTGTCCCCGAGCCGCCGGACGGGCGCCTGCGGGAGGTCGGCCGGCCGGAACAGCCCGGCCCGCACGGCGTCGTCGATGTCGTGGTTCACGTACGCGATCAGATCGGCCACCCGGGCAATCTGCCCCTCCAGCGTCGCCGCCCGCTTGTCGGGCGGCACCCCGACCGGGGCCCCCGACTTCCCCTTCGAATGCTTCGCGATGCCGTCGCGCACTTCCCAGGTGAGGTTCAGCCCGTGGCGATCGTTCTCCAGGACGTCGACGATGCGGAGGCTCTGCTCGTAGTGATTGAACCCGCCAGGCACGAGGTCCTGCAGCACCCGCTCGCCGGCGTGACCGAACGGCGTATGGCCGAGATCGTGGCCGAGCGCGATCGCCTCGGTCAGTTCCTCGTGCAGGCGCAGCACCTTGGCGATGGTGCGCGCAATCTGCGAAACCTCGAGCGTGTGCGTCAGGCGCGTGCGGTAGTGATCGCCGGTCGGCGCGAAGAAGACCTGCGTCTTGTGCTTCAGCCGCCGGAACGCCTTGCAGTGGATGATCCGGTCGCGGTCGTGCTGAAACGCCGGGCGGACGTCATCCTCCGTCTCGGGCCGAAGCCGTCCCCGGGTGCCGGCGCTCAGCGCCGCCTGGGGCGCCAGAATCTGACGTTCGCGCTGCTCGAGCTCTTCGCGGATGGTCAAGGGGACCTTCTTCAATTCTCTAATTCTTCAATTCTTCAATCCGTCATCGATGCCAGAAACCCCGTCCCGTGGGCGAGCGGCGCGACGCCGAACAGGGCCGCCAGCGTCTGCCCCAGATCAGCGAAGGTCGCCCGCGTTCCGAGATCCACGCCGGCCCGCACCCGCGCGCCGGTCGCCAGCAGCGGCACGTACTCGCGGGTGTGATCCGTGCCGGGCGTCGTCGGATCGTTCCCGTGATCGGCCGTCACGACCAGCAGGTCGTCCTGGCGCAGCCGCGGCAGCAGCGCCTCGAGCCGGTCGTCGAACCGCTCCAGATTGGCCGCATAGCCGGCCACGTCGTTGCGGTGTCCGTAGACCGTATCAAAATCGACGAGGTTCGCAAAGATCAGTCCGTCGGTCCCCCCGGAAACGTGCCGCAGCACCTCGTCCATTCCCTGCTCGTCGTTGCGGGTGTGGATGGCGTGCGAGATGCCGCGGCCGGCGAACAAATCCTCGATTTTCCCGATGGCCGTCACCGGCACCCCGGCCTCCGTCAGCCGGTCGAGCAGCGTGCCGGCGGGCGGCGGCACGGCGAAGTCGCGCCGGGCCGCCGTGCGGTGGTATGCGCCGGGCCCGCCGACGAACGGCCTGGCAATCACCCGGCCGACGCCGAGCTCGCCGGTCGCCATCTCGTAGGCGATCGCGCACAGGCGATACAGCTCGTCGACCGGAATCACCGCCTCGTGCGCGGCGATCTGCAGCACGCTGTCGGCCGACGTGTAGACGATCGGCGCGCCGGTGCGCTCGTGCTCGGCGCCGAGGGCGTCGATGATCGCCGTCCCCGACGCCACGCAGTTCCCGAGCACCGGCCGGCCGATGCGGGCCGTGAAGTGGTCGATGAACGCCGCCGGGAAGCCGAGCGGGTAGACGCGGAACGGCCGCTCCGGCACGACCCCGGCCAGCTCCCAGTGCCCGGTGACCGAATCCTTGCCGGCCGACAGCTCGGCCATGCGCCCGACGGCCGCGCGGGGCGGATCGGGCGGCGGCGCGCCGCCGAGGGCGACCAGCCGCCCCAGCCCGAGCGCGCGGAGCGCCGGCACGCGGAGCGGCACCTGCGCGGCAACGTGCCCGAGCGTATCGGCACCGGCATCGCCGTAGGCGGCGGCATCGGGCAACGCGCCGATGCCGGCTCCATCCAGCACGATCACGACGGCACGACGGAACGGACGCATGCGGGTGCCGCGCGCACGACGCGCGCCGGACGGGACGGCCTCAGTTCTGGTGGGACGACGAGAGATAGTTGGTGACCGGTTTCGGCGTGCGGATGGCCGCGATCGCGTGCTTGAAGATCATGAAGTCGGCGCCGTTCTCCTCGACGACGACGGCGAACCGGTCGAAGTTCTTGATACGGCCCTCGAAATCCCGGCCGTCCATCATGCGCACCGTGACGATCAGCCGCTCGCGACGGGCGTAGTTGAGAAAGATATCCTGGATGTTCGGAATCGGGCCTTTCCCTTCCGAAGCGGGCGCCATCAGCACCTCTCCTGCCAGTGCGCGGCCAACGCCCGTTCGACGGCTGTGCGCGTCGCGAGCGCTTCTCCCGCACCCTGAAACCATTCTAGGTTAGGCTCTTTGCGGAACCAGATCAACTGCCGCCGCGCATAACGGCGGTTCTCCTGCACGATCAATGCGCGCGTCGACGCTTCGTCGCGCACCCCCTGCAGCTGTTCCATCACCTGGCGATAGACCAGCCCGCCGAACGGCCGGGCGGTCGCCGGCACGCCCTGCGCGAGCAGCCGCCGCACTTCGTCCACCAGCCCCCGCGCGAACTGCTCGTCCACCCGCCGGGCGACCCGCTCGGCGGTGACCGGCGCGTCGAGGCGGAGCCCGACCGGCAGGATCCGCCAGCCGTCGAGCGGCGCGACGGTCTCGGCGAAGTGCGCGGTGAGCGGCCGGCCGGTCAGGAAGAAGACCTCCAGCGCGCGCACGAGCCGCTTCGTGTCCCGCGGCTGGATCCGGCGCGCCGACGGCGGATCCACGCGGGCGACCATGCGGTGCAGAAACGGCGACCCGCGCCGGGCCGCGATCGCGTCGAGCCGCGCCCGCAGCCGGGCGTCCCGGCCGGGGCCCGGGAACAGGCCCCGCGTCAGCGCCCGGTAATACAGGCCCGTGCCGCCGACCACGATCGGGAGCCGGCCGCGTGCGTGCACGGCGCGCACCGCCGCCGCCGCCTCCTGCGCGTACCGGGCGGCCGTGTAGTCCTCCTCCGGATCGGCCACGTCGATCAGATGGTGCGGCACGCCGCGGCGGGCAGCCAGCGGCGGCTTGTCGGTGCCGATGTCGAAGCCGCGATAGACCGCCGTCGAGTCGCAGCTGACGATTTCCCCGCCGAACCGCTCCGCCAGCGCCACCCCGAGGGCGCTCTTCCCGCTGGCGGTCGGCCCGAGGATGGCCACCACCGTCGGCGCGGCCGTCAGGTCCGGAGGGCGGCCGGTCGCGTCAGGCACACCAGCCGAGCGCATACAGCGTCAGCGCGGAGAGCGCGACGAGCCACCCGAGCTGCTGCGTCCGGGTCGGCGTCATTGCGGCGGTGTCTCGTTGTAGTAGAACGTGACCGTGAAGAAGGCGTGCTCGGACGGATACGCCGCCGGCAGCGGCTGCGTCGGGTTCGACGTCAGCAGCGCGTTGAAGGCAGAGTTGTTGAACGCCTGGATGCCCGACGGCCCCACGACCTTCAGGTCCGTGATCGCGCCATTCTTGTGCACGTTGAACGTGAGCACGACGTGCCCCTTCATCGTCATCGCGGCCTGGGGAATGAACCAGTTCCGCCGAATCTGCGCGATGAACCGTCGAATCCACGGCCCGAAGTCGACGCCCTTGGTATCGAACTGAATCGCCGGCCCGAACTGCCCGCCGCCGCCCGGGTTGTCGAAATGCTCCTGCTGGACGTAGCGCTGCAGGTTATGGAGCGCGTCACCCAGCGATCCGCCCGGCGTCAGGGCCGGGCCGACCGCGGCCGGCGCCCTGGCCGGTGTCGGGTCGGAGGGCGGCGGCTGCTGCCCGAGAAGGGTCTGCGGAACCTGCAGCGGATTCTTCTGCGGCTGGTTCTCCGCCAGCTGGGCCTGCCTGGGAGGCGCGGTCGGCTGCGGCGGCTGCGTGGCGCGCCTCGGTTCCGGCGTCGGGCCCCGGCCCCTCGCGCGGGCCTCACGCTCGGCGAGGACCTTGTCGGGCGTATTCCCGTGCGTCAACGGCTGGAGCGTGAGCGGGTTCGCGTGCCGCTCCATCGTCTGCGCGAGCCGGTCCTTGTCCGACGGCGGCGCGTTCGGCTTCGGCTTCGTGGTCGTCAGATCGAGCTTCGGCTGGGTGAACACGAACTGCATCGGCGGCTGATTGGTCAGCGTCAGCGGGTGCGTGACCGGGACCGGCGCGGGCAGGAAGCGCGGCGCGAGCAAGACGAGCGCGATCAGGGCGGCATGGACCACCAGCGCCAGCAGCAGCCCGTCGTGCCAGGGAATGGCGCTCTCGATGAGCTCGTCTTCAGTACGGCGACCGTCGATGTCGAGATGCATCTAAACCCAATAATTATAGCAACTTTCGGCGACGCGGCCGTCGCCGCCAGATGACAGGCCCTGACGCCGGCGGATGACAGATCGACCCCGCCCATGAGCTCGCCGGCGAAAACGCGGCCGGGTGCGCATGAGCTCGCGACCCAGAATGCACTCTTCGTGCCCGGCCTGCCCTCCCAAATGGATACTCACGGCCCGGGACGGGCGTTTACGGGGCGACGGTTCCGCTATAGAGGTAGACGATCCCGAAGGTCAGAGGGCTCACGGCCACGTCGGCGAAACCGGCCGCCCGCAGCACGCCCGCGAAGGTCTCTGGGGGCGGAAACGCGCCGACCGACGCCGGCAGGTAGTCGTAGGCGGCCGTGTGCCGCGAGACCAGGCGGCCGATCCGGGGCAGCACGTGGCGGAAGTACCACAGGTAAAGGCTGCGGACGACCGGCGCCCGCGGCAGGCCGAATTCGAGGATCGCCAGCCGCCCGGCCGGCCGGAGCACGCGGTGGATGTCCCGGCAGGCGGCGGCCGGGTCGGCGACGTTTCTGATGCCGAACGCGATGGTGACGGCATCGACCGACGCGGCCGCGAGCGGGATCCGCATCGCGTCGCCGCGGAGCAGCCGGACGCGGCGGGCCAGTCCGGCCCGCGCCACTTTCTCCTGTCCGACGTGAAGCATGGCGGCCGCAAAATCGAGCCCGACGACGCGCGCGGCGCGGCGCGGCGCGGCGGCGGCGATCGCCAGGTCGCCGGTGCCGGTGCACAGGTCGAGCAGGGTCTCGCGCCCGGTGAGACGGAGCGAGCGGATGGCGCGCGCGCGCCAATAGCGGTCGATCCCCGCGCTCAGCAGGTGGTTGAGGAAGTCGTACCGCGCCGCGATCGCGTCGAACATGCCGGCGATGCGGGCGGGGTCCTTGGCGCGAAGCTCGTCGTCGAGTTCCATGGGGCGTGAACGGGCGTCGGGTCCGGCGATCGGAGGCGGCCGCGGGCGCACGGCCCGCCGGCCGGCCCGGAATCAGACCGAGCCGGTCCACTCCGGGTACAGGGCGTGGTCGAAGCCGAGCGCGCTCAGGATCTTGCCGGCCATGAAGTCGGCCAGATCGTCCAGCGTCTTCGGCTGCTGGTAGAACGCCGGCATCGCCGGCAGCACCATCGCGCCCGCCTCCGCGCAGAGCACCTGATTGCGGAGCTGCGGCAGACTCATCGGGGTCTCGCGCGGCACGATGACCAGGCGGCGGCGTTCCTTCAGCATGACATCGGCCGCCCGCTCGACCAGATTGCGCGACAGCCCGTGGGCCACGCCGGCCAGCGTCTTCATCGAGCAGGGGACGATGACCATCCCGCGGCTGCCGTGGCTGCCGCTGGCGATCGGCGCGCCGAGGTCGCGGTTGCTGTACACGCGGACCGTCCCGGCGCGCACGGCGTCTCCGTAGCGCTGATCGAGGTAGGCGGCGATCCGGTCGACCGCCGCCTCTTCGCCGAGTTCGTCACGCAGCAGCCGGCGGCCGAAATCGCTGACGACCAGCTCGACGTGGCAGCCGGCGGTCATCAGCGCTGCCAGCGTGCGGACGGCGTAGAGGGCGCCGCTGGCGCCGGTGATGGCGACGACCACGCTGGACGGCCGGGGCTCAGACATGCATCGACACCGCGGTCACGAGCAGGTACAGGATGCCGACGTAGCCGTTGAGATCGAAGGCCTGCTTCACGCGCGACAGATCGTCGGCCCGGACCAGCGATTGCTCGTACACGAGCAGCCCGGCCACGAGCCCCACGCCCGGCAGGTACAGCGGGCCGAGCGGCGTGACCCAGGCGAGCAGGGCGAGGCAGGCCACGGCGATGACGTGCAGGCCGCGTGAAATCCGGAGCGACACCGGGACGCCGAAGCGGACCGGAATCGACCGCAGGCCGTGCGCGCGGTCGAACGCGAGATCCTGGCAGGCGTACAGCACGTCGAACCCGCCGACCCAGGTGCCGATCGCCAGCGCGAGCAGCCACGGCGGCCAGCCGCCCCGCCCGCCGACCGCCAGCCAGCCGCCGACCGGCGCCACGGCCATCGCGAGCCCGAGGAACAGCTGCGTCCAGGTCGTGTAGCGCTTCGCGAGCGAGTACCAGAAGACGATCGCCAGCGCGACCGGCGCCAGCGCGAAGCAGAGCGGATTCAGTTCGGCAGCCGCCCAGAGGAAGACGGCGCCGGCGACGATCACGAACAGGGCCGCCTCGCGCCGCGACATCGCGCCGCGCGGCAGCTCGCGCATCGTCGTCCGCGGATTCAGCGCGTCGTGCCCGGCGTCGACCAGCCGGTTGAATCCCATGGCCGCGCTGCGCGCGGCCACCATCGCGACGAGGATCCACAGCAGCGTGCCGGCCGTGATCGGATGCTCGCGCGCGGCCAGCAGCGCGCCGGTGAGGGCAAACGGCAGGGCGAAGACCGAATGACTGATCCGGACGAAGGACGCATACGTGCGCAGGCGGGCGAACAACCCGCGGGCCGCCGGCCCGCGTCCCTGTCCCTCTTCACTCATGCCGGTCCCCGCCAGGGTCTGGTCCGCGCTCACGGCTCCGTCACCTCGTCCAGCCAGCTGACTCGATCGGGGTCGATGCCCCGCACCAGGTATTCTTCCACATCCGCCGTACCGGGCGGAATCCGGACGGCAATCAGGGCCGCCGCCCTGCCCGGGGCGATCGTGCCCAGTTCGGCGTCGAAGCCGAGCGCGCGCGCCCCCTGGCGCGTGGCGCTGTCGATCAGGGCCGCCGCCGGGACGGCGGGCGCCAGCGCCCGCAGCGCCGCCAGCTCCGCGAACAGATTGAGGTCGGGCGCACTCGCCAGGCTGTCGGTGCCGACCGCCACGCGGCCGCCGGCGGCGTAGAACGCCGCCACCGGCGGATCGCCGGCGCCGGTGTAGCGGTTGCTGCGCGGACAGGTCACGATCGTGGCGCCGAGCGCCGCCAGCCTGGCCAGGTCGGCGGCGCCGGCCTGGACCCCGTGGACGACGAGCACGCGCCCGTCCAGGAACCCGGCATCGGCGAGGTACGCGACCGGGCTCACGCCGGGCGGCACCCAGCCGGGATTCCAGGAGCCGACGTCCTCGAGCAGCCGCCGCCACGCGCCGCCGCCGGTGGCGATGAACTCGACTTCCTCCGGCGACTCGGCGAGGTGCACGCTGCACGGGACGAACGGCCGCCGATCGACCGCCTGGCGGATGGCCCGGAACAGCAGCGGCGCCACGGAATACGGGGCGTGCGCCGCGAGGCTCGCGCGGACGCGGCCGGTCGCGGCGAGCGCGTCGATCGCCTCGCACGCCTCGCGGACGACCGCGTCCGGGTCGTCCGGGTGAAACCCGATCAGCTCCTTGAAGACGACGGCGCGCAGCCGGCTGGCCGCGAGCGGCGCGAAGCTGGCGAGCGTGTTGCTGATGTCGCCGACGGCGGCGGTCCCGCTCCGCCGCGCCTCCTCGATCGCCGCCTCGATGGCGCCGACGATCGCCGGCGCGCACGGGTCGATCCGCCCGCGCTGCGCGCGGATCACGTCGCGCACCCACGGCACGAACGTCGGCCGGGGCGCGATGGCGCCGCGCAGCCAGGACAGCTCGAGATGCGTGTGCGCGTTGACGAGGCCGGGCAGGACGACCGCGGCGCCGAGGTCGACTTCGCGCGTGACGCCGGCCGGCTCCGCGGGTCCGCGGCGGTGTCCCAGCGCCACGACGCGCCCCCGATCGACGACGACCCAGCCGTCCCGAATCGGCGGGTCCGCGACCGGCAGGACCCACGAAGCTTGATATCTGATCAACGGTGCTGGACGTGGCTCGCGGCTACGCGTCGGAGTGCGGCCGCTCGCGCTGCCGCCTGCCGCTCCGGCTGCGCGCGGGGTAGTTCATCAGCTCGGCCGGCACGTGATCGTCCCCGTCCCGGCGGGCGGTCGCGAGGTTGTGCATCCGCGGAATCTCCCGCTCGCGGAACATCGGCCCGCCGAGCCGCTCGTAATGCATGTTCCGCCGCTGCGGGATGAAGCCGGCATCCTCGATGTTGCGGACGATCTCGACCTCGTCCATGCAGTAGCTCGCGCCGGCCGCCCGGACGACGTTCTCCTCGATCATGACGGAGCCCATGTCGTTGGCGCCGAACGCCAGACTGAGCTGCCCGACCTTGCCGCCCTGCGTCACCCACGAGGCCTGCAGGTTGTCGAAGTTGTCGAGCACGAGGCGGGCGACGGCCAGCGTCCGGAGATAGTCGACGCCGGTCGCCTCCGCCCCGCCCAGCGCCGTGTGCGACGGCTGATAGCTCCACGTGATGAACGCCGTGAAGCCGCCCGTCTCGTCCTGCAGGTCGCGCAGCCGCAGCAGGTGGGCGATCCGCTCCTCGTCGGTCTCGACCGTCCCGTACATCATGGTCGCCGTCGTCCGCAGCCCCGCCCGGTGGGCGTGACGCATGACGTCGATCCATTCGTCCGCCGTCGCCTTGCCGTCGCAGTGCAGCAGCCGGCGCACGCGGTCGACGAGTATCTCGGCGCCGCCACCCGGAATGCTGTCGAGCCCGGCCCGCACCAGGCGATCCACGACCTCGGCGACCGGCAGCCGCGACAGCCGCGAGAGATGAATTACCTCGGGCGGCGAGAGCGCGTGCAGGCGGAACGACGGGTACCGCTGCTTGATCGCCCGGAACAGATCCTCGTACCACGAGAGCGGCAGGTCCGGGTTGTGGCCCCCCTGCAGCAGGAGCTGGACGCCGCCGACGGCGATCGTCTCGTCAATCTTCCGGTAGATCTCGTCGAAGCCGAGCACGTAGCCGTCCGACGCGCCGACCTCGCGGTAGAACGCGCAGAACCGGCACCTCGCGACGCAGACGTTCGTGTAGTTGACGTTGCGATCGATGATGTAGGTGACGATCCGATCCGGATGCAGGCGGGCGCGGGCGGCGTCGGCCAGCCGGCCGAGGAGGTGAAGCGGCGCACCGCGATAGAGCGCCAGCGCCTCCGGCCCGCTGAGGCGCTCACCGGCCCGGGCTTTCGCCGCCAGACTGTCGATCGTCATCGTCCCCCCTGCCCGTGGCGCGCCATCGTGCCGCTCAGCCCAGCAGATCGAAGCGGCCGTTGCGCTCGACCGGCTGCTGCCCCGTCGCCTCGATGTTCCATCGCACTTCGTCGCGCGGATTGCGCCGGCCCTCCGGGACCGGACCGGCCGCCGGCGGCACGCGATCCAGGTCGTCGGCCCCGGCCGTGAGCGCGACCTGGGCCAGCTTCGGACCGTACACGAGCCAGTCGACCTGGATCGTGTCGATATTGTCGACCAGCAGCCGGGCCAGCGCAACCTGCCGGACGTCGGCGTAGCCGGTCGTCGGCTGCCCCGCCACCACCGCGCGCGGCAGCGGCTGGAACACGCGCAGCACGCCGACCTGCCGCTGCAGCGCGGCCACGTCCCGCAGCGCCCGGACGAAGCTGCCGCGCGGCTCGCCGCCGAAGGTCAGCCGCGCCACCGTCAGCCCCGACATGTTCGCCGCCTCGATCGACGCCCGGGCGTCCTGCAGGTCGTCCACCGGCGCCTCGGCCACCAGCTCGAGGCCGGCCTCGC
Source organism: Vicinamibacterales bacterium (assembly GCA_035534615.1). GTDB lineage: Bacteria > Acidobacteriota > Vicinamibacteria > Vicinamibacterales > CAVVIG01 > JAGWRA01. The sequence continues at coordinate 15,370 of DATLRO010000085.1, forward strand.
GCAGGCGTTCCAGCAGCGCGCGCAGCGACAGGCCTTCGTCCGCCGCCAGCGCCTCGAGATCGGCCAGCGAAAAGGCGGAGACCGGCACCTCGCCCGCCCGCGCCACGAGCTGCTGGACGCGGGCCTGCGCCGACTCGAGCGTCGCCGGCGCGCCGCGCAGACACCACTCGCCCGCGTCGCCCGGCAGATCCGGGAGCGGACCGGCCAGCGACACCTCGGCCACCCGCACGAACGTCGTCTGCGTCCCGTGCCGGCGCCGGCGGGCCCGATCCGCCAGCTCGGCCAGCCCGACCAGATCCTGGGTCGAGGCGAGGTCGAGGGCATCGGCGTCCGACAGCGGATCGTCGGCGTCGAGCTTGCGCGCAATCTCGGCAAACGCGGTCATGGACGCCATCGGTGGGAACGGACGGTGAACCGGCACGGCCCGGAGCGTGTCCGGGCCTGATCGCTCCGGCCAATCATTTTACTCAATCCTCGTCCGTTCCCGCGGCCCACCGCGCCGGATTCGTCCGGCGGCCGCCGGACGGCGCTCCCGGAGACACCTGGCGGCCGGGGGACGCCGGCGACCTGGCGGCGGCCGGTTCAGCGCCGAAAGTGGCACAATAACCAGAGCGTGAAGCCTCTGGCGCCGGGGCCCCGAGACGCCGGAGACGGTCGATAGGAGGAACGCCCATGCTGATGAAACGGTCCGGCAACGGAGCGGGCGTCAGCGTCGAGGAGGGTTCCGGCCAGTTCGAGCCTTCCGCGGCGTCGGCGCGTCCAGCGCGCGATCTTGTCTCGATTCCCCCGGACCCTGCGGCCTCAGCCGATCCGCACGTCCGCACCAGCCTCGCACTGCTGCAGGGCTTGCTGGGGGATTATCCCGACCGGGATTTCAATGTTCGCTTCTGGGACGGCAGCGTGTGGGCCTCTGCGCCGGGCGTCCGGCCGCGCTTCACGCTGGTGCTCAATCACCCGGGTGCCCTGCGGCAGATGCTGGCCGGAGGGAATGAAGAGGCGCTCGGCGAAGCCTTCATCTACGGCGACTGCGACATGGAGGGCGATCTCGAACCGGCCTTCCGCGCCGGCGACTACCTGCTGAGCCGCCGCCGCAGCCTGCTCGCGCGGCTGCAGGCGGCGCGACAGATCCGGATGCTGCCGGCCGACGGCCGGCCGCGCGGAGGGTTCCAGGCGGCCGCACTCGGCGGCCGGACCCACAGCCGGCGGCGCGATCGGGACGCGGTCACGTACCATTACGATCTTTCCAACGAGTTCTTCGCGCTATGGCTCGACCGGGCCATGGTGTACTCATGTGCCTACTTCACGGATCCCGCCGAAGACATCGACACGGCCCAGGCCCGCAAACTGGACTACCTGTGCCGCAAGCTCCGCCTTCGTCCGGGCGAGCGGCTGCTCGACATCGGCTGCGGCTGGGGCGGGTTGATCCTGCACGCCGCGCGGCACTACGGGGTGCGCACGACCGGCATCACGCTCAGCGAACGGCAGGCCGAGCTGGCGCGCGCCAGGATCCATGACGCCGGGCTGGACGCGCAATGCCGCGTCGAGGTGCGCGACTACCGCGACCTGCCGCCCGACACGCTGTACGACCGGATCGTGAGCGTCGGCATGGTGGAGCACGTCGGCGCGGCGCGGCTGCCTTCGTTCTGCGCGCACGCCTGGCGGGTCCTGCGGCCCGGCGGCACGTTCCTGCTGCATGGCGTCAGCACCTCGCAGAAGGCGCTGTCGCGGCGGGGGCCCTTCGCCCGGAATTACGTCTTCCCCGATACCGAACTCGTCTCGATCGCCACGACCCTCGCGGCCGCCGAGCAGGCCGGCTTCGAAGTGCGCGACGTCGAGAGCCTGCGCGAACACTACGACCTGACGCTGCGCAGCTGGGTGCGGCAGCTCGAGGCACGCTGGACCGAGGCGCGCGCCATGGTGGGCGAAACGGCCTGCCGGGTCTGGCGCCTGTTCATGGCCGGCGCCGCGTACCGCTTCGCGGTGAACGACTACAGCCTGTATCAGACGCTGCTCGTCAAGCCGGAGGGAGGCGCCAGCCGGCTCCCGCTGACGAGGGCCGACTGGTACGCGCCGCAGGCGCGGACCTAGTGTGCCGCGTCCGGGCTGCTCGTCCGCCTCCGGCCGAAGGCCCAGCCGTAAGCGGCGAGATTGACGATCACGACGATCGTCCCCAGCGCGATCTGCACCTCCCGGGTCAGGTCCGCGGGATACAGAATCG
>DATLRO010000086.1:0-2474 GCA_035534615.1 Vicinamibacterales bacterium
TCCGCGTCGGCAGCCGCGCGCGTCGCGGCGGTCGGCCGGGGGTACGCGAATCTCGAATACGACCTCGAGCGGGGCGGGCGCGGAGCGCGCGAGCACCACGCGGCCGGCCACCTCAGCCGCCTGACCGGAGCCGATGCGGCCGTCGTCGTCAACAACAACGCCGGCGCCACGCTGATCGTGCTGGCGGCGCTGGCCGCCGGCCGCGAGGTGATCGTGTCGCGCGGCGAGCTGGTGGAGATCGGCGGCGGGTTCCGCGTGCCGGACGTCATGGCGCAGTCGGGCGCGCGCCTCCGCGAAGTCGGCACGACGAATCGGACCCGGGTGGCCGATTACGCCGCGGCGATCGGCGACCGGACGGCCGCGATTCTGCGCGTCCATCCCTCCAACTTCCGGATCGAGGGCTTCACGGCGCGCCCGGCGCTGGCCGACCTGGTCGCCCTCGGACGGCGGTTCGGGATCCCGGTCATCGAAGATCTGGGCAGCGGCTACCTGCGGCTGCCGGGCGATCGCGCGATTCCGGCGCTGCGCGACGAGCCGGCCGTCCAGGACAGCGTGGAGGCCGGCGTCGATCTCGTTTGCTTCAGCGGCGACAAGCTGCTCGGCGGCCCCCAGGCCGGCATCATCGTCGGGCGGGCTGCGCTGGTCGAGCAGGTGCGGCGCCACCCGCTGATGCGGGCGCTGCGCGCCGACAAAATGACCTACGCGGCCCTCGACGCAACGCTGGCCGACTACGCCGCCGGACAGGCGGCGCAGACCGTGCCGGTCAGGCGCATGCTGGCCCTGACGCCCGACGCCATCCGCGAACGCGCCGACCGCCTGGCCGCACGGCTCGGCGGCGGCTGGCAGGTCGAGCGGCTGGAAGGACGATCGACCGTCGGCGGCGGCAGCGCCCCGGGCGAGACGCTGCCGACCTGGCTGCTGGCCCTCACCCGCCCCGGGGAGTCGGCCGATGCCCTGGACGCCCGCCTGCGGCGGCTCGACCCGCCCGTCATCGCCCGCATCGAGCGGGATCGCGTCGTCCTCGACCTTCGGACCGTGCTGCCCGACCAGGATGAGACGCTCGGCGTCTTACTGGTCGGGCTGGACAACCAGGCGTAGCGGCCCTGCGCGTGCGGTCGTCCGGCGGGGCGGCCGCACTCCGTGAATGAGGTGAACGCCATGCCGACGAGTCTCACGCGCGTGCGCACGGTGGCCGGTCACACCCTGGCGGCGATGCTGATCTCGACGGCCGCCCTGGCCGCACAGGAGGCCGACTCCCGGGATCCGGCCGCCGATCTCGTCAAGCAGGCCCAGGAAAGGATCCGGGAGGGGCGGTTCGACGAGGCGCTGGCGCTCGACCGCCGGGCGCTGGCGGCCGCGCCCGGCTGGTTTCAGGCGAACAGCCAGGCGGGAGCCGTGCTCGACCTTCTGGGCCGTCACGACGAGGCGCGGCAGCACCTGGCCCGCGCAATCGACGCCGCCCCGACTCCCCCGGCGAAGGCGCGCGCCCTGCGATCGATGGCGGTGTCCTACGCGTTTCAGAGCGATTGCCGGGGCGCGACCCCTTACGAGCAGCAGGCGTACGACGCGTATCTGACGGCGGCTGATTTCTACAGCGCGGGCGAGGCGGCCGACGAGCTGGCGCGAATCTGCCTCGAGGCGGGCGACCTCGACGCGGCGGCCCGGTGGTATCGGACGGGATACGAGACCGGCCTGCGGGAGCCCGGCATCGAGCCGGCACGGAAGGATCTCTGGGCATTCCGCTGGGAGCACGCGCAGGCGCGCCTCGCCGCCCGTCGCGGCGACCGTGCCGCCGCGGAACGCCACGTGCGGGCCGCCACGGCGATCCTGGAGCGGGGGACCAATCCGGATCAGCGGGTGTTCCTGCCGTATCTGACCGGCTACGTCGCCCTGTACGCCGGCGATGCCCGGACGGCGCTCGCCGACCTGCAGCAGGCGAACCAGAACGATCCGTTCATCCTCTGCCTGATCGCGCAGGCGTACGAGAAGCTCGACGACGCCGCGCGGGCGCAGGAGTACTACCGCAAGGCGCTGGCCCGCGCGGTCACGCACAACCCGCCGACGGCGTACGCGCGTCCGCTGGCGGAGAAGCAGCTGGGGAGATGAAGTCGTGTGGCGGTTCCCGGCGGCGTGCCGCCCGTCAGGAACCCCGCGCACGACGCTCCCGGCCCTATGGCTCTATGGATTGACGCGCTTCTCGAGCGCGGTAATACGCCGCTCGTGGTCGTCGGCGACCGTGCGGATGAAATCGCGAATCTCTCCGAGCGGCTCGAGATTCTTCTTGATTTGCTCCAGCTCCTTGCCGTGGTGCGACTGCACTTCGGCGATCAACTGAATCTTCTCGTCGCGCGCCTCGCCCAGCACGCGAAGGGTGTTGACCTCGTTGCGAAGTTCGCTGACCTCGCCGCGCAGCCCACCAACCTCGCCGCGCAGCTCGCCAACCTCGCCGCGCAGCTGCCCGACTTCCCCGCGAA
>DATLRO010000087.1:0-27694 GCA_035534615.1 Vicinamibacterales bacterium
GTTCGACCTGATCCACCACCCCCTCAGCAACCTCTACATCGTCTATGACGAGCAGCGGGTCTCCACACCGGAGTCGCTCGTGCCCGGCCGCGGCCTCATCGTCAAGTTCACGCAGCTGATGTCGTTCTGACGGCCGGCGACCGCACGCCGAAACACGGGCGCCCCGATCACCTCGGCGCCGGCTTCTCCAGGAAGGCCATGACGCTCGTGAACACCGAGTCGTCCATCCGGACGACCATGTGCGGCGTCTGGTGCGGATTGCCGTACAGGTTGATCGGCACGTATTCGTAGCGGGCGTACACGCGCTCGTCGATCGGCTCCACCAGCCGCAGGCCCGATCGGTCCATCAGCGTGCGCACCTCGTCCGGCGTGAAGACCTCGTCGTGGGGCGGCCCGGCCAGCAGGTACTCGGTGGCGACGACCACGAGCCCGCCGGGCCGGACGATGCGGGCCATCTCCTGAAGGGCCACCACCGCCCCTTCGAGGCCGCCGAAGTGCTCGATGGACGACAGCGAGTAGGCGACGTCGAAGGTGTCGGACCGCAGCCCGAGCTGCAGCCCGTTCATCTTCAGAAATCTCAGGCGCTCCTGCCGATACGGAAAGGGCGCATAGTCGTCCGGCCGGTCGATGACCCGTGGGTCGCCTTCCTTGGACTGCACCGATTGCCAGATGCCCTCGTACAGGTCGGTCGCCACCACCGACCGGACGCGGTTGGCCAGCCAGTACAGGACGCACTCGTGGCCGGCGCCCACGCTGGCGACCGACACGTCGTCGCGCACGAAGCCGAGGCGGGAGAGGCCGAACACGAGCTGGGTGAACTCGTAGCTCTTGCGGTGCATCGACAGCTTGTGGTCGGGCAGCACCGCCAGCTCGCGAAGGAGCGTCATCCACTCCGGGTTGTCCCACTTCGCCGGATTCGCCAGCTCGCAGAGCTGCGTGTCGCGCGGCACGAAGCCGCCTTCGGGGGAGACGGCGGCGTACCGGCGTTCGAATTCCGACGACAGCAGGAGCGAGCCGACCATGTGCGTGCGGGTCGTGCCGGCGGCCAGCTCGGCGAGGAAGCTGCGCAGCCCGCCCTCGTCCGGTTCCCGGCCGAGGACGAAACGGTAGGCGCGACGCGCGAAGCGATCGTCGCTCCCGAGCGACTGGAGGCCCGGCTCGAGCACGGCCGGGTCGCGCTCGGGCCGGCCGGCCTGCCATCCCAGGTACACGAGACGGAATTCGGGTGAGGAAATCAGGCGGCCGATGAAGCCGTCCAGGTCGGCGGCCTCGAAGCCGCGTCGCTGGTCGCGAAGCTCGATCGCGGAGATGGCGCGGCCGAGCACGATCCAGAACCCTTCGGCGATGAGTGCGTCGGCAGATGGCTCGGTCACGGTCGGGAGATTGTACACGCTCGCCGGACGCGGCGGCGGCCGGGCGGCGATCGGACGTGACCGGGCGCCCGCGGGGCATCCCCCGCGCTTGCCGAGACGAGGCTCCGCAGCGTATGCTCGCTCCGGCCGGCAGTCCAGCGTCCTTTCCTCATGAGCGTCGCCTCCCATCTCGGCATCACCCTGCGGAACTACGACCGGCAGATCCGGACGTTCATTCCCGACTACGACGAAATGCTGGACGCGGCGGCGGCGGCGATCGACCGGCCGACGAGACACCTGATCGATCTGGGGACCGGCACCGGCGCGCTGGCGGCCCGATGCCTGGCGGCCGCTCCGCGCGCGCGGGTGATCGGCATCGACGAGGATGGCGACGTCCTCGCGCTGGCCGCCCGACGGTTGGGCGGGCGCGCCACGTTCATCAACGCGAGTTTCGCCGCGGTGTCGCTGCCGCGCGCCGACGCGGTGGTGGCGTCGTTCTCGCTGCACCACGTGGCGGCGCGCGCCGTGAAGCAGCGGCTGTACCGCCGCGTGTCGGCCGCGCTGACACCGGGCGGCGTCTTCATCAACGCCGATTGCTGCCCCGCGCTCGACCCGGCCCTGGCGGCCGCGCAGCGGTCGCAATGGCGGGCCCACCTCCGCCGGACCTATCCGCCCGCGAAGGCCAGTGCCTTCCTCCGGGCGTGGAAGCGCGAGGACACCTACGTCCCGCTGGAGCTCGAAGTGAACATGACGCGAGCCGCCGGTCTTCACGCGGAGATCGTCTGGCGGCGCGGGGCCTTCGCCGTCATCGTCTCGCGGAAGTGCTGAGCGGAACGTGAGCGCGGAATTTGTCCCGGCCGGCGCTGTCGTTTCCGCGAAAGCGGAAATCCAGGGGCGCAGGCTTCACTGAACGCCATGGCCATACGCCATCGGCATCCGCGGATCGAGATTTGCTTGCAAGGGATCAGATGAGGCGCTTGCTGAGAACGCCGAGAGGCCGAGGTCCGGCCTTGATCGCGCTCGTTCCACTGGTGGCGATCACGCTCTTCGCGCCGCAGCCGGCGTGCGCGGCTTCGTCGACGTCGATGTCGATCCAGGCGACCATGGCGTGCTGTCGGACGCTGCAGCCGTGCCCGGCATCCGCCTCCGGCCGCACGTGCTGTCCGCGGGGCTACCGCACCGGTGCGGCACCGTCGGGATCCGCCCTGCCGCCCGCCTGGTCGGAGTCCATGGAACGTCCGACCGCCAGTGCGCCGGTGACGGCGGGGCACAGCGCCTCCGTGGTTGTGGCGGCGCTGACGGCGGCATCCCGCGTCGAGATTCTCTCCCGGGCACTCACCCGCTCCCGGTTCCAGCACCCGCCGCTTCCGTTCTACATCGCGCTCTCCTCGCTGCTGGTCTGACCCGCCCCCTCTGAACGGATCACCCGCGTGCGGTGCGACTGCACGCGACGTCGGTCACCTGTCGCCGTCACGGGCGTGTGTACGCACGCGTCGCGTCCCTGACGGCCGGAGGGGTTATGCGCGGGCTGTTCTGCTCCATTGCGATCTGCCTGGCCGGCGCCGGAAGTCCGGCGCAGGCGGGCGCCCAAACGGTGTCTGCCCGGCCGCCACAGGCGACGACCGCCGTCACGGTGGCGTCACCGGTGCCGGCGACGGCCGGCGCCGTCGTTCCCTTGAGCGCGCTGCTGCAGGAAGCTGCCCGGAACAATCCCGACATCCTGGCGGCCGCCAGGATGTGGCAGGCGACCACGCGGGTGGCGCCTCAAGTCTCGAGCCTGCCGGATCCGCAAGTGGTCTTCCAGCAGCTCGATGTCGGCAGTCCCCGGCCGTTCGCCGGATTCACCAACAGCGACTTCGCGTACGTCGGCCTCGGCGTCTCCCAGGACGTGCCGTTCCCCGGCACGCTCGCGCTCCGCGGGCAGGCGGCAGAGCGGGCCAGCGACGCGAGTCGCCGGCAGGTCGACGCGGTCCGGCGCCAGGTACAAGCCGACATCCGGGACGCCTATGCGCGACTGGGCCGTGTCCAGGAAAGCCTGGCGATCCTCACTCGCGATGCGCCGCTCTTGGCGGAAATCGAACAGATCGCCGAAGCGCGCTACCGGGTGGGCCGGGGGTCGGAGCAGGCCGTGCTGGAGGCGCAGCTTCAGCAGACGCGCCTGCAGCGCGACGTCGCGCTCCGGCAGCAGGACCGCGACCTGATCGAAGCCAGGCTGAAGCAGCTCGTCGGCCGCGCCCAGGAGTCCCCGGATGTCGTCGCGGCGGCGCCGGTGGAAACGCCGCTGCCACCCGATCCGGAGCGGCTGCTCCAGCGCGTGGAGACCGGCAATCCGTCGGTGCTCGGCCGCCGTGATCTCGTCAGGGAAGCGGAAGCGAACGTGGCGCTGGCCCACAAGGCGTTCGATCCCGACTTCACCGTCCAGTTCATGTGGCAGCACACGGCCGAGCCGTTCCGCGACATGTACATGTTCACCGTCGGCGCCCGCATCCCGCTCTACTGGCGTCATCGCCAGGTCCCGGGCCTCGCGGAAGCCACCGACCGGCTGGCCGGCGTGCGCGAGGAGTACACCGCGGACATTCAGGCGGCCCAGGCGCAGCTCCGCGATCAGCTGTCGCGCGCCGAGACGGCCGGCCGCCTGCTGACGATCGACCGCGACGGACTCATCCCGCAGGCACGGGCGGCGTTTCAGGCCGGCCTCGCCGCGTATCAATCGGGGCGTCTGGATTTCAATGCCGTGCTCCGTTCGTTCCTGGACGTGCTGGCGCTCGAAGACTCGTACTGGCAGACGCTCGCCGATCACGAAGCCGCGGTCGCGCGGATCGAGCAGCTCACCGGAGTGCCCCTCCCGTGAACGCGCCCGGTCCCGCGGCGGCCGCAACGGTCGGCATGCCGTTCTGCACGGAGTCGGTACCCCTATGAAGAACTATCGACCGGCCTTTCTCGCCGCCGTCACGGTCAACGTCCTGCTCGGCGCCGTGCTCGGCGGGCTCTGGTGGTCGCACCGCCGCCCGCCCCTGGCCCTCTCCGCGCCTGCCGCCGCGACGACGACCGCCGCCGCGGTCCCGCCGCCACACGACGGCGCGGCGGCGGCGGCTCCGCCCGCGCTGTCGCCGGTGCAGCTCGGCCCTGAGAGGCTCCAGCGGATCGGCGTCACGACGGCGGTCGCCGCCGAGCAGACGGTCACGCAGGACATCCGGACCACCGGCAACGTCGACGTCGACCAGCAGCGCCTCTCGTCGGTCCAGCTCCGCTTCCCCGGCTGGATCCAAAAGGTGTTCGTCAACTCCCTCTACCAGTACGTCCGCAAGGGGCAGCCCCTGTTCACGATCTACAGCCCCGAAGTCGTCACCACGGAGCACGAGTATCTGCTGGCGCGACACACGCGGACGCTGCTGGCGGACAGCGCCGTGCCGGGCGTCAGCGCGGGAACCGTGTCCCTGCTCGCGGCCGCGCGCGAGCGGCTGGAGCAGTGGGACGTCCCGGCCGCTGAAATCGGCCGGCTCGATCGGACCGGGACGATCCAGCGGGATCTCGAGGTCGATTCGCCCGCCTCGGGCTACGTCACCGAATGGCGTGCGCTGCCACAGACGTACGCCGAGCCGCAGACGCCGCTCTACACCCTGGCCGATCTGTCGACCGTCTGGGTGTACGCCCAGGTGTTTCAGAACGACATCGGGCGGGTCCGCGTCGGCATGCCGGCCTCCGTTACGGTCGACACGTACCCCGGGCGGACCTTTCGAGGCCGTGTCGACGACATCTGGCCGCAGGTGGACGAGGGCACGCGGACGGTCAAGGTGCGACTGGCGTTCCCGAACCCCCATCTCACGCTGATGCCCGGCATGTTCGTCAACGTCGACATCAGCGTGCCGCTCGGGCGCCGTCTCGTCGTCCCGGCGTCGGCCATCTTCGAGACCGGCACGCGGGCGCTGGTCTTCGTCGATCATGGCGGCGGCGACCTCGAGCCGCGGACCATCCAGGCGGGCGCCACCGCCGGAGACGAGGCGGTCGTCGCCAGCGGGCTGAAGCCCGGCGAACGGGTCGTCACCTCCGCGAACTTCCTCATTGATTCGGAGAGCCAGCTGCAGGCGGCGCTCGGCTCGTTCGCGCCGCCGCCGCCCGGCGCCGGCGCGGCCGCCTCGATGAACGGGTCGAGCCGGACCGCCAAGGTGGCGATCACGACCGATCCCTCGCCGCCGCGCAAAGGAGACAACACCGTTCGCGTCGGCCTGACCGACGCCGGCGGCAGGCCGGTGACCGGCGCCGTGGTGGACGTCACCTTTTTCATGCCCGCGATGCCCGCCATGGGCATGCCGGCCGCGCACGCGCGGGCGACTCTCCACGAGACGGCCCCGGGGCAGTACGAAGGCCCGGCGCAGCTGCCGTCAGGCGGTCAGTGGCAGGTGATCGTGACCGCCCGCCGCGACGGCGCCGTCATCGCCAGCCGGCAGCTGACCATCTCGACGACGGGGGGCGCGTAGCCATGATCGGCGCCATTATCGACTGGTGCGCGCGCAACCGGTTCCTGGTGCTCCTGGGAACGGCCGTGCTCACGCTCGGCGGTATCTGGGCCATCGGTCGGGTCCCGCTCGACGCGCTTCCGGACATCTCGGACGTCCAGGTCATCATTCACACCCCCTGGGCCGGCCAGCCGCCGGATCTCATCGAGGACCAGGTCACCTATCCGATCGTGACGACGCTGCTGGCGGCCCCGCGCGTGAAGGCGGTGCGGGCCGAGAGCATGTTCGGCGATTCGTACGTCTATGTGGTGTTCGACGACGGCACGGACCTGTACTGGGCGCGGTCGCGCGTGCTCGAGTACCTGCAGCAGCTCGAGGGGCGGCTGCCGGCCGGTGCGCACCCGACGCTCGGGCCTGACGCCACCGGCGCCGGCTGGGTCTACGAATACGCACTGACCGACACGAGCCACACGTACAGTCTGGCCGACCTGCGAAGCCTGCAGGACTGGTTCCTCCGGTATCAGCTCGAGACCGTGCCAGGCGTGGCGGAAGTGGCGTCGATCGGCGGCTTCGTCCGGCAGTATCAGGTCAGGCTGGATCCGAACAAGCTGCGCGCGTTCCATATTCCGCTCTCCACCGTGATCGACCGTGTCCGCGCCAGCACCAACGAGGTCGGCGGGCGGCTGCTGGAGCTCGGAGGGGCCGAATACATGGTGCGCGGCCTCGGCTACTTCAAATCCCTGAACGACCTGGCGACCGTGCCGGTCGCCACCGTCAACGGCACACCCGTGCTCGTCCGCGATCTCGGGACGGTCGCCTTCGGACCCGACATCCGGCAGGGGGTGGCCGAGTGGAACGGCGACGGCGAAACGGTCGGCGGCATCGTGATCATGCGGGACGGGATGAACGCGCTGAACGTGATCGACGGCGTCAAGCAGAAGCTCGCGGCGCTGGCCCCCTCCCTGCCGCCGGGGGTGAGGGTCGTGCCGGCCTACGATCGATCCACGCTGATCGAGGAGTCGGTCGCCACCCTCCGCCGGGCGCTGCTCGAGGAGGCGCTGATCGTCAGCCTGGTCATCATCCTCTTCCTGTTCCACTTCCGATCCGCGTTCATCCCGATCATCAGCCTGCCGGTCGCGGTGCTGGCCTCGTTCATTCCGATGTACTACCTGGGGATCAGCACGAACATCATGTCGCTCGGCGGCCTGGCGCTGGCGATCGGCGTCCTCGTCGACGCGGCCATCGTCATTGTCGAAAACGGGTATCGCCGGCTGTCCGAGCGGCAGGAGGCGCTCGCGGCGGCGCCGGCCCCGGGCGCGCAGCCGGGTCCGCCGGAGGGCGCGCCGGCGCCGGCCGCGACCGTCACCGGGCGCGAGCGCCGGCAGATTCTCCTCCAGGCGGCCAAGCAGGTCGGGCCGGCGATCTTCGTGTCGCTGCTGATCATCGTGGTGTCCTTCCTGCCGGTCTTCCTGCTGGAGGCGCAGGAGGGCCGGATGTTCCGGCCGCTGGCCTGGACCAAGACGCTGGCCGTCGGCTTTTCGTCGGTGCTGGCCATCACGCTCGTCCCGGTGCTCATGCTCGTGTTCATGCGCGGCCGGCTCCGTCCGGAGCGCCGGAATCCGGTCTCCCGGATCACGCAGGCCGTGTATCTGCCGATCCTGCGACTCTGCCTGCGGTTCCCGAAGACCGTCCTCCTCGTCAACCTCGCCTTCCTGGCGTTGACCCTGCCGCTGGCGGCACGGATCGGCAGTCAGTTCATGCCCCCCTTCTACGAGGGCTCGGCGCTGTACATGCCGACGGCGCTGCCGGGCATCTCCATCACGCAGGCGTCGGCGCTCCTGCAGGAGCAGGACCGGATCATCCGCAGCTTTCCCGAGGTGCAATCCGTCTTCGGCACCGCCGGTCATTCGGACAGCGCCACCGACAACGCCCCGCTCAGCATGTTCGACACGACCATCACGCTCAAGCCGCGCCACGAGTGGCGACCGGGCATGACCTATGACCGGCTCATCCAGCAGATGGACGCCAGGCTGCAGTTCCCGGGGCTGACCAACACGTGGACGATGCCGATCCAGAACCGGCTCGATATGGAGCTGACCGGCATCAAGACCCCGGTCGGCCTGAAGATCCAGGGTCCGTCGCTCGACGGCATCCAGCAGGTGGGCGCCCGGATCCAGCAGGTGCTGTCCCGCCTGCCCGAGGTCCGGTCGGTCTTCGCCGAACGCGTGTCGCAGGGCTTCTACGTGAATATCGACGTCGACCGCGCACAGGCGGCGCGCTACGGGCTGACGGTCGGCGACGTGCAGCAGGCGGTGACGTCCGGCATCGGCGGCGAAGACATCGCCGAGAACATCGAGGGGCGGGCACGCTACCCTGTGAACGTCCGCTACAACCGCGACTTCCGCGACAACCTGCAGGAGCTGAACCAGGTGCTGCTGGCCACGCCGACCGGTGCGCAGATCCCGATCGGCGAGGTGGCCCGGATCTCGTTTTCCCGGGGACCGGCGTCGATCCGGGATGAGGACGGCGCCCTGACGGGATACGTGTACGTCGACTTGAAGACCGCCGACTACGGCCGCTTCGTCGCGGCCGCCACCCGGCAACTGCAGAGCCGGCTGCGGCTGCCGGCCGGGTTCACCTACCACTGGTCGGGTGAGTACGAATTCCAGCTTCGCGCGGAGCGCCGCCTGGCGCTCATCGTCCCGGTGGTCTTTCTGCTCATCTTCACCCTGCTGTACCTGCTGTTCCGCTCCGTCGCCGAGGCCTTCATGCTGCTCGTGCCGACGATCTACGCCCTGACGGGCGGGCTGCTCCTGCAGTGGTGGCTCGGCTACGAATTCAGCGTGGCCGTCTGGGTCGGCTACATCGCCCTGTTCGGCATCGCCGTCGAAACGGCCGTGGTCATGATGGTGTACCTCAACGAGGCGCTCGACGCGCGCCTGCAGTCCGGTCGCGCGCTGTCGGCGCGCGACGTGCTGGACGCCGCGACCGACGGAGCGGTCCTGCGCCTGCGGCCGAAGCTCATGACGGTCGCAGCAGTGCTGGCCAGCCTCATCCCGATTCTCTGGGAGACCGGCGTCGGATCGGATGTGATGAAGCCGATCGCCACCCCGATCGTCGGCGGGATGATCACCTCCACCGTCAACGTGCTCATCCTCGTGCCGGTGCTGTTCGTGATGCTCAAGGAACGCGCCCGGCGCCGAGGCACGCTGCGCGCCTCGACCGCCCCGGATTCGGACGACGAGGCCTGAGGAGGACCGGCCCGGCCGCCCGGAATGGCGGTCGCCGGCTTCCACGCCGGCGCCGGCGCGGATCGGATCGATACGGCGGATCGCCCCGATGTGTGATAGAGATCGGCGATGCGCACGTCCACCACGACTCGACACTCGCGGCGGCTCCCCGGGGCTGTTTCGGCCGCGCTGCTCGCGCTCGCCTTGACCGGCCTGACGGGCGGCAGCCGGCTGACGGCCGGCGCCGCCGCACCCACGACGATCGCCCTGCCTGGCGGCGCGGCCGGCATCGGGTTCGACGACCTGCAGTTCTCGGCCGCCCTGGATCGCGTGCTGGTGCCGGCCGGACGGACCGGGAATCTCGATCTGATCGATCCGGCCACGCGCGCCGTCACGGTGATCCCCGGCTTCAGCGCCACCGGGCGGTTCGGGGGCGGGCACGACGAGAGTGTGACGTCGGTCACGGAAGCCGGCCGCTGGCTGTTCGCCACCGACCGGACGGCCGGCCGCGTCGACGTCATCGATCCGCGGCGGGCGCGCATCGTCGCGTCGACGCGCCTGGCGTCCGGACCTGATTATGTGCGGTACGTGGCGCCCACGCACGAGCTGTGGGTCACCGAGCCCGGGCGCGATCGGATCGAGGTGTTCCGGCTGTCCGGCGACAATCCGCCCATTCCCGGGCACGCCGGGTTCATCGCCGTGCCGGGCGGACCCGAATCGCTGGTCGTCGACGCGTCGAACGGGCGCGCCTACGCGAATCTGTGGGCGGGACGATCAATCGCGATCGACCTGAAGACGCGGCGGATCGCCGGCCGCTGGGCCAACGGCTGCCGCGGCTCGCGGGGCCTCGCGCTCGATCCCGATCGCGGCTGGCTGTTCGCCGGCTGCGCCGAGGGGAAGGTCACGGTGATGGATCTCGCGCGCGGGGGACGGCTGATCAGCAGCGCCCGCACCGGCACCGGCGTCGACATCATCGACTACAACCCCGCGCTCCGGCACCTGTACGTGCCGGCCGCCACCAGCGCCACGCTGTCGATCCTGGCCGTGTCCGGCACGGGGCGGCTGTCCGTCATCAGCACCCTTCCGGCGGATCGCGGCTCACACTGCGTCGTGGCGGACACGCACGACCAGGCGTACGTCTGCGATCCGCGGCACGGCCGGCTGATCGTCGTGCGCGATTCGTCCGCGCCGGCAGGCCGGGGAGGCCGGCTCTGAGACACAGTCACCCGCCAGCCCCTGACGTGTGTCGCCGCCGCACCGGACTGGCATGATGCCCGGGGCGGGCGCGGCGCGGCGACGTAGCCGCTGCGGGCCCGGCCGGGGCCGTCCCGCGCGCGTCGCCTCGCGGCCGCGCTTTCCGGCTTTCGGACCATGACGTGTACAATGGCTCTTTTGGAGAGCCTCGATGCCGTCGGTCCGCCACGACTGGACACACGAAGAAATCGCCGCCGTCTACGCCACGCCGCTCCTGGAGCTGGTGTTTCAGGCGCAGACGCTGCACCGCGCGTCTCACCCGCCCAACCAGGTGCAGGGGTGCGCGCTGCTCAGCATCAAGACCGGCGCCTGCCCTGAAGACTGCGCCTACTGCCCGCAGTCGGCGCACTATCACACCGAGGTCGAGCGCCGCGAGCTGCTGAGCGTGGACGACACGCTGGCCGCCGCCGCGCGCGCCCGCGCGAACGGGGCCACGCGGTTCTGCATGGGCGCGGCCTGGCGGCAGGTGCCGGACGGACCGGCGTTCGACCGCGTCCTGGACATGGTCCGGGGCGTCCGGGCGCTCGGCATGGAAGCGTGCTGCACGCTGGGGATGCTCACGCAGCGCCAGGCCGAGGCGCTGGCCGACGCCGACCTGACGGCGTACAACCACAACCTCGACACGTCGCCGGAATTCTACGGGCAGATCATCACGACGCGCACCTATCGCGACCGGCTCGAGACGCTCGCCCGCGTCAGGCAGGCCGGGATCACCGTCTGCAGCGGCGGCATCATCGGCATGGGCGAGGGCCGGGCGGACCGCATCGGCCTGCTGCAGCAGCTGGCGTCGCTGGACCCGCATCCGGAGAGCGTCCCGATCAACCTGCTGGTCCGCGTCGAAGGGACGCCGCTGGCCGGACAGGCCGACGAAGATCCCCTGGAGTTCGTCCGGATGATCGCCACGGCCCGCGTCCTGATGCCGGCGTCGTTCGTCCGGCTGAGCGCCGGCCGGCTGTCGCTGTCGGACGAAGCGCAGGCGCTCTGCTTCCTCGCCGGCGCCAATTCGGTGTTCCTGGGCGACACGCTGCTCACGACGCCGAACCCGCTCGCGGACGCGGACCGGCGCCTGTTCGCGCGCCTCGGGCTGACGCTGCAGCCGACGGCCGGCCATCCGCACGCCATCCATGAACGACGGGACTGAGCGGCTCGAACGACGGGTGCGGCGCGGGCTGCAGGCGCTGGAACGCCGCGGCCTCCAGCGGGCCCTGCGACCGCCGTCCGGCATCGATCTCTGCTCGAACGACTATCTCGGCCTGTCGACGCATCCGCTGGTCGCGCAGCGCATGATCGACGCCGTGCGGCGCGAGGGGTGCGGCAGCACCGGCTCGCGCCTGCTGCGCGGCGAGCGCGCGGCGTTCGACGCGGTCGAGCGGCGGTTCGCGGCCTGGAAGGGAGCCGCCCGCGCGCTGTACTTCTCCAGCGGCTACCTGGCCAACCTGGCGGTGCTCACCACCTTCGTCGAGCCGGGCGACCTGCTCTACTCCGATGCCGCGAACCACGCCAGCCTGATCGACGGCATGCGCCTCTCGCAGGCGCGGCGCGTCATCCTGCCGCATCGCGACGTCGGCGCGCTGGCGCAGGCGCTGGAAGCGGATGCCGGCCCCGGCCAGCGCTTCCTCGTCACGGAATCGCTGTTCAGCATGGACGGCGACCACGCGCCGCTGCGGGACTATGCCGCGATCTGCCGGGACCGGCAGGTCACGCTGATCGTGGACGAGGCGCACGCCGTCGGCCTGTACGGCGACCGCGGCAGCGGCCTGCTGGAGGCGTGCGGCATCGACGCGGACGCGGTCCTCTCCATCAACACGGCCGGAAAGGCGCTCGGCGTGGCCGGCGCGTTCGTGGCCGGCCCGGCGTGGGCGATCGAGTACCTGATCCAGCGGGCGCGGCCCTTCATCTTCTCCACGGCGGCGCCACCGCCCGTCCTCGCAGCGCTCGACGCAAGCCTGACCGTGATCGAGACCGAGCCGGGGCTCCGCGAGCGGCTGCACGCGCGGGCACGTTATCTGCGTGCGCGCCTGGCCGCCGAAGGCCTCGACGTTCCGGCCGACGGATCCCAGATTGTGCCGATCGTGATCGGCTCGAACGCGCGGGCCGTCGCCGTCGCCGACGCGCTGCAGCAGCAGGGGTTCGACGTCCGGGCCATCCGGCCGCCGACCGTCCCTGAGGGGACCGCCCGCCTCCGCATCGCCGTCAACACCGGCCTGACCGAGGCGATCCTCGACCGGTTCGCCGCCGCGCTGGCCGCCGCGCTCCGACACGTCGACACATGCTGCGCGGCCTCTTCGTAACCGGCACCGACACCGGCGTCGGCAAGACGGTCACGTCGGCGGCCCTGATGATCCGGTACCGGCCGCAGGGACCGATCCGGTACTGGAAGCCGGTCCAGACGGGCATCGAATCGGACGATGACACGGCCGAGGTGGAGCGCCTGGCGGACTGTGCGGCGGACGAGATCCTGAACAGCGGCGTCCGCCTGCATGATCCCGTCTCGCCGCATCTCGCGGCGCAGCGACACGGATCGCGCATCGATCTCGGCGCCCTGCTCGACCGTTTGCCCGGCGACGCGCCGCGCTGGACGTGGATCGTCGAGGGGGCGGGCGGCGTGCTCGTGCCGCTCAACGAGCGCGAGCTCATGGTCGACCTCATGCGGCGGCTCGGCCTTCCGGTCGTCGTGGCGGCGCGGTCGGCGCTCGGGACGATCAACCACACGCTGCTCACGGTCGAAGCGCTGCGGCGGCGTGATCTCCCGGTCGCCGGCGTGGTCATGGTCGGCGACGCGGATGACGACAACCGTGCGGCCATCGAGCAGTACGGCCGCGTCCGGGTCGTCGGCTGTCTGCCCCGGCTGGCGCCGCTGACGGCCGGGCGGCTGGCCGCCTGGGTCTCGACCGCGCTGGATCCGGACGGCGGTCTGCTGGAGCACATGCGATGAATCACGCACGCGACCTGGTGGCCCGCGACCGCGCGAGCGTCTGGCATCCGTACACGCAGATGCAGACGGCGCCCGATCCGCTGCCCATCGCCAGGGGCGAGGGCGTCTATCTCTACACGGAAGACGGGCGGCGCATCCTGGACGGCATCTCGTCGTGGTGGGTGAACATCCACGGCCACGCGCATCCCAGGCTGAACGCGGCGCTCACCCGGCAGGCGCAGCAGATCGAGCAGGTGATCTTCGCCGGCTGCACGCACCGGCCGGCGGTCGACCTGGCCGAACGGCTGCGGGCCGTGCTGCCCGCCGGCCTGACACGCGTCTTCTACTCGGACAACGGCTCGACCGCCGTCGAAGTCGCCCTCAAGCTCGCGTACCAGTACTGGCAGAACCGCGGGGAGCCGCGGCGGCGCCAGTTCGTCACGCTGCTGCACGCCTACCACGGCGACACGATCGGCGCCATGTCCGTGAGCGAGGCGTGCGTGTTCACCGCGCCGTTTCAGCCGCTGTTGTTTCCCGTTGCGCGGGTGCCGTCGCCGTACTGCTACCGCTGCCCGGTCGGCCTCACGCGCGCGTCGTGCCGGATCGACTGCCTGGGCGGGCTGGAGGAGCACCTGCGGGCGCACCGCGGCACCGTGGCCGGCGTCCTGATCGAGCCGATGCTGCAGGGAGCCGGCGGCATGATCGTCTGGCCGGCCGAATTCCTGGCCGGGGTCCGCCGTCTGTGCGACGAATACGACACGCTCATGATTGCGGACGAGGTCTTCACCGGGTTCGGCCGGACCGGCCGGATGTTCGCGTGCGAGCACGCCGCCGTGACGCCCGACGTGATCTGCCTGTCCAAGGCGCTGACCGCCGGCTACCTCCCGCTGGGGGCGACGGTCACCACCGACGCCCTCTACGACACGTTTCTGAGCGAGGATCGCGCGAAGGCGTTCTTCCACGGCCACTCGTTCACCGCCAACCCGCTCGCGTGCGCGGTGGCGCTGGCCAGTCTCGACCTGTTCGCCGAGCAGGATCTGCTGTCCCGCGTGCGGGCGCTCGAGCGACAGCTGCAGGCGGGGCTGGAGCCGCTGCGTGCGCTGCCGGTGGTCGGCGACGTCCGGGTGCTCGGCGGCGTGGGGATCGTGGAGTTGACGGAGACGCCGGAGGCGTCCGGCCAGGCGGGGTATCTCAACGAGATCGGCCCGCCGCTCGCGCAGGCGTTCATCGACCGCGGTCTGCTGCTGCGGCCGCTCGGGAACGTGCTCTACTTCGTCCCGCCCTACGTGATCACGGAAGCCGAGACCGACTGGGCGCTCGGACAGATCGCGGAGGTGCTGCAGGAGATCGCCGACCGGCAGCACGCCTGACCGCCACGCCGGTCAGGCGCCCGCGGGCGCGCCAGCAGACCCGGTCCGGGCCCCTTCATCCAATCTGAAGGTCACGTCAAGCCTCCGCCCGTCGCTCACTCGCTGCTCGATCGAATCGATGACAATGCAACATCCGGGGAGCCGCGCTCGGTCCACGAGGGTTTCCACCGCGGGATGCGGATTCCCGCTTCCGCAGGAATCAACAAGAGGGCTATGGGGTACAGGCGCGCGAAGAGCGCTTCTCAGGTTTCGTTTCAGAGGAACCGGTACAGCGTGACGTCGACATGGCGGACACCGGCGGCGGCGTGGCGCCACTGCACCAGAATCGGGCTCTGGTAGGTCCCCTGGACGATCGCGCCCCGGCCCGGCGTGTGACGGTCGGACACCAGGAAGCTCACCGACCGCTTCATCCGCAGGAACCGCGAGGCCGGAACGCCAATTATGCGCGCGAGCAGCCGCTCGATGAGCGACTCGTTCAGGCCCAGCGCCTCGACCAGCCGGTTCAGCGTCCGCACCATGTCGTACTTGGCGTAGTCGAGCGTCTTGAGCGGAATCGCCCGCGGATCCTGCCACGCGTGACGCCCCTTCTCGACCATGAAGCGCAGCGGGGACCGCAGCACGTCCCGCAGGTCGTACCGCATCAGCAGCGTCTCGTACTCGTTCACCGTCAGCCCGGCGTGGCGCTCCGTGCTCACCAGATCGAGCCGCACGCGCCCCTTCACCACCCCGTGCCGCGCCGCCAGTTCGGCCACCTGTTCGTAAAACCCGAGATCGCGGTGACGCAGGTTGATGGAATCCACGGGATGGCCGGAGACCGGCACGACCATCCGCGTCCGCCACACCTCGACCTCTTCGTTGTACCCGACGATGCTGGTCGTGCGACGGCGCGGCCGGCCGTCGTAGACGCCGTCCAGGTCCACGAAATTGACCGCATCGGCCGGACGATTCACGTACGTCACGCAGGGGCTGAGCCCGGACGCCATGAAGGCCAGGTGGGAGTCGGCATTCCGCGGCTCGACCACCCGCTGCTCGTCGGACAGTTCCTCCCGCTGATCCAGATTGTCGTGACGGTACCTGGCCCCCTCGGGAAACATGGTCCGGAAGGTCTCCACGTACCGGGTCAGCCCGTCACGACGCTGGTTGAGCCGTGACGCGAGGCTCTGCTCCAGATAGCCGGCTGTCGTGTGAAACGAACAGTACAGGCAGCGGCGGTACGCATCGAGCACGTCACCGAAGACTTCGGTGGCGCGACGGCGTACATCAATGACGTCGAACCTGGACCGCGGCTGCAGGTCGAGGGTCAGCTCAAGAGGCGTCAGCACCGGCAGTTCCTCACCCTAACCCTTTGATAATACCCGAATGTGCGGTTCTTCACACGGGGTGCCCGGCCGCTGCCGGAACCGGCCGTGCAAACGGGGCTCCCGCCGGCCGGCCGGGCCGGATCCCGGCGTGCGCCGGAAGACGGCAGACAACGCTACGGAACAGGCTCAGGCGAAAACAATCCGGCCAGCCGGGCCCGCTCCGACTGGTCGAGCCTGATGTCGAGCGCGGCGATCGCCGCCTCCAGCTGCGCCGGGCGCCGCGGCCCGACGATGGCGGCGGTCATGCGGGGATGGGTGAGCGCCCAGGCGAGGGCGAGCGCGCTCATCTCGACCCCACGCGCGCGCGCCTCGTCGCCGAGCGCCGCCAGACCGCGAAACACCGCATCATTGATCAGATGCCGGTACGGCTCCGGACGGAGCGTCATCCGCGAGCCGGTCGGAAAGGCCCGCCCGGCCTGGTATTTCCCGGTCAGCCACCCGCCCGCCAGCGGGCTGAACGCGGTGAAGCCGAGCGCCTGGTCGGCGCAGAGCGGAAACATCTCGCGCTCGGCCGTGCGATCGAGCAGGCTGTAGGCGTTCTGCACCCAGCGGAACCGGCTCCGGCGGCGCGCGTCGCTGATCCCCAGCGCCCGCGTCAGACGCCACGCCTCGATGTTGCTCGCGCCGATGTACAGCACCTTGCCGGCGCGGACCAGGTCGTCGAGCGCGCTCAGCGTTTCATCGAGCGGCGTGCCGGGATCGGGCTCGTGGATCAGATACATGTCCAGCCGATCCGTCTGCAGCCGCCGGAGGCTCGCCTCGACCTGCGTCAGGATGCGGCGGCGCGAGAGGCCCCGATCGTTGGGCCCCGGCCCGACCGGATTGAACACCTTGGAGCTGACCAGCACCCGCCCGCGTGCGCGCGATCCCCGGCTCGCCAGCCACCGGCCGATGGACGCTTCGCTCCGGCCGCCGCCGTACGCATCGGCCGTGTCGAAGACGTTGATGCCCGCCTCCAGGGCGCGGTCCATCAGGGCGCACGCCTGCGCCTCGTCTTCGCCCAGGCCGTAGAACTCCGGCGCCGACCCGATGCCGCCGAAGTTGCCGCAGCCCAGCACGAGGCGCGAGATCTTCAGCCCGGTCGCGCCGAGCGGCTGATAGTCCACGTCGATCGTCTCCTTTGCGCGCGGTGCGCCCGCCAGTCTGCGCCGGACGGCCGTGGCATGCAAGGTCGGCCGCGGGCGGGCTGGCGCGGGCACGGCCGGTCCGCCCGGCGCGATGGTTCGTATATCATTCCCGGGATTCACGATCTCGACCGTCACGGTCACCCGACGAGAGAGGAGCGTTCATGGCTACCGCCTCGCCCCCCGTTTCCCGGCCGGCGCACACCCCGTTCGTCCCGGCCTCGGTCAGCCTGCCGGAAATCACCGTCAAAGCATTCGTGCTCGGCATCGTCCTGGCGGTGGTGCTCGCCGGAGCGAACGCCTATCTGGGGCTGTTCGCCGGCATGACGGTCTCCGCATCCATTCCCGCCGCGGTCATCTCGATGGGCGTGCTGCGGCTCTTCCCCACGTCGAACATCCTGGAGAACAACATCGTCCAGACCTGCGCCTCGGCGGGCGAATCGCTGGCGGCGGGGATCATCTTCACCCTGCCCGCGCTGGTGCTGCTCGGGCGATGGGCCCGGTTCGATTTCCTGCAGACGGCGCTGATCGGCGGCTTCGGCGGCGTCCTGGGGGTGCTCTTCACCGTCCCCCTGCGGCGCGCGCTGATTGTCGAGCAGCCGCTGCAGTTTCCCGAGGGGATCGCGTGCGCGGAGGTGCTCGAGACGGGCGAGCGCGGCGGCTCGAACGTCAAGTTCGTCGCCTGGGCGGCAATCGTGGCGGCGATCTTCAAGTTCACGCAGACGGGCCTGCGGCTGTTCGCGGACACCGCCGAGGGGGCGCGCTATCTGTTCGGCCGCCGGACGATCGTCTACATGGGGACCAACCTCTCGCCGGCCCTCGTCGCGGTCGGGTACATCGTCGGCCTCAACATTGCGACGCTGGTCTTTCTGGGCGGGGCGGTCAACTGGCTGGTGGCGATTCCGATGCTGGTGTGGGCGCGGGGCGGGGCGCCGGCCGGGGTCTCGGCCATCGACTACGCCAACCACCTGTGGTCGACGCAGACCCGCTACCTCGGCGTCGGCGCGATGATCGTCGGCGGCCTGTGGGCGCTCATCCGGATGCGCGGCAGCGTGTTCTCGGGCATCCAGTCCGGCATGGCCGCCTATCGTGAGATGAAGAAGGGAATCGTGCGCGACCGGCTCGATCGGGACATGCCGATGCAGTGGGTGCTGGTGGCGATCGTCGTGTCGATCGTGCCGCTGTTCTTCCTGTACCACTTCCTGGTCGGAGCGATCGGGATGAGCCTGGCCATGGCCGTCATCATGGTCGTCGCCGGCTTTCTCTTCTGCGCCGTGTCGGGCTACATGACCGGGCTGGTCGGCTCCTCGAACAACCCGGTCTCCGGCGTCACGATCGCCACGCTGCTGTTCGCCTCGGGGGTGCTCCTCCTGCTGTTCGGCCGCGACCGGGCCGCGGGCCCGACGGCGGCGATCCTGATCGGGGCGGTCGTCGCCTGCGCAGCGGCGATCGCGGGGGACAACCTCCATGACCTGAAGACCGGGTATCTCGTCGGCTCGACGCCCTGGAAGCAGCAGGTGATGCTGATCGTCGGCACGCTGGTCTCGGCGCTGGTCATGGCGCCGGTCCTCAACCTGCTGCTCGACGCCTACGGCATCGGTCCCGTGACGGCGGCCCACCCGCAATCGTTGACCGCCCCGCAGGCGACCCTGATGGCGTCGGTCGCGGCCGGCGTCTTCAAGGGTGGCCTGCCCTGGCTGATGGTCAATCTGGGCATGGGTGTCGCGGTGCTGATCATCGCCGCCGATCTCTGGCTCGAACGCCGGGGGGCGGAATTCCGGATGCCCGTCCTGGCGGTGGCGATCGGCATCTACCTGCCGTTCAACCTGTCGGTGCCGATCTTCCTCGGGGGCCTCGTGGCGTTCCTCGTGCACCGCACGCTGAAGCGGCGGGCGGCCCGCGGCGGGGCGGCGGAAGCCGAGGCCTGGAAGGAGGTCGAGCAGCGCGGGATCCTGATCTCCTCCGGGCTGATCACCGGCGAGGCGCTGGTCGGGATTCTGATGGCGATTCCGATCGTGCTGTCAGGCCGGTCGGACGTGCTGGCGCTGTGGGGTGTTCAGAATCTCGTGTTGCCGGGGCTGCTGATTCTCCTGGCGCTGCTCTACGGGATCTACAAGGCCAGCACGCCGGCGACGGTCCGGACGTCGTGACGCGGGGCTCAGGGCTCAGGGCTCAGGGCTCAGTGCTCGGGGCGGGCCGAGCTGACCGCCTTCGCCGGGGCGACGGCGGGTCTGCCGAAGCTGGCGCGGAGACGGAATCTCGGGGCGACGATCAGCCTCAGGCGCTCGAGGCTCGCGACCGCTCGCGCGGGTGGCGCCGGACGGGGCCGCCCCGCCCGCCGCGCAGGCCCGACGGCCGTGACAAACGCACTTCGGGCCGAGGACGGGTGGGGCTGGCCGGCGACAGGACCCGCTACGGCGGCTGGAATTCGGTACTCGGCGCTCAGGCGCTCGAGGCTCGCGACCGCTCGCGCGGGCGCACGCCGGGGAAAGGCGTTCGCTCCGAAACCGTTTCCGGCGAACGTCTTCCCCCGGCGGCTGCCCACTCCTACTTCTTCAGGTTGTCGGTCTGCTCGATGAAGTGCGTGAGGTTCGCGTGCAGCTGCTTCAGCGACGCCATGTTCGCGTACAGCATGTGGCCGCAGTCGTAGTACGCGAAGGACATGTTCTTCGCGATGCTCGGATCGACCGCCAGATGGTGCATGGCGTATTCGGCCGCATAGAACGGCGTCGCCAGGTCGAAATAGCCGGCGTTGTTCATGACCTTCAGGTCCGGGTTGTACTTCATCGCGTCGGCCAGATCCGGCATCACGTTGGTGGCCGCGTACAGCTCCTGACCGGTGCCGGGCGGCGCGTGCAGATAGTCCCAGTGCGCGAGCACCGACCCGTAGTACTCGGGGCGGTACGGCATATCCACCTTGAAGTCGAGCGTCTGGCGGATGTAGGTGTTGAAGGCGGCCACATAGGCCGAGCTGATCGCCGCCGCCTGCGGGTCGTATTCGGCCTCGCGCGACATCGGGTCCATGCTCGGGCCCGCAAAGCGGGTGTCGAGCCGGCCGGTCGTCTCGTCCGGGCCGAGGAGCTGATGCTCGAACTCGCCGCCGTTCACGCGGAGGTCGGCCTTGAGCCAGTACGCGGTCGACAGGCCCGTGTACTGGGCGAGCTGCTGCGCGACCTGCTGCTCCTGCGCCGCGGGCAGCGTGGTGCCGGCCTCCAGCGCCTTGGCGTAGCCGTTCATGGCGAACTGCTCCACCTGCTTCAGCAGGGTCGGCAGGTCACCCGACTGCAGCGGGCCCGACAGCTTGTGGTGATACCACGCCGTCGCGGCGTAGGTCGGCAGCGCCAGCTGGTACGGCAGATCCATCCCCGGGTTGTGCTGGGGATCGTCGTCGTTGGAGATGTCGAAGTTGAGGATCTGCGAGAGGAGCATCACGCCGTTGAGATCGACATCGTCGCGCGTCTCGAGGTCGTAGGCGAGCACCGCCGACCGCGTCGTGCCGTAGCTCTCGCCCAGGAGGTACTTCGGAGAATTCCAGCGCGAGTAATCGGTGAGGAACTGCGTGACGAACTGGGCGAACGCGCGCCCGTCGCCGTCCACGCTGTAGAAGTCCTTGGGGACGCCCGCGCCCCCCTCTTCCTTGCTGATGGTCCGGCTGTACCCCGTGCTCGGCGCGTCGATGAAGACGAGATCGGAGGCGTCGAGCAGGCTGTAGTCGTTGTTGACCAGCTCGTACGGCGCCGGCGGCGTGTGGGAATGGTCGGACGTCACGACCCGCTCGGGCCCGAACGCGCCCATGTGCAGCCAGATCGTGGAGGAGCCGGGACCGCCGTTGTAGAGGAAGGTGACCGGCCGCGTCGAGGGATCCTTCACGCCGCTCTTGAAGTAGGCGACGTAGAACATGCTCGCCGTCGGCTTCTCCTCCTCGTTCTTCAGAATGATGGTCCCGGCCACCGCGTCGTACGGGATGCGCTGCCCGCCGATCGTCACCACGCCGTGGGTGACCGACTTCAGCGGCTTGATTTCCTTGCCCGCGGGCGGCGCCTGCTCCTTCGGCTGCGTTTCCGCCGGATGGCTCGCGGTCGCCTGACCCGCGGCGAACGCCGGCCAGGCGGCCAGACAGGTGGCCGCCGCGGCGAGAGCGACAAGACTCCGTCTCATCTACAAACCTCCTGTTCGAACCGGCGGCGCACATCGCGTCCGCCGGACGTCCCGCGCCGCCCCTGCGCTGCTCGCGTTCGTCGCGGCGCCGTCATGCCTGTTGTCGGTCGCTCGGTGTGACCACGCCCGCACGGCCGGAAGGTCGCGCGGACGCGGGCCGGAGGGCGGACTGTGCGCGTCACCAGCAGGGTGGGGAGCAGCGCCAGACGACCGGTCCGAGCCTCAACGCGGCGGGGCGTGCCCCGCACGCGACAAGGCCAGCCGGACACGATGCCGCAGCGACGACACTCACGCTGGCATTGTATGCCGACCCACGGACCGTCGCTACTGGGCTGCACGCGATCAGCCACGGCTGGGCTGCCGCGCCCCGCATCGTACTTGTCAGCAGCCCATCCGGCGGAGGACACTGGGCGCCGCCGGCCCGGCCGTGGATCGCGATGTCGCGTCCACCCCTCGGGCGATCGGTCCACGGGAGTCTCATGCCTTCCAAACTCTGGATGACGCTCGCACTGTGCGCGACCCTGCCAGCCTGCCGGCAAACACCGGCGCCGGCGTCGGGCCCGACGGTCGCCTCGATCAATGCAGCCGTCACCGCCAAGATCCTGTGCTCGGGCGTCTTCGTCGCCGGGCGCGCGCCCGCCGAGATCCTGCGGGATGACATGCGCATCAATGCGCAGGCCGTGCTGGCGAGCGGCGACGTCCGGGTGCGGCGCCAGCCGCCGGCCGTGATCATCAACGAGCCGGGCATTCACGTCGAGGCGGTGTATCGGCCGGGCCTGGGATGCACGCTCCTCAACGGCGACTCCGAGCAGACCGTCTACCGGCAGTTCTCCGAGCCGCCGGCGCCTCCCGCGGCGCCATCGTCCGCCCCGTGGCCGGCCGGCGACGCCGGCCCCGGCCCCCTGCCGGCGGATGTGAACGCCGCCGCCCTGAACGCGGCGATGACCTACGCATTCTCGGAGCCGCCGCCCGGTCCCGACGCGCAGGCGCCGAAGAACATCCGCGACACCCGGGCGGTGACGATCGTCTACGGCGGGCACCTGCTCGCCGAGCGCTACGCGCCGCCGTTCACCGCGGCGACGCCGCTGCTCGGCTACTCGATGACGAAGAGCATCATCAACGCGCTGACCGGCATCCTGGTCGGCGAGGGCAGGCTGTCCGTCGCCGCCCCGCCCCGCGTACCCGAGTGGCCCGCCGGCGATCCGCGCCGGGCCATCACGCTCGATCAGATGCTCCACATGAGCACGGGCCTGGAGTTCGTCGAGGCGTATTCGGACAAGCCGGTCGACACGGTCCTCATGCTCTACGCGCAGCCGGATGCGGCGCACTACGCGGCCGGAAAGGCGCTCATCCACCCGCCCGGGACGGTCTGGCAGTACTCGAGCGGAACGACGAATCTCATCTCGCGCGCCTTGCGATACGCCGTGGGCGGCTCGCTCGCCGACTACCTGACCTTCCCCAGAACGCATCTGTTCAACAGGATCGGGGCCGACAGCGCCGTCCTGGAGCCGGACGCGTCCGGCACGTTCGTCGGGTCGACGTTCATGTACGCCACGGCCCGCGACTGGGCTCGGCTCGGCCTGCTCTATCTGGACGATGGCGTGTGGAACGGAGAGCGGATCCTGCCGACGGGCTGGGTGAAGTACACGGCGACGCCGGCACCGCATGCGCCCGACGGGCGGTACGGCGCGCAGTTCTGGCTGAATGCCGGCGACCCGGCCGACCCGGCGAAGCGCTCCTGGCCCGACATCCCGACCGATGCCTTCGCCATGATCGGCTACCAGGGCCAGGCGGTGGTCACCATTCCGTCGCGCGATGTCGTCATCGTCCGCCTGGGCGAGACGATGCCCGATCCGCCCGACCCCGGCAAGGGCGACTCCGACGCCTTCAGCCTCGATCACTTCGTCGCGCTCGTGCTGAAAGCGCTGCCGCCGAAGGCGTCCTAGTCCCCCGGCCGCGAGTCGCAGGCGCGGGGACGGTCATACGGGCTCTCCGGCGATCGTGTATGATGGCGGTATCAGGCAGTCCTGAGCCAGCCAGCGTTCGAGCAGTGCCCCTCCCGTCCTGGTGGGTGCGCGCCGACAGGCCCACTTCGGCCACGGATCGGAGCGCACGCGACAGCTCCCTCCCATCGTTCACCGTCGCCGACGCGATCACTTTCCGGCTCCCGTGATCGTGCCACCGCTCGCATGGATCCCCATCGAGGGGATGCCGATCCGGGGACTTCTCGAGCCGTCGTCCATTCGTGAACAAATTGAAGGAAGGTCGACACATGTTGAAACGTGCATCCGGCACCCAGTGGCTCGGCATCTGGTTCGCCGCAATCGCCGCCGTGGCCATCCTCACGGTGCTCCTCGGCGCGACGGTGACGGTCAGTGCGGGGCTGCTGCTGGCGGTCGTGGCCATGGTGCCACCGGCGGTCATGCTGTTCGTCTGGCGGGGCGATCCGCCGGTCACCGTCGCGGAGCTGCTTCACGACGTCGACGGCCAGACGCAGGAAAACCGCCGCTGACTCCGGTCCGGGTGTCCCTGACGCCCGGCGTCGCGCCGGCCGGATTTCGGTCGAAAGGACGTGTGCCCCGATGTCCGAATGGCTCAGTCAACCCCAGCCGCCCGCGAAGGACCCGGTCCCCGCGCGGTGCCCGTTCTGTCGCTCGACCACCATCGGGACGACCAGCAAGGTCGCCGATGCTGACAGCTACTGGCGCTGCCGGCAATGCGGGGAAATCTGGAACGACCTCCGCCTCGCCAATCAGTCCGCCGGCACCCGCCGGTGGTAAGCACCTGACGAGCGCCTTCGTGCTGACCGCCTTCCTGCTGCGCGACGCGCGGGAAGCCTGGTGCGACGAGCCGTGCGGCGATGCGTGCTGCGGCGACGACACCTCTCATCCGCGTCCCGCCTGACCGATCGGCGCCGCGTCCGGACGCGATGGCAAATCGCGAGGGCTTCTGGTAGTCTGGGATGGTCTGGGTTGCATCCGCACGCCGGGAGCGACACCGGAGGACCACATGAGCGCCACACCTTCCGCGGGCCGCGGCAAGCTGACCGTACCCGACGTCCTCGCGACCAAGCGCCAGCGTTCGACCGGTGAGGGGCCGCGCCTTGCCTGCCTCACGGCCTACGACTATCCGACCGCCGTGCTGCTCGATGAGGCGGGCATCGACGTGCTGCTGGTCGGAGACTCGGTCGGCATGACGGTCCTCGGCTACGACACGACGCTGCCGGTGACGCTGGAGGACATCCTGCATCACACCCGCGCCGTCCGGCGCGGGGCGCGCCGCGCGCTCGTCGTCGCGGACATGCCGTATGGCACCTGCCAGGTCTCGGCCGAGGAGGCGATACGCGCGGCGCTGCGGCTCGTCAAGGAGGGGGGCGCCGAGGCGGTGAAGGTCGAGGGCGGCGAGCGGCGCGGCGACCTGATCAGGCAACTGGTCGACGCCGACATCCCGGTCATGGGGCACGTCGGGCTGACGCCGCAGTCGGTGAACACCCTCGGCGGCTTCCAGGTGCAGGGCCGCACGATCGAGGCGGCGGACCAGCTGCGCCGGGACGCCCGCGCGGTCGAGGCCGCCGGCGCGTTCGCCGTCGTGCTCGAATCGGTCCCGCGCGAGGTCGCGGCCCGAATCACCGCCGACCTGCGCATCCCGACCATCGGCATCGGCGCCGGCCCCGACTGCGACGGCCAGATTCTCGTCTTCCACGATCTCGTCGGCCTGACCGGCCCGGGCCGGCCGCGGTTCGCCCGCGAGTACGCGCAGCTCGCCGCCGAGGTGTCACAGGCCGCCCGCCGCTACTGCGCAGACGTGCAGGGCGGACAGTTTCCGTCGGACGCCGAGTCGTTCCACCTGCCGGCCGGGTTGCGCGACCGGTTCCCGGTCCCGTCCCATTCATAGCCGACGCGTCGGCCCGGCGGGACCGGTCCGCGTCCGTCGTGCCGGACGCGGCGGGTTCCCCGCACGGACCTCATCGAGCCCCCGATGGAAATCATCCGCACCGCCGCGCAGATGCAGCAGGTCGCCCGTGAGGCCCGCTCCGGCCCGATCGGGCTCGTGCCGACCATGGGCGCGCTGCACGAGGGCCACTTCTCGCTGGTCCGCGCCGCACGGGCGCGCTGCGCCCCGGTCGTCGTCTCGATCTTCGTGAATCCGACGCAGTTCGGCCCGGCCGAGGATCTGGCCCGCTATCCGCGGCCGTTCGACGCCGACTGCGCGGCGCTGGCCTCCCTGGGCGTCGACTGTGTTTTTGCCCCGACGCCGGAGGAAATGTACCCGCGCGGGTACTGCTCGGCCGTGGTGGTCGAGCGGCTCGGCGACCGGCTCGAGGGGCGCGTGCGCCCCGGGCACTTCCGGGGCGTCACGACCGTCGTCCTCTCGCTCCTGAATCTCGTGCAGCCGCGCCTCGCGTTCTTCGGCCGCAAGGACGCCCAGCAGCTCCGCATCGTCCGGCAGATGGTGGCGGACCTGCACGTCGACACCGAAATCGTGGCGTGTCCGATCGTCCGCGAGTCCGACGGGCTCGCGTACTCCTCGCGCAACGCGTATCTCACACCACCCGAGCGGCGGGCCGCGACCGTGCTGTCGCGCAGCCTGCGCGCGGCCGGCCGGGCGATCGACGAAGGCGAACGGGATGCCTGCCGCCTCCTCAACGAGACACGACGGATCATCGGGACGGAGCGGCTCGCGACGCTGGACTACGCGGAGCTCGTCGATGCAGAGACGCTCGAGGCGGTTGACCGGCTCGAGCGCCCGGCGCTGCTGCTGCTGGCCGCCGTCGTCGGTTCTACCCGCCTGATCGACAACGCGCAGATCGACACCTGGCACGGCCGATTCACCGTCGTCGTGTGAGCGCCGGCCTGAATTCTTTCAACCGCTGCGCGGAATAGTGCCCGGGGCGCTCAGATTCGGCGGTTCCTTTCCCGGAAAACGGATTGCGACGGCGGCCGGCATTGCTCTTGCTGTCATTGCGAGCGTCCGGAAGGTGCAGCCGCCGGCGCCACCGCGGCCCGCGCGGACGGCGAAGGCGAAGAGGTCCACGAGCCGGCCCCGGAACGAGCCATGACCGAGTCCTCGCCGGTCCCACCGAGGCGGGTGCTGATCGTCGATGACGAGCCGCTGGTGCGCTGGGCGGTCGGTGAGAGTCTGCGCGCGGCGGGGTACGCCGTGGTGGAAGCGGGCGCGCTCGCCGACGCCTGGCCGGTCGTGGCGAATCACGAAGAGGCGCTCGACGTGGCGATCCTCGACGTCTGCCTGCCGGACGGCAACGGCCTGCAGCTGTTGACCAGAGTGATGCGGCAGCGGCCGGGCTGCGCGGTCATCATGATCAGCGCGTACTGGGGCGCCCACGAAGCGGCCTCGCTGCTGCAGAGGGGCGCGCGTCACGTGGTGGCCAAACCGTTCGACGTATCGGCCCTGGTCGGAATGGTCGGGCGCTGTGGCTTCCGTTCAGCCTGACTCACCGGGAAAGAAGAGGGCAGCGATGCGGGCCCGGAGCATCGACGACGATCGGCCGGGGCCCCTGCCCCTGATCCAGGTCGAGCACGACGACGTGGTGTTCGAGTTCACGATCGCGGGCTCGAGCGTGGAAGGTCTCCTGCGCATCCGCTGCAGTGCCGACGGGAGCGCGACGGCATCGATTGGCGCGACACCCGGATCGGCCTGGGCGGAGAAGCTCCGGCGCTTCCGGCGCGACGCGATCGAACTGGCGCGCAGCGCCCTCGCCGCCATGACCGGCGGGCGCTCCGATCGTCACGCCCCGGCGTCCTCCCGGACGCCGGCGGCCGGTCGCGAGCAGCCCGGACGGAAACGCTGACAGGCCCGCCATCCGCCGCCCGCACGCCCCGGCGCCGCGGGCCGCGCGTTCACTCCTTGAAGGACGTCGCTTCCGGACCGGACTGGCGGCCGCGCACCGTGACGACGGGACACGGCGCAGAGCGGGCCACCCGTTCCGCGACCCGTCCCATCAGCCAGTGCGGCACCTTCCCGCCGCCCTGCACGCCCATCACGATCAGGTCGCTGTGATGCGCCCGTGCGTATCGCACGATTTCGATCGACGGCTTCCCCTGGACCACGTGCTCGCTCAGCGGAATCGTGCCGCCCGGCGAGCGCAGCCACGCGGTCAGCCGGCTTTTCACGTCGAGCTCGACGCGGGCCCGGTACTCGTCCGGGACCGGCACGTACCCTTCCGAGGCGAACGGCGCCGGGCCGGGCAGATCGATGACGTGCAGCACGTCCACCGATGCCCCGAGCGCCGACGCCAGGTCGGTCGCCAGCGCCAGCGCCGCACGCGAGGCGTCGCTGAAGTCGACCGGGACGAGCATCCGCTTCAGTGTCGTTGGCATGGAGCTGTGGCCTCCTGACTGGTACCGGAATGAAGAGGGAAAATGCGAGTCCTATTGTATCCGCCCCGGCCGCGAGGAATTTTCCACTTTCTCCGCGAATCTTTGAATTCACCGTCGCGTATCTCTGAATTT
Source organism: Vicinamibacterales bacterium (assembly GCA_035534615.1). Classification (GTDB taxonomy): domain Bacteria; phylum Acidobacteriota; class Vicinamibacteria; order Vicinamibacterales; family CAVVIG01; genus JAGWRA01. The sequence goes on from DATLRO010000087.1 coordinate 27,691, forward strand.
ACCG
>DATLRO010000088.1:0-33399 GCA_035534615.1 Vicinamibacterales bacterium
CCCGGCCGCGGGGCCGGCCCTCGAAGTTCGGCCAGCCCGCGCGGCTGGTCGCGCTGACGCTGCCCCAGTCGGTGGTGCGTGGCCTTCAGCGCATCGATCCCGACATCGGGTGGGCCATCGTGCGTCTGCTCGAGAAGCGCGCAGCGCCCCGCCGGCGAGAGCCCCCGAAGGATGTCGATCTGGTGCTCGTCGGTGCACGGCAGGCGCTGATCATCGTCAATCCCGCCACCTTCATGTCCTTGCCCGGGATCGCGATGATTCCGTTCGGCAGGAACCAGGCGTTTCTCGCCCTCGAACCGGGGAGCAGCCTGGCGGACCTCGAACTCGCGGCGATCGACCGGCTCGACGGCGGCGGTCTCACGGAGCGCGAGCGGAAGGGCCTGCTTCTGCTGCGGCGCGAACTGCGCCAGTGGCGGAGCAACCCGCGGCTGCGCTTCCGGGCGCGGGCGATCCTGGTCGCCGAATCGATGAAGGCGGGAAGACGGCCCCGGCGCTGACGGCCGCGCGCGACGCCGGAGATGGCGTCCGCTTCCGCGGAGCCGGAGGCACGGCCGGCGCGCCGCGAGAGCGCGACCCGCCGGTCAGGACGAGGAGATTCGTCGGCGCGCGCCGGGCGCGCCGATCGTCAGCCCCGCGATCAGCATCCCCGCGCTGATCGCCTCCCCGATAACCGTGGCCCACGCCGCGCCGTCGATGCCGAGGCGGGGAATCAGGTACAGGTTGCAGCCGACGTTCACGACCAGGCCGACCACGCCGGTCTTCAGCAGGAGCGTCTCGCGATCGGCCGAGATGGCGACGGCGTGCAGGATCCAGATGGCGAACACGAAGACGGCGCCGCCGGCCAGAATGCGCAGCGCGGTCGCGGCCGGCACGAACGCGCTGCCGAACAGCAGCCGGAGCAGCGGCGCCGCGACCAGATACCCGGTGCCGCCGATGACGATCGCCAGTCCGACCGAGACGCCCATCGCGAGACGGGCCAGACGCCCGTGGTGCCGCAGGTCGGTGACGAACAGCTGCGACAGGCGCGGCGTCAGCACCGCGGCGATGAGCGCCGGGGCGTACGTCAGCCCTTCGTACACCCGGTACGCGGCGCTGTACCAGCCGGTCTCCACGTTGGTCCGCATGACGCCCAGCAGGATCGTGTCGATGTAGGCGTATAGATTCAGGATGATCATGAAGACGCCGAACGGGACGGCGGCCCGCTGCAGCTCCCGCCAGACCGTCCGGTCGAAGGCCACGCCGACCGATCCCATCTGCACCCGCACGAACAGGGCGGCGAGGGCCAGCGTGATGGCCCGCGACACCAGGAACGTCAGCGCCAGCCCGCGCAGGCCCGCACCCGCCATCAGCGCGCTGCTCCCGAGCACCACGAGCAGCAGGCGGTCGGCGCCGACAATCAGGCTCTCCCAGCCGAACCGTTCGAGCCCCTGAAAGACGCCGCGCACGGTCAGCACGTAGGAGCGGATGAGCGACGATCCGCCGAGCAGATAGCAGGCCAGGCGGACGTCCGGTTCGGGCCGCAGCAGCGTCGCGACCGTGAACAGCACCACCATGGCGAGCGCCGCCCAGATCAGCTTCAGCCCGAGCGCATTGGCCATCACCGACCCGGCCCGGGCGCGATCGCGCGCGATCGCGCGGACGGTCACCTGGTTGAGGCCGAAGTCCATCAGCGTCTCGAAGATCGTCGCGAGCGCCAGGGCATAGGAGAACTTGCCGTACTCGGCATCGCCGAGCGTGCGACCGGCGACGATGAGCAGGATGAGCAGGAGCGCAGCGCTGCCGTTCGTCAGCCCGGAGTAGAAGAGATTCCAGGCCAGATCGCGCCACGTGCGGCCGGCCGACGGTCCGGTCATCGGCCAGCTCCCGCGATGAGCGCCTGGAAGATCGCCGCCGTGCGGCCGAACATCACCGCCTCGTTGAACGACCGTTCCACGGTGAGCCGGCCCGCGCGGCCAAGGCGATCCCGGAGCCCGGGATCGTCGAGCAGCCGCCTGATCTGCACCGCAAAGCCCTCCGGCTGCTCGGGCGGGCAGAACAGCGCGTTCTCCTCGTGGACGAGGTAGTCGACCATGCCGCCGACGCGGGACGCGACGACCGGCAGACCGGTCGCGAGCGCCTCGAGCACCGAGATGCCGAACGCCTCGAAGTGCGACGGCTGGACGAAGAGATCGCCCGCCCGCAGCAGCCGGGCCGTGTCCTGGCGCGGGCCGGTGAAGCGCACCCGGTCGGCCATCGCGTGGCTCGTCACGAAGTCGCGCGCGCGGACACCGGCGTCCCACGGATGACCCGGCATGTCGGGGCCGACGACGACCAGCAGCGCCTGCGGGCGGTCGAGCCGCTGCCAGGCTTCGAGCAGGTCCAGAATGCCTTTTTCCAGGCTCAGGCGTCCCAGGAACAGGCAGATCGGCCGGTCGGGCGGCCAGCCTTCCTCCGCGCGGATCGCCTCGCGCTCACCGGGAGCCGGGGGGCGGAATTCGGCCACGTCGATTGAATGCGGCAGGTAGTGCACCCGGTCGGGCGGCACGCCGCAGGCGATCGCCTCGCGCTCGATTTCCCGGGAGATGCACAGGAACGCGGTGGCCGACGCATACAGCGCGCGCAGCGGCCGTTTCAGCCAGGCGGCGACGCGGCTCCGCGGGGAGAGTCCGCAGCGGATGAGCGCGGGATTCCAGTTGGCGCAGGACAGCACGCCGGTCGTGCCGGCCTGCACGACGACCGGCCGGCCGAGCAGCCAGCCGGCCACGGCGGCCGCCAGTCCGACGCCGCGATAGTCGATGCAGCAGATGAGATCGAAGCGCCGGCGCAGGCGCAGGAGCGCGACGAACGCGAACGGCAGCATCAGCCATTTGCCGGCGGGCGACCGTTCGCCGGACGGGGGGACCCGCAGCACCGGGACGCCGTCGACCAGATCCTCGACCGGCACGTCGCGGCCGACCCGCTTCGTGACGACGAGGACGTCGAACCCGTCCCGCTGCAGGAAGGCCGCCAGGCGCCGGGCGTTCGTCTCGACGCCGCCGAGCACCGGGTGGAAGTAGGTCGTCAGCAGCAGCACGCGCGGCCGGGTCATGGCGCGAGGATCGTCCGTGTCAGGAGCCGCCAGTACAGCCGCAAGGCGCGCTCGTACGCGCGCTTGCCGGCGCGCACGAGCGGCTGGCCGGCCAGGTCGTCGCGAACGACGAGCGGGTCGTCGCGCAGCAGCGCCGCATCGTGCCGCACGCGGATCCGCCTCGTCAGCGCCCGGTCGGCCGGCAGCGCCGGCAGCATGGCGAACAGCCCCCCGATCGCCCGCAGATACGTGCGGCCGTGCCCCTTGGCCACGAGGACCGCGGCCTGCAGCGGCTCGTGGACGAGCAGGACGGGAATCAGCGCCACGAGCGTCCGCAGCTCGTAGTTCTTGAGCATGAAGTGCCAGCGATTGCGGATCTGATAGTAGAAGAGCCACGTCCCGCGCGCCCGGCTGTGGTGCAGCAGGATGGCGTCCGGCACCTCCAGAATCCGGTGGCCAGCCAGCGTGATCCGGTGGGAGAAGTCGCCGTCCTCCTTCCCGATGAAGTAGCGCTCGTCGAACAGGCCGACGTCGATGGCGGCCTGCCGGTCCAGCAGCAGGCCGCAGGTCGGCGCGGCGCCGATGCCCGCCAGCCGCCCCGGGTGCTCGGCGAGCGGCCGATCGAGCCAGGGGTTGACCGCCTCGCAGATGAAATGAAGGCCGCCGCCGGCGTACTGGATGATCTCGGGCCGGCTCGCATGGACGACGATCGGGCTCCCGACCTTCGCCGCCGGGTCGCCCGCCATGGCGGCCCGGAGCCGCTGCACGGTGTCGGGCCGCAGCACCACGTCGGCATCCATCAGGAACACGTACGGAAGCGGCGCCTCCCGGATGCCGACGTTCCGGCCGGGACTCGGCCCGTCGTTCCGCGGCAGCCGGCGCTGCCTGACGTCGGGCCACTCGCGCGACAGCCATTCGCCGGTGCCGTCGGTGCTCGCCACGTCCACGACCATGATGCGGGACGCCGGACAGCCGGCGTCCCGCAGCGACGCGAGGGCGCCCTCCAGCCGGTCGCGCGAGTTGTGCGAGACGATCGCCACGGCCACGTCGTCGGGAAACGGGAGGGGAGCGGCGGGAGGCATGTCAGGCACGACCGGTCGAGCTGTTCCGGGAGCGGCGCGGGAGCCGGAAGAGATATTTGCTGTTGAGACGTTTCAGTCGGTACGGATCATCGCCTGCCCGCACCGCCCAGGAGCCCTTCATCTGATTCGAGAACGCGGTCCGGTACCCGGTCGCCCGGAGCGCCTGGCGCGTGACGTCGCCGGCGACGCCCCAGGGCAGACAGATGTGACGGATCCCGGCCGAGCCGAGACGCTCGGTCAGGACCGCCCGGCACCGGTCGAGCTCGTCGAGAATGGCGCGCTCCCGCTGTTCCGGGGTCTCGTGCCGCCCGCGCGTCTGCCCGGACACGAGCCGCGCCAGCTCACGCTTCCAGCCGGGCCGTTCGAAGAACGCCGCCCCGCCGTGGCTCGCCACGTGCTCGATCGTGCGCTGCCGGATCGGCTCATGCACGAGGAAGCGCAAGCCGTCGGACATCCGCGATCGCTGCACGAACAGCGGCGCCCCGAGCTCCGCCACCTCCTGAAAACGCGACCGGCCGTCGACCGACAGGAGGGGCCGCGCGAGCAGGGGAGAGGCCGCGTACTCCGGCGTGACGAACCCGGTCAGGCGGTCGGCGCAGAAGATCATTGCGTGCGACCAGGTATGCGCCTGGACGTCGATCGTTCCGGCGTCGTGCAGTCGCCTCAGCTCGGGCCAGGTCACGAACGGCTCCCGGGAGCGATCGGCCGCCCCGGCATCGGCCACCCCGTCGTCCAGCGTCGGGCGGGTCGTGTGCGCGTCACCGATCCGCTCCGGAATGGCGTAGGCGATCGCCGTGAATCCGAACCGCCTCAGCAGGGGGGCCGCCACGGTCCACAGGCTCGCCCAGGCATCGTCGAAGCAGAGCGCCACGCGATTCGGCCCCGGGTGCACCCCGTCGATCGCCAGCCGCGCGATCGCGTCGGACGTGACGGTGCGGTACCCGTGGTCCGCCAGGTACTGCAGCCGCGGCTCCAGCCATTCCGGCGTGACCCCGTGAAAGTGAAAGACGGGGAGGAAGCCGTCGATGGGGCCGCCGAACAGGAACGCCGGATACCGGCCCGCGGCGAGGTCGAGCAGCCCCCGGAGCGGGCCTCCGCGTTCGTTGAACGGGACGTGCGTCCCGTGTCCGTTCATCGGGTGTTCTCTGAATACGCGCGCATCGGACTGTATCGTATTATGTGCGAATGCTGCCGTACGGCGCATCTTCGTCGGGCGACGAGCCCGCGCCCGCCCCGCGCCGCCGGCCGGGTGCCGGTGCGGTCGTCGCCATCGTGCTGCTCGCCCTCGCCTGCAGCGCCGCCCTGTCGGTCAACGTCGTCCGCGCGACCTACAGCCCGAAGGGCGACGAATCGACGTACGTCGCCATGGCGATCAGCCTGGCGTACGACCACAACATGTCGTTCGATCGGACCGATCTGGAGCAGTTCTACCGCTTCTACCGGGGCGGCCCCGAAGGGATCTTCCTCAAGCGCGGCACCGAGATCCGCCTGCACTTCACCGGCCGCTGGCCCTTCGTGCAGATCGTCCATCCGCCCGATCCCGCCAACCGTCTGTACTTCGGCAAGGCCTTCATCTACCCGCTGGCCGTGGCGCCGTTCGTCTGGCTGTTCGGGCTGAACGGCATGCTGCTGTTTCACGTGCTGCTGCTGGCCGGCGTGTGTGTCTGCGGCTACTACTTCCTGGCGGCGCGGTCGCCCGGCCCGGCGGCGTTGCTGTTCGCGCTCGGCTTCGTCGGCGCCTCCATCGTCCCGATCTACGCCCTCTGGCTGACGTCCGAGATGTTCAACTTCTCGGCCGTGTTCTTCGCGTATTTCCTCTGGTTCTACAAGGAGGTGGCGCCGCCCCGCCCCGGCCGCTGGGCGGCGTTCCTGCGCGGGCCGAACAGCGACCTGCTGGCGGCGGTCCTGCTCGGCCTGGCGACCTTTTCGAAGCCGACCAACGCCCTGCTGGCGACGCCGGTGGTGCTGCTGCTGTGGACCCGCCGGCGGTGGATCCGCGGCTTCCTGGTCGGAGCGCTCTTCGTGGCGGTGACGAGCGCCTGTTTCGGGGTGAATGCGCTGGTGACCGGTGAATTCAACTACCAGGGGGGCGATCGCCGGACCTTTTACGGGACGTTTCCGGACCAGAACCCGTCGGCCACGTTCGACCGGACCGGCATCTCGATGAGCACCAACAGCGCCGACACACAGCAGGTCGTGGAGACGCCGAAGTTCTGGCCGCAGCTCGCCCGCAATGCCGGCTATTTCCTGGTCGGACGCGACGCCGGTTTCATGCCGTACTACTTCCCGGGGCTGGTCGTCATCGTGCTCTGGGCCATGGCCGGACGCGAACGGCGCCTCTGGCACCTGTTCGTGCTGCTGACCGTGGCCGCCTCGGCGGTCATCATCCTGATCTACCTGCCGTACACGTGGGGCGGCGGGGGCGGTCCGCCTGGCAACCGGTACTTCCTCAGTCTGTACCCGGCGCTCTTCTTCATGACCCCGCCGCTGGCGTCGGTCGTGCCGGCGCTGGCGGCCTGGGTGGGCGGGGCGGCGTTCATCGCCCAGATCCTGGTGAATCCGTTCGTAGCGTCGAAGTACGTCTATCAGTTTCCGGATCACGGCCTGCTGCGGCTGCTCCCGGTCGAGCTGACGATGGTGAACGACCTGCCGATCAATCTCGATCGCTCGCGATCCCATCTCTTCTACAGCACGAGTCCGACCATCCTGTTGTACCTGCTGGATCGGAATGCCTACCCGCCGGAGGTGGGCGGCATCTGGGTCGCCGGCCAGGCGCGGGCCGACATCATCGTGCGGACCGACCGGCCGATCGCGCGTCTGGGCGTGCAGCTCAGCGCGCCGATCGCGAACCGCGTCACGCTCACGCTCAACGGGGCGTCCTCGGTCTCGGCGATCAAGGCGGGCGTGCCGGCCACCGTGTGGCTGTCGGCCCCGGGCGTCTACGCGCACCGGAGCGACAGCTACCTGCTGTCGGTGTCGACCACGAACGGCTTCGTGCCGGCGCTGACCGATCCGACGTCGACGGATCCGCGCTATCTGGGGGTGTTCCTCACGCTGACGGCCGATCTCGTGCCGGCGCCGGAGGGTGCGCCGCGGGGCGGTCCGTGACGGGCGCCGGTCGCACATCGAGGGGCGTCAGTCGGCGGGGGCGATGGCGACGACCGGGCCGCGGGTGACGTAGGCGAGCGCGCCGGAGAGCGAGAAGAGCATCATCAGGCCGGCGCCCACCAGGGAGACCGCGAGCGCGGAAGCGAGCGGCAGGCCGAGTCTCGTGAAGAAGAACGAGAACGCCGCCTCGCGGACGCCGAAGCCGTTGAGCGAGATCGGAATCAGCTGCAGGAGAAACGTGAGCGGGACGATGACGGCCAGGTCCCACGTCGCAATCGGGACGTGGAGGGCTCTCGCGACGCCGGCGTAGTAGACCACGAATGCTGCTTGAATGAAGACCGCCATCAGGTAGCAGCCGCCGACCGCGCGCAACCGCTCGCGGAACCGTCTGAGCGCCTTCTCGATCCCCGCGATCCGCTCGCCGACCCACTCGGGATGGATGATCGTCAGCGGCCTCAGGATGCGGGTGAAGCCGGCCGGCGTCAGGAACACGACCGCCGTCGCCACGACGGCCGCGCCCCAGGCCGTCCACAGCCAGACCGGCGAGATCGGCAGCAGGTTGCGTGCGAGCAGGCGGGCCAGCGTCGCCCCGACCGAGGCGACCAGCACCAGCGCCATCAGACCGAGCACCCGATCGACCAGGACGACGGTCGCGGCGAGCGTCTTGGACCCGGCCGGACGCGCCGTGTCCGCGATGCGATACACGTCGCCGCCGACGTTGCTCGGCAGAAAATTGTTGAAGAAGAGCGCGACGACGTACGAGGTCAGCAGCGTCCGGAACGACACCCGCACCCCCTGCGCCGAGAGCAGCAGCCGCCACCGCCAGACCCCGCCGAGCGTCATGATCAGGTAGACCGCCAGGGCGGCCGCGAGCCAGCTCACATCCGCCCGGCGCACCTGTCCCCAGAGCTGGGCGAGGTTGGCGCGCGCCAGGAGCAGCGCCAGCAGGCCGAGACTGACGACGACCTTCGCGGAGCCAAGCAGGAGCGAGCGCCCCGGATGCTCCCTGGGTGTCGTGACGGCGGAACTGACCATCAGCAGATGAAATGCCGCACGTCGCCCCCGCAGCACAGGCGGATCCGGAGCCGAGGCGTTGAGTGACCGATGGACCGGGAACGACGAACGGGGTGTGACTGAACTGTCAAGATCGCGGCGCCAGTGTACCATCGGCCGGCGATGCTGTCCAACCCGACGCGCGCCATGTCGCGCGCCGGCTGGATGGCGCCTGGAGGGAAGTGCCGCGGGGAGGTGGGGCGCCTGCGCACCCCACGCTGCGGGATCTACGACGTCTCGCCGCTCGGTCCGGGGTGGGCGCCGTTGTAGGCGAACCACTGCCACTGCCAGCCGCCCGACGTGTTCCAGCTCGTGCCGTCGTAGCCGAGCGGCCGGGCACCGATGTAGCCGGCGGCGTCCCCGGTGAGCATCAGGTTGCCGCTCGAGTCCAGCGTGTACTGGCCCGGGTGCATCTGATTCAGTTGCTGATAGGCCTGCTGCATGGAGGTCGGATCGGCCGGGTTGAACTTCTGCAGTACCGCGTAGGCGTCGTACTTCAGGGAACCGGCGGCCGATTGCGCGCGCGACGCGTCGAAGCCGGCAAAGGCATAGGACGGCGACGAAGACGTCGGGCTCGTGAGGCTCGTCAGGGGCGCGGTGGCGGCGGCGGTCGGCGTCGACGACCCGGGCGGCGTGGACGAGGCGGACAGCGCGCTCAGGCCGGCCGCCGTGCCTCCCGCCAGGCTGTCGATGAGTCTGGTCAGAAACTGGCTGAACTCCGAGGCTGACAGTTGACCGTCGCCATTGAGATCGAATTGCTGGAGCACAGTCTGCGCCAGCGTCTGGACGCTGCTGCTCGCCGACTGGGTGGACACGATGGACATCAGGCCTCCTTCGCCGCCGCGTGGGACAAACAGATCATGCCGGTTGCGGTCGCAAAGCCTGTGCCCGGCTCCATGACATCGGGGAATGGCCGGGTTTTCACGGAATCCCCATCGCGCGAGTGGTCGGGGGGCCGACAGTCCGGCGTGGCCGGTGGACACGTCGCGCCGGACGGGAGGCGCCGCGGCTGGAAGTCTGGCGAATGCTGCGGGTTACGTTGATCTTTCGCCGGGGCTCCTCTATAATCGGCTGCGGTCTCATCCTGCGTCGCGCACATCCGTCGACCCGCGTCCCCGCCGGCAGCGGGACAGACTCCGGCATGCACATTCTGATGATCGCCCCCGAGCCGTTCTTCGAGCCGCGGGGGACCCCGTTCAGCGAGTACCACCGGATTCGGGCGCTGACGGACCTCGGCCACACGGTCGACCTCGTCACGTATCCATTCGGCCAGGACGTCTCGATGCCGGGGCTCCGGGTCTTCCGGTGCGCCCGGCCGCCGCTGGTCCGCCACGCCCGGATCGGACCGTCGGCCGCCAAGCTGCCGCTGGATGCGCTCCTGACCATCACGGTCGTCCGGCGCGTGTTCCGGGAGCGCTACGATGCCGTGCATTCGCACGAAGAGGGGGCGCTCATCGGCATCACGATCGCGGCGATGCTGCGCGTGCCGCATCTCTACGACATGCACTCGAGCCTGCCGCAGCAGCTGACGAACTTCGCGTTCAGCCGCTCGCGCGTGCTGCGGCGGATTTTCACCGGGGTCGAGCGCCTCCTGATCCGCGCCTCGCGCGTGATCATCGTCATCTGTCCGCACCTGGCGGAAACGGTCCGTGCCATCGCGCCGGAGGCCGAGACCGTGCTCATCGAGAACGCGCCCGGCCCGACGGATGCCCCGGTGTCCCCGGAGGCGGTGGCGGCGGTGCGCCGGGAGTTCGGCCTGACGCCCTCCACGCCGGTGGTGCTGTACACGGGGACGCTCGAAGCCTACCAGGGGCTGGACCTCCTCCTGGCGGCGGCGCGGCACGTGGCGGCCGCGAGGCCGGATGTCCGCTTCCTCCTGGCCGGCGGCAAGCCGGATCAGGTGGAGCAGCTCCGCCTCCAGATGCGGGCGGCTGGAGTCGAGCCGGTGTTCCTGCTGGCCGGTCAGCGGCCGGCCCCGGAGATCCCGGCCTTCCTCGAGGCGGCGACGGCGCTCGTGTCGCCGCGGTCGCGCGGGACGAACACGCCGCTGAAGATTTATCAGTATCTGCGGTCGGGGCGTCCGATCGTCGCCACGCGGCTGCTGACGCATACGCAGGTGCTCAACGATGACGTGGCCGTGCTGACCGAGCCGACGCCCGAGGACTTCGCCCGCGGCATCCTGGCGGTGCTCAACGACGCGAGCCTGGCCGGCGGCGTGGGCGGGCGGGCGCGCGATCTCGCCGAGACGAAGTACACGTACGCGGCGTACCTCGAGCGGACGCGCGACGCCTGTGCGCGCCTGCTGCGGCCGCAGGCCCCCGAGCTGGCCAAGGATCCCGCGTGAGGGATCACTACAGCTACACCGTCTACGCCGACCCGCAGATGGCGGAGAATTTCGATCGGGTCCGCTTCGGAGGGCCGATCGGCCAGCTGCTGCTCGAGGAGCAGCAGCGCGTGCTCCTCGCGTTCCTCGGTGACATCCGGGGGCAGGCCGTACTGGACGTCGGCACCGGCACCGGCCGGGCCGCCCTGACGCTCGCCAGGGCCGGCGCCCGGGTGGTCGGGCTGGACGCCTCGGCCGAGATGCTGCGCGTGGCGCAGGCGCGCGCGGTGGCGAACGGCGTCGAGATCGAGTTCCGGGAGGGGGACGCGCACGCCCTGGCCGTTCCCGATCAGGGGGTCGACGCCGCGATCAGCCTGCGCGTGCTGATGCACACGCCCGACTGGCGCGTCTGTCTTCGCGAGCTCTGTCGCGTGACGCGCCACCGCGTCGTCTTCGACTATCCGGCCGCGGCGAGTGCCGCGCTGCTGCAGTCGCTCGGCAGGCGGATCGGCTATCGCCTCCGGCGGAGCGCCGAGCCGTATCGCGTGTTCCGCCACGGCGCCGTCGCCCGCGAGCTCGAGACCTGCGGCTTCCGGGTGACGGCGGTCCACCGGCAGTTCGTGCTGCCGATTGCGTTCCATAAAGCGCTCGGCTCGCGGCGGGCGACCGAGCGCATCGAGGCGGGGCTCGCACGTCTCGGTCTGCTCCGGCTGTTCGGCTCGCCGGTCACGGTGATGGCGGAGCGATGCAGGTCCTAGTCACCGGCGCGACCGGCTTCACCGGCGGACATCTGGCCCGGACCCTCGCGGGGCACGGCTACCGCGTGCGGGGACTGGTGCGTCAGCCGGACCGCGCCGGCGATCTCGTCGCGGCCGGCGTCGAGCTGGTGACCGGCGACCTGAGCGATCCGGCCTCGCTGCGGCGGGCCGTCGCCGATTGCGACGTCGTGTACCACCTCGCGGCCGCGTACCGGCAGGCCGGCATCCCGCCGAGCGTCTATCGCGCGGTCAACACGGAGGCGGTCGGCGCCCTCATGCAGGCGGCGGCCGACGCCGGCGTGCCCCGGTTCGTGCACTGCAGCACGGTCGGCGTGCACGGCGACATCGAGCGTCCGCCGGTCGGCGAGGACGCCCCGTTCCGCCCCGGTGACGTCTACCAGCAGACGAAGCTGGCCGGCGAGGCGCTGGCCCGCGAGACCGCCGCCCGCACGGGGCTCGACCTCGTCATCGTCCGCCCGACCGGCATCTACGGCCCGGGCGACCGCCGCCTCCTGAAGCTGTTCCGCGGCGTGGTCCGTGGCCGGTTCGTGACGCTCGGACGGGGCGACATCTACTACCATCTGACCTACATCGACGACCTCGTGGAAGGCTTCCGGCTGTGCGGCGAGACGCCCGGCATTGCCGGGCGGACGTACATCCTGGCGGGCGGCGAAGTCACGTCGCTCAACGAGCTCGTGCGGCTGATCGCCGACGAGGCAGGCGTGGCGCCGCCGCGGCTGCACCTGCCGGTCTGGCCGTTCTGGCTGATCGGGGCTGCCTGCGAGGCGGTCTGCGTCCCGCTGCGGGTGGAGCCGCCCCTGTACCGGCGGCGGGTCGACTTCTTCACGAAGAGCCGCGCGTTCGACATCAGCCGGGCGCGGCAGGCGCTCGGCTATGCGCCGGCCGTCGGGCTCCGGGAAGGCATCCGCCGGACGCTCGACTGGTACGGGCAGGCAGGCTGGCTGTGACGATGACCGGGCAGCAACACGACATCCCGAAGGCGCAGGAGGATCTGTTCGATGCGCGCCGGTCGCTGCGCGACAAGTACGCGCGGCTGGTCGTCGGCCGGCCGGGCTGGGGACCGCTCCTTCGCTACGAGCTGACGATGCTGGTATGCCAGGCCGTGCCGGGCGCGCTCGGTCTGGTCCTCCGCAAGCGGCTGTATTCCGGTCTGCTCGGCGCCTGCGGCCGCAACGTCGTCTTCGGCCAGAACGTCGTGCTCCGGCATCCGGCGAAGATCCGGATCGGGAGCAATGTCGTCATCGATGACAACTGCCTGCTCGATGCCAAGGGGGACGACAACGCCGGGATTGCGATCGGGGACGGCGTGTTCATCGGCCGCAACAGCATCCTGTCCTGCAAGAACGGCGACATCGTCATCGGGGACGGCGCGAACATCGGGTTCAACTGCGAGGTCTTCTCGGCCAGCCGGGTCGCGATCGGCCCGCACACGCTGCTGGCCGCCTACACGTACGTGATCGGCGGCGACCACGAGTTCGCGGATCCGGACGCCACGGTGCTGTCGCAGGCGCGCCGGTCGGCCGGCGTCACGATCGGCGAAGGGGTGTGGACCGGCGCCGGCGTCAAGATTCTCGACGGCACGACCATCGGCGCCCACGCCGTCATCGGTGCGGCGGCCGTCGTCCGCGACTCGGTGCCCGAGTATGCCATCGCCGCCGGCGTGCCGGCCCGGATCGTCGGCCACCGGAAGGCCACGCCCGCCTCATGAGCCGCATCGCCGTCGTCACGTCGAGTCCGCCGTTCGCCGAGGGCGGGCACCTCGTGCTGGCGCGCGCGCTCGTGCGCGCGCTGGGCGAGCGCGGGCATCAGTCCGATCTGCTGATCACGCCCCAGAACCGGTTCGGCCGGCAGGCGGCGGCATACCTGGCGACGTGGCTGACGGACGTCGGCATGGCGCCGGGCGGCCCGATCGATCAGGTCATCAGCCTCCGCTACCCGAGCTATGCCGTCCGGCATCCGGCGCACGTCTGCTGGCTGAACCATACGATGCGGGAGTATTACGACCAGTGGCCGCGGTTCAGCGCCTCGCTCTCGTGGCGCGCCGGCGTGAAGGAGCGGGTCCGGCGCACGCTCATCCACGCGGCCGACCGGCACCTGCTGCGTCGCAACGTGACCCGGCTGTTCGTCCAGTCGGAGACGATCCGCCGCCGCGTCGACTGGTGGCTGCGCGTGCCGGCCGACGTCCTGTATCCTCCGGCGCCTCCTCGTCCGTATCGCTGCGACGACTACGGCGACTACATCTTCGCGGTCTCGCGGCTGACGCCCCTGAAGCGGCTCGATCTGCTGATCGAGGCGCTCGCCAGGCCGGCCGCCGGCGGGGTGCGGTGCGTGATCGCCGGCGACGGGGAGGAGGCGGGCCGGCTGACCGCGCTGGTCCGCGAACTCGGGCTCGAGTCGCGCGTGACGCTCGTCGGGAGCATCGGCGAGGCCGCGCTGCTCGATCATCTGGCGCGCTGCCGCGCGGTCTGCTTCCCGCCGTTCGACGAAGACTACGGCTTCGTGACCATCGAGGCGTTCGCCTCGCACAAGGCGGTCGTCACCTGTGCCGACAGCGGTGGGGCCGCTGAGCTGGTCGAGGACGGCCGGACCGGGCTCGTCTGTGAGCCGGCGGCCGAGCCGCTGGCCCGCGCGCTCGCCAGGCTGGCCGGGGATCGGCCGGCTGCCGTCCGCATGGGCGAAGCGGCCGCGCAGACCGCCGCGCGCTTCACGTGGGACCACGCCGTCCAACAGCTGCTGCTCGTATAATCTAGGAGCGCCGCCGCCTTCGTTCAGGGTGCGGTCGCCGTGCTCATGCCGTATCGCACCGAACTCGAAGCGCAGATCGCCCGCAAGACGACCAGAGCCATCACGGACTTCGATCTGATCGAAGACGGCGATCGCGTGATGGTCGGCCTGTCGGGCGGCAAGGACAGCTGGGCCCTGCTGCAGGTGCTCGACGTCCTGCAGCAGCGGGCGCCGATCCGGTTCTCGCTCGTCGCGGTGAACGTCGATTCCGGCTACAAGGAGTACAAGCACGGCGTGATCATGGAGACGTGCCGTGCGCGCGGCTGGGAGTGCCGGATCGAGCACACGCAGATCGGCGAAGTGATGGACGATCTGCTGGCGGCGAATGCGACCCCCTGCTCGCTGTGCGCCCGGCTGCGCCGCGGCGTGCTCTATCGTCTCGCGCGGGAGGTCGGCGCCACGAAGATCGCCCTGGGCCATCACGCGGACGACTTCATCGAAACGCTGCTCCTGAACCTGTTCTTCGCCGGGTCCCTGAAGGCCATGCCCGCGCGCCTGGTGTCCGATGATGGCGCGCACGTCGTGATCCGGCCGCTGGCGTACGTCGCCGAGAGCGAGGCGCGCGCCTATACGCGGGAATGCGGCCTGCCGATCGTCGGGTGCTGCTGTCCGGCGTGCGGGGACCTGAGCCTGCAGCGGCAGCGCATCAAACGGCTCCTGCTGGATCTCGAGCGCGAGCACCCGGGCGTGAAGCACTCCATGCTGAAGGCGCTCGGCAACGTCGCGCCGCGCCACCTCCTCGACGTCCGCCTGAACCCCCCGGCCGACCTGCGCGCACGGGTCGTCGCGTCGGGTGCGATCCGGGGCTCTGGCGAGCCCGCCGGGCCGTCCGACCGCGCATGAAGGCGGTCGTCCAGCGGGTGGCCCGCGCGCACGTCGAGGTCGACGGCCGCACGGTCGGGGAAATCGGACGCGGCCTGCTGGTGCTGCTCGGCGTCGCGCGGGAGGACGGGCCGGCGGACGCGGCGTACATGGCCGACAAGATCCGGGACCTGTGCGTGTTCGAGGATCCGGCCGCCTCCGACCGGAAGATGAGCCTGTCCGTGACGGAGATCGGCGGCGCCGTGCTCCTCGTCTCGCAGTTCACGATCTGCGGCGACTGCCGCAAGGGGCGGCGGCCGTCCTTTGCCGCGGCCGCGCCGCCCGAGGCCGCCCGCCAGCTTTACGAGGAGGTCGTCCGGCGCCTGCGCGACTCCGGTCTCACCACCGGCACCGGACAGTTCCAGGCCATGATGCAGGTGCACCTGGTCAACGACGGCCCGGTGACCCTGCTGCTCGACAGCCGCTAGGGCTGCGGGCGCACGACGAGAAAGGGAACGAACCCGTGCAGACATCTCTCATGCCGACCATCCCCCCGACCCTGTTCCGCCGCCTGCGGAGATCGCGGATGCCGGCGGCGGCGCTCGCGCTGGCCGTCTGGCTGCTGCCGCTGTGCGGCCGGGCCGCGGCGCAGCAGCGCCCGCTCGTGACCGAGGATCCGCAGACGATTCCGGCCGGGCAGATCCTCGTGCAGGGCGGCTTCGACTGGAATCACAACCAGGTGTATCCCGTGTCCGGGCTCGAGGGGAATCAGATCGCCGTGCCGACGCTCGGCCTGTTCTTCGGCCTGAGCTCGATCGCCGAGCTGGAGTTCTACGGCGCCCCGTACCAGCAGCTCTCCATCACGTCGCGCCAGCCGGCGCCACTGTCCGACCAGTTGAACTTCACCGGGAACTCGACCTCCGACGTGGAAGACCTGGTGGTCGCCACCAAGGTGCGGGTGCTGGCGGAAACCGCCAGGCGGCCGGCGTTCGGCGTCCGGTTCGCGACGAAGCTGCCGAACGCCTCCAACCAGAGCGGGCTGGGGCTGGATACGACCGACTTCTACGCCAGCCTGCTGGTCGGCAAGACCGTGCAGTCGGTGCGGATCGCCGGCAATCTCGGTGTCGGGATCCTCGGCGATCCCACGAACGGCAACAGTCAGAACGATGTCCTGACCTACGGCCTGTCGTTCGTGCGCGCCATCACGGCTCATTACGACATGGTGGGGGAGATCAACGGCCGGGCCAACACCAGGCCGGTGGCGCTGCCCGGCACGGACAGCGAGTCGGGCCTGCGCCTGGGCGCGCGCTACACGCACGGGCCGATCCGCTTCGACGCGGGGGTGCTGTTCGGGATGACGCCCCAGGACCCGAGCTTCGGCTTCACGACCGGCGTCACCTACGTGTTCAACGCCTTCAAGGTGCCGCAAGGGGGGTAGGGATCTCCAGCGGCTCGTAGAACGCGCGCAGCGCGGCGAGCTCCCGCGCGACGCGCGGGGCGTCCCAGCCGAGCTCGGCGGCCAGGAGGCGCGCGGCCGCGCCGGCTGCCGCCTCTCCCGGGAAGCCGTCCGCGCCGAGTCCCGTGCGCCGGACCAGCGCGTCGGTCAGCGTGCAGGCCATTTCGTACCGCACGGCGTGAATGAGCTCGGCGGCGATCACCGGATGGGTGCCGCCGATCGGCTCGGCCCAGGCGGCCTGCTCGGACAGGAGATCCACCACGGCCTGCGCGCGCGCGCCGTACGCGTCCACCAGGTGGGCGAGCACCTCCGGCGGCAGGCGATCGCGCGCCGCCGCCCGGACCTGTTCGCGCACGGCGCCGGCGTCGGGGATCTCGCCGCCCGGCAGCGGCACGACCGCGGTCCGGCAGGCGGCCGCCGGCCCGCCCAGTCTGCCGACAATCACGTCGATCGCCTCCTGCGCCACCGCGCGCGCGGTCGTGTACTTGACACCGATCACGGTGACCAGTCCGTTCGCACCGTCCTGCGCGTGATCGCGGATCTCGTGGCGTCCGCGGAGCGACACCCTGCCGTCGGCCGCGACCTCTGCCGGGACGACGCCGCGGTGAACCATCCGGATCTCGCCCGGTGCCAGATCGAGCGCCGGGAAGGCCTGGTTGATCTCGGCCAGGAACGCCGCGACCTGCGCGGAGGTGATCCGGGCATCCGGCTGGCAGGTGACGCCCGCCTCCCACGTCCCGATCAGTGCGTGCCGGCGCCACGGCACGAGGAACAGGTGGCGGCCCGAGGGGGAGCGGGCTCCGAGCGCCGCATCGGTCGCGTCGCGGCTGGTGACGAAGTTCATGGCCTGGACGAGCGGCACCGGCCGCGCCACGCCGCAGGCCGCCATGAGGGGGCCGGCACCGGCGCCGGCGGCGTTCAGGATGACGCGCGCCGCCACCTCCAGCGTGGATCCGCTGAGGGCGTCGCGGACGGTCATGCCGGTGATCCGGCCCTGCTCGCGGCGGGGGGCGATCGCCTCCGCGTGGTTGGCGAGCACGGCGCCATGGCCTTCGGCCGCCACGGCGATCGCCATCGTCAGCCGCTCGGCATCGGACATCTGATAGTCGTACCAGAGACCGGCGCCGGTCAGCCCCTTCCGGCGCACGCCCGGGAACCGGCGGAGACAGTCGTCCCGGGAGATGACCCGTCCGGCCGGCAGGCGCAGCGCGGCGGGAAGGCCGACGTTGCGGTCGCGGGCCACGATCCGATCCAGGAGGAATCCGGTCCGCAGCGCCAGCCGGCCGGCCGTGGGCGAGCGGACCGTCGGCAGCACGAAGGCGAGCGGATGCAGCAGATGGGGCGCGATGCGGGCCAGCGTCCGGCGCTCGAGCACCGACTCCCGCGCGCGCCTGACGTCGCCCGTCTGGAGGTAGCGCAGCCCGCCGTGCGCCGTTTTCTGATGATTGAACGAGCTGCCGCTGCCGAAGTCGCCTCGCTCGACGAGCGCGACGCGGAGGCCGCGCTGGGCGGCGTCGTAGGCGGCGGCAAGGCCGTAGACGCCCCCGCCGACGACCAGCAGGTCGAACGGCGTGCCGGTCAGCCGTGACAGATCGCGCTGCATCATCCGAGATCTCCGCCGGCCTTGCGCGTCCGGTTCATCGGTGTCCCTTCCGATCCCCGACCGCACGCGCGGGGACGCTGGTGGGAAGGACGGATCCAGCTATACTGTCGTCCGTGTCTGCCATCGATCAAGTCCGACAGTACTGGGATCGGCACATCCACGATCTCGAGATTACCCGGCACCCCGTCGGCTCCGCGGGATTCTTTCAGGATCTGGACCAGTATCACTTCGAAAAGCTGCACCACCTGCTGCACCTCGTCGACTTCGACGGCTATCGCGGGCGTCGGGTGCTCGAGGTCGGATGCGGCGCGGCGGTCGACCTGGCCAGGTTCGCGCGCGGCGGGGCGCAGGCCACCGGCGTCGACCTGGCGCCGTCGGCGATCGCGCTTGCGCGCCGGAACTTCGCGCTGCAGCAGCTCGCCGGAACGTTCGTCGTGGCCGATGCCGAGGCGCTGCCGTTTTCCGACAACACGTTCGATCTGGTGTACGCCCACGGCGTTGTGCAGTACACTGCCGACGATCGACGGCTGGTCGAGGAGTGCCGCCGCGTCCTGAAGCCGGGCGGCGACGCCGTCTTCCAGGTGTACAACCGGATCTCCTGGTTGAACGCGCTGTCGAAACTGATGAAGGTTCCGCTCGAGCACGAAGACGCTCCCGTTCTCCGGAAGTACTCGGCCGGAGAGTTCCGCAGCCTGCTGGCCGGTTTCCACGCCGTTCGCCTCGTGCCCGAGCGGTTTCCGGTGGAATCGCGGCTCCATGGCGGCTGGAAAGGCGCAGTGTACAACAGGCTGTTCGTCGGCACCTTCAACGCGCTGCCGCGCGGACTGGTCCGGCGGTTCGGCTGGCACCTGCTGGCGTTCTGCAGGAAGTAGGAAGGGCCCCTGGCCCTGCGCCGGCCGTATCGCCTGGCGCGCGCAGACTGGATTTCGAGTCCCATGCTCCCGTTCATCAAAAGCCAGGCCTACGGCAATGATTTTCTCCTGATGGAGCGGACCGCGATCGCCGATCGCGACCCGGTCGCCCTGGCCCGCGCGATGTGCGATCGGCACATGGGGGCGGGCGCCGACGGGCTGATCCTGTACGGCGTGACGCCCGAAGGCGCACGGATGCAGCTCTACAACGCCGACGGAGGCCGGGCCGAAGTGTCGGGGAATGGCGTCCGCTGCCTTGCCGCGCTGGTTCTCGACCAGCGCGGCGCGCCGCCGGCCGGACCGGCGGCGGGGGAGTCGACCGGCCGGCCGGTCGTCATCCAGACCGACGCCGGAGCGAAGACGCTGACGCCGATTGAGCGGAGCGACGGGCGGATCACGTTCCGTGCCGCGATGGGGGCCGCCCGCGATGTGTCGCCCGCCGAGGTGCTCGTCGGGGATCGCCCGGTGCGGGCGATCCTGCTGTCGATGGGCAATCCGCACTGCGTGGTGCCGGGGACGCTGCCGCCGGAGGAGGAATTCCGCCGGCTGGGCTCGGCCCTCGAACGGCACCCGCGGTTCCCCGAGGGGACCAACATCGAGTTTGCGGAGATGCGCGGCCCGGGCGCCCTGCACATCCTGATCTGGGAGCGCGGGGTCGGCCCGACGATGTCCTCGGGCACCGGGACGTGCGCCGCGGCGGCCGCCATCGCCAGCCTCACACCGGGCGATCGGGATTTCACCGTGACCGCCCCCGGCGGGACCCAGCGGGTCGAGATCCGCGCGGACGACATCTATCTGACCGGGTGGGCCGAACTCGTGTACGAGGGCCGGTGGCCCGACGCACGAGGCGACGCCGGCCGGCCGGACTGAACCGCGTCCGACAGCGTTCAGCGATCGGGAGCCGTGCAGAGCTTTCAGCAGGCTATCGAGGCCGTCGACTTCTATTCGCCCGCCGAGGAGCGCTTCAACCGGCGCCGGCGCACGGTCGGGCTCTGCGCGGCGCCGCTGATCTTCGTCGGCCTGCTGCTGTGGCCGATGCCCGCCCTGGCCCCGCCGGCCCACCGCCTGCTGGCCGTCCTCGCGGTCGTGGCGACGCTGTGGATGACCGAGGCGGTGCCGCTGGCCATCGCGGCCGTCCTGGGCCCCGCGCTGGTCGTCGTCCTCGGCGTGGCCCCCGCCCCGCTGGCGTTCGCGCCGTTTGCCGATCCCATTGTCTTTCTGTTCATCGGCAGCTTCATTCTCGCCGAGGCGATGTTCGTCCACGGACTCGATCGATGGATCGCCTGCCGGGTGCTGGCGATGCCGTGGCTCGGCACGAGCGGCATGCGGCTGCTGGTGGCGTACGTCGCCGTGACGGTGTTCGTGTCGATGTGGGTGAACAACACGGCGACCACCGCCATGATGTTTCCGATCGGCATGGCGCTCATCGCGCAGATCGCGCGGGCCGCGCGGCCCGGCGACCAGGCCGTCCGCGAGTTCGCCGGGGCCATGATGCTGGCGACGGCGTTCGGGGCCTGCCTTGGCGGCATGGCCGCGCCGGTCGGCACGCCGCCGAACCTGATCGGCATCGGCATGCTGCAGCGGCTGGCCGGCGTGCGCATCTCGTTCGTCGGCTGGATGGCGTTCGGCGTCCCCATGGCGGCGCTGCTCACGGCGTGCCTGATCTGGCTGATCGGCCGCGGCGGCGTGCGGCGGTTCACGCTGCCGGTCCCGGCGGCCGATCTGGTGCGCGACGAACTCGCCCGGCTCGGGCCGATGTCCCCTGGGCAGCGCAACGTCGCGCTGGCCTTCGGCGGGACGGTTCTGCTGTGGGTCCTGCCGGGGCTGCTGGGGCTGCGCGGGACCGGCGCGAGCGCGATCGATCAGGTCTACTCGTCGCCCGTGCCCGAGGGGGTGGCGGCGATTCTCGGGGCCGCGCTGCTGTTCGTGCTGCCGATCGACTGGAAGACCCGCCGGTTCACCCTCACCTGGGAAGAGGCCGCGCGCATCGACTGGGGGATCGTGCTCGTGTACGGCGGGGGGCTCGCGCTCGGGGAACTCGCCTTTTCGACCGGCCTCGCCGCCGCCCTCGGCCAGCCGCTGGTCGGCGGCGCCGGCGTGCACACGACGCTGGCGTTGACCGTCGCGTTCACGGCCGCCGCCATCCTGCTGTCGCAGATGACGTCCAACACCGCGGCCGCGGCCATCCTGGTGCCGATCGCCATCGCCGCCTGCCAGACGGCGCGGGTGTCGCCGGTCGAGGCCGCGCTGGGCGCCACGCTCGGTGCCAGCATGGGCCTGGTGCTCCCGATTTCCACCGCCTCGAACGCCATCGTGTACAGCTCGGGGTACGTGCCGGTTCGCGCGATGATCCGGACCGGGATCGTCCTCGATCTCCTGGCGCTGCTGGTGATCGTCGCCGCCGTCACGGCGCTCGGCCCGCTCTTCCACTGAACGCCGCGACGCCCGCCGCCGGCGGGAACCACCCGCATCCCCACGTCTCACGCCTGCAGGCGCCGGGGAAGAGATGGCACCCGCGGCGTACCCCCAGAACCTTCAGCGGGGCAGATTCTACGATGGGAAGGAGAGCGGCCGGCCGGCGCCAGCGGTGCCAGCGGTCAGCGGCGCCGCTTGAGCAGGGCGTCGATCTGCGCCGTGGCGCCGTGCAGGCGGCCGACGAGGCCGCTGGCGAGGTCGAGCGCCGTGAGGTCTTCCTGCTGGTCGAGCGCTGCGCGCGCTTTTTGCAGGGCATCATCCGCGGTGTCGATCGAGTCGACCGGCGCGGCGAGCAGACGGAACGGCACGCGGGCCGCTTGCGCCTGCTTCACGCGGTCGCGGGCTTCGGCGAGAGCTGCGGTCGCGTCGGCCACGGCGCGCTCGGCGTCGCCGCGGACGATCGCCTTGCGGTTCATCGCTTCCCGGACGGCGTCCTGGGCCCGTTCGCGGCTGTCGAGCGCGAAGTTCAGGGCCTGCCGGTAGTCGCGATCGGCCACCGCCTGCTGCGACCGCTTCAAGGCCGCCACCGCCGCCTGGTATTCATTGGAGGCGTACCGGGGCGCGCCGGCGGCGCGGGCGGCATCAAGGGCGCCCTGGGCCTCGTGCATCTCCTTTTCCGGCGGCTGTCCGCAGGCCGGCAGCCAGGTCAGGGCCGACACGAGGGCCACGGCCACGAACGCGCGCGGGTGGGGCAGCAGCGACATGCGCAGAGTATACCCCGTCTCCTCGGCATCCCCGCGGCGTCCGGCCGGGCGCACGGCCGGGGGACGGCCGCTGTCGCGGTGCGGCGGCGCTTTCAAGGTATAGTTAATGCGGGAGCTGGCGCCGCACGATCGTCCGCGTGAGAAGCTCATTCGGCTCGGGCCGCAGGCGCTCGGGGACAACGAGCTGCTGGCGATCGTGCTGGGCAGCGGGTTCCGCCGGAGCAGCGTCCTGGCGCTGGCCGGCGCCGTGCTTCAGGCGGGCGGGGGGCTGCACGGGCTGGTGCGGCTGACGGTCGACGACCTCTGCCGCATCGGTGGCGTCGGGCCGGCCCGGGCCGCGCAGGTGCTGGCGGCGGTCGCCCTCGGGCGTCGCACGCTCGTCCGTGGCGGCGCCGCGCGCGTCCAGATCGCCGGTCCGGGCGATGCCGCGGCCTACCTGATGCCGCAGTTCGGCGCCCGGGCGGTCGAGCACTTCGGCGTGGTGCTGCTGGATACGAAGCACCGGGTGCTCAGGACCGCGGTCATCTCGGTGGGCACGCTCGACGCCAGCCTGGTGCACCCGCGGGAGGTCTTCCGGGAAGCCATCGCCGGTTCGGCGGCGGCGATCCTGCTGTTCCACAATCATCCCTCGGGCGACCCGGCGCCGAGCGCCGACGACGAGGATCTGACGACGCGCCTCGTGATGGCGGGACGGCTGATCGGCATCGACGTCATCGACCATCTGATCCTGGCCGACACGCGCTATTGCAGCTTCAAGGAAACCGGCCGGATCTGAGGCGACCCGCGCGGACATGTCCAGACTGCTGTACTTCGACTGCTTCTCCGGCATTTCGGGCGACATGCTGCTCGGCGCGCTGATCGACGCCGGCCTGCCGCTCGACGAACTGCGCCGGGCGCTCGGGAGCCTCGCCCTCGACGGCTGCGAAATCGGCGCAGAGCGGGTGCTGCGCGCGCACCTGGCGGCGACGAAGTTTCACGTGCGCGAGCGCGGCGCCGCGGCCGCCTCCAGCGCGCCCGACGACCGGCACCCCCACGATCCTCACGGCCACGATCACCGGGCCGATGACGGCCACCGGGCGGCCGGCGGCCCTGGCGGCGGACACCCGCATCCGCATTCGCATCGCAGCCTGCCGGAGATCAACGCCCTCATCGATCGGGCGGCGCTGTCGGCCGCGGGCCGGACGCGCGCCCGCGGGCTGTTCCGGCGGCTGGCCGAGGTGGAGGCGGACATCCACCAGATGCCGGTCGAGCAGGTGCATCTGCACGAGGTCGGCGCGCTCGATTCGATCGTGGACATCGTCGGCGCGGTCTTCGCCCTCGAATGGTTCGCGGCCGATCGGATCGTCGTCTCGCCGCTCAACGTCGGTGGCGGCATGGTCCGCTCGGCTCACGGCGTGTTCCCGGTGCCGGCGCCGGCCACCGTGAAGCTGCTCGGGGAGGCGCCGGTCTATTCCAGCGGCCTCCAGGCCGAGCTGGTGACGCCGACCGGCGCGTTGCTCGCCGCCGGCTACGCCGACGCCTTCGGCCCGATCCCGCCGATGCACGTGGAGCGGATTGGGTACGGGGCCGGGGAGCGCGAGTTCCCCGAGACGCCGAACGTGCTGCGGGTCCTGGTCGGCCGGCCGGCGGAGGCCCGCGCGTCCGGCCACCGCGTGGTGGTCGTCGAGTGCGAGATCGACGACATGAACCCGCAGATTTTCGGACTGCTCATGGACCGCCTGTACGAGGCCGGGGCCTGGGACGTGTTCTACACGCCGGTGCAGATGAAGAAGAACCGGCCCGGCACGCTCGTCACGATCATCGGCCCGCCGGATCGGCGCGAGACGTTCGCCGACCTGCTCTTCCGTGAGACGACGACGATCGGCCTCCGGCATACGGAGATGGACCGCGAATGTCTGTCGCGGGAGCTCGTCAGCGTCGACACGCCGCTCGGTCCGGTCCGGTTCAAGATCGCGCGCCGGAACGGCGTGGTCGTGAACGCGGCCCCGGAGTTCGACGACTGCGTCCGGCTGTCGGCCGCTCACGGCCTGTCGGTCAAGCAGGTGCAGGCGGTGGCCGCGGCGGCCTACCAGGACCGCTGCGCCACGTCCTGAGGGTGTGAGAAGATCGCGCTATATGGCCCGTTACTTCCTGACGACCGCCATCGACTATGTCAACAGCCGGCCCCATCTCGGCACGGCGTACGAGAAGGTGACCGCCGACGTCATCGCGCGCTACAAGCGGCTGTGCGGGTTCGAGACCCATTTCCTGATGGGCAACGACGAGCACTCGCAGAACGTCTACCGGCGGGCGCGCGAGCTCGGCGAAGAGCCGCTGGCGTACTGCGACCGGATGGCGCAGGAGTTCCGCGAAGTCTGGGCGCGGCTCGAGATTTCCTTCGACGACTTCATCCGGACCACCGAGCCGCGGCACCGCACCGCGGTGACGGCGATGATCGGCCGGATGGACGGGGCGGGCGACCTCTACGAAGGCTATTACGAGGGGCCGTACTGCGTCTCGTGCGAGGCGTTCAAGCCGGAGAAGGACCTCGTCGACGGACTCTGCCCGATCCACCATTCGAAGCCGGAGTGGATCCGCGAGAAGAATCACTTCTTCCGCCTCTCGCGGTACCAGGAACGGCTCCGGCGGCATTTCGATGAGCACCCGGAGTTCCTGCAGCCGGAGATCCGGCGCAACGAAATCCTCCGCCTGCTCGACGGCGGGCTGGAGGACATCTCCATCAGCCGGGCGGGCCAGCACTGGGGCATTCCGCTGCCGCACGACCCGTCGAGCGTCGTGTACGTCTGGGCCGACGCGTTGATCAACTACGCCTCGGCGGTCGGCTACGGCAGCGACGAGGGGCTGTTCCGGACCTGGTGGCCGGCGAACCTGCACGTCATCGGCAAGGACATCACGCGGTTCCACTGCGTGATCTGGCCGGCGATGCTCATGAGCGCCGGCCTCGCGCTGCCCGTGCAGGTCTTCGGCCACGGCTGGGTGCACTTCAAGGGGCAGAAGATGAGCAAGTCGCTCGGCACCGTGCTCGAGCCCCTCGAAGCGGCCGACAGGTTCGGCCCCGACCCGCTGCGCCTGTACCTGGTGAAGGAAATCCCGTACGGCAATGACGGCGATTTCTCCTGGGAGCGGTTCGAGGAGCGCTACAACGTCGACCTGGCGAACAACCTCGGCAACCTGGTGAACCGGGTCGCCGTGATGGTGGAGAAGTATCGCGGCGGCCAGCTGGCCGCGCCCGCGTCCGGCCCCGGTCGCCTGGCGCGGATCGCCGGCGAGGGCGTGGGGGCCTATGCGGCCGCCATGGACGCCTTCGCGCTGCACGAGGGGGCCGCCGCCGCGTTCCGCCTGATTGACGCGGCCAACGAATACATCGCCGACGCGCAGCCCTGGACGCTGGCGAAGGATGCCGCGCGGAGCGCCGAGCTCGACCTGGCGCTCCACGACGTCGCCGAGATCATCAGGATCGCGGCGGTGCTGCTGCTGCCGATCATGCCGGCGTCGGCCGCGGAGGTGCTGCGGCGCGTCGGCGAGCCGAAGTCCGCCGGCCGCATCCGTATCGACGACGCCGCCTGGCGGAATGCGGCGAGGACCGTCATCAAGGGCGACCCGCTGTGGCCTCGTCTGGAGGCTGCCAGGCCGCCATCCACGCAGGGAGCGGGAGAATCATGACCACCGAACCGTCAGGCGAGACCCCGGCCGCCCAGCCGGCCGTTGCGGACAATCGGATTTCCATCGACGACTTCATGAAAGTCGACCTGCGCGTGGCCCGTGTGCTCGCGGCCGAACGGGTGCCGAATTCGCGCAAGCTGATCAAGATGCAGGTCGACGTCGGATCCGAGCAGCGCACGATCGTCGCCGGCATTGCCGAGGCGTACGAGGCCGAGACGCTGGTCGGCCGGCTCATCGCCATCGTCTTCAATCTGAAGCCGGCGAAGCTGATGGGCATCGAATCCAACGGCATGGTGCTCGCCGCCAGCCCGGAGGGCGGAAAGCCCGTGCTCGTCACCTTTGAGCAGGATCCCGGACTCGGCTCGCGCGTCCGGTAGGTCCCGGAGATCTGGCGCCTCGGGCCGCCGGCCGCGCCGGGCCGGGGCAGGTGTCTTTCACCGATGATCGATTCCCACTGTCACCTCGCCGACGATGCGTTCGCCGGGGATCTCGCCGAGGTCGTGTCGCGCGCGAAGGCGGCCGGCCTCGAGGCGGCCTGCTGCATTCTGGCCGCCGGCGACGAAGCGGAAGCGGCCCGCGCGACGCAGGTGGCGGCCGCCTGGCCGGCCATCCGGTTCGCCGCCGGGGTGCATCCGCACCACGCCGGGCAGGTCGGCGACCGGGCGCGCGACGTCACGCAGAACGCCCTGTCGAAGGCGCCGGCCGCCTGCGCGGTGGGGGAGATCGGCCTCGATTATCACTACGACTATTCGGACCGGACCGTCCAGCGGCAGGTGTTCCAGGCGCAGGTCGCCCTGGCCCGGGAGGTCCAGTTGCCGGTCATCGTCCACACGCGCGAGGCCGACGAGGATACGATCCGGATCCTCCGGATCGACGGCGGGGGTGAGCTCCGGGGCGTCATCCACTGTTTCACCGGCGGGCCGGATCTCGCGCGGGCGGCGCTCGACCTGGGCTTCTTCATCTCGCTGGCGGGTATCGTGACCTTTCCGAAGGCCGGAGCGCTGCGCGAGACCGCGAAACTGATCCCGGACGACCGGTTGCTCGTCGAGACCGACAGCCCGTTTCTGGCGCCGGTGCCGCACCGCGGCAAGCGGAACGAGCCGGCCTGGGTCGCCGGGGTGGTCGAGGCGCTGGCCGAGGTTCGCGGCATCGCGCCCGGGCGCCTGGCCGAGGTGACCGCAGAGAACTTCCGGAGACTGTTCGGACCCTGACGCGGCACGGCCGCCGGGCAGGCCCCGGTCCGGCCTCGGTTCGCCGGGCCGCGGCGCGTTGACACCCCGCGCGCAAGTATGGTGAGATTTGTCGGGCTTGAAGAACACCGTGGAAAAAACTTCCGTCGATCTCGGCCAGATTTTCGAACCGATCCGCGAGGATCTGCTGCGCGTCGACCGTGAATTCGCCAGGCACGTCGAGTCCCAGGTCGGACTGATCCCGGAAATCGGCGGCTACATCCAGCGGAGCGGCGGCAAGCGGATTCGCCCGGCGGTCCTGCTGATGGCGGCCCGACTGGCGGGCTACGAGGGGGACCGCGCCATCCTGTACGCGGCGGTCGTCGAGTTCATTCACGCCGCCACGCTCGTCCACGACGACATCATCGACGAAGCGGATCTCCGGCGCGGACGCCTGGCGGTCCATTCGCGGTGGGGCAACGACATCACGGTCCTCCTGGGCGACTACCTCTACATCAAGTCGATGGCGCTCGCCCTGACGCACGACTCGCTGGAGGTCATCCGGCTGCTCTGCGACGTGACGGTCCGGATGATCGAAGGGGAGCTGTACCAGCTCACCAAGAACGGCGACGTCGACATCACCGAGGACGAGCACTTCGACATCATCCGGCGGAAGACCGCGTATCTCTTCGGCGGCTGCGCGCAGATCGGCGGCATGCTGGGCGGCGTGACCCCGGCGGAGGAGCAGGCGCTTCGCGAATACGGCTACCACGTCGGCGTGGCGTTCCAGCTGGTCGACGACCTGCTGGACTACACGGGCGACGCCGAAGCGCTCGGCAAGCCGATCGGCGGCGACCTCCGGGAAGGCAAGGTCACCCTCCCGGTGATCCACCTGCTCCAGCGCGGGGGGGCGGCCGCCGACCGGATCGTGCGCGGGACGGTCCAGGATCGGACCATCACCCAGGAACAGTGGCAGGAGTTGCGGCGCCTGCTCGCCGAATACCGGTCGATCGACTACGCCTACCAGAAGGCGGTTGAGCACGCGGCCGACGCCAAGCGACAGCTCCACGGATTCCCGCCCGGCCCGGCGCTCGACGCGCTGCTGACGCTGCCCGATTACATCCTGGCGCGCGACCGCTGATCCGGGCGCCGCCCGGCCCCCTCATCCCGGCCGTCGTCGAAGGCGACGTCGCCGCCCGGGCGGTCGCCACCGGCGGCGCCGCGCCGGCCGATCGGGCCGGTGCCGCTCTCAGAAGACGAACAGCAGGGAGCCGGTCAGGCTCAGGTTGGATCGCCGCATGGCGACGTTGTCCCCGCCGCGGCTGCGGAAGTACTCGCGCAGATCCCCGCGGACGCCGAACCGCTCGCGCGCGCCGGGCGCCCCGAAGAAGTACTTCACGCCGCCGCCGATGTTGTAGACCTGGCCGGTGAGGTTCTCATTCGTGCCCAGGTAGATCTGTCCGAGATAGCCGCCGCCGCCCGCCAGGAACGGAATGCCCCGGCCGTGGGCGAAGCTGAGCGCCGACAGGTGCGCAATCAGCGAGACGTCGACGAAGATCTGGTGGACCTGGGCGATCGTGAACGGTGGCACGGATGGCGCCTGCGCATCGTTGGAGACCGCCACGTCGAGGTTAGGCCGGCTGTAGGTGAAGGCCCCTTCGACCGCGAACATCGACGTGATGTTGTAGGCAATCCGGCCGCCGAACGACGCGGCCGCCTGCTGCGTCTCCGCCACGTTGAACAGCGGGGTCGTCACCCCCGGGCTGCCGACGACGTTCGGTGTCAGCAGCGCCGACTGCGCCGTCAGGGGATTGCCCCCGAACCTGCCGGCGAAGGCCGATATCTCCACCGTGTGCGGGCGGATGGGCGTGGCGGCGTTCCGGCGAACGCGGCCGCGCGCCGGCGCGGCCGCGGCCGGCCGGCCGGCCAGCAGGAGGACTGCGGCCACGGCCAGCACGCACGAGGCCGTGCGCATCCGGATCCGCGGCCGCCCCTGGCGCGCGCTCACTTCGCCACCACGGAGATGTTGATGCCGCCCGCGTTTGCGCCGCGCGGCACGGCCACCGGTCCCAGGTGATACGCCACCTGGAAGTTCGTGTCGACCGGATCGGTCGCATTGAAGAAGCTCGTCACGTCCAGCGTGTCGAGCGGCTCCGCCCGGACGATGTACGTGCCGGGCGCCAGCCCGGCGATCGTGTAATCGCCGTGCGTGTCGAGCGAGAAACTGGCGACGAGCGCCCCGGTCTGCGTGTCCAGCGCGAGCACCTGCGCCCCGAACACCCCGGCGCCGTTCTTGGTGACCTGCCCGCTGATCGTGCCGGTCGACTGCTGGAAGCCCGCGGCCGGATACAGGACGGAGATGCCGGCGATGTCGTCCGGCGTGAGCGTCCGATCGCTGACGTTGCCCGGCGTGAAGGCGATCGGGAACATCACGGCCCGTTTGGCCTGCACGTCGAGCGACCCGTCGGCCGCCGTCGTCACCACGCCGATGGCCGAGTGGTTCAACCCGAGGAAGTGCCCGATTTCGTGCGTGGCGATCGACTGCAGGTCGAACCGGCCCGCGACGCCGTTCGGATCGGTCGACCATGGAAACGCGGAATTGAGCACGATGTCGGTTTCGAAGAAATGCGCCGGGGTTCCGTCGGCCAGCAGCAGGTAGTCGGTGAAGCCGAGCGTATTCTCGAACCCGGGGATGTTGCCCAGGTCGGCGAAGCCGATCGTGTTCTGGTAATCGACCACGTCCGGCTCGGCCGTCGTCAGGCCTCCGTAAATCACGCTGACGTGCGCGGTGGGAACGCTCGTCCAGGCCGAGAACCCTCCCCGCACGGCCGCGACCAGCGCCGGCACGCTGATGCCGGTCGTCCCCTGATTGGTGATGTAGTAGGTCGGCGGCTGTGCCCACGTGCCGGGCGACAACTGCCCCGAGCTGTTCTGGAGGCTGGTGAGCAGATAGGCGTGTGCCGGGCGAGGGGCAGCCACCAGCAGCGCCACCAGGCCGCCGGCGATGAGCGCGCGACGTGTCCGCGAGGTCGTCATGAAGAACTCCTGACCGGTCACTTCTTCTTCGGCTTGCGCTCGGCCGCCGGGTGAGGATGCACGAGCGCCTCAATCCGGTTCTCGAACGCGGACAGACTCAGCGGCCGGTTGAGCGGATCGCCGGGACCCTGCAGCGACGCGCCGTACAGGCTGCGCGAGAGCATCTGCTGGCCGGTGGCCGGATCCCGGACGATATCGAACTTGCCCTGCGAGAGGGCGAGGACGGCCGGGTACATCGGGCTGTGGAGGCTGAGAAACAGCACGACGTCCTCCCCCGGCTGGAACTGCGGCACGCCGGGAATCATCTGGATCATGCCGGCCACCTCGCCGCCGAATTCCATGACCGTCACATCCGGCCCGAGATTCCCCTTGAGGTACCGGGTGACGTGGACCGTCGCGAACGTGAAGATGTGCGTGCGACTCGCGTT
This sequence comes from Vicinamibacterales bacterium, assembly GCA_035534615.1. Lineage (GTDB taxonomy): Bacteria > Acidobacteriota > Vicinamibacteria > Vicinamibacterales > CAVVIG01 > JAGWRA01. Next base: position 30,422 of record DATLRO010000088.1, read on the forward strand.
CCAGTGCGACTGCACGTCCGTGACGCGGCCCTGCAGAATGGCGCCCGCCGAGGCGGTGAGCGTCGGCAGCGGCATCGCAATCATCGTCGTCGCCTCGGCCGCGCCGGCACCGCCGCCGAGCAGCGCGAGAGCCAGCGCCAGCCGTCCCGCCAGCCGGCCGGCGCGGCATCCGGCGGGCTTCGGGCCGCCGCTGGCGCGAACGAGGGTCTTCATACGCCTCCCGTCAAAAGTCCCTCTATACTAGGCGAAATCAATCGGAACGCAATGCCGCCGCGGACGAGCCGGCACGCGCGGCGGTGTGTGCGCCGCGCCGCGTGCGCGCATCCGATCCGACGCCGGCTGCGGCGTCCCGCACCGGCCGCCGGCCGGTCGGGCTATCCTAGGAGCAGCGGGCCGGCGCCGGCCCGACCAGACCGCTGACGCCGCTTATGTCCGCTGCCACGCCTGCCGCCCGCGCCGCCGCCCTGCGCGATGAGATCCGCCGGCACGAGGAACGCTACTACGTCCTGAACGAGCCTGAAATCTCGGATGCGGAATTCGACCGCCTGCTCGAGGAACTGCGGGCGATCGAGCAGGCCCATCCGGACCTGGTCGTGCCCGATTCGCCGACGCAGCGTGTCGGCGGCCGCCCGGTCGAGGGCTTTGCCACGGTCGAGCATCTCGTGCCGATGCTCAGCCTCGACAACACCTACAGCGAAGACGAGCTGCGGGCGTTCGACGAGCGCGTCCGGCGCGGCCTCGGGACGGACGAGCCGGTGACGTACGTGGCCGAGCTGAAGATCGACGGGTTGAGCCTCGCGCTCACGTACGAACACGGACGGCTGGAGCGCGGCGCCACGCGCGGTGACGGCGTGCATGGCGAGGACGTCACGACGAACGTCCGGACGATCCACGCCATTCCGCTGGTGCTGCGGGGCGCCCCGGCCGGGCGCGTGGAAGCGCGCGGGGAGGCATACCTGCCCCGGCGCGCCTTCGAGCGGCTCAACCGGGAGAAGGAAGAGCAGGGGGAGCCGCTGTTCGCCAACCCCCGCAACGCCGCGGCCGGCGCCATGCGGAATCTCGATCCCCGGGAGGTCGCGCGGCGCGGCCTGTCGGCCTTCTGTTATCAGCTGGTCGCCCCCGACGGCGATCCGGCCGCCACCCAGGCGGAGACGCTCGAGGCGCTGAGGGCGTGGGGGCTGCCGGTCGAGCCGCACTGGCGCCGGTGCGACGGCATCGAGGCGGTGCTGGCCTTCTGCCGCGACTGGGCGCAGCGCCGCCGCACCCTCGATTTCGACACCGATGGCGTCGTCGTCAAGGTCGATCGGCTGGCGCTGCGCGAGCGGCTCGGCAGCACGTCGAAGTTTCCGCGCTGGGCGACGGCGTTCAAGTTTCCGGCCGAGCAGGCGACGACGCTCCTGAAGGAGATCCGGGTCAACATCGGCCGGACCGGCGCGGCGACGCCGTATGCCGTCCTGGAGCCGGTGCTGCTGTCCGGCTCGACCATCTCGATGGCGACGCTGCACAACGCGGAGGATGTCGCGCGCAAGGATCTGCGGGAGCGCGACTGGGTCGTCGTGGAGAAGGGGGGCGACGTCATTCCGAAGATTGTCGCCCCCATTCTGTCGAAGCGCCCGGCCGATTCCGTCCCGTGGCAGATGCCGGCCGACTGCCCGTTCTGCCGGAGCCGCCTCTGGCGGGACGAAGACGAAGTCGTCTGGCGGTGCGTCAATACGTCGTGTCCCGCCAAGCTGCGCCGTGGCCTGCTGCATTTCGCGTCGCGGACGGCGATGAACATCGAAGGGCTCGGGGAGGCGCTGGTCGACCAGCTCGTCGGCACTGGGCTGGTGCGGGACTTTGCCGATTTGTACGGGGTGACGGCGCCGCAACTCGAGGCGCTCGACCGGATGGGCCCGAAATCGGCCGCCAATCTGATCGGGGAGCTGGAGCGCAGCAAGAGCAACGACCTGCCCCGCCTGCTGTACGGGCTCGGCATCCGCCACGTCGGCGAGCGGGCGGCCGTGCTCCTGGCACGGGCCTTTCCGTCGCTGGATCCGCTCATGCAGGCGTCGGAAGCACAGCTGCAGACCATTCCCGAGATCGGGCCGGTCGTCGCCGCCGCGGTCCGTTCGTTCTTCGACGAGCCGCTCAACCGGCGGCTCGTCGAGCGCCTGGAACGGGCGGGCGTCAACACGACGAGCCGGGAGGCCGAGGAAGGGGCGGTCGCCACGCGGCCGCTGGCCGGCCGGACGTTCGTGATCACCGGCGCGCTGGCGCGGCTGTCGCGTGACGAGGCGAAAGCGGCCATTGAGCAGCTGGGCGGGCGCGTGACCGGCACGGTGAGCGGCCGGACCAGCTGCGTGGTGGTGGGCGCCGATCCGGGCAGCAAGGCGGACCGGGCCCGGCAACTGGGTGTCCCCACGCTGGACGAAGAAGCGTTTCTGCGGTTGGTCGGCTTATAATGGCAGTCTAGGTTCGAACGCGGCGTGACAGGTGAATCCGCCGTTCGAACCCGGAGGGTCGCGTATGTCCCGGCGGTTGGCCCTCGTCACCACCTGCCTCGCGGCGGCGGTGGCGTTTGCGCTCGGCCTGCTCAGCGCCCGCCCGCTGGGGCGGCTTCCTGCAGGTCCGCCGGCCCGGCTGGTGGCGGCGGTGCCGGCGGCGGCCCGCAGCGGGGCGCGGCCCGAGACGACGCTGGTCGACTTTGCCGACATTGCCGCGCGGCTGAATCCGGCGGTCGTGAGCATCGAGGCGACGTCACGCCCGCGGCCCGCCGCCCCGAGCCTCTCCGACCGCTTCGGGCTCGGCACCCCGCGGCGCAACGACGACGCGCCGCAGGAAGGCACCGGCAGCGGCTTCATCATCGCGGCCGACGGCAGCATCCTCACCAACAATCACGTCATCGATCACGCCGACCGCATCACCGTGACCCTGGCCGACGGCCGGCGCGTCCACGCGCGGGTGGTCGGCGCCGATCCCGACACCGACATCGCGCTCAT
>DATLRO010000089.1:0-175159 GCA_035534615.1 Vicinamibacterales bacterium
CAGCATCGGCGCCCGCGTGTTCCGCACGGACCAGGACGGCGCCGTGACACTGGAGACGGACGGGAAGCGGGTGACGGTGCGAGGGTGGACGGGCAGGCAGTGGGGGCAGATCAGGAATTCTTCACCCTCTCCCACGCCGCCTCCATCTCCGCCAGTTCTGCGCCGTGCAGCGACCGCCCGGCCGCTGCGAATCGTGCCTCCATCGCACCGAAGCGGCGGGTGAACTTGTCGTTGGCGTTGCGGAGGGCCGACTCCGGTTCGATGCCGAGCTTGCGGGAGAGATTCGCGAGCGCGAAGAAGAGGTCGCCCATTTCTTCTTCCGCCCGCTTCGCGTCGACCCCGGCCGGGGCGGTCACGACCTCGCGGAGTTCGGCCACTTCCTCCTCGACCTTCGCCATGACGTCGGCTGCCTGCTGCCAGTCGAAGCCGACGGCAGCCGCCCGGCCGCCGATCTGGTAGGCCCGCAGCAGCGATGGCAGTCCTTTCGGCACTCCCGCGAGCATCGTCTTTTTGGGAGTCTGTTCGCCGCGGGCGGCGCGCTCCTCCGCCTTGATCCGCTCCCAGACGCCCGGCACTTCCTCGGCGGTCTTCGCGCGCGGCTCGTCGCCGAACACGTGCGGGTGCCGCCGGACGAGCTTGTCGGTGATCGACCGCAGCGAGTCGGCAATCGTGAAACGCCCCTCTTCCGCGCCAATCTGCGCCAGGAAGACGGCTTCGAACAGCAGGTCGCCGAGCTCCTCCTTCAGCGCCGGCGCGTCCTCGTCATCCAGCGCTTCGAGGGTTTCATAGGTCTCCTCGAGCAGGAACGGCCGGAGCGACCGCCAGGTCTGCTTCCGGTCCCACGGGCAGCCGTCCGGGGACCGGAGGGTCTGCATGAGGGCGACCAGACGCTCGAACAGGGCGGCGGGCGAGTCGGACATGGGCGGTTCCTCGCGGGTGATAAAATGATGAGCGCGCGCCGGATCCGGCCTTGGTGTGGCCGGCCGGCCGCTTCATTCTTTCCGGCCCATGGTGTCTATGGCAAGTGAACGCGAGCCGCTGACGTTTGCTGCGTTTGTCATTTCGCTGGCCACGACGGCGGCGATCCACTTCGGCGATCTCCCCGATCCGGCCGGCGGCGAGGCGGAGGTCAACCTCGAGGGGGCCGCGCAGATTATCGACGTGCTGGAGCTGTTCGAGGAGAAGAGCCGCGGCAACCTCACCGCCGAGGAGCGGCAGCTCATCGAGCAGGTGCTGTACGAGCTGCGGCTTCGCTTCGTGCAGGCACAGCAGAGCGCGCCGGGCGGCAAGCGGATCATCCTGCCGTGACCTCCGGACGGCTGCGGGTCCGGATGCTCGGCACCGGAACGTCGCACGGGGTGCCGATGATCGGCTGCCGCTGCGCCGTCTGCCGATCGGACGACCCGCGCGACCGGCGGTGGCGCCCGTCCATTCTGATCGAGACGCCCGACGGCACGGCGATCCTGGTCGACACCGCGACCGATCTCCGCGCGCAGGCGCTGGCGTTCGACGTGACGCGCGTCGACGCGATCCTGTTCACGCACAGCCATGCCGACCACCTCATGGGGCTGGACGAGGTGCGGCGGTTCAACGTCCTGCAGCGGGCGGCGATCCCGTGCTACGCGGACGCGCGGACGGCGGCCGACATCCGGCGCACGTTCGCGTACGTGTTCGAGCCCGGGCCGGCCGGCGGCGGCATTCCGCAGATCGACCTGCACGAGATCGACGGGCCGCTGGTGCTCGGCGGCGTCCAGGTCGTGCCGGTGCCGGTGCTGCACGGCGCCCGGCCGATCTACGGCTACCGGATCGGGCCGTTCGCCTATCTGACCGACTGCAACGCCATCCCCGACGCGTCGTGGGCACTGCTCGACGGCGTGACCGACCTCGTGCTGGACGCCCTGCGCGACCGCCCGCATCCGACCCACTTCACCGTGGCGGAAGCGCTCGACGTGGTGACCCGGCTGCGTCCGCAGCGGACCTGGTTCACGCACATCTGTCACGACCTGCCGCACCAGGCGACCTGCGAGCGCCTGCCCGACGGCGTGAACCTGGCTTATGATGGGCTGACCGTGGAGATGGCGCTCGACCTGCCGAGCGCCGGAGCCCCGTCGCGCGCGCGCTGATCCCCGTGGACGTCATTCATTTTCCCGACGATCCCTGTCCGGCCCGCTGGCACCAGCCCGTGCTCGCGCTCGGCAACTTCGACGGCCTGCACCGCGGGCACATGAAGATCATCGAGCGCGTCCGCCGGGTGGCCGGGGAGCGCGGCGCCTCGTCCGTCGTCATGACGTTCGATCCGCATCCGCCGCGTGTCGTGCGGCCCGACAAGGCGCCGCCGCTGCTGATGACCGAGGCGCAGCGGCTCGAAGCGATCGCCGGCGCCGGCATCCAGGGCTGCGCCATCGTCCGGTTCACGCAGGAGATGTCGCAGTGGAGCCCCGAGGCGTTCGTCGCGACCGTGCTCGTCGAGTGGCTGCACGTCGCGGAGGTGTGGGTCGGCGCGAACTTCCTGTTCGGGCACGAGCGCGCCGGCAACTTCTCGCTGCTGCGGACGCTCGGCACGCGGTTCGGCTTCCGCGCCGAGAAGATCGACCCGGTGCGCTACAAGGAGTTCGTCGTGAGCAGCACGCGCATCCGCCGGCTGATTGGCGAGGGGCGGGTGGACGAGGCGGGGGCGCTGCTCGGCCATCAGTATTTCATCGACGGCGTGGTGGAGCAGGGCGACCAGCGCGGCCGGACGATCGGGTTTCCGACCGCGAACCTCGGGACCGAGAACGAGCTGCTGCCGCCCGACGGCGTCTACGCGACCACGGCGACGATCGACGGGGTGGTCTACCCCTCGGTGACCAACGTCGGGGTGCGGCCGACGTTCGGCGAATCGCGCCGGGTGGTGGAGGCCCACGTGCTGGAGTTCGACGGCGATCTCTATGGCCGGATGATCCGCCTCGGCTTCGTCCAGCGGCTGCGCGACGAGCGGCGCTTCGAGAGCGCGGAGGCGCTGCAGGCCCAGATCCGGGCCGACGCGGAGCGGGCCGCTGGACTGTTCGGGAGAATCTCGTTATAGAATTCGGCGGACCGGCATGCACCTCTACAACACCCTGACCCGCCGCGAAGAGGAGTTCGCCCCCGCCGACGGCAGGACCGTGCGGATGTACACCTGCGGGCTCACCGTGTACGCGCGCGGGCACATCGGGAACTTCCGCACGTTCGTCTGCATGGACGTGCTGCGCCGCACGCTGCGCCACGAGTTCGGCTGGCAGATGCGCGAGGTGATGAACTTCACCGACGTGGACGACCGCACCATCCTCGGGGCGGAAAAGGCCGGGATGCCGCTGCGGCAGTACACCGACCAGTTCATCGCCGCGTTCCGTGAGGATGCCCGGGCGCTCGGGCTCGAAGAGGTCGAGGAGAATCCTCGGGCCACGGACGAGGCCAACCTGCGCGCGATGGCCGACATGATCACGGCGCTCGGCGCGCACGGCCACACCTACACGAGCGACGGATCGATCTACTTCAAGATCGCCACCCTGCCCGAGTACGGCGCGCTGTCCCGGATCGACCACGAGAGCATCCTGGCCGGCGCCCGGGTCGACGTCGACAACTACACGAAGGAGGACGCGCGCGACTTCGTCCTCTGGAAGGCGACGAAGCCGGGCGAGCCGACGTGGGACTTCGGCACGGGCCCCGGCCGGCCCGGCTGGCACATCGAGTGCTCGGCGATGGCGCTCCGCCTGCTCGGCGAGCCGCCGATCGACATTCACGCCGGCGGGATCGACCTCATCTTTCCGCATCACGAGAACGAGATCGCGCAGAGCGTCGGCGCCACCGGCAAGCCGTTCGTCCGCTTCTGGATCCACGTCGAGCACCTGCTCGTCGACGGCCAGAAGATGTCGAAGTCGCTCGGCAACACCTACACGCTGCCCGAACTGGTGGAGAAGGGGTACCGGCCGTCGGCCGTGCGCTACCTCCTGATGTCGGGGCACTACCGCAAGCAGCTCAACTTCACCTTCGCCAGCCTGACGCAGGCCGAGGAGTCGCTGCGCCGGCTGACCGACTTTCTCGCGCGGCTCGACGCCGTCACCGGCGACGAGGGACATCCGGAGATCGAGACGCGGATCGGCGAGGCGGGCCACGCGTTCCGCGAGGCGATGGGCGACGACCTGAACACGGCGGCGGCGCTCGCGGCGGTGTTCGACCTCGTCCGCGCCCTGAATTCCGCGATTGACGCCGGCGGGATCGGCCGGCCCGACGTCGCCTGCGTCCGGCACTTCTTCGAGCGCGTCGATCTCGTGCTGGGAGTCATCGGGCTGCGGCAGCAGGAGGAACGGCAGGCGCCGGTGCCGGGCGAGGAGATCGAGCGGCTGATCGACGCGCGGCACGCCGCGCGCCGCCGCCGCGACTTCGCCGAAGCCGACCGCATCCGCCAGGAGCTCACCGGCCGCGGCATCCTGCTGGAAGACAGCGCCGGCGGCACGCGCTGGAAGCGCAAGTAACGCCCCGCCCGAAACGCCGCGCGCGCCCGGAGCGCCTGCGCACCCGAGCGCCCGACGTCTGCACATGCGCCGGACGTTGTACGTTGCACCTCCCGCGCCGTCCGTGACACCCTATTCTCATGCCCATTCCAGACATTCGCACCCACCTCCCCGGTCCCAGGGCCCAGCAGATCATCGACCGTGACACGGCGTCCGTCTCCCCCTCCTACACGAGGGCGTATCCGTTCGTCATGGCCCGGGGTGAGGGAGCCGTCGTCGAGGATGTGGACGGGAACCGGTTTCTCGACTGCGCCGCCGGCATTGCGGTGACGTCGACCGGGCATTGTCATCCCGACGTCGTGCAGGCCATCACGACCCAGGCCGGGAAGTTCCTGCACATGTCGGGGACCGACTTCTATTACGAGGACCAGGTCGAGCTCGCCGAGCAGTTCGGGAAGCTCGTGCCGGTCGGCGGGGCGGCCCGCGCGTTCTTCAGCAACTCCGGCGCGGAGGCGAACGAGGCGGCGATCAAGCTGGCGCGCTATCACACGAAGCGGCAGTACATCATCGCCTTCCTGGGCGGATTCCATGGCCGGACGATGGGGGCGCTGGCGATGACGGCGAGCAAGGCCATCCAGCGGAAGGGGTTCGGCCCCCTGATGCCGGGCGTCTACCACGCGCCGTACGCGAACTGCTATCGCTGTCCGCTCGGGCTGAAGCCGGAGTCGTGCAGCGCCGAGTGCCTGGGCTTCATCGAGGATCAGTTGTTCGTGCACCTCGTGTCGCCGGACGAAGTGGCGGCCGTCATGGTCGAGCCGATTCAGGGCGAGGGGGGCTACCTCGTGCCGCCGAAGGTGTTCCTGGAGCGGCTGCGGGTGCTGACGCGCGAGCACGGTATCCTGCTCATCGCGGATGAAGTGCAGTCCGGCATGGGGCGGTCGGGGAAGATGTTCGCCATCGAGCATTACGGCGTGCAGCCCGACATCGTCTCGGTGGCGAAGGGGATTGCGTCCGGCATGCCGCTCGGCATCACCGCGTCGCGGGCCGACATCATGGACTGGCCGCCCGGGGCGCACGCCAGCACGTTCGGCGGCAATCCCGTGTCGTGCGCGGCGGCGCTGGCGACCATCAGGCTGCTGCGCGAGCGGCTCGTGGCGAACGCCGCCGACGTCGGCGCGCACCTGATGGCCGGCCTGAAGGTGATGGCCGACCGGCATCCGCTGATCGGCGACGTGCGCGGCAAGGGGCTGATGATCGGCATCGAGCTCGTGCGCGACCGGCAGACGAAGGAGCGGGCCGTGGAGGAGCGGAACGCCGTGATCCAGGGGGCGTTCCGCCGCGGCCTGCTCATCCTGGGGGCCGGCCAGAACGCCATCCGCCTGTCGCCGCCGCTGGTGCTGACGAAGGCGGAGGCCGACATCGCGCTCAGGATCCTGGACGAGGCGCTGTCGGAGGTGGAGCACCGGTAGACGCGGGCGGCGCGCCCCGGCACATCCCTTGCTCCCTGGCCGGTCGCGATGACTCGCGAGCGCGTCCGTCTGGGCATCTCCGGAGAGAATCTGGCGTGCGCGGCGTTGCGGCGGCGGGGGTACGAAATCGTTGCGCGCCGCCACCGCAGCCGGCTCGGCGAAATTGACATCATCGCCCGCGACGGCCGGACGCTGGTGTTCGTCGAGGTCAAGGCCCGTTCCGGCTCAGACTACGGTTCGGGGGCCGACGCCGTCACCGTCTGGAAGCAGCGGCACATCCTCAGGGTCGCCGAGGAATACCTGGCGAGCCGCGGGCTGAGCGACACGCCGTGCCGCTTCGACGTCGTGGTGGTCCAGTGGGAAGGGGAGGGGCGTGCGACGGTGGAGGTGATTCGCTCCGCCTTCGATGTCGCGTAGGCGCCTGCGGCGGACGGACGTGGCGGGCTGCCGGCTTCCTGGCGCCATGAGGATCGTCGGGGCGTCAATCGTGACTGCGGCCGGCCGTAACCGCCTCCGGTCCTGGCCCCGATGCCGGCCGTGCCGATGTTGCACGGGGGCGCGTCTCTATGGTACTTTGAGAGGTCTTGGAGGGCGGGAATAACTCAGTGGTAGAGTGCGACCTTGCCAAGGTCGAAGTCGCGGGTTCGAATCCCGTTTCCCGCTCCATTTTTTCCCGTCGGGGACCCCTGCCCCGACAGGCGCGCTGCACGACGCGGGGCCCGGCAGGCCCGCTCGGTTCCGCGCGCGAAGTGGGGGAGGGAGCGGACACCCCGACTGGCGTACTCCGCGGAGTCCGACAGGCCGCTCCGTTTCGGACACACCTTAGCTTCCACGGCGCGGATGTTGAGCGTCCCCTGAAGCCTTCAGTTCCGATCGGCGCCGTCGCCAAGTGGTAAGGCAGAGGTCTGCAAAACCTCCATCCCCGGTTCAAATCCGGGCGGCGCCTCCAATTTTTCCCAAGAAGATCGCTCGTTTGTGGTCGAGTTGGCCATCGAAAGCGGGCCAACTATAGCAAGAACTATAGCAAACACCTTTTTGGGGGCACTGCCGGCGGGCCGCCGGTGGCATACCTTCAGAGGTATTGTCTTAAAGATACCTTTAGGGGTATATTTAGACCGTGGCGAATTGGGACGTGGAGTTCACGGACGAGTTCGGTGAGTGGTGGGATGGCCTGACCGGCGATGAGCAGGAGTCGGTGACCTTTGGCGTGGACCTTCTGGGCAAGGTTGGTCCCGGTCTGGACTACCCTTACAGTTCCAGCGTCTACGGATCCACGTACGGCGGGCGGATGCGCGAGTTGCGAATCCAGCACGAAGGTCGGCCCTATCGGGTGCTCTACGTCTTCGATCCTCGTCGGACCGCTATCTGCTCATCGGTGGCGACAAGACCGGCAAGGATCGTTGGTATGAGGAAAACGTGCCAGTCGCAGACAGGATCTACGAAAGCCACTTGGCGACGCTGAAGGCCGAGGGGCTGCTGCCCGAAAGGGACAAGGGCAAATCGCGGAAACGCTGACTCTTTGAATCTTTGGATAGGACAATGGCTAGAAAGTTTGCAGAATTGCGCGCCCAGCTGTCGCCCGAGGCACGAGCACGAGTGGACGCGCGCGTGCAGCAGGCGTTGGCAGAGATGCCGCTCAAGGAAGTCCGACGTGCGCACGCGCTAGCGCAGAACGAGATCGGAGAGATGCTTGGGATGGCACAGCCGGAGGTCTCCAAACTAGAGCAACGCTCCGACTGCCTGATTAGCACCGTCCGCCGCTACATCGAGGCCCTGGGCGGTGAGCTAGATATTGTCGCGCGCTTCCCGAATGGGACGGTGCGCATCAACCAGTTTGCTGAACTGGGTCGAATCCCACCGAAGACGCGACCGGCGGCCGAGGCGACTTCCGGCGCGAGCACTGCTAGGCGGGCACGGCGTCGTTAAACCTTGCCGGGCGCATCGACCAACTCGTACGTCTTGGTCGTGGCCACTCGGCCGCGCGGCGTTCGGGCCAGCAGTCCGAGCCGCATGAGGTATGGCTCGTAGGCGTTTTCCACCGTCTCAGTGTCCTCACTGACGGCCCCCGCCAGCGTGTCGACGCCGACTGGACCGCCGTCAAACTGCGTGACCAGTGCCGTGAGCAGTGCCCGGTCCGTGGTATCGAGCCCGCGCCGGTCCACGCCAGCCGCAATCATGGCTTGCTCGACCAGCGCCTGCGTGATGAGCTCCTGCCCGTTGACCAGCGCATAATCCCGCGCACGGCGCAGCAAGCGATTCGCTACGCGCGGCGTGCCACGGGACCGCAGCGCCAAGTCGGCTGCCGCGCTGCTCGCCAGCTTGACGCCCAGCAGGCCGGCTGCGCGTTCCAGAATATCTACCAGCGTGGTTTGGCTGTAGTAGTCCAGCCGGTAGGTCAGGCCGAACCGCGCCCGCATCGGCGCGGTCAGCAGCCCCGGCTTGGTCGTGGCGCCAATCAGCGTGAACGGTGGCAGAGGCAGCCGCATGGGCTCGGTGTTCGGCGCGACGATGAACTCGAACATCTCGTCTTCCATCGCTGGATAGAACAGCTCCTCCATCTCAGGTCGCAGCCGGTGAATCTCGTCGATGAACAGGACGTCCTTGACGCCCAGCGCCCAGAGCGCCTTGCTCATCTGCTCGCGGGTATTGAGCATCGGCGCCGTGGTCACGCGGCAGCGCACGCCCATGGATGCCGCGACCGCCTGGGCCAGTGATGTCTTGCCCAGTCCGGGCGGCCCGCTCAGCAGTAGGTGGGGCAGCGCCTCGTGGCGCTGCTGCGCCGCCCGAGTGGCCACGTCCAAGTCGGCCCTAATAGTGTCCTGCCCGATGTAGTCCGCCACGTTCTTGGGGCGGAGCGCGATATCGTCCGAAGTCATCGTTTCCATCCTCATCTCTGGAACTGCGCGACCTTGCCCGGTTGTGGCGGCGCGGCGACCTGCCGCGGCGTCTCCAGTTGGGCGGCCGCCTGTTCCAAGTCGTCTTCACTCACGATGTCGTACCTTCGGAAGATGCTGCTGGTCTTGTGGCCTGAAGACAGTGAAAGCGATATTCACAGAGGTGAACTTCATCAGGGCCCGCAAGGGGTACACGATGTACCCGGACCTGCACAGGTTCCTGACGGCGGAGGGGTTTCGCGAGGCGTGGCGCGAGTCGCAGGGCGGCGTGCCGTGGGGAAACTGGACCGGCAACGTGCTGTACGCTCGCGGCCGGCCGCCGGCCCGTCTATCGCCGGCGCTGCCACCAGCCCCACCCCACGAGCAGCACGAGCACCACCACGGCGGCCGCGACGATGTGCCGGTGAGCGGCCTGCATCACCTCGGGCCAGCGGGCGCCCACTTCGTAGCCGACGGTCAGAAAGGTCACCGACCACATGGCGGCGCCGCTGTACGCGAACAGCGAAAAAATGGCGAGCGGCAGCCTGGAGGCGCCGGCCACGATGGCGGTGACATGCCGGACCCCCGGAATGTAGTAGCCGAACGTCAGCGTCCACTTGCCGACCCGCTCGAACCACCGCTCGAGACGAGGCAGGGCATCGTCGGAAAGATGGACGAGGCGGCCGAAGGTGTGGACGGCCGGCGGACCGACCAGGCGCCCGACCGTATAGCTGACGGTGATGCCGAGCGAACTGCCGAGCACGGCGGCTGCCACCGTCGGCGCGAGCCGCAGGTCGCCCTGATCGACCAGGGCGCCGGCGAGCAGCAGCAGCGTCTCGCTGGGGACCGGCAGACCGAAAATGCCGAGTGCCAGCAGAAAGAAGAGCGCAAGGCTGCCATACGAGCTCAGCCAGGGGAGCAGGGTCTGTTCCATGGGAGATCGGCGACGTACAACCCACAACGCGCGATGTGCAGCGCGGCCCATCGCCTTCTACAGCGTACAACGGGCGGTGGGGCAGCCGGCGACAATCCGGACAAGGGGGAGACCGGAGCCGGCGTCCGGCTGGATTCCGGGCGCGGGCGTGGGAGGAGTTCGCAGATCGCCTGAAATATTTCCTCCGCTTCGTGCCGGTCTCGTACCGGGCCTGCCGCCTTTCTGACGGAATTCAGGCTCGCATATCGGCCAAAACGGCCAGACTGGTGCGACCGTGCCCTTGGCACCGGCGTTGCCTTCTCATCCATACAACGTCCGTCAGGCCCGCTGGCGGGCGGCGTCCAGGCGCATCCGCATGCCGATTCCGCCAACTCGACATGGCGGCACCGGCGCCAACCGGCTCCCCGGCGACCCCTTCGGCTCTGATCGGAGGACCATGTGGCCGGCCTCTCAGACGGCCGCCAACCGACGCGTCGATCGGCGCCAGTCCGCTTGCTGTCCCGCCGCGAGATCGACGCCGAGGTCGAGCGACGCGTGAAGGCAGAGCGCGCCCGGCTGCTGGCGCTGGCGAAGGGGGGCGCGCGGCTCACGCATCAGTTCGCCGGCCCGGCGGAGCGGCCCTTCACCGCGGCCGAGCGCAGCGGGGTGACGATCCTGATCGGCGGTCTCACCCGGAAGCACGATGCGCTGCTCGAGGCGGCGTTTCAGGCGGCCGGCTACCGCGTCGCGGTCCTGCCGGTGCCGGACGTGAACGCGTTCCAGCTGGGCAAGGAGTACGGCAACAACGGCCAGTGTAACCCGACCTACTTCATGGTCGGGGCGCTCATCCAGTTCCTCCGGTCGCTCCAGGCGCAGGGCCTCGACCGCCGGGAGATCATCGATCGCTACGTCTTCTTCACCGCCGGCTCCTGCGGGCCGTGTCGTTTCGGCATGTACGAAGCGGAGTACCGCCTGGCGCTGCAGAACGCCGGCTTCGAGGGCTTCCGCGTCCTCCTGTTTCAGCAGGCCGACGGCGTCAAGGCGGTCTCGGGCGAGGCGGGCCTGAAATTCACGGTCGACTTCGGCCTGTCGGCACTCGCCGCGATCAATCTGGGGGACATCCTCAACGACCTGACGCATCAGATCCGCCCGTTCGAGGTGGTCCCGGGCCAGGCCGATCGCGTCTTCGAGGAGAGCCTGACGCGGCTGATGGCGCGCATGCGGAGCCGCGAGCGGTTCGAACTGCTCGAGCGGCTGCCGGCCTGGCTGGGGCCGAAGCTCGCCGCGCTCAAGCCGGTCACCGACATCGCCACGACGCTCGGCAAGATCCGTCTCCACCTCTACGGCGCCGACACGCTCGACATGCTGCACGACGTGCGACGCGAGATCGGGCGCATCGAGGTGGATCGGCTCCGCGTGAAGCCGGTCGTGAAGGTCACCGGCGAGTTCTGGGCCCAGACGACGGAGGGGGACGGGAACTTCCGGATGTTCGAGTTCCTCGAGCGTGAAGGCGCGCAGGTGAGGGTCGAGCCGATCGGCACCTGGATCATGTACATGATCTGGCTCGCGCGGGCGAAGTTCGAATGGCGGAGGGGATTGAAGGGGCCGAAGCGGCCGCGCTGGGCGGTGCACCGGCGGCTCGGCGACGACCTGGCGTTCCGGCTGAAGCACGCGTCGTTCGTGCTGGGCCGCGTGTTCTACACCCGGCAGTACCGCCGCGTCGTCCGCGAGCTGGGCGACGTCGCGCATCCGCTCGTCAGCCTGGACGAGCTCAGCGCGCTCGCCGCGCCGTACTACCACGTGTTCGCGATGGGCGGCGAAGGCCACATGGAAGTGGCCAAGAACATCTACTACACGGTGACGAAGCAGTGCCACATGGTGCTCAGCCTGAAGCCGTTCGGCTGCATGCCGTCGACGCAGTCGGACGGCGTGCAGTCGGCGGTGATGAGCCACTTCAAGGACATGATCTTCCTCCCGGTCGAGACGTCGGGCGAGGGAGAAGTCAACGCGCACAGCCGGGTGCAGATGGCGCTCGGCGAGGCGCGCGCCAGGGCGAAGGCGGAGTTCCAGCAGGCGCTCGACTCGACCGGCAAGCGCCTGGAGGACATCCGCGCCTTCGTCGCCGCCCATCCGGCGCTGCGCCATCCGCTGTATCGGGTGCCGGTCCGGCGCGGCGTGACCGGGACGGCGGCCAGCTTCGTGATGCACGTCAGCGACCTGATGGACGGCAGGGCGCGCTTCAGCCGGCTGCCGCCGGAGCGCCCGGTGACCCGATCGCCCGGGCGCCTGAGCGCCAGGGTGCCACAGCCCAGGTGACCGCATGCCAGCCGCGAAGTACTTCGTGGGACTCGACGTCGGCTCGACGACGGTGAAGGCGGTGGCGGTCGACGCGGCCACCGACGCCATCCTCTGGGCCGACTACCAGCGCCATGAAACGAAGCAGCCGGAGAAGACGCTCGAGTTCCTGAGGCGCCTCGAGGCGGATCTGCACATCGACCGCGAGCCGTGCCGCATCTTCGTCACCGGCTCCGGCGGCGGCCTGCTGGCCGACCTGATCGGCGCGAAGTTCGTGCAGGAGGTGACGGCCGTCTCGCTCGCGGCCGAGAAGCTGCATCCGGAGGTGCACTCGGTGATCGAGCTGGGCGGACAGGACGCCAAGATCATCGTCTTTCAGGAGGATCCCGGGTCGGGACGGAAGAAGAAGATCCCCTCGATGAACGACAAGTGCGCCGGCGGCACGGGGGCGGTCATCGACAAGATCAACGCCAAGCTGCAGATTCCGCCCGACCGGCTGGGCGACATGGGCTACGCCGGCATCAGGCGGCACACGGTCGCCGGCAAGTGCGGCGTGTTCGCCGAGACCGACATCAATTCCCTCCAGAAGGCGGGGACGCCGGCGGACGAGCTGATGGCGTCGCTGTTCGAGGCGATCGTCCTGCAGAACCTGACGGTGCTGGCGCGCGGCCACAGCCTGAAGCCGCACGTGCTGCTGCTCGGCGGGCCGAACACGTTCATCCGCGGCCTGCGCGAGGCCTGGCAGCAGAACATCCCGAAGCTCTGGGCGGAGCGGGGCGTCGAGGTGCCGGCGGGACGGACGCCCGAGGAGCTGATCTATGCGCCCGATCGCGCGCAGTATTTCGGCGCCATCGGTGCCGTGGCTTTCGGCCGCGACGAGGAGGAGTCGGCGGGGCGGTACCTGGGCACGGAGACGCTGGAGCGGTATATCGCGGTCGGTCGCCTCGAGCAGAAGGCCGGGGCGGGCACGTGCGGGCTGAGCCGGTCGGCCGGCGAGCTCTCGGCGTTCCTCGGGCAGTACGCGCCGAAGCCGTTCGTGCCGGCGGTCTTCCGGTCGGGCGACGTCGTTCGCGGGGTCGTCGGGGTGGACGGCGGATCGACGTCGACCAAGGCGGTGCTGATGTCGGCGGAGGGCGACCTGCTCTGCAAGGTGTACCAGCTCTCGAAGGGGAATCCGATCCAGGACACCATCGACATGTTCGCCGGCCTGCGGGCGCAGGTCGAGGCGCAGGGGGCGACGCTCGACGTGCTGGGCGTCTGCACGACCGGCTACGCCAAGGACATCCTGCGCGACGTGGTGCGCGCCGACGCGGCGGTGGTCGAGACGGTCGCGCACACCGAATCGGCGGTCAAGTACTACCGCGATCCGCACGTCATCGTCGACGTCGGCGGGCAGGACATCAAGCTGATCGTCCTGACCGACGGGCGGGTGAAGGACTTCCGGCTGAACACGCAGTGCTCGGCCGGCAATGGCTATTTCCTGCAGTCGACGGCGGAGGATTTCGGCGTCGCGCTCGACGAGTACGCCGACCGCGCGTTCTCCGCCCGCTCGATGCCGGTGTTCGGGTACGGCTGCGCCGTGTTCCTGCAGACCGATATCGTCAACTTCCAGCGCCAGGGCTGGACGCCGGACGAAATTCTGGCGGGGCTGGCGGCGGTGCTGCCGAAGAACATCTTCCTGTACGTCGCGAAGATGCCGAACCTGGCCCGGCTCGGCACGCGGTTCATCCTGCAGGGCGGGACGCAGCGCAACCTGGCGGTCGTCAAGGCGGAAGTCGATTTCATCCGATCGAATTTCCACGGTGCGGACGTCGAGCCGGAGATCATCGTCCACGAACACTGCGCCGAGTCGGGGGCGATCGGCGCGGCCGTGGAAGCGCAGCGGCTCTGGCAGCAGGGGCGCCGGACCACGTTCATCGGGCTCGACGCGGTGGCCCGGATCGTCTACCGGACGACGCGCAGCGAGGCGACGCGGTGCGGCTTCTGCAAGAACGACTGCCTGCGGACGTTCATCGACATCCGCATGCCGGGCGCCGCCGCGGCGGCGCCCGCGCCGGCCGCGCCGGCGGGGTTCCGGTCGAAGGTGCCGAAGGAGATGGACGAGCAGCGCCTGATCATCGCGACGTGCGAGAAGGGGGCGGTCGAAGACGTGGCCAGCATGCGCACGATCAAGGCGGAGCTGGACGCGCGGAAGAAGGCGAATCCGAATCTGGTGGACGAGGCGGCGCGGGGCGTGTGGAGGCGGCGCAGCCCGGCCATGGTCGCCGATCCGGCCCAGGCGCGGGCGTGGGGTCGGGCCGGCCGGGCGCGGGCGACCGCCATGCGGCGGCGGCCGGAGATCCGGATCGGCATCCCGCGCGCGCTGAACCTGTACATCTACGCACCGTTCTTCAGCGGCTACTTCGAGAGCCTCGGTCTCGCGGGTGAGCACCTCGTCTATTCCGACTACACGACGAACGAGATGTACCGGACCGGGGCGACGCGCGGCGCGGTCGACCCGTGCTTCCCGGCCAAAGTCGCTGTCGCCCACGTGCACAACCTGCTGTACGTCAAGCATGCGAAGAAGCGGCTCGACTACATCTTCTTTCCGATATTCAACACGCTGCACACGTCGCTGACGCACCTGGTCGGCTCCTATGCCTGTCCGACGGCGACGGTCACACCCGACACGGTGAAGGCCGCCTTCACCAGGGAGACGGACGTCTTCGCGCAACTGGGCGTGCGCTACGTCAATCCGATGGTCGACCTGGCCGACCGCCCGCTGCTGGAGCGCCAGCTGTTCCTCGCGTGGGGCGGGGCGCTCGGCTTGTCGGAGGAGGAGAACGCGCGGGCGGTCGAGGTCGGATTCCGCGAACTGGCGGCCTTCGAGCGCGATATGCGGCGGCGGGGGCGCGAGGTGCTGGATCAGCTGGAACGCGAGCAGCGGGTCGGCCTGGTGCTGCTGGCGCGCCCCTACCATCACGATCCCGGGCTGAATCACGAGGTGCTGGAGGAGTTCCAGAAGCTCGGGTACCCGGTGCTCTCGCAGAGCACGCTGCCGATGGACGAGGACCTGCTCGAGCGGCTGTTCGGCGACGACGTGCGCGCCGGGACGATTCCCGGACCGCTCGCGATCGGGGACGTCTGGAAGAACAGCTACTCGGCCGGCACGAACCACAAGGTCTGGGCGGCGAAGTTCACGGCGCGGCACCCGAACCTGGTGGCGCTGGAGCTGTCCAGCTTCAAGTGCGGCCACGACGCCCCGGTCTACAGCGTCATCGAATCGATCATCGAGCAGTCGGGAACACCGTATTTCTCCTTCAAGGACGTCGACGAGAACCGGCCGGCCGGATCGATCCGGCTCCGCGTCGAGACCATCCACTACTTTCTGACGCGCTACGTGGACGATCTGCGGGCCGGCCGCACGCTGTCGGCGGAGGAGATCGAACGCCGGCTCGCGGACTACGAGCGGCGGCTGCGGGTAGAGCTGGCCCGGGAGCAGGAACTGGCGGCGCTGGCCGCCGGCCAGCCCTGCGGGACCGGCGGGCGGCAGCTGCCGGTCGTGGGACCGGTCGCGCGGGCCGGGGCAGCGGAGGCGTTCTGCGAGACGGCGCGCGAGGGCCCGTGAGGGCGCCGGCTCACGACGCTCGACGGCCGATTCCCGCTCTGGAGGAAGAGATGTCAGAGCTTCACACGCACGACGCAGACCAGGCGCCGGCCTTCCGCCTGGACGTCCGGCTCCACGACACCCTGATGCAGCCGGCAGCCGCTCCCGCGGCGCTCGCGGCATCCGACGGACCGGTGTCGCTGCCCGAGGCGGTCTTTCCGCACCACCCCGAGCTGCTGAGCGACGACGGGATTGACTACGACACACTGGAGCAACAGGCGGTGGCGGGACGGCGGCCGTGGACGTCAGCGCAGATCGCGCACGCCATGCGGCGCTGGGCGGTGCCGTACCTGGAGTCGCGCGTGCTGCCGGGCGACTTCCACCCCATCCTCACGTACCTGTTCACCGAGTGGAAGTGCAACCTCGATTGCGGGTACTGCTGGGCCTACGAGAACCGCGTCAAGGGCATGACGGAAGAGGTGGCCCGGCGCGCGATCGACTGGCTGCTCGGCACGACCGGGCGGGTGCTCGCGCTGATGGGCGGGGAAGTGCTGCTGCGGCCCAGGTTCGCGCACCAGGTGATCGACTACGCGACGCAGCGGGGCTTCTGGGTCTACCTGCCGACCAACGGCCGCCTGATGCGGCCGGAGGTGATCGATCGGGTGGCGGACGCCGGGATCGCGACCGTGAACCTGGCGGTGGACGCCCTGGACGTGAAACCGGGCCTGCCGAAGGCGCTGGCGCCGATCCGGACGAACTTCGACTATCTGATCCGGAAGCAGTACCGCTACGGCTACACGGTCTTCCTGAACATGTGCATCACGCGCACGAACCTGGACGACATCCGCCAGCTCACCGAACTCGCGCACGACCACGGCATCGCCACCGACTACCACATCGTCGAATCGCCGATGACCGACCAGCCGCACTACCAGACGCGCGACGGCAACGACCTGTTCATCCGGCCCGAGGACTTCCCGCAGGTGGACGCCCTGATCGACTGGCTGATCGACCGGCAGCGGCAGGGCTACCGGATGGCCAATTCGGTCGAACGCCTGTCGCAGATGAAGGCGTTCCTGCGCGGCGGGCTGAAGGCCTGGAACTGCCGTGCCGGCCAGAACAGCCTGATCATCCGGACCGATGGAACGCTGGCGCCCTGCTTTCCGATGTATTCGGCGACGTACGACTGGGGCACGATCGAGTGGCCCAATTTCGACCGGGCCCAGCTCGACGGGATGAAGCAGCAGTGCCAGCCGCAGTGCTTCTCGACGCTCAATCACATCCTCGCGTTCTGCTACAACGACGCGCGGGTGATCCGCTGGCTGTTCCGGCAGGCGATGGCGGGGTTCCAGGGGGTCAAGGCGAATTTCGAGTGAAGCAGACGCCCGGGCGTCAGGCGCGCGGGACGTCTCCAGTCGCTTCCCGCCGCACGCGTTCGATGAACCGCGACACCCGGGCCCAGTGCGACCCCTGCCAGTACACCTGCCCGCAGCCGGGGCACAGCCGGAAGGCCGAATAGTGCTGCCGGGTCCGCGTCTCCAGCCGATCGTCCACGGCCGATTTCGGCACGTCGCGCAGCAGGGCGTTGCACCGCGGACATCGCGAGAACGGCGCCAGCGGCAGGGGGCCGAAGCGCTGGAGCACCTCGACGAGCTGCGCCCGCGGGGCCGATTCCCGGACGAGGCGGCCGTGCGTGACGAGGCCGCGCTTGAGCAGGCCGCGGTCCCGCGTCAGCAGGATGCGCCGCTCGCCGGCCGCGCGCGCCGCCAGTTCATCGTCCTGCGGATCCCGTTCGTACGCGGCGTCGAGCCCGAGAAGCCGGAGATACCTGGCGAGCCGGCCCAGATGGCCGTCGAGGATGAAGCGGGGAACCTCCAGCGGCTCGGGTCTGACGCGGCTCAGCGGGCCGACGTCGATCGCGTGAAACAGCGGAAAGACGGCCAGGCGATCGGCATCGCGCACCTCGGCGTCGAAATCGACCGACTCGCCGTTGATCAGGATCAGATCGACCTCGGGGTGGGGAATCCCGAGCCGTTCGATCAGATCCTTGACCGACGTCCGTCGCTCGAACGCGCAGATCCGATCGGTCTGGCGCCCGCGCGGCGGCAGGAAGTCGTTCAGCGGCCCGTACGCGCGGACGGTCGCCTGCGGCACGTCAGGCCACTCCGGCGCGGCCGGGCGCCGGCGCCATCTCCGCCTCGCGCCCCCGGACGACGCGCCGCCCCTTCAACGGGCCGCGCTCGGCCGTGACGACCGTGCACTGGCGCTCGGCGCCGCGGCCGTCATCCCAGTAGATGACGACCCAGTCGCGGGTGCGGCCGAGGCGGTGGGCGAGGGCGGTGTTGGAGAAGAGGGCCGTGTAGTGGCGGGATCCGCGCTCGGTGTGCAGCACGGGCAGCCACGCCTGGCGGGAAGGATTGAACCGGCGCGGGGCAATCGTGACGAGCAGGCCGGCGGCCGCCTTCTCGCGGTATTCGCGGTCGATCGCCAGCAGCTCGTCGATCGACGGCCGGCCGTCCGATGCCGGCGGGGCCGGCGGTCGGACGCGCGCCAGGCGGTGCGCGAGCGAGTCGCGGATGCCGGCCAGCCGCTTGTGACCGATGCCGGCGATCTGCTCGAGCCGGCCGTCGTGCGCGGCCGCCTCGAGCTCCTCCAGCGTGTCGAGGCCGAGGTCGGTATGCAGCCGCTCGGCGAACGCGCGGCCGATGCCGGGGACCGATGCGAGCAGCTTCACCGGATCGCTCTCGCCCCGCAGCCGCTCCAGCATCGCCATCCGGCCGTGCTGCAGCACGTCGCGGATGGCGCGCGCGATGCTCTCGCCGACACCCGGCAGCGCCTGCAGCCCTTCCAGCCCTTCCTGCTCGAGCACCTCTGACACCGGCCGCGGCATCTGGCGCAGTGTCTCGGCCGCCCGGCGATAGGCGCGCACGCGGAACGGATTGGCACCCTGCGCCGCCAGCAGGCTGGCGACTTCGTCGAGCCGTCCGGCGACGTTGTCGTTCAGGCGCTCAGCCATCGGTGCGGGCATGGACGGAGATCCACCTGAACAGAAAGGTAGTCCGATCGCCGGACGAGGGCAAGCGCGTGAGAGGTGCGGCGGTTCGCGCTTGTCAGCCGCGCCTGCCGGATGCTACGCTTGCGGTGTTGTGATCGTGACGATGACCACGTCGATGCGGCGCATGTGTCGGGGCTCGATGCGACGGGCCCCCGCGGCCGAGGTGCGCCGACGTTCACGCGGGTCAGCATAGCAGGACGCTGACCCACCCACACGGAACGATGGATACCAGAGCCCGGGAGGCCGCAAGGCGCTCCCGGGCTTTTTGTTTTTCCGGCGGCGCGGAAACCGCCGGGCCCGCGTCCGCTTTCCAGGAGGAGTCTCATGAGTGTCGATCCATCCCGTCAGTCCGGCAGCAGTCCGGGCGCCGCGCTGGCAGACCCTGGGCCTGTCGATCGGCCTTCGCCCCGTCCCCCTTCCGGCGCGCGGCCGTGCCGGTTCGCGCTGCTCGGATTCGGCACCGTCGGTCAGGCGCTCGTCCGCAGCCTGGTCGACGATCCCCGGCCCGAGCTCCAGCTCACGCACATCGTCAATCGAGACGTCTCCCGGAAACGGGTGCCGTGGACGCCCGGAACGGTCCGCTGGACGGACGACCTCGCGGAGGTGCTCGACAGCGACGTCGACGTCATCGTGGAGCTGATCGGCGGCGTCGACCCGGCCGGCGCCTGGATGCGCGCCGCACTCGAGGCCGGCAAGTCGGTGGTGACCGCCAACAAGCAGGCGGTCGCGCACGCCGGACCGGAGCTGGCGGCGCTGGCCCGCGCCCGCGGCCTGGAGTTCCGGTTCGAGGCGGCGGTCGGCGGCGCGGTGCCGATGCTCGGCGGGCTGCGCGACGGTCTCGCCGGCGACCGCGTGCGCGCCATCGTCGGACTGCTGAACGGCACGTGCAATGCGATTTTGAGCTGCATCGAGCGGACGGGCGCCTCGTTCGAAGAGGCGCTGGGCGAGGCGCGCCGGCTCGGGCTGGCGGAGGCCGATCCGTCGGACGATCTGGAGGGCCGTGATGCCGCGGCCAAGCTCACCCTCCTGTGCGGCGTCGGGTTCGGCCGGCATGCCGATCCGGGCGGCTGGCCGTGTCAGTCGATCGCCGGGATCGAGCCAGTCGACTTCATCTACGCCGGGCGGCTCGGCTGTACGATCCGGCAGGTCGCGTATGCCGAGCCGGCGGACGGGGCGCTCGCCGGGTGGGTCGGCCCCGCGCTCGTGCCGGCGTCGTCGCTGCTGGCCCACGTGCATGGGAGCCGGAACATCCTGCTGGCGGCCGGCACGGCGGCCGCGCAGACCGGTTTCTTCGGCGTTGGCGCCGGCGGACGGCCGACGGCGGTGGCCGTGCTGTCGGACCTCCTGGCGATTGCGTCCGGCGCCCGCCAGTCCTGCTGCGAGCCCGCGATTCCGGCCCGCACCCGGGCGATCGAGCCGCCGCGGCCGCAGCGCCGGTACGTCCGCTTCGTCGTCCGGGATCAGCCCGGCATCATTGCCACGCTTGCCGCCGCATTTGCCGCGGAGGAGATCAGCCTCGAGGCCGTCCTGCAGGAACCGCCCGTCCGGCAGGCGGAGCTGCCGTTCGTCATCACCCTCGACCCGTGCCCCACGCCTGCTCTCCATCGGGCGCTCGACGTGATCGGGCACTGCCGCTTTCACGCGAAGCCGCCGTTGAGCCTTCGCATGCCCGACGACCTCGAGGACGCGGGCGCCTGAGCGCACGCGGATCCCGGATTTCATCTGAATCGGAAAAGGAGAGAGCAGCATGCCTGCCTTCGTTGGATTGCGGTGCCACGTGTGTCAGACGGCGTTTCCGCCGGAGGCGCTGTTCGTGTGCGATCGGTGTCTCGGACCGCTGGAGGTCGTGTACGACTACCGCGCGGTCCGTGTGACACGCGAAGAGATTGAGAAGCGCCCGCGCAATCTGTGGCGCTACCGCGAGCTGCTGCCGATCGCCGGCGAGCCGCGGACCGGGTTCGGATCGGGCTTCACGCCGCTCATCAGGTGCGACCGGCTGGCCCGCGAGCTCGGGCTGCGCGAGCTCTACATCAAAGACGACTCGGTGAATCACCCGACGCTGTCGTACAAGGACCGGGTCGTCTCGGTCGCCGCGACGCGCGCCGTGGAGCTCGGCTTCGATACGCTGGCCTGCGCCTCCACCGGAAACCTGGCGAACAGCGTGGCGGCGCACGCGGCGCGGCTGGGACTCCGCTGCGTCGTGTTCATTCCGGACAACCTCGAGGCCGGCAAGGTGCTCGGCTCGGCGATCTTTCAACCGACGATCGTGGCGGTGCACGGCACGTACGACGATGTGAACCGGCTGTGCACGCAGATCGCGGACCGCCATGGCTGGGGATTCGTGAACATCAACCTGCGGACGTACTACGCGGAAGGTGCGAAGACGCAGGGCTTCGAAATCGTCGAGCAGCTCGGCTGGCGGTTTCCCCGGCACGTCGTCTCGCCGGTGGCGGGCGGCACGCTGCTGCCACGGCTGGCGCGCGCGTTCCGCGAGCTGCGCGAGGTCGGACTGGCCGACGGCGAGCTGCCGGCGATACACGCCGCCCAGGCGGCCGGCTGCGCGCCGGTCGTTCGCGCGCTGGAAGAGGGGCTGGACCATCCCGAGCCGGTGCGGCCGGACACCCTCGCGAAATCGATCGCGATCGGCAATCCGGCGGACGGTTATCAGGTGCTGCAGGAGGTCCGGGCCAGCGGCGGCTCCGGGGCGGCGGTGTCGGACGGGCAGATTGTCGAGGCGATCGAGCGGCTCGCGCGGACCGAGGGGATCTTCACCGAGCCGGCCGGCGGCACGACACTCGCCGCGACCATCCGGCTGGTCGAGACCGGCGTCATCGGGCCGGACGAGCCGGTAGTCGTCTGCGTGACCGGCAACGGCTATAAGACGCAGGAGGTGCTCCATGGGCGGCTGCCGGCGCCGGTCCGCCTGGGACGTTCGCTCGCCGAATTCGAGGCGTGGCTGGCGGGCGGACACGGTGCGCCGACGGCGGACGGCACACGGCCGCCGGCACCGGCGCCGTTCGCGTAGCGTGCGCTGCGCGCTGCTCCGGTGAGGGCTGAAGGCCATGCCGGCCGCGTTTCAGCGGGCCGCTCGGCCGGCAGCCTCAGGTGGCCCGTCCTTCCGGAAGTCAGGGGCGTCGCCGGTCGGGCCGGCCGGGATGGGCCGCAACTGTTCTTCGTTCTCGCCGTAGTAGGACTGGCGGAGCACCGGCAGCTGACGGTGATAGCCCTCGGCGTCGCCGAAGTCGACGAACAGCTGGTAGCGGCGGTGGGGGGCGGCGACGGGACGCGCGTGCCGGATGGGGCACCAGTACTGCTCGGTCCGGGCGGCGACCTCCCGCACGTAGGCGAAGAGCCCGTTGGCGTAGCCGCAGTACACGCAGTTGGTTTTTTCGATGCCGTTCAGGTAGGCGAGCCTGTGCCGATCGATGGCGAAGAACCGCCGCCGCGGGACGCGGGGGATGCCGTAGACGGGAAAGCAGACCCGCTGGTAGAGCGAAATCCACACATCGACCAGCACGAGCGGGACGATCAGGGAGTAGATCACCGGCGCGGTGATCAGGCTGAGCAGGTTCGATTTCAGCAGGAACGCCGCGATGCCCTGCCGCAGACGGGCGTGCGCCTGCCGCACCTCCCGCCCGAACTGGACCCTGTTCTGCTGAATCCGGAAATGCCAGCGCTCCTGCTGCGCGGCGAATTCCCGTTCCAGTTCGCGTTCGGCGGTGCGAATGCGGACGAAGATCGCTTCGACCTGCGGCGTCATCATGCCTCCGGGGGAGCTGTTGCGGTTCGGAAGTGGCGAACCTAGAATTGAGGAGGGCGTCGGCTTTGTCAATCAACTGATGGCCGGTGCCTGAACGTTCGCCCGCGCGCGTTCGACGGGAGGCTCGAGCCGCACTCCATGCCCCATGTCCTTCTGCCGCTGCCGCCCGGGCCGGAGACCCGGCCGTCCTGGCGCAATCTGCTGCGCCTGCGCCGCGATCCCCTGGCGTTTCTGACCGCGCTGGCCCGTGACTACGGCGACGTGTCGATGTTCCGCGTCGGGCCGGTGCCGATCGTCCTGCTCAATCATCCCGACTACGTGCGCGACCTGCTGGTGACGCACGAGTGGAACTTCGTCAAGGGGCCAGGCCTCGAACGGACGAAGCGCCTGCTGGGCGAAGGCCTGCTGACGAGCGAGGGGGAACTGCACCGGCGGCAGCGACGGCTGGCGCAGCCGGCGTTTCACAAGCAGCGGATCGCCGCCTACGGAGATACGATGGTCGAGTACGCGGCGCGGGCACGCGCGCGCTGGCAGCCGGGCGACACGGTCGACATCCGGCACGAGATGATGCGCCTGACGCTCGCCATCGTCGGCCGGACGCTGTTCGACGCGGACGTGGAATCGGAGGCTGGCGAGATCAACGCGGCGCTGACCACGGCGGTCGAGAGCTTCGTCACGTTCGCGTCGCCGATCACGCTGCTGCTGGATCGGCTGCGGACGCCGCGGAACCGGCGGTTCGAGCGCGCGCGGGACCGGCTCGACGAGACGATCGCGCGGATGATCGAGGCGCGCCGCGCGCACGGACCGGCGCGCGACGATCTGCTGTCCCGCCTGCTGGAGGCGCAGGATGCCGACGGCGGCGGCATGTCGGACGAGCTGCTGCGCGACGAGGCGATGACGCTGTTCATCGCCGGTCACGAGACGACGGCCAATGCGCTGACGTGGACCTGGTACCTGCTGGCCCGGCATCCGGAGGTGGAAGCGCGCCTGCACGCCGAGATCGACGAGGTGCTGGGCGGGCCGCACGGCCGGCTGCCGGCGGCC
Source organism: Vicinamibacterales bacterium (assembly GCA_035534615.1). GTDB lineage: Bacteria > Acidobacteriota > Vicinamibacteria > Vicinamibacterales > CAVVIG01 > JAGWRA01. The sequence continues at coordinate 23,468 of DATLRO010000089.1, forward strand.
GGGGACGTCCCGCGGCTCGCCTACGTCGAGATGGTGTTCGCGGAGGCGATGCGCCTGTACCCGCCCGCCTGGATCATGGGGCGGCGCGTGGTGACCGATCATCACGTCGGCGGATTCCTGGTGCCGCGCAATGCCGTGGCGGTGGTCAGCCAGTGGGTGATGCACCACGATCCGCGCTTTTTTCCCGAGCCGGACGCCTTCCGGCCGGAGCGCTGGACGCCGGAGGCGCGGGCGGAGCGCCCGCGCCTGGCGTATTTCCCGTTCGGCGCCGGCTCGCGTCTGTGCATCGGAGAGCCGTTCGCGTGGCTCGAAGGCGTGCTCGTCACGGCCACGATTGCCCAGCAGTGGACGATGCGGGCCGCGCCGGGGCAGACGATTGCGCTGCAGCCGAAGATCACGCTGCGCCCGAAGGACGGCGTGCGGATGACCCTGGCGCGCCGATGACGCGCCCGGCCCGTGGGGGCCCCGCGGTGGACGGCCGGGCGGCGCGTTCATCCCGGGCCCGTGCGCGGGATGTACAATAGTGAGGCCGTCAGATACGGCTGCGAACACGGAGGACGTATGTACCGAACGAAGAACGACCTGCCGGAAAAGATGCGGGCGACCGTGGCCCATCTGCTGAACGGCCGGCTCGCCGACCTCATCGATCTCCAGCTGCAGTCGAAGCAGGCGCATTGGAACGTCAAGGGGGCGTCGTTCATCGCGCTGCACGAACTGTTCGACCAGGTGGCGTCGGGCGTGCAGGAATACGTCGACCTCGTGGCCGAGCGCATCGTGCAGCTCGGCGGCGTGGCCGAAGGCACGCTCCAGGCGGTCGCCGGCGCGTCCCAGCTGAACGCGTACGGCCTGACCGCCGGCGACTGGTCGCATCACGTGGAGCGTCTGTCGTCGGCCATCGCGGTCGCGGGCGAAGGGGTGCGCGAGTCGGTCGACAAGGTCGACGATCTCGGCGACGCCGACACCGCCGACATCCTCACGGAGATTTCGCGCGGACTCGACAAGTGGCTCTGGTTCGTCGAAGCCCACCTGCAGCACGAGGGGAGCCGCGCCGTTCCCCGCAAGGGCGGCCGGAAGGGCTGACCGGGACGCCGTCCCGCCAGGCGCGGCCGCCTGGCACGCGCGCTGACCGCCGATGCTCCTGCCTGGCTCCACGCCGTTCCTGATCGTCGGCCTGGCGCTCTGTCTGGTGCTGCTTCGGATCGGGCGCGCGCGGCGCTGGGGATGGCGGCTGCTGGTGCTCCTGGTCGCGGGCTACTGGGCGATCGGCTCCATGGCCGGCGCCCGGATCCTGGCCCGCGGGCTGACGATCGGGTACGCGCCGCTTCGTTCGGCAGCCAGGGCCGACGGCGCGACCGCCGTGGTCATCCTCGGCGGCGGCAACGACCTCATCACCGGACGCCGCGCCGCCGTCGACCTGCTGAGCCCGTCCTCCGTGGATCGCGTGCTCGAAGGCGCCCGGATCTATGCGCTGCTCGACCATCCGTGGGTGATGGCGTCCGGCGGCGTGACGGATCACATACCGGGGGCGGAGTCGGAAGCGGCGAGCATGCGCACCCTGCTCATGACGCTCGGCGTGCCGGCCGATCGCATCCTCCTCGATCCCCGGTCGCTGACGACGCGCCAGCAGGCCGAACGGATTCCGCCCCGTCTGCGCGCCCACGGCATTTCCCGCTTCGTCCTCGTGACGTCGCCGATTCACATGCGCCGGGCGCTCGGGGCGTTCCGGGCGGTCGGGTGGCACCCGGTGCCGGCCATTTCAGCCGGACTGTTCACCGGCTGGCGCGGATCATGGGTCCTGCCGACGCGCAGCGGCCTGCGCCTGAGTCAGGAGGCGATCCACGAATACGGCGGCTGGCTGTACTACTGGCTTCGCGGCTGGCTGTCGCCCTGACGAAGGGAGGCGCGGCGCCTCGGCGCGGCACCCGGGCCGGTCAGTTGGGGAGGCGGCCGGCGCCCGTGGGCGGCCGCCATTCGTCGGCGAGCACCGCCCAGAGGATCTGATCGAGATACTCGCCACGGCGGAGGAAGGAGCGGCGGAGCACGCCTTCCTGCACGGCGCCGAGCTTCCGCAACGCACCGTTGCCGCGCCCGTTGTGGGCGGCGGCGCGCGCCTCGACCCGATGCACGCCGAGCACGTCGAAGGCGAACTCCAGCACGAGCTCGGCCGCTTCGAGGAACAGGCCCGAGCCCCAGAACGCCGAGGCCAGCGCGAACCCCCATTCCGCCGTGCGGAAGTCCGGCTCGAGCGCCCGCACCTGGAACAGGCCGGCCGGCGCCGCGAGGCCGTGCGGCACCACCGCGAAGCAGAGGTAACGGCCCGCTTCGCGCTCGCGTTCCGCCCAGTCGATGAAGCGCTTGAACCCCTGGACGGTCGTCGGCGGCGGTGAGATGAAGCGGGTCACCTCGTCGGTCGTCAGCATCGCGAGGAGCGCCGGCGCATCGGTCGGGCGCAGCTCGCGCAGCGCCACCCGGCGGCCGGTGAGGACGGGCAAGCCCTCACGCCAGGACGGGACGGAGGCCGGCGCGCGCATCGACGCGGGCGGCGCGAGCTGCAGCGCAAGGTTGGACCGGCTGAATGCCTTGGTCATATTCTCGCTGGCGATCTCAGTACACGCCGAGGAGACCGCCCCGGACGATGTCGTTTCCCCAGACGATGTTGTTGCCCCAGACGATGTTATTCCCCCAGACGATGTTGCTGCCCCAGACGATGTTATTGCCCCAGACGATGTTGTTCCCCCAGACGATATTGCCGCCCCAGACAATGTTGCCGCCCCAGACGATATTGCTCGCCCAGGCGGCCTGGTTGGCGTACAGGACGTTGCCCCAGACGATATTGCTGCCCCAGACAATGTTCTGGGCCCAGGCGAATGTGTCGCCGCCGATCGTCGTCGACGGCGTCACGGCCGAGGTGAGCCAGTACGAACCGATCGGTTGCGTCGTATCGATGGCGCCGGCCATCTCGATGGCGCCGGCGGCGTTGACCTCGCCCGTCCCCTGCGTCAGCTCATCGTACGGGGCGCCGGAGTCGTCCGAGACCGGCAGCGCGGTGAATTCGAGGATCGCCTTGACGGCATGCGGCGTCAGCGGCGGCGCCGAGTTCGGGGCGAGCGCCGACCCGAACCCGTACTGCGTCCAGACCGCGCCGGAGCTGTCCCGGTTGGCATCGAGAATCAGCGCGGCAATGCCGGTCGCCACCCCGGTGGCCATGCTCGTCCCGCTCAGCTGGAGCAGGCGGCCGCCGACGTGGTCCTGCGGCAGCTGGTCGTAGAGCGTCGAGCCGAGCGCGGCATCCGATACCAGATCCTGCCCGGGCGCCACGACGTCCGGCTTGGCGAAGCCGTCGTACCACGTCGGGCCGCGCGAGCTGTACGGCGCCACGCGATCGTCCCGGCGCGTGACGGTGTTCTGCGTGATCACCGCGCCGACCGTGATCGCGTCAGGCGCGTTGCCGGGCGACGTGATGCCGGTGTAGCCGGTCTGGCCCGTGGCCGGATTGGTGCCGAAGTTGCCGGCGCAGGTCACCACCACCAGGCCGGCCCGCACGGCCCGTTCGACGGCGCGCACGAGCGGGTCGCTCGCGGCCGGCTGGAGAATCGGGTGTCCGAGCGACAGGTTGACGACCTGAACCCCGAGCTGGGCGTGATAGTGCGTGACGAACTGGAGCGCCCGGATGACGTTGCTCGTCAGGCCCGTGCCCGTCGCGTCGAGCACCTTGAGGACCACGAAATCGACACCCGGTGCGACGCCCTGGTACTGATAGCCGGATAGCACCCCGCTGCTGCCGATGAGGCCGGCGACGTGCGTGCCGTGGCCGAAATCGTCGTACGGGCGCGTCAGGATCCCGCCGCGGGTGAAGTCGTAGAAGGCGCGGATCCGGCCGGCGAAATCGGGCGACGGCTGCAGGCCGGAGTCGATCAGGGCGACGCCGATGCCGGCGCCGGTCGGGACCGAGGCGTTCGGGATGGCGCCGTACGGCGTGACCGGAACGATCGGCAGGCCGAGCGTCGCGCGCAGGGTGTCGACGGCCGCACCCGGGCCGGCCGCCCCGCCGCCGAAGCCGGACGACGAGTCCATGTCCGAGGCGGTGACCGTGGCATTCGAGGAGACATCGGTCACCAGCGGGTCGTCCGCCAGCGGCCCCAGCAGGCGGTCCGGCACGTCGGCGACGATCAGGTTCAGCGACCGATCGTCCTGCACGATCGACGCCCCCTGCGCGACCAGGGCGGCGTCCATCGCCGCCTCGTCTCCCGGTCTGACGTGAACGATGACCTGCACCGGGCCGGACGAGGGCCGGGCCTGCGTGACCGTGCGACGAAGCGCCCGATCCAGTTTGTCGTACGGATTGGGAACGGTCTGGCCCCATGCGGAGCCGGTCACGCTCACCAGAATGGCCGCGAGCAGCAGGCGGGTCGATTTCATCGAGCTCAAGACGGGATCAAGACGGCCGCGATGTCACGCTGCGCGTGGAACCGGTTCGCCCGGAGCAGGTCTGCCAGCGGTGCACAACAGGTGCCGATCCCCCGCGGGTGGCCAACTATAGCACACCTGTGCGCTTGTGACACATGAAGTGCCGTGCAATTTGAAGAATTGGCAACCTGCTGATTTTGCGGGACAAGTCCGGTTCTTCCCAGCCGGCAGCCTGCCGATTAGTGGATCGGCGGGGGCTGGAGGATGAGGTGTCCCTCGGCCCGCGTTCGACCGGACGGCCCGCGCGGGTTGGCCGGGACTGTCAACGGCTCAGTAGGTGGAGGAGGTGCGCATGCCGCTGTTCTTGGTGAATCACGAGCTGCGGCGCTCGCGGGAGTGCTATCTGGACCTGTGGGAGACGCTGGCCCGGCAGTCGGCGCTGCACGTCATGGAGTCGAGCTGGATGATGCGGGCGAACGGCTCGCCGATCACGCTGCTGGAGACGCTGCGCCCGCTGGTCGGCAGCGAAGACCGGCTGCTCGTCGTCCAGGTCTCGGACGCGCTGGCCTGGGCGAATCCGATGGTCGATCCCGCGGCGATCTGAAAGGGCGGCCGCGGCCTGCGAGCCGCCCGCCGACCGATTTTCCTGCCAGTTTCCCGCGTGCGTCCTCTGCACGCGGGCGGCCGCTCCCGTCCGAAATCCGCCCCGGGTTGACTGCACTGTCGAGCCTGGACAATAGTGGCGCGGAGCACCGCCGCTCCCTGTCCGGCAGTCCGAGGAACCCGCGATGCAGGAATTCCAGAACGACGCGATCATCGTCCGTTACGATCCCCGCGTGTGCACCCACTCCGGCCATTGCGTGCGCGGCCTGGCGTCGGTGTTCGATGTCAGCCGGCAACCGTGGATCGACGTGAACGGGGCGGCGGCGGAGGCGATCGCGCGGCAGGTGGCGCAGTGCCCGTCCGGGGCGCTCACGGCCGAACGACGGGCGAAAGGATAGCCGGGGGCTGGAGGCCGGGGGCGCCGATCCACAGGACGATCGGCGGGCTCCACCGCCGTTCAGAAGACGATGAAGAGAGCAGACAGACACGCGCCTCGGTCCCGCGCCGCAGGGTTTGCGCTGATCGACCTGCTGTTCGTCTGTTTCATGATCGGCATCCTGTCGGCGATCGCGCTGCCGCCGCTGATGACCGCCAAGGAGGCCGCCAGCGCCGCGTCGGCGATCGGATCGATGCGGGCGATCGGCAGCGGCCAGCTGACTTACGCGTTGAGCTGCGGCGACGGATTCTACGCGCCGAATCTGGTGACGCTCGGCACGGCGCCGCCGCGCAGCCGCGAAGCCTTCGTCAGCGCCGACCTCGGCTCGGCGAACATCGTCATCAAGAGCAACTACCGGATCCAGATGTCGGGCGCCCCGTTCGCCCCGGCGCCGGTGACGTGCAACGGCCTGGGAGGCGGCATGGCCGCCGAGGGCTTCAAGGCCGGCGCCGATCCCCTGGCACCCGAGGTGAAGCGCTTCTTCGGCACGAATTCCGGCGGTCTGGTCTACGAGAACACCTCCAGCCTGTACGCCACGATGCCCGAGGTCGGCGCGCCGCCGGCCGGCACGCTCATTCACTAGCGCAAATAATGATGTCCGGGGGCCGGACTACCGCCGTGACGCGCGGGTGGCCTGCACGTAGCGCGACGGAAGCCGGTGGTCGAGGCGGGTCTCGATGAATGCCGACGCGTCCACGAGGGCCGGGAGCGAGACGCCGGTCTGGAGGCCGAGGCCGTCCAGCATGTAGATGAGGTCCTCGGTGGCCAGGTTGCCGGTCGCGCCGGGCGCGTACGGACAGCCGCCGAGGCCGCCGGCGGAGGCGTCGAACGTCGCGATCCCCATCATGAGTCCCGCCAGCACGTTCGCGAGCGCGGTGCCGCGCGTGTCGTGGAAGTGCAGCGCAATCCGCTCCGGCGGGACGCGGGCGAGCACCTGATCGAGGACCTCGGGCACCTGGCCCGGATGGGCGATGCCGATCGTATCGCCGAGCGAGACCTCGTAGACCCCCAGATCCAGCAGCCGCGCCGACAGTTCGGCCACGCGCGCCGGCGGCACCGGCCCTTCGAACGGACAGCCGAAGCAGGTCGACAGGTAGCCGCGCACCGGCAGGCCGGCCGCCCGGGCCGCGTCGCACACCGCGGCGTAGGTGGCCAGCGATTCGTCGATGGTCTGGTTGATGTTCCGACGGCTGAAGGTCTCGGAGGCGGCCGCGAAGACCGCGATCTCGTCGACGCCCGCCTGGCGCGCGCGCTCGAGCCCGGGCAGGTTCGGCACGAGCGCCGTGTAGCGGACGCCCGGCGCACGCCGGATCGCCGAGAAGACGTCGACCGCGTCGGCCATCTGCGGCACCCAGCGCGGGCTGACGAACGCCGAGACCTCGATCACCGGCAGACCGGTGGCACTGAGCCGGTCGACGAAGGCGATCTTGTCGGCGGTGGCGATCGGCGCCGATTCGTTCTGGAGCCCGTCGCGCGGACCGACCTCGACGACCGTGACGCGCGGAGGCAGGGAGCCGAAGATGGAATGCGGCATGGTGGTGGCTCGTGGCGCCTTACGTCCGCCCCGTGACAATCGGAGACATAACCCGTCCCCGCTTACTTGAACTCGAGGAGCGGCGCTCCGGGCTGGACCAGATCGCCTTCGCGGCACCGGATCGTGTCGATCGTGCCGTCCCCGGGCGCGCGGACAGGGAGCTCCATCTTCATCGCCTCGAGGACGATGAGCGTCTCGCCCCGGGTCACGACCTGGCCGGGGGCCACCAGGATCTTCACGACGGTCGCCGGCATCGGGGCCGACAGCGCCTCGTGGGCGCCAACCGCGCTGCGCCGGCGGCTCCCGCCGGCCGCGACGTCGAGCGTGAACACCTGGCCATCGACGAACACCCAGCAGGCCTCGCGCGAGCCGGCGACGAACACCGGCCAGCTGCGATCGCCCTGCGTGACGCGATACGCGCCCGGCTGCAGCCGCTCGACCTGCAGCGGCTCGGCCTCGCCCTCGATCCGCACCGCGACGTCGCCGCCTTCGTCCATCACCTCGATGGTGTAGTTCTCGTCGCCCGCCCGGATGGTCAGCTTCTGGTTCGCCACGCGTCAGCTCCGCCACCCGGTGAGCAGGGTCCAGGGATCGTTCACCACGTCCGGCGCGCCGGCGCGCCGGACGGCGGCCGGGCGCTCGTCGCAGGCGGCGGCCGCCGCCAGGGCCGCCGCCGGCACGGGCACCATGGCGGCCGAGTCCCCGGTGAGCCGCGCGTCGCCGCGGTCCAGGAACGCCGTATCGATGTCCGCCGCCGCGAAGTGCGGGTCCTCGAGGATCCGCAGCAGGAACGGGATGTTGGTCCGGATGCCGAGGATCGCGTACGCCCGCAGCGCCGCCGTTGCACGGGTCCTCGCCGCGTCACGCGTCTCGCCGGCCGCAATCAGCTTCGCCAGCATCGGATCGTAGTACACCGACACCTCGCCGCCTTCCGCCACGCCCGAATCGATCCGGATTCCCGGCCGGACGGGCTCGCGGTAGAGCAGCAGCGGACCGGCCTGCGGCAGAAATCCGTGCGCCGGATCTTCCGCATAGACGCGGCACTCGATCGCGTGACCCCGCTGGGTCAGATCGGCCTGGCGCCACGGCAGCGGCCGGCCGGAGGCCACCGTGAGCTGGGCGCGGACGAGATCGACGCCGGTCACCGCCTCGGTGACCGGATGCTCGACCTGCAGGCGCGTGTTCATCTCGAGAAAATAGAAGCGCGCCGCGTCGCCCGTGCCCTCGAGGAGGAATTCGATCGTACCGGCGCTGCGGTAGCCGACCGCGCGCGCGGCCGCCAGCGCGGCGGCCGTCATCCGGTCGCGGATGGCCGGCGTCAGGACGGGCGACGGGCTCTCCTCGATGATCTTCTGGTGCCGGCGCTGCACCGAGCACTCGCGCTCGAACAGGTGCACGACCTCGCCCCGGCCGTCGCCGAACACCTGCACCTCGACGTGCCGGGGGCGATCGACCAGCCGCTCCACGTACAGCGTGCCGTCGCCGAACGCCGCGACCGCCTCGCGGCGCGCCGCCGGAATCGCGGCGTCGAGCTCGGCCTCGGTGCGCACGGTCCGCATGCCCTTGCCGCCGCCGCCCGCCGACGCCTTGATCAGCACCGGCAGCCGGATGCGCAGCGCCTCCTGCCGGATGCCGGCGTCGGACTGATCCACCGGCGTGCCGCCCGGCACCACCGGCACGCCCGCGGCCTCGGCGACGCGCCGCGCTTCGATCTTCGATCCCATGCGCTCGATGACCGCCGCCGGCGGCCCCACGAACGTGAGCCCGGCGTCCTCGCACGCCGCCGCGAACCCGGGATTCTCGGACAGGAACCCGTAGCCGGGGTGGACGGCGTCGGCGCCGCTCGATCGCGCGGCGTCGATCAGCCGGCTGATCGACAGGTAGCTCTCGGCCGCGATCGCCGGCCCGATGAGCACGCTGCGATCGGCGGCGAACCGGTGCGGCGACCGGGCGTCCGCCTCGGAATAGACGGCGACGCTCTCGATGCCGGTCTCCCGGCAGGCGGCGGCGATCCGCCGCGCGATCTCTCCGCGATTGGCGATGAGCAGACGTTGAATCATGACGGGGGGGTTCCGGGCCGTCGGACTAGCCGACCCACGACGCCTTGCGCTTCTCCAGGAACGCCGACATGCCTTCCTGGCCTTCCGGCGACACGCGCCGCGTGGCGATGGCCCGCGCCGTGATCGGCATCGCGTCGGCGACCGAGCGCCCCCAGACCTCCGGAATGAGCGCCTTGGCGGCGGCGATCCCCTGCGGCCCCGCGCTCAGGAGCTCGCGAACGTAGCCATCCACCGCGGCGTCCAGCTGCTCGGACGGGACCACGGCGTGCACGAGTCCGATCTCGCGCGCCCGCGCCGCCGGGAACCGGGCCCCGGTCAGGAACAGCTCGCGGGCGGCCGATCGGCCGATCTTCGCGAGGGCGAACGGGGAGATGACCGCCGGCAGAATCCCGAGCTTCACCTCGGTGAAGCCGAAGACCGCCTGCTCCTCCGCCACGACGATGTCGCACACGGCCGCCAGGCCGCAGCCGCCGCCGAGCGCCGCCCCGTGGATCCGGCCGACGAGCGGCACCGGCAGCGTGTCGAGCGCTGCGAACATCGCGGACATCGCCATCGCGTCGCGGAGGTTCTCCGCTTCCGTGTACCGCACGCTCTTCGACATCCACGCGAGGTCGGCGCCGGCACAGAACAGCTTGCCGGCCCCCGACAGGACGACGACGCGCAGGGCAGGATCGGCAGCCGCCTCCTGCGCCCATTCCGTCAGCTCGGCGATGACCGTTTCGTTGAACGCGTTTCGGACGTCAGGACGGTTGAGCACCAGGTGTTCGACGGCGCCCTCGCGACGGGTCAGCAGATGGGTGTAGGACATGGGAACAAGGAATGAGGGAATGAGGAATGAGGAATGAGGAATGAGTAATGAGCGTCACATCCGGAACACGCCGAACTTCGCCGGGGGGACGGGGGCGTTGCCGGCGGCCGACAGGCCGAGTGCCACGGCCTGCCGCGTCTCGGCCGGGTCCAGAATCCCATCGTCCCACAGACGGGCCGTCGAGTAATACGGCGAGCCTTCGTGCTCGTACTTGTCCAGGATCGGCTGGCGGATCGCCGCTTCCTCCTCCGGCGACAGCGTCCGGCCTTCGCGCGCCAGCTGGTCGCGCTTGACGGTCGTCAGGACGCCGGCCGCCTGTTCGCCGCCCATGACCGAGATGCGTGCGTTCGGCCACATCCAGAGCAGCCGGGGATCGTAGCCGCGGCCGCACATGCCGTAGTTGCCGGCGCCGAACGAGCCGCCGATGATCACGGTGAACTTCGGCACGACGGAATTGGCGACGGCGTGCACCATCTTCGCGCCGTCCTTCGCGATGCCGGCCCGCTCGTACTGCTGGCCGACCATGAAGCCGGTGATGTTCTGCAGGAACAGCAGCGGGATCCCGCGCAGGTTGCACAGCTCGATGAAGTGGCTCGCCTTGAGCGCCGACTCCGAGAACAGCACGCCGTTGTTCGCCACCAGGCCGACCAGATAGCCGTGCCAGCGCGCGAAGCCGGTGACGACGGTCGGCGCGTAGCGTTCCTTGAACTCGTCGAAGCGCGAGCCGTCCACCAGCCGCGCGATGATCTCGCGCACGTCGTATGGCTTGCGGATGTCGGCGTTGACGATGCCGTAGATCTCGGCTGGATCGTACAGCGGCGGCTCGGGCGCCGTGACGTCGCCCGCGGCCCGCTTCACCGTGGCCAGCGTCGAGACGATCGTCCGGCAGAGATGCAGGGCGTGGTCATCGTCTTCGGCGAAGTAATCGGCGACGCCGGAGAGGCGGGTGTGCACGTCGGCGCCGCCCAGATCCTCGGCCGACACCTCTTCGCCGGTCGCGGCCTTCACCAGCGGCGGACCGCCGAGAAAAATCGTTCCCGTCCCCTTGACGATGACCGTTTCGTCCGACATCGCCGGCACGTACGCGCCGCCGGCCGTGCAGGAGCCCATCACGACGGCGATCTGCGGCAGGCCTTCGGCGGACATGCGGGCCTGATTGAAGAAGATCCGGCCGAAGTGGTCGCGATCGGGAAACACCTCCGCCTGGAGCGGCAGGAACGCCCCGCCCGAATCGACCAGGTAGACCGACGGCAGGCGGTTCTCCAGCGCCACCTGCTGGGCGCGCAGGTGCTTCTTCACCGTCATCGGGAGGTAGGTGCCGCCCTTCACGGTGGCGTCGTTGGCGATGATCATCACCTCGCGGCCCGAGACGCGCCCGATGCCGGTGACCACGCCGGCGCTTGGCGCGTCGCCGCCGTACATGCCGTCGGCCGCCAGCGGCGACAACTCGAGGAACGGCGACTTCGGATCGAGCAGCCGGTCGATCCGCTCGCGGACCGGCAGCTTGCCCTGCTCACGATGGCGCTTCAGATACCGGGGCCCGCCCCCTTCGCGCGCCACGCGCAGCCGCTCGCGCAGCTCGGCCACCAGCCCGATCATGCGATCGCGGTTGGCCTGGAACAGGGGATCGTCGGTGCGGATCTGCGATTCGATGACATCCATAGGGCGTTGCGGGTCCGGCCCAGGCCGCCGGCGGGTCCGGCACCGGCGGCGAGGTCCGAACCGGCGCGGGCGGCGATGGCCCGGCGCGATCCTACCAGCCGCAGCAGTCGGTCTTGAAGCCGCAGGCGGGGCAGCGCCAGACGGCGTGCATGCGGTACATCTCGGCACCGCACCGGTCGCACAGCACTTTTTCCTGGCCAGCCTGCTTCGGAGGGAGCGACGGCGCGGGCGATGCCGGCGGGATCGGCTCGGACATGGCGGCATTATCGCAGGTCGACGAGGCGGACGCCACCCCGCGGCGCGCACGCGCGATCGCGGAGGCTCGCGCGCGCTGCGTGCGGCACCGCCGGCGCCGCCGCGCGCTGCCACGATCCTCCGGAGGCGCTCCCGATCGCCCGGGCGGCGCGCACAGGTGCCGGGGGCGCCAGGGTGTTGTAATCGGAAACTCGACAGGAGCGATGTGGCGTCAATGCAGACGAATATTTGTATCGAATAACAACAAGCTCAAGTGTAATGTATTGAAAACAGTCACTTGCTGCGATATGCTCGAGTCGAAACAGTCCCTCGCCTGAAGCCCGAGCCAGATGGCAGGCGGCGAACGTCTTTTGATACGGGGAATGAGCCGGTTATGAGCGTGAAACGCAAGAAGCGCGTCCTGGCGATCGACGATGAGGCCTCGATGACGGAGTGGCTGCAGATCCTGCTGGAGCACGCCGGGTACGAGGTGCGGACCGCGCTGATCGGGACGCGCGGCGAAGAGACCTTCAAGAGCTGGCGGCCGGACGCCGTCGTGACCGACCTGATGCTGCCGGACATGGACGGGATCGAGCTGGTGCGGCGGTTCAAGGAGGCGAACCCGGACGTCGAAGTGATCGTGATCAGCGGGCAGGGGAGCATCTCGCGGGCGGTCGACGCCGTGAAGGCGGGGGCGTCGTACTTCGTGGAGAAGCCGGTGGAGCCGGAGGGGCTGCTGGCGCTGCTGGAGAAGGCGATCGCGCACCGGAACCTGCAGGCGGAGAACCAGGAGCTGAAGCGGCAGCTGCAGGACCGCTACAAGTTCGCGAACATCATCGGCAAGAGCCGGAAGATGCAGGAGCTGTTCGAGCTGGTCGAGAGCGTGGCGGCGAGCGACGCGAACATCCTGATTCAGGGGGAGAACGGCACGGGCAAGGAGCTGATCGCCAACGCGATTCACTTCAACAGCCTGCGGGCGAAGGGGCCGTTCATCAAGATCAACTGCGCGGCGATTCCCAAGGATCTGATCGAATCGGAGCTGTTCGGCTATCGCAAGGGGGCGTTCACGGGGGCGCTGACGGACAAGGAAGGGCTGTTCGAGATGGCGGAGGGCGGCTCGCTGCTGCTCGACGAGATCGGGGAGATGCCGGCGTACCTGCAGACGAAGCTGCTGCGGGTGCTGCAGGAACGGGAGTACCGCCCGATCGGGAGCGATCGGATCGTGCACGTCGATTTCCGGCTCATCTGCGCGACCAACATCGACGTGGACGCCGCGCTGCGGGACGGCCGGCTGCGCGAGGACCTGTACTTCCGCATCAACACGATCACGCTCCGGGTGCCGCCGCTGCGGGAGCGGACGGAGGACATCCCGCTGCTGTGCGACTACTTCCTGGAGAAGTTCCGGCAGCGGTATCAGAAGAACGTCAAGACGCTGGCGCCGGCGGTCTACCATCTGCTCATCCGGAACCACTGGGCGGGCAACGTCCGGGAGCTGGAGAACGCCATCGAGCGGGCGGTGCTGGTCTGCAAGGGGAACGAGATCACGCCGAACGATCTGCCGGAATCGATCCGGGGCGAGGGGGGCGCGTCGGCGGAGTTCGTCATCCCGCCGCACCGGACGCTGGCCGAGATCGAGAAGATGGCCATTCTCCAGACGCTGCAGCGGACGAACTGGAACAAGCAGGAGGCGGCGCAGATTCTCGGGCTCTACCGGCCGACGCTCTACAGTAAGATGAAGAAGCACGAGATCATCGACGCCGGAAAGACGGCGCGTTCGTCCTGATCCGGATCCGCGCGGAACGGCTGATGGCAGGCACCCTGACCGAGCGACTCGGGGATGTGGTCCTGGACGCGCTCGCGTCGGCGGGCGCCTATTTCCTGTTCGCCGGCCGCGCGCTGGTCGGGCTCGTCCGCCCGCCGTTCGAAGTCCGGGAAGTGCTCCGGCAGGTCTACGTCCTCGGCTGGCGCTCGGCCCCCCTCATCCTCACCTCCGGCTTCGCGGTCGGCGTCGTGCTGTCGATGCACACGCGGGCGACGCTCGAGCGGTTCGGTGCGATCGCGCTGATTCCGACCGGCCTCGGCGTCGTCATGATCCGCGAGACCGGCCCGCTGGTGGCCGGCCTGCTCGTCGCCGGCCGGGCCGGCGCCGGCATCGGGGCGGAGCTCGGCGCGATGCGCGTGACCGAGCAGATCGACGCGCTCGAGGCGATTGCGGTCGACGCGTTCAAGTACCTGGCGGTCACCCGCATCCTGGCCTGCATGCTGGTGCTGCCGATCCTGACCACCCTGATGGATTTCGCCGGCATCCTCGGCGGGTTCGCCGCCGAGGCGGCCGCGACCGGGATGTCGTGGTCGCTGTACCTCCACCGGGCGTTCTCGCTGATCGGCTACGCGGACTTCGTGACCGCCACGCTCAAGACGATCGTGTTCGGGTTCATCATCGGCAGCGTGGCCGCGTACCTCGGCTTCAACGCGACCCGCGGCACCGAGGGAGTCGGCGAGGCGTCGACCCGCAGCGTCGTGGCGGCGTCGATCCTGCTGATCCTGAGCGACGTGGTGCTGGTGAAGCTGATCTTCCTCCTGTTTCCGCAGATCGCCTCATGACGGGCGGCACGCCGGCAGTCCGGCTCGACCAGGTGTCGAAGGCGTTCGGCGGCCGCCCGGTGCTCCGGGCGGTCTCGCTGGAGATTCCGGCCGGCTCGGCGTTCTGCGTGCTCGGGCGCAGCGGCAGCGGCAAGAGCGTGACGCTGAAGCACATCATCGGCCTGATCGCGCCCGACTCGGGCCGGGTCTTCGTCCAGGGGACCGACATCACCGGGCTGCGCGGCCGGGCGCTGTCGGCCGTGCGCCGGCGGATGGGGTTCGTGTTCCAGGACTCGGCGCTCTTCGATTCGATCACGGTCGGCGAGAACGTCGCGTTTCCGCTGCGGCGGCACACGAGGCTGCCCGACCGCGAGATCGTCCGGCGGGCCCGCGGGAAGCTCGCCGAGGTCGGGCTGGACGGCGAGTTCGAGAGGATGCCGGCCGATCTGTCCGGCGGCATGCGGAAGCGCGCCGGGCTGGCGCGCGCGATGGTGCTCGATCCGGACATCCTGCTCGTGGACGAGCCGAGCGCCGGTCTCGATCCGATCACGTCGCGCGAAATCGACGCGCTGCTCATCGGCCTCCGCCGAGCCGGGACGACGCTGGTCGTCGTGACGCACAATATCCCGAGCGCCAGGGCCATCGGCGATGAACTGGCCGTGCTGGACGGCGGGCGCCTGATCGCGCGGGGCACGGCCGCGGCGCTGGAGCGGAGCGAGGAGCCGCTCGTGCGCGCGTTCATGCGGTCGGCCACAGGAGGATAGCGGATGCCGCACTCGTCGTCCCGGCTCGTGGGCATCGGCGTGTTCGTGCTGGGCGGCATCGCGCTGTTCGTCACGGGGCTGTTCCTGATCGGACAGCGGCAGCTCGCCTTCACGCCGAAGTTCACCGTGTACGCCGAGTTCGCGAAACTCAGCGGCCTGGAGGTCGGCGACAACGTCCAGGTGTCGGGCATGCAGGCCGGCCAGGTGCAGGCGATCGGCCTGCCGGCGGTGCCCGGGCAGAAGTTCCGCGTGGCGCTCGAGATCCGCAGCGACCTGCACCCCCTCGTCCGGACCGATTCCGTCGCGACGATCGACACCCAGGGGCTGATCGGCAGCACGTACCTGCAGGTGAGCCGCGGCAGCGCGGGGGCGCCGGAGGCGCCGGCCGGCGGCCTGATCGAGAGCCGCGAGCCGTTCGATTTCGCCGACCTGCTGCAGCAGCTCGGGCGGACGGTCGCGCTCGTCAACGAGACCGTCAGGAACATTCAGGGGAACGTGATCCGGATCGTCCACTCGGTCGCGGACGTGGCCGAGAACGCGCAGACGATCATCACCGACGTCGGCCGCAACCTCCAGCGGATCACGGCGGCCGGCGTCCGGGTCGCGCGCGACATCCGGCGCGTCGCCGACGACATCCGGGAGGGCCGCGGGACGATCGGCAAGCTGGTGACCGACGACACCCTGTACCGGCAGGTCACCCGGCTCGCGAGGACGGCCGGGCAGATTGCCGACCGCGTGCGCGACGTCATCGCACAGGCCCGGCAGCTGATCGTGAAGCTGCAGGGAAGCGGCGGCCGTGTCCAGGGGCTGGCGGGCAACCTCCAGGAGACCATGGACAGCGCGCGGACGGCGCTTGGCGACATTTCGGACGCGATGGATGCGCTGAAGCACAACTTCCTGCTGCGCGGCTTCTTCCGGCAGCGCGGTTATTTCGACCTGACGCAGCTCTCCCCTTCGGAGTACCGGCAGGGGGTGCTCGAGCGCGGGAACCGCCAGAAGCTGCGGATCTGGCTGAAGACGGACGTGCTGTTCGCGCTGGGGCCCGACGGGGTGGAGCGACTGACCGATGGCGGGAAGCTGCGGCTCGATTCGGCCATGGCCGGGTTCCTGCCATACCTGCCGGACGCCGTCCTGGTGATCGAAGGCTACGCGACGTCCGGGTCGCGGGCGCAGCAGTTCCTGAAGGCGCGCGATCGCGCGGCGACCGTCCGGGCCTATCTGATCGAGCGCTTCCACCTGGACCCGAAGACGACCGGGCTGATGCCGCTCGGCGCCCGGGCGGACGGCAGCCCGGCCGGAAACGGCACCTGGTCCGGCGCCGCCCTGTCGCTGTTCGTCGATCGCGACCTGACGTCGCGGCCGTAGCGGTGGTTTGCGGTCCGGCGGATCGGGTGGTAAGGTGGGCGTATTCCAGGCAACCGGGAGGTCACGCGTGCGGGAGCCGGTGCAGGTGGCGGCGGCGACGGTACTGGGCGCCGTGATTGGCGGCGTGACCGGCTACCTGTTCTTCACCAATCGGGGCCGGCGGCTGCGGCGGGATCTCGAGCCGCGCCTCGACGACCTGATGCGCGACGTGGACCGGCTGCGCGCGGCCCTGCAGAAGACGGCGCGCGCTGCGGACGAGGGGTGGCGGCTGCTCGACGAGATCGCGAACCCTCCCGATCGCGCCCGGGACGAATCCTGGGAGGCGACGGCGCCGTTCTGACGCAGGCCCCCTTCTCTTCGGTCCGAGACGCGTGAGCGCTTCCCCTGACCGGACGACAGCGTCGGCTCTGCCTCACCGCCTGCGGGTCATCGCCCGCTGGATGCGGACGAGCCTCCGGCTGATCGGCCGGGCCGCCTGGGCGGCGCTCGTCGAGTTCACCCGCAACAGCCAGCCGCTCACGTACGCCGCCTCCATCGCCTTCTACACGCTCCTGTCGCTGTTTCCGAGCCTGCTGCTCGCGTTCAACCTGCTGGGGTGGCTGAGCGCGACCGGCGGCGCGCGCACGCGGGTCATCTCGTTCCTGCTGCACTATTTTCCCGCGCGGTTCGATTTCATCCTGTCGCAGCTCAACGCGTTTCACGCCGGCGTCACCATCAGCCTCACCGGCGGGCTCGCCCTGATCTGGGCGTCGCTCGGCGTGTTCGGGGCGATTTCCGACGCGGTCAATTACGCCTGGGGGGTGGAGCACCAGCGCAGCTTCCTGAAGCAGCGGCTGGTCGCCTTCAGCATGCTGCTGCTGGCCGGCGTGATCCTGCTGGCGGCGCTGCTGCTGGTGAGCGCTGCCGCCGTCGTGCAGGCCAGCTGGTTCGCCGATGCGCTGCGACAGTTTCGCGGACTGATGCTGATCGCCCGGCTCGCGAGCCGCTACGCCGCCACCCTGCTCCTGATCCTCGTCGTCGGGCTCGTGTTCTATTTCGTGCCGAACGCGAAGGTCCGGTTCCGTGACGTCTGGCTGGGCGCGGTCGTGACAGGACTCGCCTGGAAGGGGACGCTGGTGGGCTTCTCCTGGTACGTGCACGACATCGGACGGTTCGCCTCGGTCAACGGATCGATCGCGACCGTGATCGTCTTTCTCATCTGGGTGTACGTCTCGGCGCTCGTCATGCTGCTCGGCACGCAGTTCACCGCGGCCCACGCCCGGCTCGTCCGCGGCCTGCCCGCCTCCGCCCATCAGCCAGCCGCGCCGACACCGAGGTAGGGCAGACGCCGGGGCGAGGTGCGACGCCCCGAGCCCCGAGCCGCCGCATATAATGGTCGGATGCCCAACCTGCTGAGCGCGGAGCGCAGCCCCTATCTGCTCCAGCATGCCGGCAATCCGGTGCACTGGCAGGCATGGGGCGAGGCGGCGTTCGCGCGGGCACGCGGCGAGAACAAGCCGATCTTCCTGTCCATCGGCTACTCGACCTGCCACTGGTGCCACGTGATGGCCCATGAGTCGTTCGAGAATGCCGAGATCGCCGACCTCCTCAACCGCGAGTTCGTCTCGATCAAGGTCGACCGCGAGGAACGGCCGGATGTCGACCGCGTCTATATGACGTTCGTGCAGGCGACCACCGGCGCCGGTGGCTGGCCGATGAGCGTCTGGCTCACGCCGGATCGGAAGCCGTTCTTCGGCGGGACCTACTTTCCGCCTTCGTCGCGCTGGGGCCGGCCGGGCTTCATCGAGGTGCTGCGCGAGATCGCGCGGGTCTGGCACGAGGATCGCGACCAGGTCGCGCGGTCAGCCGAAACGGTCACGGCAGATCTGCGGCGTCTGGGACAGGCGGCGTCGACCGGCGTCGGTGCCGTGCCGGAACCGGAGGCGCTCGGCCGGGCGGTGGCCGGCTTCGCGCAGACGTTCGATGCCCGGCGGGGCGGCTTCGGCGACGCGCCGAAGTTTCCCCGGCCGAGCGAACTGCTGTTCCTGATGCGTGAGTCGGCCCGCACGGGCCACCCGGAGCCGGCCGCCATGGCGCTGGCGACATTGCGGGCGATGGCGCTCGGCGGGATGCGGGACCACATCGGCGGCGGCTTCCATCGCTATTCGGTCGATGCCGACTGGCGCGTGCCGCACTTCGAAAAGATGCTGTACGACCAGGCGCAGCTCGCCGTGGCGTACCTCGAAGCGGCGCAGGTGACCGGCGATCCGTTCCATGCGGGGGTGGCGCAGGACACGCTGGAGTACGTGGCCAGGCAGATGACCGACGCCGCCGGCGCCTTCTACTCGGCCGAGGACGCCGACAGTCTGCCACCCGAGGAGGCCGGCCAGACCGGCGCGCATCCGGCGGAAGGGGCGTTCTACCTCTGGCGCGACGAGGAGATCGGCGCGGTCTGCGGCGAGGATGCGGAGCTCGTGCGGCTGCACTACGGCATCCTGCCCGACGGCAACGCACCGTTCGATCCCCAGCAGGAGTTCACGCACAAGAACCTGCTCTACATCGCCCGCCCGGTGGACGCGGTGGCGCAGGCGACGGGCCGGGACCCCGACGCGGTCGGCGAGGCGATTCGCCGGGCGCGCCTGCGCATGTTCGACGCACGGCTGTCGAGGCCGCGGCCGCATCTCGACGACAAGATCCTGACCGGCTGGAACGGTCTGATGATCGCGGCGTTCGCCCGTGCCGCGCGCGTGCTGCCGGCATTCCCGGCCCTGGCGGGAGCCGCACATCAGCATCGCGAGCGGGCCCGCCGCGCCGCGACGTTCATCCGTGGGACGCTGTGGCAGCCGGCCCGCAGGCGGCTGCTGCGCCGTTATCGCGACGGCGAGGCTGCCATCGACGCCTACGCGGAAGACTACGCGTTCCTCGGCGCCGGCCTGCTCGAGCTGTTTCAGGCCGACGGCGACCCGGCGTGGCTCGAATGGGCCCTCGAGCTGCAGGCGACGCTCGACGCCGGCTTCTGGGATGAGGTCGACGGCGGCTGGTTCGCGACAGACGGTGGAGACCCGTCGGTCCTGCTGCGTCTCAAGGACGACTACGACGGCGCGGAGCCGGCGGCCGGCTCGGTCGCCATCATGAACCTCCTCACGCTGAGCCACCTGACCGGCGACCCGCGGCACACCGGGCGGATCGAACGGACACTGCGCCTCGGTGCCGGACGCCTGAATGGCCAGGGCCGCGCGGTGCCGATGATGCTCGCGGCGCTGTCGACGTACCACGCCCAGGCCGACGCGCCGCAGATCGCCATCGTCGGGCCTTGCGAGTCGCCCGCCATGGCGGCGCTCGAGGCGGTCGTTGCCGGCGCCTATCGGCCGTTTGCGGTGCAGGTGCCCGTCCGGCCGGGCGCCATGCAGGCGCGGCTGGCCGCGCTGATGCCCTTCGTCGGATCGATGCGGATGCTGGCCGACCGGCCGACCGCCTACGTCTGCCGTGCGTTCACCTGCCGGCAGCCGGTGAACACGCCCGACGCCCTGCGCGACGAGCTCGGCGGCAAGGTGCGGTGAGATGAGGGCGATGCCGGCCGACTCCTGCGGAGTACGGATCGAAGCCGTGCCGGACGGCCGGCGGCTCCGCCTCGTGCTCGACGGCCCCCGCGGCCACGTGATCACCGATCGGATGGTGGCCGCCATGACCGGCGCGCTGGCGCGCGCGGCCGGTGCGCCGCACCTCAGACTGGTGACGCTCGAAGCGGAGGCGGGCGATTTCAGCTTCGGATCCAGCGTCGAGGAGCACGCGCCGGGGCGGATCGCCGACGTCCTCCCGCGCTTCCACGACCTGGTGCGCGCCTGGCTCGGCGTGCCGGCGGTCACCGCGGCGGTGGTGGCCGGGCGCTGCCTCGGCGGCGGATTCGAACTGGCGCTCTGCTGCGACGTGATCTTCGCCGCCGCCGACGCGGTGTTCGGCCTGCCGGAAATCCAGCTCGGCGTGTTTCCGCCCGCGGCGGCGGTGCTGCTCCCGGCACGGATCGGCACGGCCCGCGCCGCCGGCGCCATCATCACGGGCGAGCCGCGGCCGGCCGCGGCCTGGCAGAGCGCCGGACTCGTGGAGGCGGTCGTGCCGCGCGCGCAGCTCCGGATGGAGGTGGACCGCTGGTTCGAACGGCACCTCGCCGGCCGGTCGGCGGCGGCGCTGGGACAGGCCGCCCTTGCGGCGAGGCTCGCCCTGCGGGAGGCGGTCGCCCGGCTGCTGCCGGAAGCCGAGCGCCGCTACCTCGAGGATCTGATGCGGACCGACGATGCGGCGGAAGGCGTCGCGGCGTTTCTGGAAAAGCGGCCCCCGGACTGGGCCGATCGATAATCAGGACGAGGGCGGCCCGCCGCGCGCGCCGGCGGCCGGCTCGTCCCGGGAGCAGGCATGGATTTTCAGGTCGACATCTGGCTTCGCGGCGATCATCACGCCACCACCGAAACGATCCAGGGGCTCGAGCGGCCGCCGGCCGACTGGATCGACGACGACGTCCGGTTCATCCTCGAGGAGATGCTGAAGCGAATGGATCAGCTGAAGCGCCCGGAGGGGACCGGCGAGCGGGTGGTGCAGCTGCGGGGGCTGAGCTGGATCGTCAACCCGTTCGAGCAGGGCGTCGTGATCGCGATCGAAATCACGCTCGGGGCTGCTGTGGCCGGACCGTTCGCCATCGACCAGGCGCGCCTGGAGTCGATGGTCGGGCGCGTGCTCGATCGGCCGGCAGCGGCGCTGTCCGACACGGTGCACTGACGTGACCGCCGTGGCGGGGACCGGGCGCGGCGCCCGTCCCGGCGTCCGCGCTCAGCGGAGCTTTCTGGCGAGCTGGTGCAGGAACAGGCCGACGTCGGTGACCAGGCCGACCGTCTGCGACGAGCCGCGGTCCGCCAGTTTCGTGACGACCGCCGGGTTGATGTCGACGCAGGCGACGCGGACCCATGCCGGCAGCATATTCCCGACGCCGATGCCGTGCAGCATCGTCGACAGGATGAGCACCATTTCCACGCCGTCGAGCGCGGTCGTGTAGCGGTTCTGCGCCTCGACCAGATCCATCAGCGTGTCGGGCAGCGGCCCGTCGTCGCGGATGCTGCCGGCGAGCACGTAGTCCACGCCGTGGCGGACGCATTCGTACATGATCCCCGAGCGCAGCACCCCCTGCTCGACGGCCTGGCGCAGGCCGCCGGCCCGGCTGATCGTGTTGATCGCCCGCATGTGATGCTTGTGGCCCTCTTCGACCGGCACGCCCGATTTGAGGTCGACGCCGAGCGACGTGCCGTACAGCGCGTTCTCGACGTCGTGAACCGCCAGCGCGTTGCCAGCCAGCAGGACGTCGACGTAGCCCATCCGGATCAGCTCTGAAAAGTATTCGACGCCGCCGGTGTGCACGACGACCGGCCCGACGACGAACGCGATCTTGCGGCCCGCCTGCTTGAGCTCCCGGAGCATGCCGGCGAGCTTCTCGACGCTCGTCTCCACGCGGCGCTCGGAGGAGATGTCGTTCGTCATGAACGCGAAGCCGAGCCGGTCGCGTTCGCGGAACTCCGGCACGATCCGGATGCCGGCCACGCCGCAGACGATGCGATCGCCGGTCCGGACGTCGCGCAGCTTGCGGCAGTCCGCGCGGCCGTCCTCGAGCACGATGACCGCATCCATCCGCTGCCGCGCGACGTCGATCCAGCGGCCGCCGTGCCGCACGAGCGTCCGGTGATTCGTCGTCGAATAGAAGTCCTCCGGCGCGCAGCGGTCGCGATCGGCCGGGCGCACCAGCGCGTCGTGCTCCTCGATCGGATGGCAGCCGAGCGGGATCAGATCCTCCACGAGCGTCTGCAGCGCCGCCGGCGTCGGCGCGGTCACCTTCATGCGCAGGTGGGAGAAGTCCTCGTTGGTGCGGCCGATGTCGAACTGCTGGACGTCGAACCGGGCGCCCGACTTGATGACGGTGTCGAAGATGAGCGTCAGGAGCTCGGAGTCGACCAGGTGGCCTTCGGCCTCGACGACTTCACTCGGATCCGTGCGGTCTGTCATGACGTGGGTGCGTGCCGATCGGCCGGGACGGGTGAACCGGTGCGCCGCCTCCCGGAGCGGTCCGCGGGACGGTCGCGGAGTGTCTGATTATACGAGGATGCCGCGGGCGGACGAAGGGGGGCGCCGGCCGGGCGCGCGTGGACCGGGCCGCAGGCCGGCCTGCGGCCCGGCCGCCGGTCAGCGGACGATGGCGCGGCGTCCGAGCCATCCGGCAAGGAGCCCGGCGCACGAACCGACGAGCAAGGCCACGCCGATCGCCTTGAGGGGACGACGCTTGATCTGGTGGGTGGTCTCGTCCATGAGGTCCTGCGCCCGGTGCACCGTCTGCGTGACGGCGCGGCGCGCCGCGCGGGCGCCATCTTCGGCCGCGTCGGCCGCGATGGTCTTCATCAGTTTCACCTCGTGCGCGAGATGCGACGCCCGGCCGACCATGTCGATGGCGCGGTCCGACAGGCGTCCGTTCGTCTCCACGGTTTCCGTTGCGGTTGCCATGTTCAGCCTCCGTTTTCTGATCCTGATGGGTCGCACGACTCATCAGGGACATGCGAAATGCAAGACCGCGGCCAGCCGGCCACCGGCCGCTACGGCAGGCCGACCGGGCGACTCCCACGACAGTCGGGCTCCCGAAATGACTGCCGGTGTAGGTAAATCCGTCAGTCTGGCGAAGTCCGGCGCGAGCCGTCCCTCGCGGCTCCCCGGTCCGGCATCCCCTGCCGGCGGGGCCGGCCGATGTGCGACCGGCAATGCCGGGAAATCGTGCGCGCCGTTCCCCTCGTCGCACCGAGCTTCGGTCGGTCGTGTCATGCACCGAGCGTCAGCTCGGTGGGTCCCGTCGTCGCACCGAGCTTCAGCTCGGTCGGCTCCGTCCTAGCACCGAGCTTCAGCTCGGTCATGGCCTCGCCAGTGTCAATAAAATCAATCTGTGACTTGATATTATTAATTGTATACGCCATGATTGCTCATATTCACAAAGAGGACGACATGGCTGAGGACTGGCAGGCACTGACGAGGCTCACCGGCGGTGAGCCGTTCGTCATCGAGCGGGTCCGGCTGGCCACCCGCAACGTGGCGATTGAGGGGGAGTTCGACCTGCCGCCGCTGGCCGCGCTGGCGGCCGAGGACCAGGTCTTTGTGGCGGCGTTCGTGCGGGCGCATGGGTCCATCAAGGAGATGGAGGCGCTGTTCGGCGTCAGCTATCCGACCGTGAAGAACCGGCTGAACCGTCTGGCGGCGCAGCTCGACGTGGTCGACGTGTCGGTGCCGGCGCCGCCGGTGACCATGGCCGCATCGACCGGCGAGGTGCTGGACCGGCTCGAGCGGGGAGAGATTTCCGTGGACGAGGCGTTGCAGGCGCTGCGGCCGGGTGCCGCGGCGCAGCCGGCCGACGGGCCGGGGAAGGGGGCGTCATGAGCGAAGAGCGGCGTCGGATTCTCGAAATGCTGGCGCAGGGCAAGATCTCGGTCGCCGACGCGGAGCGGCTGCTGCAGGCCGTTGGCGAGGCGCCGGCGGCGGGGGAGGCTGCGACATCGGCGGCAGGATCCGGCGGGGCCGGTGCGTCGGGCGCGTCGCCGAAGTACCTCCACGTGCACGTGCACAAGAACCCCCAGAGCGGTGCGACCGATGGTGCGGCGGCGGCGGGTGCAAACGAAGATGCCGCGTGGGAGGCCGCCGGGTACGGGTGGCGCGGCCGTGGAGGCGGCCGGGCGTGGCGGGGCTGGGCCCACCAGATGCACGGCCGGCACAACGACGTGGACGTCCGGATTCCGGTGAGCCTGCTGCGGTCCGGCATGAAGCTGGCGGCAATCATGCCGGGACGAACCGGTGCGATCGTGTCGAGCAAGCTCAAGGAGCGCGGCCTGGACGTGGACCTCTCGCGGCTCGATCCCGATCAGCTGGACGAGGTCCTGAGGAATCTGGGCGAGCTGACCGTGGACATGGACAACGGGCGCGGGCAGGTCCGGATCTACTGCGAATGAGCGGCCGTGCCTCTCAGCGCCGGAGCGGCGGGCAGCCCGGCAGCAGGCCACCGGCTCCGTCGCGCCGCATCGAAACGCGGGGGGCTGGCGCGGTCCGATCATCTGGCCGCGCCAGTCCGACGCTCAGTGCTTCGACGTGCGCTCGCGCGCCAGGCGCTGGACGATCGCCAAGGCCCGTTCGACGTGCTGCGCGGGGTTGATATGGTCGGCGCTCGTCGAGAACGTGGCGACAACCTTGTCGTTCGGCATCACGACGAACGTCGTCCGTTCGGTGAACGCGTGGCCGATGACCACCCCGCGCACGTCCTTCATGCCGGGCCGGCCCGCCATCACTTTCAGATCGTAGGATCTGGCGATCGCACCGTGCGGATCCGAGGCCACCGCGATCTTGCTGGCGCAGTAATTCGGGTCGGCCGAAAAGGCGTTCAGGCGCTCGATGCTGTCCTGTGAGACGCCGATGATCGTCGCGCCCGCGGCGTCGAACTTCGCCTTGTTCACCGCGAAGGTGTGCGCCTCGAGGTCGCACCCCCGGGTGAACGCCGACGGAAAGAAGTAGACGACGACCGGCCCTTTCTTCAGCGCAGACGCGAGCGAGAACTGAAACTCGTGGCCGGCGAGCGAGGCGTTTGCCGAAAACTCCGGCGCTTTCTGACCGGTCTTCAGCGCCGCCGACAACGGCGCGGCCACCATCGCGGCCAGCAGGATCCCCAGACTCAGACGTTTCATACGACCTCCTCCAAATATGTACCGGGCCTCTATGGTAACCCGATCGGGGGAAGCCGGCGTCCGACGGCAGCAGGTAGTCGCGCTGGCCGGGCAGCAGTCGCGCGCATTTCAGGAAGTCCCCAATGCTCCAGCCCCTTTCGGGTACACTCAACCCTGCCTATGCCGGGGTGGCGGAATCGGTAGACGCTGGGGACTTAAAATCCCCTGACCGCAAGGTCATGTGGGTTCGATGCCCACCCCCGGCACTTCGCATTTTCATAGACTTACCGTGATTGCCCGATCTGGATGACCCGCGCGGTTTCCCACCGCGCCCACACCCGTCGGTTTTCTCCCGGACAGAGGAACGAAGAACGACTCAAACAGCGTAGTCAACCTGTCCACGGGATCGGATCAGGCTCACTGACCAGGCGTCGTCAAATCGGAAATGTCGATTGAAAGTGCAGGAACGCGTCGGTGGCGGCGAGCGCCTTCCCGTCGTGGGTGACGATCCGGACGCGCCCATCGGACCCGGATCCGCGAACCGAACAGACGACGACCGGCCACGACGCAGTCTGGACGAGGTGGCCGGCCGTTCGCACGAATCGGGTCCTCGACAAAGCGTCGCAAGACAGCGGAGAATAGCCAGCGGTCTGCAAGACCAAGAGACGCTGGAAGACGGCGGCGTGCGCTGAGTGCTCTCCGGTGCGATCCTCCTGGCCTTGGGGTCGTCATTCCGGCGGTGAGCGCAGTCGTGCAAAGGTGGACGGAACGTCGCGAACGATCGGAGGATCTAGATGCTCGGCGAGCGGACGGGACAGTCAAGGGTCGGAGTCGCATTCACACGGTGGATGCTGGCGCTCGTGGCCGTGGCCATAGGCCTGGCGATCGCGCCCGCACGGGCATTCGGGCAGACCGACGAAATCCAGGTTTACAATGCCACGATCCAGCCCCAAGGCATCTTCGGCGTCACGGTGCACCAGAATTTTACTCCCGTCGGACGCACGACCCCCGCTTACCCGGGAGCGATCATTCCCAATCATTCCTGGAACGGGGGAATCGAATGGGCGTACGGCCTCAAGAGCTGGTGGGAACAGGGGTTGTATCTTCCCATCTTCACGGCTTACTCATCCGGGCATGGCGGAACGATTGACGGATTCAAGATCCGTGAACTGTTCGTGCGGCCTCATGCCCAGCAGCACACATTCTTCTACGGAGTCAATTTCGAATTCAGCTTCAACTACCACTATTGGGAGTCGCGGACGGAATCGGCCGAAGTCCGACCCATCGTGGGTGTGTACCTGCACAAGTGGGAGCTCGTCTACAATCCGATCGTCGACACGGACTATACCGGGGGCCTGGGCGGCTTGCAGTACAACCCTGGAGAAATGATCAAATATCATTTCAACGATACCTGGGCCGTCGCCTACGAGGGGTTCGACGGTTTCGGATCGTTCAACGACTTTGCACCACTCCAGCAGCAATTCCACGAAACCTGGGCGATGCTCGATCACAACGGTCACTCCATGGATACTGAAGTGGGGGTGGGCTTCGGCCTGACGAAGGGCTCCGACCTGTTCACGCTGAAGCTGATGATTACGCTCCCCCAGCTCAACAAGAAACCCTACCGCTTCTAGTGGCCTGTAACCACTGAATAGCAAGTGGTATAACCGGGCGCCATATGGCGCTCACGTTGACGGACGCGGAACGATCGGAATTGGCACGCCGCGTGCGCAGCCGGAAGGGCCGGGCCGAAGACGCCCGCCGGGCGCGGGTGATTCTCCTGCTGGCCGCCGGCGAGTCGTACACGACGATCGCCGCCGCGGTGGGCTGCTATCCCGACTACGTCAGCCGCTGGAAACAGCGGTTCGAAGCCGAGCGGCTCGCGGGCTTGCGGGCGAAATACCGTGGGCAGCGCCCCACGGTCCGGACGCCAGTGATGTTCAGGCTGCCAAGGCGCAGCGACCACTGGAACGCCTCAACGGCCCTCAGCGCAGCCACAGGCTGTGAGTTTGCAGCCGAGACGGCCGAAAAGGGTGGTTGGTAAAACAGCGCGCGCGACAGCCGCGGCTTCCAGGCTCGAGTTCATTGCGCGCCATCGGCTGCGGCGCAGCAGCCGGCGCGCTGCTGCCGGCCGACTTGCGGGCTTACTCGGCACGCAGGACGACCGCCGGATCGACGCTGGCGGCGCGATACGCCGGCACGAGGGCTGCGAGTGCGGCGCCGGCCGCCAGCAGGATCGCCGCAACGGCCATGCTCGAGACGGCAGGTGTGCCGATGCCCTGGAGCATCGTTCCGGCCGAGCGCGCCGCCACCCACGTGACCCACGATCCCACGGCAATGCCCGCAATCAACACGACGACCGCCTGTCGCAGGACGAGCCGCACGATGCCCTGCGGCGTCGCGCCGAGCGCCATCCGGACGCCGATCTCGCGCGAGCGCTGCACGACGACATAGGACAGCACGCCGAAGAGGCCGACGAGGGCGATCAGCAGCGCGCTCGCCGCAAAGGCGCCGAGCACGAAGGCCGACGATCGCAGGGTGGCCACGCTCTGGTCGACGCGCTGCTCCATGGTCAGCACCGAATCGAGCGCGAGCGTCGGATCCTGCGCGCGCAGCAGCGCGCGGAGCGTCGGCACGAGCGCGTCGGGGGCGCCCGCCGTCCGCGCCATGACGAAGAGATCGGGATCCTGTCGAGACAAGGGAATCTGCCGGTCCGACAGGAAGATTTCCGGCTCGGCCGGCCGTCCGAGATCGCCCTGCACGATGTCGCTCACGACGCCGACGATCTTCCAGGTGCGCGTCGGCCCTGCCATTTGCATCTGCAACGGCATCCCGACCGGGTTCCCGCGGAGATAACG
Source organism: Vicinamibacterales bacterium (assembly GCA_035534615.1). Classification (GTDB taxonomy): domain Bacteria; phylum Acidobacteriota; class Vicinamibacteria; order Vicinamibacterales; family CAVVIG01; genus JAGWRA01. The sequence goes on from DATLRO010000089.1 coordinate 51,484, forward strand.
CCGGGCAAACGAGCGGTTGACGACGACCACCGGCTCGGATGTCGCCGTGTCGCTCCGCGCGAGAAAGCGTCCCGCCACGAGATGGAGCTGCATGGCCGTGAGGTAACCTGGACTGACCACTCGCCGCATCGCCTGCACGTCGATCTGCTCACCCGGATCCTGCGGCGACGGCATCGTGAAGGCGATATAGCCGCCGGACGAGACGAACGGCAGGGCGTTCGCGAACGCTGCCGCCTGAACGCCGGATGTCGCACGCAGACGCGCGGTCAGGCCGTCCAGGATCTCCTGGCGGCGCCGGGGCGCGTAGTCGGGCGGAAATGCGATTTCCGCCGTGAGCAGGTTCTGGGGATTGTATCCACGGTCGGCGTGCACGAGCGCCAGCACGCTGCGGGAGAGCACGAGTGTGCCGGCGAGCAGCACGCATGACGCGGTGATCTGTGCGACGAGCAGCAGCGACCGCGCCAGATGTGTCGCCCGCGATGTCGCGCCGCGCGTCGATCGCCCCGGGGCGTTCGACAGCAGGCTGGCCCGACGGGCGCGCAGGGCCGGCAGCAGCCCGCACGATACGCCGGTCAGGAGCGACAGCAGCGCGACGAAGGCGACCACCCGACCGTCGATCGTGGTGGTGTCCACTCGCGGGAAGTCGTGCGGTATCAGGTGCGGCAGCAGGGGCAGCGCCGCGAATGCCAGACCGAGGCCGGCCATTCCTCCGAGCACGGTGATCGTCAGACTCTCGCAGATCGTCTGCTGCACGAGACGGCCGCTGCCGGCGCCAATGGCCGCGCGAATCGCCAGTTCAGATTCGCGGGTCGTCGCATGCACGAGCTGCAGGTTCGCAATGTTGGCGATCGCCGTGGCGAGCAGCAGCCCGACGCCGGCGAGCAGGAGCAGCAGCGGGCGAACCGTGGTGGTCGCCACGGCGAGCGCGGGCCGGACGGCGATGTCGATCGGCCCCTTGGCACCGAACAGGGCCATGGCCGGCAGGTCGTTGACGGGTGCGGCGCGGGCGCGCACCGTCGCTTCGGCTGCTGCCTCTTGCGGGGTCGCACCCGGACGCAGCCGCGCGAGAGCATCGAAGATTTGCATCCTGTAGAACGGATGCGCGGCCGTCCCGCCCAGTACCGGGACGACCTGCCAGGGAATCCACGCGCGCGTTTCCCGGTCGGGGAACGCGAAGCGGGGTCCCATGACGCCGACGACGGTGTAGCGCTGATCGTCGAGCCGTATCGTCCGGCCGATCGCCCGGCGGCCGCCGCCGAAGCGTTCCTGCCAGAGACCATAAGAAAGGATGACCACGCCAGGCTGTCCTTGCGCCCCTTCGCCCTTGACGAAGGTGCGCCCGAGGACCGGCGGCACCTCCAGGACCCTGAAGAGGCTCGGCGTGACGGAAGAGACCTGCAGGCGCATCGCGCCGCCGTGCGCGGTCAGCGTTTGCCGCGCGGTCATCCAGCCGCCGATGTCCTGAATGGTCTTCGGATGAACCCGCCACGCGCGGTAGCTGCCGTTGCTGACGGTGTCCGGGACCCGTGCGCTGAGGCCCCGCCGGTACTCGACCACGCGCACCAGGCGGCTGGACCGGGCCCAGGGCAGCGGCGTGAGCAGCACGCCGGAAATCACGCTGAAGAGGATCGTGGTGGCGCCGATCGCCAGCGCCACCGTCGCGATCGCCGCGGCGGCGTAGCCGGGCCGGCGGCGGAGCAGCCGCAGGCTGTAGCCAACGTCCTGGCGGACGCCGGTCAGCCGCGCCAGACATCCGGAGAGGGTCGAGGGCATCGCGTCCTCCTGCGCGGGATTGTGCCCGTTTCATTGCGTTCCCGCAAGGTTCTGAGCCGTTCGATCGTGCCCGATCGAAACGCTGCGGAGACGTGCTAGGATGCGGCGACATCCAGCCCGGCCGTGCGCCATCGCCACGATGCCGGCAAGGAGGCCCGTGTGACCGGACGCGCCCACGGCGCTTTCGACGTGAAACTGACGCCGCTGCCGCTGGCGCACGACAACGCCGAGTCGACGCTCGGCCGGATGTCGATCGACAAGCAGTTCCACGGCGCGCTGGACGCGACGAGCGAAGGTGAAATGCTCTCAGCCGGCACGAACGTCAAGGGCTCGGCCGGGTACGTCGCGATCGAACGGGTGAGCGGCACGCTGGGCGGCCGCCGCGGGACGTTCGTGCTGCAGCACAGCGCCTCGATGAATCGCGGCGCGCCGCGGCTGACGATCGCCGTCGTGCCCGATTCCGGCACGGGCGAGCTGACCGGGCTGACCGGCACCATGACGATCGAAGTCACCCACGGACAGCATTTCTATACCTTCGAATACGCGGTCCCGCAGCACGAGAAGGAAGACTCCTGACGATCGGCGCACGGCCCGGCTCAGCTGGCCAGCTCAGCGGGCGCGCGCAAACACATTGAGGTTCACGCGCGGATCGGAAATACTCCGATACGAGCAATTCCCCGCGGCGCGCGCGGCCCCCGACACGTTCGGGTGACGCGTCGTCCGTTGCCCGCGGACCGCCCGCTCGTCGGTCGACGTGTCCCCGATCCGTGTGACGTCGGCGCCTGCCCGTCGTCCGGCCGTCACGCCGAAAGCTGCAGTGCCCACTCAAGGAGCCTCTGCGATGAAACGTGTTGTGGATTATCTGAGATCGTTTCCCTTCGTCGTGCTCGCCGCGCTGAGTGCGGCGCTCATCATGCCGGCCGCGCTCGGCGCCCAGGCGAGCCCGCAGCAGACGCTGATGAGCAGACTGCAGTGGCGCAGCATCGGCCCGTACATCGGCGGCCGCGTGGTGGCGGTCGCCGGCGTCAACAGCAACCCGAATCTGTTCTACATGGGGGGCGTGGACGGCGGCGTCTGGAAGAGCACGGACTATGGCATCCGCTGGACCAACCTCACGGACGGCAAGCTCGGCGGCTCGAGCGACAGCATCGGCGCCATTGCCGTGGCGCCCTCGAATGCCAACGTGATTTACGTGGGGACCGGCGAGAGCGACATCCGCGGCACCTTCATCACCGGTGACGGGATGTACAAGTCGACCGACGCGGGCAGGACCTGGCAGTACGCGGGACTCCGCGACACCCACACTATCAGCGCCATCGCCGTCGATCCGCGGAACGCCGACATCGTCTATGCGTCGTCCTTGGGACACGTCTTCAAGCCCAATGCCGAGCGCGGCGTGTTCAAGTCGACCGACGGCGGGAAGACCTGGACGAAGGTCCTGTTCGTGAACGACGACACCGGCGCGATCGACGTGGTGATGGATCCGGCGAATCCCGGCGTCCTCTACGCCGCGATGTGGCAGGCGAGCCGGAACGCCTGGAGCCTGACGAGCGGCGGCCCGGGCAGCGGCCTCTACAAGACCACGGACGGCGGCGCGCACTGGACGAACATCACCCATCATCCCGGGCTGCCGGAGGGGGTGCTCGGGCGCCTCGGCGTGACGATCGCAGCGAGCCAGCCGAACGTCGTCTACACGATCATGCAGGCGAAGGAAGGCGGCGTGTTCCGCTCCGACGACGGCGGCGCCACCTGGAAGCGCGTCAACAGCGAGTGGAAGCTCCGCCAGCGCGCCTTCTACTACATGGGCATCTACGCCGATCCCAAGGATCCGAACACCGTCTACGTGCCGAACGTGGATGCGCTGTGGGTCTCGCACGACGGCGGGAAGACGTTCACCGAGCTCCATACCCCGCACGGCGACAACCACATCGTCTGGATCAACCCGGCCGACACGAAGATCCTGCTGGAAGGCAACGACGGCGGCGCGACCGTCTCGACCGACGGCGGCATGACCTGGAGCACCGAGCACAATCAGCCGACCGGCCAGTTCTATCACGTCAATCTGGACGACAGCTTCCCGTTCCATGTCTTCGGCGCGCAGCAGGACGAGGGCTCCTTCGAGGGGCCGAGCGCATCGCCGGGCGGCAGCATCCCGCTGGCCGACTGGGAGCGCGTCGCCTACGGCGAGAGCACGTTCTCGGTGCCGCAGCCGGGCGATCCGACGATCAACTACGGCAGCGGCTACTTCAGCATCTTCCTGCGCTACAACCGGACGACGGGGGAGTACCAGGAAGTCAGCCCGTGGCCGCAGTACCAGGAAGGCGCGGCGTCGCGTGATCTCAAGTACCGCTTCGCGTGGACGCATCCGATCCTGTTCTCGGCGGCGAACCCGAAGGAGCTGCTGCTCGGCTCGCAGTACGTGCTGAAGAGCGACGACTACGGCCAGACCTGGCAGACGATCAGCCCGGATCTCACGCGCAACGATCCGAGCACGGAGGCGCCGAGCGGCGGGCCGGTCGACCTCGACCAGTCCGGCGCGGAAATCTATCCGTGCCTGTCGTCGATCGCGGTGTCGCCGCTCGACGGCCAGCTCATCTGGGCCGGCTCGGACGACGGCCTCGTGCACGTGACGACGGACGGCGGCCAGCATTGGCAGGCGGTGACGCCGACGGGGTTGCCCGAGTGGGCCGATATCACGTCGATCGAGCCGTCGCACGTCGCGCAGGGAACCGCGTATCTGACCGCGAGCCGCTACATGTGGGATGACTTCCATCCCTACGTGTTCAAGACCACCGACTACGGCAAGACCTGGACGCCGATGACGAGCGGGCTGCCGGCCGACGGGTACGTCTTCGTGGTCCGGCAGGATCCGCGCGACGAGAACCTGCTGTTCGCCGGCACGATGAGCACGGTGTTCGTGAGCCTCGACGGCGGCGCGCAGTGGCAGCCGCTGGGCCTGAACCTGCCGCACGTGCAGATGCGCGACATCGCCATCAACACGCGCCAGGGTGACGTGGTCGTGGCGACGCACGGCCGCTCGTTCTGGGTGCTGGACAATATCGCGCTGCTCGAACAGCTGACGAAGGCGCCGGCGGTCGGGACGGACGGGACGGCGTTGTTCGCGCCGCAGACGGCGTGGCTGTCCCATGCCTACGGCAGCGGCGGGTTCGGCGCACCGGACGCGGGCAAGAATCCGGCGTTCGGGGCGACCGTCTTCTTCCACCTGCCGGCCGACTACGACGGCAAGACGCCGGTGTCGCTCGAATTCACGAACGCCGAGGGGCAGGTGGTGCGCCGCTTCGCGCTGCACCTGAAGCCGGGCGGCCGCGCGCCCAGCGAAGCGAACGCCACGCCGGCGGAGCGTCGCCAGGCCGCGGAAGAGCGGCTCACCGCGGTCACGCCCGGCATGAACAGCCTGCTGTGGAATCTCCGCTATCCGGACGCGACCGAGGTCAAGGGCTTCTACCCGCCGGCCGCGGCCGGCGGCCTGCCGGACGAGGTCGACGGCCCGGTGGTGGTGCCCGGCACCTACCACGTGGTGCTCGACTACGGGGGCCACAAGACCGAGCGGTCGTTCACCGTCTCGCTCGATCCGCGGCTGCACGCGACGGCGGCCGATCTGGCGGCGCGGCTCGCGCTCCAGCTCAAGATCAGTCAGTCGCTGGACTCGCTCGACCGGACCATCAACGAGGCCATGGCCGTGCGCGACCGGCTCCAGGCGGAGGTCGCCCACGGGAAGGTGACCAAGGCGCAGGCCGGCGAGGCGATCGCCAGTCTCGATCACGCGATCGACGGCGTCGTGCAGATGAAGATTCAGTCGAGCGAGGGGAGCCTGCTGCACCCGACGAAGCTGCGCAGCTACCTGGCGTACCTCTCGGCCGATCTCGATCTCACCTACGGGAAGCCGACCGCGGCGGAAGACGCGGTGTACACGGCGCTTGCGCAGCAGGCGACGACCGGCGAGCAGGCGCTGCACGCCGCCATCACAGCCGGCAACCAGATTCACTGAGCCGGCGCGAAGGACCCGAGACCGGGTCCTGCTGAACGGGGAAGAAACGACAGAGGGGCGGCTTCGGCCGCCCCTTTGTCGTTTGAGTGCCAGAGACATCGCCCGGAGAGACTCAGAAACACAATCAGAGACATAACCCGTCCCCAAAGGGAAAAACTCGCAATGCTCGGCAGTTGCTGGCACGGCTGTCCTCTTTTCCGGCCTGTTTTCAGCAGTGGAGACTGGAATCTGTCTTGCACCTTGGAGGACGGGAGGTGTCCTATGTGGACATTCGGATGGACGGGTCTGCTCATCATCGTGACCGGGGGGTTGATCGGCGCCGGGCTGGCGATTGTGATTGCGATCATCCTGTACGACCTCAACATCCGCGAGAAGTCCCACAGCTGACCTGGCCCGGGCTCGCGGGACGGCGATGCGATATGCTTGCCACAGCGGTCCTCCCTGACCGGGCGACACCGGCGTGTGGACCACGGCGGTGACGCGTGCCCGACGAGAAAGTCCTTGTAGCTTTCACGCTCCGCGTGGCGATGTCGATCGGTGACGCCTGCGTGCTCCATCTGGTGGACGACGCGGGTGTGCTGCACCTTGCGTCGCTGCACCACCGGCGGGCCGAAGCCACGGCGCTGCTGGCATCATGGCTGACCGGCACGCCGGCAGAGGTGGCCCGCAGCCTGCCGGCCGAGGTCGTTCGCAGCGGCCAGGCGCTGTTCGTGCCGGTGGCGGAGCGGGAGCACCTTCAGCGCTTCGCGCCTCGCGGGGGCGACCTCTACCTGAAACATTCCGGCGTCCAAAGCCTGCTCATTCTTCCGGTGCCTGGCGAGGCCATGCCTGCGGGCGCGGTGAGCCTGCTTCGCGATCGCGGCACACACCCTTACACGACCGAGGACCGGCAGGTGGTGCGCCGGCTGATCGCCGGTCTGGGGCGGGCGCTGGGCAGACCGGGGGCGGCGGGTCTGGCGGACGAGGCCGCCCGGAGCGAGGGCGAGCCTGGCCAGCCGCACGGCACGCGGCCGCGGAGGGCGCCCGCCGCGGGCGAGGCGCCCGACCGGCACACGATACTCGTCGTCGAGGATGAAACGGCCGTCCGCGAGCTGGTCCGGGAGATCCTGCAGCGCGAGGGCTACGACGTGCTGGAAGCGGAGAATGCGGAAAAGGCGCTCGTCCTGCTCGGCCAGCGCGAGGCGTCGCTCGATCTGCTGCTCACGGACATGGTGATGCCGGGGATGAGCGGCGCCGCGCTCGCCGAGATCATCCGGGAACGGCATCCGGACCTGCGGGCGCTGTTCATGTCCGGCTACGTCGATCAGACCATGGTGCCCCGGCAGGGCGACGAGGCGGCGCCGTTCCTGCAGAAGCCCTTCACGCTCGATGCGCTCGTCCGGAGCGTGCGCGCCGTCCTGACGGACGGCGCGATCGGATGAGCGATCAGATCAGACCGACGAAGATCGTCTTGATGGCGGCCAGTAGCGCGACCGGATAGACGCCCAGCCAGATCAACAGCACGGTGAGCGCGGCGAGGACGAGACCGGAGCCGGCTGGCACGGCCCTGGGGCGGGCGGCGTCCGGGGCGCCGGCGCGGCCGGTCGCGTACAGCGCGACGACGATGCGCAGGTAATAGAAGAGGCCGATGGTGCTGGTCACGACCAGCACCATGAGGAGTCCCCAGGTGCCGGACGAGGCGCCGGCCGCGACGATATAGAACTTGCCGAGGAAGCCGGCGGTCAGCGGGATGCCGGCCAGCGACAGCAGCATCGCGGTGAACACGCCGGCCAGCAGCGGCCGCTGCCAGAACAGGCCGCGGTAGTCGTCCAGCCGATCGGCATCCCGCGTGCCGTCCGACATCACCGACACCACACCGAACGCCCCGAGCATCGTGACGAAGTACGCCACGAGGTAGAACGTGACCGCCTGCGCGCCCATGGCGCCGCCCGCCTGGAAGGCGACGAGGATGTAGCCGAGGTGGGCGATGGAGGAGTAGCCGAGGATCCGCTTGACGTTGTTCTGGAGCAGCGCGAGCAGGTTGCCGGCGAACATCGACGCCACGGCGACGATGGTGAAGACGAGGAAGACCGGCCCGCCGCCCGCCGGCGATTCGCGGAAGTAGCGCACCATCAGGCCCAGGACGGCGCCCTTGGACACGGTCGCCACGAACGCCGCGACCGGCGCCGGGGCCCCTTCGTAGACGTCCGGCGTCCACATGTGAAACGGCACGACGGCCAGCTTGAACCCGAGGCCGGTCAGCACGAGCACGAGCCCGCCGAGCAGGAGCGGGTCGTAGAAGTCGGCGCGGGTGGTCAGCAGCGCCGTCATCCGGCCGAACTCCATCGTTCCCAGCCGGGCATAGATCAGCGCGAGGCCGAACAGCATGACGGCGGCCGAGCTGGCGGCGAGGACGAGGTACTTGAAGCCGGCTTCGATGGACCGCTCGCGTGTCGTGAGGTACGCGATGAGGCCGTAGAGCGCGACGCTCAGCACCTCGAGCCCGAGAAAGAACGAGATGAAATGGCTGCTCACCACGATGGCGGCGGCGCCGAGCGCGGCGGTCGGCAGCAGGACGTACAGCTCTTCGGGCGGCTCCGCCTGCCGCGCCAGATAGCCGTGCGACAGGATCACGACCGCGAAGGTGGCGGCGACGATCAGGCCGATGAAGAACAGGCCGAACGGATCGACGACCACCAGCGGCGTGATCTGGCGAGGCACGTACGCCGCGGCCGGCCACAGGGACGCGAACGCGGCCGCGAGGCCGCCTGCCGCGACGCCGGCGGCGAGCCCGTGGCGCCTGCGGACGGCGATCGACAGCATGACCGTCACCGCGGTGAGGCCGACCAGGACCAGCGGCAGCAGGGCGATCAGATCGCCGGTCGTCATGGCCGGCCCTCCGGGGGCACCACTGGCATCACGACCTCCTCCAGGTGGGTCATGGCCGGCGCGAAGGTCTCGATGACGGGACGGGGATACAGGCCGAGCCACACGAGCGAGGCCATCATCAGGCCCATCATGACCAGCTCGCGGGGCGCGAGGTCGGCGAGCGACCACCCGTGGGGGTTCGGGCCGTGGAACACCCGCTGCACCAGGCGCAGGGCGTAGAAGGTGGCCCCGAGGATGCCGACGACCGCCACGGCCGCCAGGGCGATGCTCACCTGGTAGGTGCCGAGCAGCACGAGGAACTCGCCCACGAAATCACCGAGGCCGGGCAGGCCGAGCGAGGCGAGGGCGAAGAAGAGCGCGGCGCCGCTCAGGCGCGGCACGGTGGCCCACAGGCCGCCCATGCGGTCGATCGCGCGCGTGTGCATCCGCTCCTGCAGCGCGCCGGCGATGATGAACAGGGCGCCGGTGCTGATGCCGTGGCAGATCATCGTGAGCACGGCCCCCTGCAGGGCGAGCCCGTTCCACGAGAAGATGCCGAGCAGGACGAAGCCGAGGTGGCTCACGCTCGTATAGGCGACGAGCCGCTTCAGGTCGGTCTGGCCGAACGCAAGGACGGCGCCGTAGAGGATGCCGATCGCGCCGAGGGTCATGGCGATCGGCGAAAAGCTCATGGCGGCGTGCGGGAACAGCGGGATGACGAAGCGGATGAGCCCGTACGCGCCGGTCTTCAGCAGCAGGCCGGCCAGGATGACGCTGCCGGCGGTCGGGGCTTCCGTGTGGGCGTCCGGCAGCCAGGTGTGCAGCGGGAACATGGGCAGCTTCACGGCGAACGCGACGAAGAAGCCGAGCATGATCAGCATCGCCGTGCCGTCCGGCATCGGCGTGTGCAGCAGCGCCCCGTACTCGAACGTGTAGACCCCGGTGACCTCGTGATGGACGACGTAGAGCGCGAGGATGGCGACCAGCATCAGCAGGCCGCTGAGCTGGGTGAACAGGAAGAACTTGATGGCCGCGTACACCCGGTGCTCGTGTCCCCAGATTGCGATGAGGAAGTACATCGGGACGAGCATCAGCTCCCACGCGAAATAGAACAGGAACAGGTCGACGGCGAGGAAGACGGCCAGGATGCCGGACAGGATCCAGAGCAGGTTGAAATGGAAGAAGCCGACGCGGTCCTGGATCTCGGTCCAGGAGGCGAGCACGGCCATCACGCCGAGGAAGCACGTGAGCAGGACCATCAGCAGGCTGAGGCCGTCGAGCGCGAGATGAAACCGGATGCCGAACGCCGGCAGCCACGCGTGGTCGAACTCGACGAGCCAGCCGCCCTGCGACGCGAGGCCGACCCGGCCGGCGTGGCCGATCCAGATCAGCAGCGCGAGCCCGAAATCGAGCGCGATCGCCGCGAGCGCGATCCAGCGGGCCGCCAGCGGGCGGCGCTGCGCCGCCGTCCACGCGGCGACGCCGCCCAGCAGCGGAATCAGGACCAGCCAGAGCAGGATCATAGGAACAGCACCACGGCCACCAGGAGAATCGTGCCGGTCATGACGGCGGCGGCGTACCAGCGGACGCGTCCGGTCTGGGATCGGCTCAGCGCAGCCCAGGCGCCGCGGGTCAGCAGCGCCGCGCCCAGGAACGGCAGATCGACGACGTCGCGGCGGTTGACCCGCGCGAACCAGACGACCGGACGCACGAACAGCCGGTCGTACAGCCAGTCCATGCCCCAGTCCGACGCCCACAGCGCATGGATCGCCCGCCCGGCCGTCGTCGCGGTGAGCGCCTCGGCGGAGCGCCGGCGGCGCAGGAACAATTCGAACGCGAGCCACAGGCCGAGCGCGAACGCCGCGGCCGCGATCAGCATCGAGGAGGTCTCGGTCAGGCCTCCGGCGCCGGACGCGGCCCGGGGCACGGCGGGCAGGGCGTGCTGCACGAACCGCGTGAACAGCGTGACGTGGCCGAGTCCGGGCGGCGTGTCCACGAAGCCGCCGACGACCGACAGGGCGATCAGCGTGAGCACCGGCACGGTCATCCGGAGCCCGGGCCGGCGTTCGACGTGGCTGTGCGCCTCGCCGAAGAAGACGAGGAAGATCAGGCGGAACGTGTACATCGCGGTCAGCAGGACCCCGATGACCGCGCCGATCCAGAGCAGCGGGCTGCCGCCGGGCGCGCTCCACGCGCTCCAGACGATCAGGTCCTTGCTGTAGAAGCCGGCGGTGACGAGCGGCAGGCCGGCGAGCGACGATCCGCCGATGACGAACGCCCAGAACGCCACCGGCAGCTCGCGCCGGAGCCCGCCCATCCTGAACATGTCGTGCTCGTCGTGCAGCGCTTCGATGACGATGCCGGCCGCGAGGAACAGCAGCGCCTTGAAGAAGGCGTGGGTCATGAAGTGGAAGATCGCCGCCGCCCAGGCGCCCACGCCGAGCGCCAGAAACATGTACCCGATCTGGCTGATGGTCGAGTACGCGAGCACGCGCTTGATGTCGTGCTGCGTCAGGGCGCTGAACCCCGCCATCAGCAGCGTCACGAGGCCGATGACGGCCACCGTGTGCTGGGCGACCGGCGCAAGGGCGAACAGCACGTGGGTCCGGGCGATGAGGTAGACGCCGGCCGTGACCATCGTCGCGGCGTGGATGAGGGCGCTCGTGGGCGTCGGGCCGGCCATGGCGTCGGGCAGCCAGGTCTGCAGCGGGAGCTGCGCCGACTTGCCGACCGCGCCGCCCAGCAGGAGCAGCGCCGCCGCGACGGCGTACGGCGAGCCCGCCCCCCACTGCGCGGCCGCCTGCTGCATCAGCGGCTGGATCTGCAGCGTGCCGAGCTCGTGGAACAGCAGGAACAGGCCGACGGCCATCGCCGTGTCGCCCACGCGGGTGACGATGAACGCCTTGCGCGCGGCCCGGCCGTTCACCGGGTCGCGGTACCAGAAGCCGATCAGCAGGTAGCTGCACAGGCCGACGCCTTCCCAGCCGGCGTAGAGCAGCAGCAGATTGTCGGCCAGCAGCAGCACGACCATCGAGGCGACGAACAGGTTCATGTAGGCGAAGAACCGGCCGTACCCCTCGTCGCCCGCCATGAACTCGGCGGAGTACACGTGAATCAGCAGGCTGACGAACGTGACGACGACGGTCATCACGAGCGACAGCGGATCGAGGTAGAAGGCGATCTGCGGCCGGAAGCGGCCGACGTCGATCCACGTCCACAGCGCCTGCGTCCAGGCATAGCCGGCCGGCGGCGCGGACAGGAAGGCGGCGCCGATCAGCAGCGACACGACGGCCGACACGGCGATCGACCCGATGCCGACCGACGCGACGCCGCGCGGGCTCAGGCGGCGGCCGGCCAGCGCGAGGACGACGAAGCCGGCGAACGGCGCCGCCGGAATCAGCCAGAGCAGGTGCAGCATGTCAGCCTTTCATCCCGCTCGCGAGGTCGGCGTCGAGCTGCCCGTATCGCCGGTACAGCCGCAGCACGATCGCCAGTCCGACGGACACTTCGGCGGCGGCCATCGTCAGGATGAACACGAACATCGCCTGGCCGTCCGCCTGTCCCCAGCGCGCGCCGGCGGCCACGAAGGCGAAGCCGGCGGCGTTCAGCATCACCTCGATCGAGACGAGCATGAGCAGGATGTTCCGGCGGGCCAGCAGGCCGGCCATGCCGAGTACGAACAGGATGCCGGCCAGCAGCAGCGCGTCAGTGAGCGGAACCGACGCCATCGCGTCCCTCCTTGGCAGCAGTCACCTGCCGGCCGACGTGGTAGGCGCCGACGAGGCCGGCGAGCAGCAGCATGGACGCCAGCTCGACGCCGATCAGGTACGGCCCGAAGAGCGTCAGGCCGACCTCGTGCGGCCCGGCGGCCGCCGAGCCGGCGAACGCCGTCAATCCGGAGTGCGTCAGCAGGTAGTCGATCTCGAGGATCAGCAGGCCCGCCAGGATCGTGGGGCCGAGCCAGAGGCGGGGCGTGAGCCAGCGCTGCTCGACGGCCTCGGCCTCCGGGCCGAGGTTGAGCATCATCACGACGAAGACGAACAGCACGACGATGGCGCCGGCGTAGATGATGACCTCGAGCGCGGCCACGAACGCGGCGCCCAGCAGGAGGAAATCGAGGGCGACGGCGAGCAGCGACACGACCAGGTACAGCAGGGCGTGGACGGCGTTCGACCGGGTGATGGCCAGCAGCGTGGCCACCACGGCGATGCCGCCGGCGATGTTGAAGGCGACGTTCATGCAGACTCCCCGGATCCTACGGCAGCAGGCTGCGCACGTCGGTCGGCGGCGCCTCGTGCTCCGACGCGCCCTTGTCCTTGCCCGCGATGGCGACGCCGGCGACCTTCCAGAAGTTGTAGCCGGGATACTTGCCCGGCCCGTGGATCAGCAGGTCGTGCTTCTCGTACACCATGTGCTGGCGGTCGTACTCCCCCATCTCCACGTCCGGCGTGAGCTGAATCGCGTAGGTCGGACACGCCTCCTCGCACATGCCGCAGTAGATGCAGCGCGAGAAATTGATCCGGAAGAACTCGGGATACCGGCGGCCGTGCTCGTCCTCGGTCGCCTGGAGCGCGATGCAGGCGACGGGGCAGGCGACGGCGCACAGGTAGCAGGCCACGCACCGCTCGCCGCCGTCGGGATCGGACGAGAGGATGATCCGGCCGCGGTACCGCGGCGCCAGATAATTCTTCTCCTCCGGATACTGCACGGTCACGCGCTTCCTGAACGCATGCAGGAACACGTCCCAGGTGGTGCGGATCAGGCTCAGCATGTCGGTCCCCGGCCGCTCACCGGTGCAGCGCCACGACGATCCCGCCGGCCACGACCAGATTGGCGAGGGCGATCGGCAGCAGCACCTTCCAGCCGGCGGTCATGAGCTGGTCGAAGCGGGGGCGGGGCATCGCCGCCCGCATCAGGATGAAGAAACAGATGAACGCGAACGTCTTGATCGCGAACCAGACGACCGGCGGCAGCCACGGGCCGAGCCAGCCGCCGAAGAACAGCACGGTGATCATCGCCGAGATCAGGACGACGCCGAGATACTCGCCGACGAAGAACATGCCGAACTTCATGCCGGAGTACTCCGAATGGAAGCCGGCGACGAGCTCGCTCTCGGCTTCCGGCAGGTCGAACGGCAGCCGGCGGGTCTCCGCGAGCCCGGCGATCAGGAACAGCACGAAGCCGGGGAACTGGGGCACCACGAACCACAGGTGCCGCTGGGCGCCGACGATGCCCGCCAGGTTGAACGATCCGGCGAGCACGACCGTCCCCATGATCGACAGTCCCATGAACACCTCGTAGCTGAGCATCTGGGCCGCGGCGCGCATGCCGCCGAGCAGCGCGTACTTGTTGTTCGACGCCCAGCCGCCGAGCACCACGCTGTAGACGCCGAGCGACGACATCGCCAGGAAGAACAGCAGGCCGACGTTGAGATCGGCCACGACGAGGTGCGGCGCGAACGGCACGACCGCGAACGCCATCAGCACCGTCACCATGACGATCGCCGGCGCCAGGACGAAGACGGCCCGGTCGGCGAACGGCGGGACCCAGTCCTCCTTGAAGAACAGCTTGACCGTGTCGGCCAGCACCTGGAACAGGCCGAAGGGCCCGACCCGGTTCGGGCCGTACCGGTCCTGCCAGAGCGCGAGCAGGCGCCGCTCGAGCCAGATGAGATTCGCCGCCACGCTGAGGACGACGATCAGCACCCCGGCGACGACCGCGATCGGGTACCACAGGGGCGTCATGATGCCATGCGCGACAGCCTGACCCACGCCGGCTGCGCGAGTCCGGGGGTGAGTGCGCCGGTGATGACGAGGCCGGCCAGCCCGGCCGGCAGGTCGAGGGCCGGCGCGACCGGGAGGTCGAGCGCCATTCCGTCGCCGGTCACGTGCACGACGTCGCCGGCGGCCAGGTGCAGCCGGTCCGCGTCGGACGGATGCAGCCGGAGCGCCGGGACCGGCGCCAGCTCCGCCGGACCGGGCGCCTCGGCGCTCAGCTCCTCCGACCCGAAGATGCGGTAGAGCGGTACCAGCAGCCATTCGTCCGGGCGCGGGCCGAACGCCGGCGGCACGGTCACGAAGTACCCGCCGCGCGCGGCCGGCGGCGGCTCGATCAGCCGGAGCCCCGGATCGCCGCCGCGCAGCGGTCCGCCGATCTCCTGCTGGAACTTGTTGACCGACTGGATCGAATTCCAGCCGGGCGACCAGAAGAACGGCGTGAGCGCGGCCGGCGGCTGGGCCGGACTGCCTTCCATCGAAAACGCCAGCGCCGAATCGGGATCGTCGGGCGGCGCCGCCTCGCTGACATTCACGTCCGCGTGCATCGCCGTGCGGCCGCTGTACCGGTGCGGCGACCGCGGGATCTTCGCGCCGGCCATCCGGAAGGCGGCGTCCGGCGCGACCGCGGGCAGCCGGGCGAAGGTCGCGTCGGCCGCGAGCGCGGCGGTCACCTCGTCCAGCGTCCGCCAGCGCGCGCCGGCATCCGGCCGCAGCTCCTGCAGCCAGCGCCAGCTCTCACGGATGTCACCCTCCGGAACGACGGCCTGGAAAGCGCGCTGCGCCCGGCCCTCGCTGCTCACGAACGTGCCGTCGCTCTCGGCGAAGCTGCCGGCCGGCAGCAGGACGTCGGCCCGGGCGGTGGTGGCGTTCGAGAGGGTGTCGAGGACGACCACGTGCGCCGCCCGGTCCAGCATCGCGGCGACCCGCGCCGCCGGCGCCCGCCGGAACAGATCGTTCTCCAGGACGATCACCGTCGTGGGGGCCTCGTCCAGCGCCCGGGCGACCGCCTCGATCGACCGGCCGCCGAGCAGGGCGACGCCGAGCGTGTTGCATTCGGGGGTGGTGAACGCGAGGCGCGCGGGCCGGCCGATCGCGTGCAGGGCCCGCGCGACGTTGGCGGCCGCCTGAATCACGCTGTCGTTGTGGCACGACGGGCCGGCGACGACCAGCGGGCGCGCGGCGGCGCGGAGCGCGTCGGCGATCCGGGCCGCCAGCGCCGTCCGCTCGGGCGGGAGGCCGTGCACGAGGGGCGCGGCCCCGTCGAGCGCGTGCGCGACGGCCAGGCCGAGGCGGGCGACATCGTCCGGCGCGGCGCGCAGCGCGGCGGCGGCGATGTCGTCCAGCTTCGTCGCCTCAGGTGTCGCGATGAACAGCGGGCCGCGGTCCTCCTGCACCGCTTCGCGGACCGCATGATCGAGCCAGCGTGGAATCTTCAGCGCGTCGGCGCGGCGGAGCGGCTGCTGCCGGACGGCCTGGCGCAGGCTGAGCGCCAGGCGCGGCGCCACGTTCGTCACGTCCTCGCCGAGGATCAGGACGGCGTCGGCCTGCTCGGCGTCGCGCAGCGATGCCGGGGGGGCCGGCCCGTCCCGCAGGACGTCGAGCATCAGCGCAGCGAGCCGCTGGTCGGCGTCGGCCAGGCCCGTCGAGAAGCGGTCGGCGCCGACGAGCGCCCGCAGCGCGAAGTTCGCCTCGAGCGACGCGCGCGGCGATCCGATCCCGATCGCGCGCCCGGTCTGCGCGAGCGCCCCGGCCGCCCGGGCCAGCGCCTCGTCGCGGCCGGCGGCGTCGAGCCGGCCGTCCCGCCGGATCTGCGGTTGCCGGACGCGGCGTCCGCTGTTGACGAATTCGTAGCCGAAGCGGCCGCGGTCGCAGAGGAAATAGCCGTTCACCTCGTGGTGATAGCGGTTCACGATCCGCCGCAGCGTGCCGTACCGCTCGGCGGTGCTGACGTTGCAGCCGAGCCCGCAATGCACGCAGACGGCCGGCGCGAACTGGAGATCCCACTTGCGCGTGTAGTGGCGCTTCAGCGTCGCATCGGTGAACACGCCGGTCGGGCAGACCTCCACCAGGTTGCCGCTGAACTCGCTCTCCAGCACGCCATCGTCGTGGCGCCCGAAAAAGACGACGTTGCGCAGGGCGAACGCGTCGAGGTCGCGGCCGCCGGCGTACTCGCGGTAGAAGCGGACGCAGCGGTAGCACTGGATGCACCGGTTCATCTCGTGATTCACGAGCGGGCCGAGGTGCTGGTTCCGGAACGTCCGCTTCGGAAAGACGTACCGCCGGTAGTCGTGGCCGGTCATGACCGTCATGTCCTGCAGGTGGCACTCGCCCCCCTCGTCGCAGACCGGACAGTCGTGCGGGTGGTTCGTCATCAGCCCTTCGACGATCGCCGCGCGGAAGGCGACCGCCTCGGGGTCGCCGATGGCGATGCGCGTCCCGTCGGCGGCCGGCGTCATGCAGGCCATGACGATCCGGCCGGTGGCGTCCCGTTCGTCCTTGAACTGCTTGACCGCGCACTGGCGGCAGGCCCCGACCGATCCCATGGCCGGGTGCCAGCAGAAGTACGGCAGATTCAGGCCGAGCCCGAGGCAGGCGTGCAGCAGGTTCTCGCCGCCGTCGACCGCGTACGCGCGCCCGTCCACGTAAATCGTCGCCACGCCTAGCTCCAGGGGCAGCGCTTCTCGCGGATGTGCCGCTCGAAGTCGTCGCGGAAATGCGTCAACGCACTCTGCAGCGGCTCGGCCGCGCCGGGCGCGAGCGCGCAGAAGGTATGGCCGGGCGCCATGAAGCGCGTGTGAAACGCCAGCTGGTCGAGGTCGCCCGGCTGGCCGTGTCCCGCTTCCAGGGCGCCGAGAATCTTCTCCGTCCAGGCGAGGCCGCTCCAGCACGGCGTGCACCATCCGCACGATTCCTGCGCGAAGAAGCGCTCCAGATTCCACACCATGCCGACCGGGCAGGTCCGGTCGTCGAGGACGATCATCGTGCCGGTGCCCATGCGGCTTCCGGCCTTCTGGACGGCCGTGAAGTCCATGGGGACGTCGAGATGTGCCGCCACGAGAAAATCGGTGGACGCGCCGCCCGGCAGCAGCCCGCGGAAGGTCAGCCCGTCGCGCATGCCGCCGGCGTGTTCCTCGAGGATCTCGCGGATGGTCGTCCCCATCGGCAGCTCCCAGAGGCCGGGACGCCGCACCTTGCCGCTCGCGCCGTACAGCTTGGTGCCGCCGTCCTCCGTCAGGCCGAGCGATCGGAACCAGTCGGCGCCGCGGCTGACGATGTGCGGCACGTTGCAGAGCGTCTCGACGTTCTGCACGACCGTCGGCCTGCCCCACAGCCCGGACAGCTGCGGATAGGGCGGCTTGGCGCGCGGGTTCGCCCGTTTCCCTTCGAGCGCGTTGAGCAGGGCGGTCTCCTCGCCGCACATGTACCGGCCGGCGCTCACGTGCAGGTGCAGCTCGAAGCTGAGGTCGGAGCCGAGGATGTGCGGCCCGAGGTACCCCGCCCGGTACGCCTCGGCCAGCGCGCGCCGGAGCCGCCCGGCGGCGGTCGTGTACTCCCAGCGCAGGAAGAGGTAGCCGACGTCGGCCTCGATCGCGCGCGCGGCGATGACCATCCCCTCGATGAGCTGGTGCGGGTCGCCTTCGAGGAGCAGCCGGTCCTTGAACGTGCCCGGCTCCATCTCGTCGGCGTTCGCGACGAGATACTTCGGATGCGGCGCGTCGGCCCCCATCGGGACGACGCTCCACTTCGTCCCGGTCGGGAAGCCGGCGCCGCCGCGGCCGCGCAGCGTCGACTGCGTGATGAGCGCGGTGATCGCGCCGGGCGCCATCTGCAGCGCCTGGCGGAGGGCCTGGTAGCCGCCGGCCGCCTCGTACGCGGGCAGATCGACCGCCTGTCCGTCGGATCGGAGGTTGCGGGTGAGCGGCGTGTCGGTCGCGTGCGGCACGGGTCGAGTCCCTACGGATACCGTTCCAGAATCCGGTCCAGGCCGTCCGGATCGACGTCCTGGTGCAGGTCGCGGTCGATCATCAGCACCGGCGCGTGGTCGCACGCCCCGAGACAGACGACCGGCAGCAGCGTGAACCGCCCGTCGGCGGTGGTCTCGCCGAGCGCCACGCCAAGCCGCGCGGTGAGCGCGGCGCGCAGTTGCTCGTAGTGCATGATCCAGCAGCTCACGCTGTCGCAGATCAGGATGACGTGGCGGCCGACCGGCTTCCGGAAGATCAGGTTGTAGAAGGTCGCCACGCTGTCGAGTTCGGCCGGCGACATGCCGAGGAAGCCGGCCAGGTCGTGCAGGCCTTCGTCCGACACCCAGCCGCGGTGCTCCTGCACGATCTTCAGCGCCTCGATGCAGACGGCCCGCCGGTCCGGATAGTGCGCCAGCTCCGCCTCGATCGCCCGCCGCTCCTCGACGCTCAGCATCCGTCTCCGCTCCCTCTCCTGCCGGTCGGCCGCCCGCGTCAGCGGTCGATGTCCGCCAGCACGTAGTCCAGGCTGCCGAGAATCGCCAGCAGGTCCGGGACCGGCCGGCCGCGCGTCAGGCGCGGCAGCACCTGCATGTGGGCGAACGACGGCGTGCGGATCCGCGTGCGGTACGACGTCGTGCCGCCGTCGCTCACCAGGTAGTAGCCGTTGTTGCCCTTGGTCGCCTCGATCGCGCCGAGCGCCTCGCCGGGTGGAATGACCGGTCCCCAGCTGACGTTCAGGAAGTGCGTGATCAGCGTCTCGATGTCGTGCATCGTCCGGTCCTTGATCGGCGGCGTGGTCAGCGGGTGATCGGACTTGTACGGGCCGTCCGGCATCCGGTCGACGCACTGCTGGATGATCCGCAGACTCTGCCGCATCTCCTCGACGCGGACCACCGCGCGATCGTAGCAGTCGCCGGTGGTGCCCGTCGGCACGTCGAAGTCGAACTGCTCGTAGCCGCTGTACGGCTGCTTCCTGCGGAAGTCCCATTCGAGCCCGCAGGCGCGCAGATTCGGGCCGGTGACGCCCCAGTCGATCGCCTCGTCCACCGTCAGGCCGCCAACCCCCTTCGTCCGCGCCTGGAAGATCCGGTTGCGCATCACTTCGCGGTCGTATTCGCGGAGCCGGGGGGGGAGGTAGGCGAGGAAGTCGCGCACCATCGCCTCCCAGCCGCGCGGCAGATCCTGCGCGACGCCGCCGATGCGGAACCAGCCCGGGTGCATGCGCGCGCCGGTCACCGCCTCGACGATCCCGAAGGCGCGCTCGCGGTCGGTGAACGTGTAGAAGACGGGCGACAGCTGGCCGAGGTCCTGCGCGAATGTCCCGTACCACACGAGGTGGCTGATGATGCGGAACAGCTCCGCCATCATCACGCGGATGACGGCGGCCCGCGGCGGCACCTCGATGCCGGCGAGCCGCTCGACGGCCATCAGGTACGCCAGGTTGTTCATCACGCCGCCGAGATAGTCGACGCGATCGGTGTAGGGGATGTACGAGTGCCAGCTCTGGCGCTCGCCCATCTTCTCGGCCCCGCGGTGATGAAAACCGATGTCGGGCACTGCGTCGACGATCTCCTCGCCGTCCAGCTGGAGCACGATGCGGAGCACGCCGTGCGTGCCGGGATGCTGCGGGCCGATGTTGAGGAAGACGAAGTCGGTGCCGTCATGGCTGCGCGCCATGCCCCATTCCTCGGGGCGGAAGCGCAGCGCCTCCTGCTCGGCGTCCTCCCGCGCCTCCGACAGCCGGAACGGCGCCAGCTCGGTCGCCCGCGCCGGATGGTCCTTCCGGAGGGGGTGGCCCTCCCACGTCGCCGGCATCAGGATCCGCTTCAGGTGCGGGTGGCCGTCGAAGGCGACGCCGAACAGGTCCCAGACCTCGCGCTCGTACCAGTTCGCCGACGGCCAGACGTCGCTGACCGTCGGGACGGACGGCGCGTGGCCGCGCAGCGGGACCTTGAGGCGCACGTAGCCGTTGCGCTCGAACGACAGCAGCGTGTAGACCACCGTGAAGTCGCTGGGCGGCTGGCCGTCGCGATGGCGCCGTTCCCGCTCGTCGATCGCCGTGAGGTCGTACAACATGCGGTACGGCCGGTCGATGGCGGTCTTGAGCGCGGCGAGCAGAGGATGCACGCGATCGCCCGGCACCCAGAACGTCGGAATGGCGTCGCACGTCGTCTGCGTGGCCAGGACGGACGCAGCGGTCCCCTCAGGGAGCATCGACAGGAGGTCGGGCGCGTCGATCGTCATCCGGCGTCACACCTCGTCCGGATCCCGCAGGTGGGTGAGCAGCTGCCGCCCGGCGTGCTTGACGTCGCGCATGACCGGCTGCGGTCCCCGCACGACCCCCTGCGGGCCGAGCATCCAGCTCAGCGGCCGCTTCTCGGAGCCGACCGCCTCGCGCAGCAGGAGCAGGCCTTCCATGAACGCATCGGGGCGCGGCGGACAGCCGGAGACGTAGACGTCGACCGGCAGGAACTTGTCGACCCCCTGCACCACGCTGTAGATGTCGTACATGCCTCCGGAGTTCGCGCACGAGCCCATGGAGATGACCCAGCGCGGCTCCATCATCTGCTCGTAGAGACGCTGGATGACCGGTGCCATCTTGATGAAGACGGTGCCCGCGATCACCATCACGTCCGCCTCGCGCGGCGTGTTCCGCATGACTTCGGCGCCGAAGCGGGCGATGTCGTAGCGGCTGGTCAGGCTGGTGGCCATCTCGACGAAGCAGCAGGAGAGCCCGAAGCCGAACGGCCACATGGAGTTCTTGCGTCCCCACCCGAGCAGGTCCTCGAGGCGCGACAGGACCAGGCTGCGGCGGATGGCCTGGTCGAACGGCTCGCGGGCGGACCCGGCCGCCTCGGCCGCGGACGTCGGAGTGAGGGACCAGCGCATGATGGCAGGGGCTCCTGCGCCCGTCAGCGGGCTCGACGGGGCCGCGGCCCCCAGTCGAGCGCTCCGACGCGCGCGAGATAGATCAGCGTGGCGACCAGAACGGAGACGAACACGACCATTTCGCCGTAGCCGAGCCAGCCGGCATCGCGCGCGACGACGGCCCAGGCGAACAGGAACACCGCTTCGAGATCGAAGATCACGAAGAACATGGCGACGAGGTAGAACTTCGCGGAGAAGCGGGCGCGGGCCGACCCTTCCGACACGATGCCGCCCTCGTAGGGCGCGCCGGTCGCGCGCTCGTTGTGCCGCTCGCCCAGCGCCGCCGACAGGCCCAGCATGATCAGGACGACCAGGATGACGGCGGCGAAGTAGAGGCCGAGGGGCCAGAGGGTCATCAGCGGGAAGTCCCTCGTGCGCAGCCCGGACCGTACGATCCGGGGCGAGGTGTCAGCGGCGCGGACGGCCGGACCGCCCGGCGGCGGGCGGGCGTTTCCAGCGGGTCCGCGTGGATCCGTCAGGCCGAACCCGGCTCAGCCGTGCGCCGGTGATCGCAGCGCGCGGCACGGGCGACCTTTCCATCCAAGCATATACTCTTAGAACGCGCATCGTGCATGCGACGCGTCGCGACGTGCAGGCGACTCGTGGCGTGCGTGCTGCCGCGTCATCAGCGCGCCCGGCCGCGGGGGCTGTCCGGCCGCGAGACGCACCGGCCGGCGCGGGGGCGCCCGTCCCGCCGGGCGCCGGCGGCGCGGGCACGGCACAGCCGGCCGGCGCCGGGGCTGTCGGCCGCGGCCGCGGCGCGCCGGGAATCCGGAGAGGAGCGAGACCGCCATGGGTGCACAGCAGCATGAGATCGGGATGATCGGCCTGGGCGTCATGGGGCGCAATCTGGTGCTGAACATGGCCGACCACGGGTTTCCGGTGGTCGGCTATGACAAGGATGCCGCGAAGGTCGAGGCGTTGCGGCGCGAGGCGGGCGATCGGCCGGTGCGCGCCGCGTCGACGCTGCCGGAGTTCATCAGCCAGCTGCGGACGCCGCGCGCGATCATGATGCTCGTGCCGGCCGGCGCGCCGGTCGACGCGGTCATCGGCGAGCTCCAGCCCCACCTGCAGCCGCAGGACGTCGTCATCGACGGCGGCAATTCCTTCTTCCGCGACACCGACCGGCGGGTCGCCGCGCTGGCGGCCGCGCGCCTGCAGTTCCTGGGCGTCGGCGTGTCGGGCGGCGAGCACGGGGCGCGCTTCGGCCCCAGTATCATGCCCGGCGGCCCGCGCGAGGCGTACGAGCGCGTCCGCCCGGTGCTCGAGGCGGTGGCGGCGAAGGTGGACGGGGCGCCGTGCGTGACGTACCTCGGCCCCGGCTCGGCCGGCCATTACGTGAAGATGGTGCACAACGGCATCGAATACGGCCTGATGGAGCTGATCGCCGAGGCCTACGACCTGATGAAGCGCGGGCTCGGGTTCGACAACGACCGGCTGCACGACGTGTTCGACGGCTGGAATCGCGGCGAGCTGAACGGCTACCTCATCGAGATCACGACGCGCATCTTCCGTCAGGCGGACGACAAGACGGGCCGGCGGCTCGTGGACCTCATCCTGGACGAGGCGAAGCAGAAGGGGACCGGCAAGTGGACGTCGCAGGACGCGATGGACCTGCAGGTGCCCGTGCCGACGATCGACGCGGCGGTGGCGATGCGCGACATGACCGGCTACAAGAGCGAGCGGACGGCCGCCGCCCGCCTGTACCCGGACGGGGCGGCGCGCCTCGATCGCGAGCCGGCCGGTTTCGTGCGCCAGCTCGGGCGCGGACTGTATGCCGCGGTCGTGCTGACCTACGTGCAGGGCATGAGCCTGCTGCGGCGCGCGTCCGACGCGTACGGCTACGGCGTGGCGCTGGGGGACGTGGCGCGGATCTGGCGCGGCGGCTGCATCATCCGGGCGGGCGTGCTCGAGTCGATCCGGACCGCGTTCGAGCGCCGGCCCGACCTGTCGAACCTGTTGCAGGACGCCTCGTTCGCGCGCGACCTGGTGGCGCGCCTGGACGATTTCCGGACGGTCGTGCAGGCGGCGGCCGCCGCCGGCATTCCGGCGCCGGGCCTGATGGCGGCGCTGGGATACTTCGATGCGTACCGGAGCGGGTGGCTGCCAGCCAACCTGACCCAGGCGCAGCGCGACTATTTCGGGTCGCACACCTACGAGCGCGTGGACGAGTCGGGCGTCTTCCATACGCAGTGGAACCAGGACTGACAGGAGACACGATGCCGACCGAGAATCATCGCACGCCCGCCGCGCTCGTGATCTTCGGCGCGGCCGGCGATCTCACCTGGCGCAAGCTCGTGCCCGCGCTCTACGATCTGTTTCTCGACAAGCACCTGCCGGAGCGGTTCGCCGTCATCGGCATCGACAAGAAGGACGTGAGCCACGACGAATACGTGGCGCACCTGCGCGACGGGGTGGACCGCTTCGCCCGGCGGGGCAAGACCGAGGACGACAGCTGGCAGGCGTTCGCCGCGCACCTGGCCGACTTCGTGTCGGCCGATTTCGGCGACGCCGTGGCGTACCGGGAGCTGTCGGCGAAGCTCGCCGAGCTCGACGGCCAGTGGGGCGTCAAGGCGACGCGCGTGTTCTACATGGCGACGGCGCCGATGCTGGTCGAGATCGTGACCAAGCAGCTCGGCCAGGCGCGGCTCTCGCTCGATCGCGAGCGGGCGCGCATCGTCGTCGAGAAGCCGTTCGGTCACGACCTGGACTCGGCCCGGGCGCTGACGCGGATGCTGACCGAGGTCTTCCAGGAGCGGCAGGTCTTCCGGATCGATCACTACCTCGGGAAGGAGACCGTCCAGAACATGCTGGCGTTCCGCTTCGCGAACGCGCTGTTCGAGCCGATCTGGGACCGCCGCTACATCGATCACGTGCAGATCACCGTGGCCGAGCAGGTCGGCGTCGAACACCGCGGCGGGTACTACGACCAGGCGGGCGCGCTCCGCGACATGGTGCAGAATCACCTGCTGCAGGTGCTGTGCCTCGTGGCGATGGAGCCGATCATCTCGTTCGACGCCGACGAGATCCGGACGAAGAAGGTCGACGTGCTGCGGGCCATCCGGCCGATCCCGCCGGCCGACGTCAACCGCCTCGCCGTGCGCGGCCAGTACGCCGGCGGCTGGCTGCAGGGCGACAAGACGGTCGCCTACCGGAGCGAGGCGGGCGTGGCGCCCGATTCTCCGACGGAGACCTTCGCCGCCCTCAAGCTGTTCGTCGACAACTGGCGCTGGCAGGGGGTGCCGTTCTACCTGCGCACCGGCAAGCGGCTGCCGGCCAAGGTGTCCGAGGTGTTCATCGAGTTCCGGCCGGTGCCCCACCTGGCGTTTCCCGCGACGGCGGTGCAGGACTGGCGGCCCAACGGGATGATCATCCGCATCCAGCCGGACGAGGGGATCGTGCTGCGGTTCCAGGCCAAGCATCCCGGCCCGCACATGCACCTGAGCCCGGTCGACATGCGGTTCGACTACGCGAAGGCCTTCAGGACGGCGACCCCCGAAGCGTACGAGACGCTGCTGCTGGACGTCATGCGCGGTGACGCAACGCTGTTCATGCGGGCCGACCAGGTGGAGGCGGCCTGGGCGGTCGTGATGCCGGTGCTGGACACGTGGGGCGGGGCCATGCCGGCCGATTTTCCGAACTACCACGCCGGTAGCTGGGGACCGGAGGCGGCGCAGGTCCTCATCGCCAGCGACGGACGGAGCTGGCTGCTGCCGACGCTCGGGGACGGTGGCCAGGGATAGGGAGACCGGCGTCCGGGTGGGCGGGCGGGCGAGCCCCGAGCCCCGAGCACTGAGCACTGAGCCCTGAGCCCCGAGCACGGAGGACCCTCCCAGCATGCGCGTCGGAATTTCGGCCGATCACGGCGGGTTTCCCATGAAGGCACGCATGGCCGAGCTGCTGCGCCGGCTGGGCCACGACGTCGTGGACTTCGGCGCACACGATCTGGATCCGGCGGATGACTATCCGGACTTCGTCGTGCCGATGGCGCGGGCGGTCGCCGCCGGCGTCGTCGAGCGGGGCATCGCGCTGTGCGGCAGCGGGGTCGGCGCCTGCATCGCGGCGAACAAGGTGCCGGGGGTGCGCGCCGCCCTGATCCATGAAGTGTTCTCCGCCCGGCAGGGGGTCGAAGACGACGACATGAACGTCATCGCCGTCGGCGGCCGGGTCATCGGCGAAGCGTCGGCCACCATCCTGATCAGCACATTCCTCGAGGCGCGGTTCACCGGCGCGGAGCGGTTCCGCCGCCGGCTGGCGAAGATCGCGGCCCTCGAGAACGGGGGACACACCGGCTGACGCAGAATCCCCTGCGCCTTCCGCCCGAGGGACGATCGGCTCGACGGGGCGGACGGGTGGCGGGCGGTCGAACGCGCGCCGGCCGCGGTGGTGAGAGAGTCGCGGCGAGCGAGCGCGGGATGTCGGACGAGGACGAGGAGGGTGAGCGATGGGTGGCGGATCGTCGTTGACGAGTGTGCTGGCGGTGGCGGCGATGGTGCTGGTGATCGTACTGCTGGGGCTCAGCCTGGCGGTCGAGCCGGTCGAGCCGGTGCTCGAGGTCGTTGAAGGCGTGCTGGCGCTGTTCGTGCTGTACGTCGGCCTGCGCGTGGCGCGCGACGTGCGCGGCGGGCGGGCGTAGATCGCTGGGAGGAGCGGCATCGGCCGGGAGCCGGCCGAGCCCGGTCCTTGATCGACGTTCAGGCGCCGAAACGGACGCAGACGTTCTTGACCTGCGTGTAGCTGGCGAGCGCCTCGAGTCCCTTTTCGCGGCCGTAGCCGCTCTTCTTGTAGCCGCCGAACGGCAGCTCGACCCCGCCGCCGGCCCCGTACGTGTTCACGTAGATCTGGCCGGTCTTGATCCGTGACGCGAGCGTCAGCGCCTTGTTGATGTCGCGCGTCCAGATCCCCGCCACCAGGCCGTACTGGCTCCGGTTGGCGAGCGCCGCCGCCTCCTCGACGTCGTCGAAGGTCAGGATGGACAGCACCGGGCCGAAGATCTCCTCCTGGGCGATCCGCATGTCGGGGCCGACGCGGTCGATGAGGGTCGGCTCGATGTAGAAGCCGCCGGCCGGCATCGTGCCCTGCGGCCGCCGGCCGCCGGCGATCACCTCGGCCCCTTCCTGGCGGCCGATGTCGACGTAGCGCTGCACCGTGTCGAGCTGCTTCCTGGAGATGATCGGGCCCATGTCGGGGTCGTCCGGCCCGGGCCCGACGCGCATCGCCTTCACGTGCGCCACGAGCCGCTCGACCAGCGCATCGTGCGCCTTGCGCTCGACGAGCAGGCGCGATCCGGCCGAACAGGTCTGACCCGCGTTCTGGAAGATGGCGGTGGCGACCCCCTTGACCGTCGCGTCGAGGTCGGCGTCGGCAAAGACGACGTTCGGCGACTTGCCGCCGAGCTCCATGACGACCGGTACGATGTTCTCGGCGGCCATCTTCGCCACGAGGATGCCGACCTCGATCGAGCCGGTGAAGGTCAGCTGGTTGATGTCGGGATGGCTGGCCAGCGCCTGGCCGGCCTCGGGCCCGTCGCCCGGGATGACGTTGAAGACGCCGGACGGCAGGCCGCAGTCGAGCGCGATCTCGCCGAGTCGCAGGGCGGTCATCGGCGCATCCTCGGCCGGCTTCAGCACGACCGCGCACCCGGCCGTCAGGGCGGCGGCGGCGCCCCGGCCGCCGATCTGAATCGGGTAGTTCCACGGAATGATCTGCGCCGACACGCCGATCGGCTCCCGAACGGTGAAGTCGAGAAAGCCCGGGCCGAGCGGGATGGTGTGGCCCATGATCTTGTCGGCGACGCCGGCGTAGAACTCGAAGTACCGCGCGGCCACCTGCACGTCGGCACGGGCCTGGCGCAGCGGCTTGCCGTTGTCCTGGCTCTCCAGCAGGGCGAGTTCGTCGGCGCGCTCGCGGATCCGCTGGGCGATCCGGTAGAGGATGCGGGCGCGCTCGGCCGGGGCCATGCCGCCCCACGCGGCCGACTCGAGCGCGGCGCGGGCGCCGGCGACGGCGCGGTTCACGTCGGCGGCCGTGGCCTTCGCCACGCGCGCGAGGCGCTCGCCGGTCGACGGATTGAGGACGTCGAGGACGCCCCCGTCCGACGCCGCCGTGCGCGCGCCGTCGATGATGAGCCCTTCGAGTGTCGCGGATGCCGAGCCTGCCATGGCGGATGCCCCTCCTCGAGGAAATCCCGGGTCTGCCGGTCGCCTGCGCCACGTCCGCCCGCGTGGGCGGGAGGCGCGGCACGGAACCGTCTCATTCTATGCCGGCCGGCGCGGCAGGGGAGGCCGGCCGTTTATTTTTTCGGCGATCTGTCGTACCGTGCCGCGACGCGGTCGCGCGACGCGGTCGCAGAACGGAGGCCCGGGTGCCCAGACGCGAAGGACATGAAGATCTGCGGACGGCGGTGCGGGAGCTCTGCCGGCGGTTTCCCGACACGTACTGGCGCGAGCTCGACGCCGCCCGCGCGTATCCGGAGGCGTTCGTCCGGACGCTCACCGAAGCCGGCTACCTGGCGGCGCTGATCCCGGAGGAGTACGGCGGATCCGGGCTCGGCGTGACCGAGGCGTCGATCATCCTCGAGGAAGTCAACCGGGCCGGCGGCAATTCGGGCGCCTGCCACGCGCAGATGTACGTCATGGGGACCCTGCTGCGGCACGGGTCGGACGCGCAGAAGCGGCAGTACCTGCCGAAGATCGCGAGCGGCGAGCTGCGCCTGCAGGCGTTCGGGGTCACCGAGCCGACCACCGGCTCCGACACGACCCAGCTGAAGACCCTGGCGGTCCGTCAGGGCGATCACTACCGGGTCAACGGCCAGAAGGTCTGGATCTCGCGCGCCGAACACTCCGACCTGCTCCTGCTCGTCGCCCGGACGACGCCGATCGAAGCGGTGAAGAAGCGGACCGACGGGCTGTCGATTCTGCTGGTCGACCTGCGGCAGGCGGTGGGGCACGGCCTCACCATCCGGCCGATCCGGACGATGATGAATCACGCGACGACCGAGCTGTTCTTCGACGACCTGGCGGTGCCGGCGGAGAACCTGGTCGGCGAGGAAGGGAAGGGCTTCCGCTACCTGCTGGACGGGCTCAACGCCGAGCGGATCCTGATCGCGGCCGAGTGCGTCGGCGACGGCCGGTGGTTCGTCGATCGGGCGACGAAATACGCGCGGGAGCGGGTGGTGTTCGGCCGGGCGATCGGGCAGAACCAGGGGATTCAGTTCCCGATCGCGCGCGCCCACGTCAACGTGGAGGCAGCCGATCTGATGCGGTTCGAGGCGGCCGGTCTGTTCGACCGCGGTGAACCGTGCGGCGCCGAGGCCAACATGGCGAAGCTGCTGGCGGCCGACGCGTCCTGGGAGGCGGCCAACGTCGCCGTCCAGACGTACGGCGGCTTCGGCTTCGCCGAGGACTACGACATCGAGCGGAAGTTCCGTGAGACGCGCCTGTACCAGGTCGCCCCGATCTCGACGAATCTGATTCTGACCTACGTCGCCGAGCACGTGCTCGGCCTGCCGAGGTCGTACTGACAGGGACTCGGGCGCTCGGGCGCTCGCGTGCGGTGGCAGAGTGTCGCTGATGCATCCGCTCCCTCTTGAAGGCGTCACGGTGGTTTCGCTGGAGCAGGCGGTGGCCGCGCCGTTCGCCACGCGGCAGCTCGCCGATCTGGGCGCGCGCGTCATCAAGATCGAGCGGCCGGGCGTCGGCGATTTCGCGCGTCGCTACGACGCGACGGTGAAGGGGCTGGCGAGCCACTTCGTGTGGCTCAACCGATCGAAACAGTCGCTGACGCTCGATCTGAAACGGAACGAAGCGGCCGACGTGCTGGCGCGCCTGCTGGAGCAGGCCGACGTGTTCGTGCAGAACCTCGCGCCGGGGGCGGCGACGCGGCTCGGCCTCGGGGCGCCGGCGCTGCGCGCCCGCTACCCGCGGCTCGTCGTCGCCGATCTGTCCGGCTATGGCGCCACGGGCCCGTACCGGGACAAGAAGGCGTACGACCTGCTCATCCAGAGCGAAGTCGGGCTGGTCTCGATCACCGGAACGCCCGAGACCCCGTCGAAAGTCGGCATCTCGATCGCGGACATCGCCGCCGGAATGTATCTCTACTCGGGCATCCTGACGGCGCTGCTCGTCCGGCAGCAGACCGGCGCCGGCACGGCGCTCGAAGTGTCGCTGTTCGAGGCGCTCGGCGAGTGGATGAGCTATCCGATCTATTACGGGGGGTACGGCGGCACGCCGCCGTCGCGCACCGGCGCCAGCCACGCGACCATCGCCCCGTACGGCCCGTTTGCGGCCGGCGACGGCGGATCGGTGTACCTGGGCGTGCAGAACGAGCGCGAGTGGAGCCGCTTCTGCGGGCAGGTGCTCGCGCAGCCCGCGCTGGCGGACGACCCGCGGTTCGAATCGAACGCCCGCCGCGTCGAGCATCGGGCGGCGCTGCTCGAGCGGATCGAGGCGGTGTTCAGCCGCCTGACCGCAGCCGAGATCGTCCGGCGCCTGGAGGCCGCGGGCATCGCGAACGCGCGGATGAACAGCGTGCAGGAATTCGTCGATCACCCGCAGCTCGCGGCCCGCGGCCGCTGGCGGGAGATCGCCTCGCCGGCCGGTCCCCTCCGCGCCCTCGTGCCGCCGGTCACGATGGAAGGGCGCGAGGCGGTGATGGGCGCCGTGCCGGCGCTCGGCGAACAGACCGACGCGATTCTCCGGGAAATCGGTTACGACGCGGCCACGATCGCCCGCTGGCGGGAGGACGGGGTGGTCTGAGCGCGGACGCTCGCGACGGCGCACCCGGACGCCGAACGTGGAACGGACGCCGGAGGTCGATGTCGGCCATCGGCCGTCATCTCAAGGAGCCCTATGGCAATCAAAGAAGGCTGGACAGGTCGGGTGTACGAGGATTTCGAGGCCGGCGACATCTACCCGCATCCGCTGGGGCGCACGGTGCTTCCGGCGGACAACATGTGGTTCACGATGATGACGCTGAACACGAACCCGATTCATTTCGACCACACCTACGCCGCGAAGACGGAATTCGGCCGGCCGCTGGTGAATTCCACGTTCACGCTCGCGCTGGTGACGGGGCAGTCGGTCACCGACCTGTCACAGAACGTGGTGGCGAACCTCGGCTGGGACGAAGTGCGGCTGCCGCACCCCGTCTTCGAGGGGGACACCATCTACGCGCGCAGCGAGGTGCTCGAGAAGCGGGAATCGAAGTCGCGGCCGAACGTCGGCATCGTGCGGGTCAAGACGACCGGCGTGAACCAGGACGGCACGGTGGTCATCGAGTTCAAGCGCACGTTCATGGTGTACAAGCGCGGGCACGTGCCGAAGACGGCTCCGCAGCCGGGCCTCACGCCGTCGTCGCCGTCAGCGCCGTCAGGGCGGTGAGCGTCCGGATGTCGTCGACGGCGTCCGGGGTATGCAGCCGGCCCAGCGCCGCGCGGGCGGCCTCGGGCGTCAGGACCCGCTCCGCGCACGCCAGGAACTTCCCGTCGAGCTCCTCGCGGCTTGCCGGACGGGCGGGATATCCGCGGGCGCCGTTGGCGATCTGCACGTGTGCGCGCCCGTCGCGCAGGCGCACGGTGACGATCGCCTGCGTCAGCGGCGGCGCATCGCGGCCGAGGGCGGGGTCGACGTGCATCGTCACGGCCGGCATGAGGCGCTGGAGGCGCGGGTCCCGCAGCCGCGCCGGCGCGAACGTGTCGATCCCCACACGGCCGTCGACGAGGGCGGCCGCCGCGCAGAACGGCATGCTGAACTTGCCCTGCAGTCCGCTCTCCGGACGGTCGTAGATCAGCACGGTTGGCGTGATGGCGTCGACCGCGACCTCGACGCCGGCGACTTCGTCCGCGTCGAACCGGTGCTGCCGGCGCAGATCCAGCAGGGCGTCGAGCGCCGGGTGCGTGCCCGCGCACGACGGGTAGAGCTTGACGGTGATCCCCGTCTCGAGGATTTCCCACCGCCGGCCGAGCTGCTCCTGCGCCTCGCCGAGATCGGTCCGCTCGCCGGCCATGGCGACGAGCAGGCCCTGCGGGCCGTCGATCGCGAGTTCCGAGGCGGTCAGGCCGGCCTGCGCGAGCCGCGCGGCCAGGATGCCGTTGCGCGCGGCCAGCCCGGCGTGCAGCGGCTTGGTCATCGTGCCGAAGTTCTCCTTCAGGCCCGACGCTTCCGATGCGGCAATCGCCAGGCAGCGGGCGGTCTGCTCTTCGTCGAGGCCCAGCACCCTGGCCGCGCAGGCGGCGGCGCCGATGGTGCCGAGGGTCGACGTGCAGTGCCAGCCGCGCTGGTAGTGTCGCGGGTTGAGCGCGCGGCCGAGCACGGCTTCGATTTCGAAGCCGGTGACGTAGCCCTCCAGCAGCCGCCGGGCGGACGCGCCGGCCAGTTCGCCGGCCGCCAGCGCGGCGGCGACCAGCGGCGCGCTGGGATGCGCGAGGGAGACGAAGCACATGTCGTCGTAGTCGAGCGCGTGGGCGGCCGTGCCGTTGGCGAGCGCCGCGAGTGCCGCGCTCGTGCGGCACGGGGTGCCGAGCATCGTGCAGCGCGGCTCGCCGCCTTCGGCGCGGGCCACCGCCTGCACGGCGCGCCCGGCCGGTTCGCCGGCGCCGGCGAGCGTGACGCCGATGGTGTCGAGGAAGGCGCGGGCCGCCACGTCAGCGGCCGGCGGCGGCACGTGGGCGCCCGCCGCGAACGCGGCCAGCGATCGGACGGCGTCGGCCATCAGCGTTCTCCCAGCAGCAGCTGCGCGCGCTGCACCGTGGCGGTATCGATCATCCGGCCGTCCAGTGCGGCGCTCCCCCGGCCGGCGCGGGCCGCCTCGTCGTAGGCGTCCAGGACGCGCTGCGCCCACGCGCGCTCGCCGGCCGTCGGGCTCAGCACCTCGTGGATCACCGGAATCTGCGCGGGATGGATCGCGAATTTCGCGCGGAAGCCGAAGTCGCGCGCGCGCCCCGTCTCCTCCCGCAGCCGGTCGAGATCGTGGACGTCGAACGTCGGGCTGTCGATCGCGGCCAGGTGCGCCGCCGCGGCGGCCGTCGCGACCGTCGACCTCGCGAAGTCGAGCAGCGGCCGGCCGTCGGCGTCGGCGACGCCGATCGCGGCGCGGTAGTCCTCGGCGCCGAACGCCAGCGCGACGAGGCGGGGGATGGCGGCCTCGACCAGCCGCGCCGCCCGCAGGACGCCGGCCGGCGTCTCGATCAGCGCGATGAGCGCTCCGCGGCGGGCCGGCGCCTCGTCCGGCAGCCGGTCGAGCCACGCGTCGACGCGCGCGAGATCCTCGGGCCCCTCGACCTTCGGCACGACCAGGCCGGCGATCGCGAGGCGCGAGACCGCGTGGAGATCGGCCGCCTGCTCGGGGCCGCTGTTGATCCGGACGAACACCCGGGTGGCGGGCGCGGTGAGCGAACCGGCCGCGGCCTCCAGGGCCTGCCGGGCCGCCGTCTTTTCCGCCGCCGGCACGGCGTCCTCCAGATCG
This sequence comes from Vicinamibacterales bacterium, assembly GCA_035534615.1. Lineage (GTDB taxonomy): Bacteria > Acidobacteriota > Vicinamibacteria > Vicinamibacterales > CAVVIG01 > JAGWRA01. Next base: position 84,246 of record DATLRO010000089.1, read on the forward strand.
ACGACGAGCAGGTCGGCCGCGGAGCGGTCGGCGTGCTCGATCATCTTCGGGCGGTTGCCGGGGACGAACAGGTAGCTTCGTCGCAGCATGGGCCGCAGGGGTGATTCAGGCCGGCCCGCCGCGGGTGGCCGATTCCGGCGCGCCGATCGCCGCCATGAACCGCTGTTTGAGAAAGACGCAATCGAGCGGCGGCTTCGTCGTCGGCGCCGATTCGTCGACCCGCGCCACGATGACGTGCGGCCCCGGGGCGCGCCGGGTGGCGTCCATCGCGCGGTCGAGCTCGTCGGCGCTCCCGACCGTGGCGGTCGACGCGAGGCCGGCACCGCGCGCGACCGCCGCCAGATCGGTCGCGTGCGCGGTCGCCGTCGCCTGCCCGCCGGTCGTGCCGTACTGGCGGTTGTCCCAGACGAGCAGCGTCAGGTTCGGCGGACGGCAGCTGGCGATGGTCGCCAGCGAGCCGAGATTCATGAGCAGGGACCCGTCGCCGTCGAGCACGAGCACGCGCCGGTCGGGGCGCGCGAGGGCGAGCCCGAGGCCGATCGACGAGGCGACGCCCATGCTGCCCCAGGTGTAGAAATTCTCCGGGCGATCGCCGGCGGCGAACAGGTCGTACGCGGGGTGCCCGAGGCTGGCAATCACCGCTTCGTCGGTCAGCGCGCGGACGAGCTGGCGCGTGGCGTCGAGGCGGTTCATCCGCGGGCCTCCCGGGTCGCGGCCACCGGCATCGTCACCCGGCGCGGCAGCAGGCAGGCGGCCGGGACGCGCGCGCCGAAGGCCAGGGTGCCGACGGCGACCACGGCCGCTTCGGCCTCCTCGGCGTGGTCGTGGTGCTCGATGGCCACGTGCTGAATGCCGAGCGCGTCGAGCGCCGGCCGGACCAGCCGGCCCATCGGCACCTGGGCCCAGTTCCATTCGGCGGCATCGCCGCGCATGCTGATGATGGCGAGCACCGGAATCTGATACGCCACGAGCAGGGTCGACAGCGCGTTGAGGGAGTTCCCGAGGCCGCTCGACTGCAGGAGGACCGTCGGGCGCCCGCCCCCGAGGTAGAGACCGGCGGCAATGCCGAACGCTTCCTCTTCGCGCGTGGCGAGGATGGTCGCGATGTCCGGGTAGCGCGCCGCGATCGTCCGCAGCACGTGCGACAGCGGGTTGTCCGGCACGTACACGACGTGGCGGCTGCCGGTCGCCTGGATGCCGGCCGACACGCCGAGCGCCCAGCCCGGGGTGGCCGCGCCGGCCGCTGGCTCATGCCGCTGCAGTGTCCGAGTATCCGTCATGAAGGGTCCAATCGTGCGTCCTGGCTCGCCGGCCGGTCGAAGACTGCGGGTGCCGGCCGCGGCTGCCTACTGTACTGCGGGCATTCGAGTGGATGCAATGTGCTGCATGGAATCCCTGCACCGCGCGGGCGGCCGCCGCCACCTCGAGCGAGGGTTCGGGCCGATTCCGCGCGGAACGGCCTGGGCCACGGCTGGCATCCGGCTTGCTCATCAACGTCTATTCTCCCGGCGGTGCGGGGCGTCTCGCCCCGGGCCGGCGGAGGCCAAAGGGGGGATCGTGAAAGCGCTCGCCATCACGCCGGGCACGAAGGATTTTGCCCTGATCGATCGGCCGGAACCGGCGCTCGACGGACCGGACGCCGTCAAGCTGCAGGTCGTGCGGGTCGGGATCTGCGGGACCGATCGCGAAGAAGCACGGGGCGGCCGGGCGAAGGCGCCGGACGGCCAGACGCAGCTCGTGGTCGGCCACGAGATGCTGGGACGCGTCGTGGAGGTCGGCAGCGGCGTCACGCGCGTCAAGACGGGCGACTACGCCGTCTTCACGGTGCGGCGCGGCTGCGGCCGGTGCGTGCCGTGCGCGATGAACCGTTCGGACATGTGCGAGACCGGGGCGTATCGCGAGCGGGGCATCTGGGGGCTGGACGGCTATCAGACCCAGTTCGTCGTCGACTCCGAGCAGTACATCGTCCGGGTGCCGGCGGCGATCGAGCCGATCGCGGTGCTCACCGAGCCGCTGACCGTGGCCGAGAAGGCGATCGACGAAGCGGTCGGCCTGCAGACGCGGCGGCTGCCGGACGCGTCGGTGACGCCGAACTGGCTGTCCGGCCGCCGGTGTCTCGTGGCGGGACTCGGCCCGGTCGGGCTGCTGGCGGCGCTGATTCTGTGCCTGCGCGGCGCGGAGGTGCTCGGGCTGGACGTGGTCGATCGCGACAGCGCCAGGCCGCGATGGCTGGCGGGCATCGGCGGCACGTACATCGACGGGCGGGAGGTGCCGGTCGAGCACGTCGGCGATCACTTCGGCCGGGTCGAACTGATCGTCGAAGCGGCCGGCATCCCGTCGCTGGAGTTCAATCTGCTGGATGCGCTGGGCGTGAACGGCGCCTACGTGCTCACCGGCATCCCCGGGGACGCACGGCCGCTGAACATTCCGGGCGGCGAGCTGATCCGGCAGCTCGTGCTGGACAACCAGGTGATGGTCGGGAGCGTGAACGCCGCGCGCGGCCACTTCGAACAGGCGGTCGACGATCTCCGGCGCGCCCACGAACGGTGGGGCGACCACGTGGCGGCGCTGATCACCAACCGTCACGCGTTCGACGACGTGGCCTCGGCGCTGGAGCACCACGGTCCGGACGAGATCAAGGTCGTCGTCGAATGGGAACAGAAAGGAGCGCCCGCACGTGGCTGACGGAACCGATGCGTCGATGGCGCCGGGCTGGCCCGGCATTCGGGCGCGCTGGACGTCGAGCGCGAAGAGCGGAATCGGCACGGCCCTCAATCCGGTCAGCCGTGTCTGGTTCACGCTGAGCCACGGGATTCTCAACGAGGTCTATTTCCCGCGCATCGACTATGCCTGCACGCGCGACCTGGGGCTGGTCGTCACCGACGGCCGCGAGTTCTTCTCGGAGGAGAAGCGCGATACCGTCTCGCACGTCGAGCCGGTGGCGCCGGGCGTGCCGGCGTACCTGCTGCGCAATACCTGCCGCTCGGGCCGCTACCGGATCGAGAAGGAGATCATCGCGGATCCCCGCCGCCACGTCGTCTGGCAGCGGGTGACGTTCGTCCCGCTGGAGGGCACCCTCGCCGACTATCGCCTGTTCGTACTGCTGGCGCCCCACCTCGGCAACCAGGGGGCCGGCAACACGGCGTGGGTCGGCGACTACAAAGGGACGCCGATGCTGTTCGCGCAGCGCGACGGCCTGGCGCTGGCGCTCGCCTCGTCCGCGCCGTGGCGGACGCGCACGGCCGGATTCGTCGGGTACTCGGACGGCTGGCAGGAGCTGCGCGACACGAAGCAGCTCGGCCAGACGTACGACCGGGCGGAGAACGGCAACGTCGCGCTGACCGGCGAGATCGATCTCCAGGCCTGCGGCGGCAGGTTCGCGCTCGTGCTGGGGTTCGACATGAAGGCGAGCGAGGCCGGCCAGCTCGCGCGCTGGAGCCTGTTCGACGGCTTCGACCGTCCGTGGGACGAGTACGTGGCCGCCTGGGAGCAGTGGCTCGACTCGCTGAAGGGGATCGAACATGCCGATCCGCGGCGGCGCGCCCTCACCCGCGTCAGCGCGATGGTGTTCAAGGCGCACGAGGGCAAGCCGTCGCCGGGCGGATTGATCGCGAGTCTGTCGATTCCCTGGGGCGACACCAAGGGCGACCACGACCTCGGCGGCTACCACCTGGCCTGGCCGCGCGATCTCGTCGAGACGGCCGGCGGCATGCTGGCCGTCGGGGCGACCCACCACACGCGCCGCGTCCTCGAGTTCCTCCGCGTGACCCAGGAGGCGGACGGCCACTGGCCGCAGAACATGTGGCTCGACGGCCTGCCGTACTGGAACGGCGTGCAGATGGACGAGACCGCGCTGCCGATCCTGCTGGTCGATCTCGCCAAGCGCGAGGGAGCGATCACGGCCGAGGAAGCCGACACCTACTGGCCGATGGCCCGGCAGGCGGCGGCCTTCATCGTCTGCAACGGGCCCGTGAGCCCGCAGGATCGCTGGGAGGAGGACCCGGGATATTCGCCGTTCACGCTGGCCGCCGAGATTGCCGCCCTGCTGGTGGCGGCCGATCTCGCCCAGGCGAACGGCGAGGAGACGGTCGCGGCCTATCTCACCGAGACGGCCGACATCTGGAACGACGGGATCGAGCGCTGGATCTACGTCACCGGGACCGCGCTGGCCCAGCGGCACGGCGTCCGCGGCTACTACGTGCGGATCGCCCTGCCGGACGGGACGTCTGCCGCGTCGCCGGCCACCGGCTTCGTGCCGATCAAGAACCGGCCGCCCGAGCAGAGCGAACAGGAGGGGGCCCTGATTGTCAGCCCCGACGCGCTGGCGCTGGTCCGCTTCGGCCTGCGCGCCGCCGACGATCCGCGCATCGTCGACACGGTGAAGGTGATCGATGCGCTGCTGAAGGTCGACACGCCGAACGGCCCGGCCTGGCACCGCTACAACGACGATGGCTACGGAGAGCACGAGGACGGGCGCGCCTTCGACGGCACCGGCATCGGCCGGGCGTGGCCGCTCCTCACCGGCGAGCGCGCGCACTACGAGCTTGCGGCGGGACGGCCGAAGGAGGCCGATCGCCTGCTGCGGGCGATGGAGGCGTTCGCCGGCGACTCCGGGCTGCTGCCCGAGCAGGTCTGGGACGCCGCGCCGATTCCGGCCCGCGAGCTGTCTCCCGGCGAGGCGTCGGGATCCGCGCGGCCGCTCGTCTGGGCGCACGCCGAGTACGTGAAGGGCTGCCGGTCGCTGCAGGAGGGGCGCGTGTTCGATCAGCCGGCGCAGACCGTGCGCCGGTACCTCAGCGGGCGGACGCTCCCCCTGCCGCACGTCGTCTGGCGCTTCAACCACAAGGTCCGGGCGGTCGCGAACGGCCGGACCCTGCGGATCGAGGTCCTGGCGCGCGCCGTCGTGCACTGGGGCGTGAACGGCTGGATGCACGTGCAGGACAGCCCGACGCGGGACACCGGGCTCGGGGTCCAGGTCGTCGATCTGCCGACATCCGCGCTGGCGCAGGGGGCGACGGTCGAGTTCACGTTCTACTGGCCGGACGGCAACCACTGGGAGGGGACGAACTTCACGATCGAGATCGACGGGTGAGGTGGGCGCCGGGCACCGGTTCCGGGACGGCGACTCCGCCGGTCGGCGTCAGCGGACCGGCGGGGTGGCCACCGGCTGGCGGAACCCGAAGATCAGGCAGGCGGCCGATGGTGCCCGTGTGCCGCCGGGCCGGGCCGGCCGGAATCGCCACTGCCGGGCCGCGTCGAGCGACGCCTGATCGAATCCGGACGGCGGGCCGGTGGTGCGCGCATCGGTGAGCGTGCCGTCCGCGCCGACCCGCATCGTCACCAGCACGACGTCGTCTCCAGCGGCCTGCGGAGGATAGGCCGGCGTGGTGGTCGCGATCGGGAACGGCACGCTGGCGGGCCATGCCGCCAGCTGCCGCATCGGGTTGCCGATCGTCGGCGTGTTGTAGAGCACCGGTGGCCGGTAGATCACGACGACCAGCACGTGCGAGGGCACCGGATGGCCGCCGGGGCCGGTGGCGGGACGGAACCTCCACCCGGCCAGCGCGGTCTTCACCGGACCTTCGAACCCCGGCGTCGCGGCCATGAGTTCCACGCCGGAGACCCTGCCGGTCTTGTCGACCGTCAGCGCCGCCTGCGCCTGTTCCCATCCCACGACCATCGACAGCTGAGCGGGCAGGGTGCCGCCGGCAAACGCCGGGAGCGTGCTCTGCGCCCGCGCGCGCCCCGCGTGGAGCAGCGCGCACAGCAGCAGCGCGGCCGGAACGGCCGCGGGGCGGCGGATGGGACGCATGCCTGGCTTCCTTTTCAAAAGCGTCATCGGCTGAGCGGATTGTGCGCCGGCGATCGGCCGGCGTCAACCGGTTCAGGCCGGGGCCCCGCTCGTCGACGCGGGATGTGCATAGGGCGGGCCAGCGCGCCGGGAGGCGTCCGGACCCGCGCGTCTCCGGCGCCGTCGGGCGCGTCTCCGGCGCCTCTGCATTTGACACGCGCTTCGCGCCGCCCGTACGATCGAAGCCGTGGAGACACTCGCGCCTGGGCTCGGCTACGTCGATCTCGATTTTCTCCAGTTCTCGGGCGTCATCGCCACTGCGGTCCTGCAGGGCGGCGAAGGGGTGGCGCTGCTGGATCCGGGGCCTTCGTCCACCCTTGCCACGCTGCGGCGGGATCTGGCGAATGCCGGCCTCGGCGTCCAGGACGTGCGGGCCATCCTGCTGACGCACATCCACCTGGATCACGCCGGGGCGACCGGCACGCTCGTCGCGGAGAACCCCGCCATCGAGGTCTACGTGCACGAGCGGGGGGCGCCGCACATGGCGAGTCCGGAACGGCTGCTGAGCAGCGCCACGCGACTGTACGGCGCCGACATGGCTCGGCTCTGGGGAGAGTTCCGGCCGGTCCCGGCCGGAAACCTCCGCGCGCTGGCCGGCGGGGAAGTGGTGCGTGCGGCCGGCCGAGCGCTGGACGTGACCTACACCCCCGGACACGCCTGGCACCACGTGAGTTATCTCGACCGGGCCAGCGGGGTGGCGTTCGTGGGCGACACGGCCGGCATCCGCCGGCCGGACGGGTTCATCGTGCCGCCGACACCGCCGCCCGACATCGAGCTGGAGGTCTGGCGGGCGAGCGTCGAGCGCCTGCGGGCCTGGGATCCGTCAGCCCTGTTCGTGACCCACTTCGGGCCGTCGCCGGCGGTGGCGGAGCACCTCGACGAATTCCTGCGGCGGCTGGATCAGGCGGGGCAGCTCGCACGCCGGTCGCTCGAGCGCGACGAGCCGGACGAAGCGCGCTCGGCCTGGTTTCAGGCGGAGATGCAGCGCGAGCTGCTGCGCGCGCGTCCCGACGCCGATCTGGCGAGCTATGAGGCGGCCGGCCGGCTGGATCTGAGCTGGCTGGGGCTGGCGCGCTACTGGCGCAAGGCGGCCGAGCGGCAGGCGCCGGCCGGGGCGCGATCGGTGTGAAGGGCGGAGGCATGCGGCTCGCGCTGGCGCAGCTCAATTTCACCGTCGGCGCCTTCGACCGCAACTTCACCCTGATGCGCGAGGCGGTGGTGCGGGCGCGCGCCGCCGGCGCCGATCTCGTCGTGTTCTCCGAGATGGCAGCCACCGGCTACCCGCCGCGCGATCTGCTGAACCATCCGGACTTCATCCAGGCGAACCTCGCACAGGTCGAGCGGGTGGCGGCCCTGACCGACGAGCGTCTCGGGGCGCTCGTCGGCTTCGTGGACCCGAATCCGTCCAGCGACGGCAAGCACCTGTTCAATGCGGCCGCCCTGTGCCATCGCGGAGCGGTGGTGGCGCGCCGCTACAAGTCGCTCCTGCCCACCTACGACGTCTTCGATGAGGACCGGTACTTCGAGCCGGCCCGCGAGGTCGCCCCGATCGAATTCAAAGGCGTCCGGCTCGGCGTGACGATCTGCGAAGACGTCTGGAACGCGAAGGGGTTCTGGCCGAGCCGGCTCTACCATCGCGACCCGGTGGAGGAGCTCGTCCAGGCGGGTGCCGAGCTGCTGATCAACATCTCGTCGAGTCCGTTCAGCCTGGGCAAGCCGGAACTCCGGCGGGAGATGATCCGGCAGGAGGCGCTCAAGCACGGGCGGCACTTCTTCTACCTGAACCAGGTCGGCGCCAACGACGAGCTGATTTTCGACGGGCACTCGCTCGGCTTCGATCCGGACGGCGCGGTGATCCTGCGGGCCCGCGACTTCGCCGAGGACTTCCTGGTGTACGACGTCCCGACTGGCGGCACGGCGGGCGCGGCGGGTGCCATCGCGGACGTCAGCGGCAGCCGGGTGGAGGAGGCCTATCGCGCCCTGGTGCTCGGCCTGGGCGACTACGTGCGGAAGTGCGGCTTCACGCACGTCGTGGTCGGTCTCAGCGGTGGCGTCGACTCGGCGCTGACGGCGGCGCTGGCGGCCGCGGCGCTCGGGCCGGACCGCGTGCTGGGCGTCTCGATGCCGACGCGGTTCTCCTCGGAGCACAGCATCCGCGACGCCCAGGCGCTGGCCCACAATCTCGGCATCAGCTACCGCCTCATTCCGGTCGACGACGTGTTCGCGGCCTACCTGAAGGCGCTGGCCCCGGTCTTCGCCGGCCGCGCGGAGGACGTCACGGAAGAGAATGTGCAGGCGCGCATCCGCGGCGGCATCCTGATGGCGCTGTCCAACAAGTTCGGATCGCTGCTGCTGTCGACCGGAAACAAGTCGGAGCTGGCGGTCGGCTACTGCACGCTGTACGGCGACATGGCCGGCGGCCTCGCGGTCATCAGCGACGTGCCCAAGACGCTCGTTTACGAGATCGCCCGGTTCGTCAACCGGCAGGCGACGGTGATTCCCGAATCGACGATGACCAAGCCGCCCAGTGCTGAGCTTCGGCCCGGGCAGACCGACCAGGACAGCCTGCCGCCGTACGAGGTGCTGGACCGGGTCCTCGAGGCGTACGTGGAACGGAACCTCGATGTCGGCGAGATCTGCGCCCTCGGACTCGACCCCGGCCTCGTCCAGGCGATCGTGCGGATGATCGACCGGGCGGAATACAAGCGCCGGCAGGCCGCGCCCGGGCTGAAGATCACCTCGAAAGCGTTCGGCGTCGGCCGGCGGTACCCGATCGCGGCCGACTATCAGGCCGTCATGGACGCGCGGTCGCCCCAGCCGACGTAGGGAGGGCCGCATCGGGCATTGGGCTTGCTAGGGTGCACGCCAAGGGCCTTCGGAGTCCTGAAACGTGCGCTTGCGGGTCCGGGGCGCATTCGAGCCGTGGAAAAAATCTCAGTGTCGGGTGCGGAAAATACCGTGACGGACTCGCCGAAGGTGCTCATTGTGGACGACGAGCGGCTGGTCCGCTGGTCGCTGGCCGAGGCCTTCCGGAGTGCCGGGTTCACCGTTCTCGAGGCGCAGGACGTCCAGAGCGGCATGGACTGCCTGGCGGCAGGCGCGGGTCTGGACGCGGCCCTGCTGGACTGCCGGCTGCCGGACGCCGACGGCCTGGTGCTCTGTGACGCGATTCACCGCGCGTGGCCGGCCTGTGTCTGTGTGATGATGACGGCGTTCCGTACGGCGAACCTCGAACCGGAAGCCCATCGGTTCGGCGCCCGCCGGGTCATTGACAAGCCGTTCGACGTCGATGACGTGGTCCGATCCGTCCGGGATGCCCTGATCCGCCGCTAGCCTTGCCAGCCCTCCGTTGAGCGGGAAATCTGATGTAACTCCTGCTGCGCGCGAGTCGTATACCCAAGAGACACGAGAAATTCCGGGGAAAATCCCCACTCCAAGAAGCCGGATTTCATGCCCCGTTCGCTCCCAACCGTTCTCGTCGTCGATGACGAAGAACTGATTCGATGGGCGCTCGATCAGAGCCTGACCCAGGCGGGCTATCGGGTCCTGCAGGCGGCCTCCGGGCGTGAGGCGCTGGAGCGCTGCAGCGACAGCGTCGACGTCATCATTCTGGATTACCGGCTGCCCGATGTCGACGGTCTTCACCTGCTGAAGCAGATCAAGGAAATCGACCCGGAAGTGCCGGTCATCCTGCTGACCGCCTTTTCCTCGGTGGAGCACGCGGTCGAGGCGATGAAGCAGGGGGCGTATCACTACGCGAACAAGCCGTTCAACCTGCAGGAGGTGCTCCTGCTGGTGGAGAAGGCGCTCGAGGCGCACCGGCTGAGGCGTGAGGTGCGCGCGCTCCGCGCGACGCAGGGGGCGCCCCACGGGCTGGATCGGCTGATCGGCGAATCGCCGACCATGCAGTCGGTCAAGAGCCTCCTGCGGAAGATTGCGGCCGGGCCGGCGTCGACGGTGCTGCTGACGGGAGAGACCGGCACGGGCAAGGACCTGGCGGCCAAGGCGCTCCATTTCAGCAGCGATCGTGCGTCGGCGATGTTCGTCAATATCACCTGCTCGGCGCTGCCCGAGGCGCTGCTCGAGAGCGAGCTGTTCGGTCACGAGCGCGGGGCGTTCACCGACGCGCGGCAGCAGAAGCGCGGCCTGCTCGAAATGGCGTCGGGCGGGACGGTGTTCCTCGACGAGATCGGGGAGATGCCCCGGGCGCTGCAGGCCAAGCTGCTGCGCTTCCTCGAAGAGAAATCGTTCCGGCGGGTCGGCGGCCTGAAGGACATCTCGGTCGATGTCCGAATCGTGGCAGCCACCAACCGCGATCTGGAGCGGTCGGTGCAGGACGGGCGCTTCCGTGAGGACCTGTTCTACCGGCTGGGCGTGCTGCCAGTGACGATGCCGCCGCTGCGGGACCGGACCGGTGACGTGACGCTGCTGGCCTCCTACCACATCGACGTCTTCAACCGGGAGTTCGGCAAGCGGGTGCAGGGGGCGTCCCCGGCGGCGCTCAGCCTGCTCGAGGCGCATCACTGGCCTGGCAACGTCCGGGAACTGAAGAACGCCGTCGAGCGGGCCATGCTGCTGGCCGAGGGCGATACGCTGACGGTCGACATGTTCGACACGATCGTCGGCCGGAACGGCGGGGCCGGCGTGTTCCAGCTGCCGGCGTCCGGCGTCAATCTCGAACGGCTGGAGCGCGACCTGGTCAGTCAGGCGCTGCAGCGGACCGCGGGCAGCCGGACGCGGGCGGCGGCGCTGCTGGGCCTGAACCGGGACCAGATCCGCTACCGGATCGAGAAATTCGGCCTCGAAGTGGCGAGACGCGACGCCTGAGGGGCGATCCCGCCCGATTCCTTCCTCGTTACAGCCCTCCGGAAAACTGCCGATTGATCCCGTGAATGCCCGCGGTGTCTCCCGCGGTGGACTGCCCGTCGGCGCGGGCGACCGCCGGAGCGCCGTGCGGCGTCGGGGCGTGAGCGATGCGGATCTGGGCTCTGCGGAGTCGTCGGCGCGGCCGGGTGGGACCCGGCATGGCGTGCCTCATGGCGGTGCTGGCCGCGTCGTCGCCCGCCGGCGCGGGCGGCCCGGCGCAGGTGCCGGCGGCGGCGACGGCCGAGCACTGCAAGGCCTCGGTGCTCTACTACCTGACCCAGTTCGTGCAGTGGCCGGCCCGTCCCGGCCGGCAGGCCTTCGTCATCGGCGTGCTCGGTGACGAGCCGCTGGAGGCGGCGCTCGTCCAGGTCGTCGGCGGCCGGGCGATCGATGGGCGCCCGCTCCTCGTGAGACGCCTCTCGCGGCCCGGGGAGGTCGGTTGCTGCCGGATGGTGTACCTCGGCAGCGGCGCCGGCCTGGCGACGATCTCGAGATTCCTGAAGGCGGCGGAGGCCGCCGGCGTCCTCACGGTCGGGGAATCGCCCGCGTTCGAAGCGCTGGGTGGCATGATCGACCTGGTGCCGGCCGGTCAGTGGGCCCATCTGGAGATCAATCGCGGAGCCGTCGATCGGGCGCGGCTGCAGATCAGCTCGAGACTGCTGGGACTGGCACGGGTCGTCGAGGGGCGGCGGCAGTGAGGCGGATCCCAGGCGTCCGTCGCTGGTCGATCGGGACCAGACTGGCCCTGGTGGTCATGGCGACCACCGGCGTGGCGCTGCTCTGCGTCAGTGTGGCCGTCTTCGCGTACAACGAAATCGGTTTCCGCCGGGCGACCGTCGACGAGATGACATCGATGAGCGATCTGGTCGGGGCGAACAGCACGGCGGCGCTGGCCTTCCGGGATCGCCCGGCGGCCGCGCAGGTCCTCGACGCGCTCCGAGCGATACCGGACATCGCCGCGGCGGCGCTCTACGGGGCCGGGGGCCGGCCGCTGGCCGAGTACCGGCGCGCCGGGGCGGCCCGCCTGCCGCTGCCGGCGGGTGCGGGCCGCGCCGGCGCGGCGTTCGTGCACGGACACCTGCTGGTCGTCCGGCCGGTGCGGCTGAACGGCGAGGTGGTCGGGACGCTGTACCTGGACAACAGCCTGGCCGCGCTGCACGACCGGCTGGCGCGGCTCGGGCTGACCTTGCTGCTGGCGATGGTGGCGGCCTGGGCGGTCGCGCTCGTGCTGGCGTCGCGGCTGCAGCGGGTCATCTCGTCGCCCATCCGGGTCCTGGCCGACACCGTCCAGCAGATCTGCCGCGGAAAGACCTATGCGACGCGCGTGGCGGCGGACGGTGACGGGGAGGTCGGCGTTCTCATTGACGGCTTCAACGAGATGCTGGCGCAGATCGAGCAGCGCGACCGGAAATTCCAGCAGCAGCAGGACGAGCTGGAGGAGATGGTCGCCGTCCGGACGTTCGAGCTCGAACGGGAGCGGCAGCAGCTGCGGCAGATCGTCGCCAACGCCCCGGTGGCGATGGCGATGTTCGACCGCGAGATGCACTACGTCACGTACAGCCGGAAGTGGATCGCCGACTACCATCTCGAAGGGCGCGTGCTGGTCGGCCGGAGTCAGTACGAGATCTTCCCGGAGACTTCCGCCGAGCACATGCGGCTGCACCGGCGGGCGTTGAAGGGCGAAGTGCTGTCGAGCCCGGAGGACGTGATGGACCGGCTGGACGGCACGCGGCTGTACCTGCGATGGGCCATCCATCCGTGGTACACGGCGAGCGGCGAGATCGGCGGCATCGTGATGGTGACCGACATCATCAACGCGCTCGTCGAGGCGCGGGAGGCGGCGCTCGAAGCGTCGCGCCTGAAGTCCGACTTCCTCGCCAACATGAGCCACGAGATCCGCACGCCGATGAACGGCGTCATCGGGATGACCAAGCTGGCGCTGCAGACCAGCCTGTCGCTCGAGCAGCGGCAGTATCTCGAGACGGTCATGGTGTCGGCGGAGTCACTGCTCTCGGTGCTCAACGACGTCCTGGATTTCTCGAAGATCGAGGCCGGCCGACTCGAGATCGAGGCGATCGACTTCGACGTGCGCACGACGCTGTACGACGCGATCAGGCCGGTCGCGACGCGCGCCGACGAGAAGGGGCTGGAGCTGGTCTGCCGGGTGGCCGCGGAGGTGCCCGAGGTGCTCGTCGGCGACCCCGGGCGCCTGCGCCAGATCGTGCTCAACCTGGTGGGCAACGCCGTCAAGTTCACCGACGCCGGCGAGATCGTGGTCCGCGCCGACATGGCGGAGGCCGACGGCCCGCGGGCGATCCTGCACGTGGCCGTGTCCGACACCGGCATCGGGATCCCGGCCGACAAGCAGCGGATGATCTTCGATCCGTTCGCGCAGGCGGATGGATCGACCACGCGGAAGTACGGCGGCACCGGCCTCGGCCTGGCGATTTCCGCCAACCTCGTGTCGGTCATGGGCGGGCGGATCTGGGTCGAGAGCGAAGTCGGACACGGCAGCACGTTCCATTGCACGGTCACGCTGGACCGTGCCCAGGCGAAAGCGGACGCGGGGCTCAGGCCGGTGCCGGCGCTGCAGGGTGTGCGCGTGCTCGTCGTCGATGACAACGCCAGCAGCCGGACGGCGATGGTCGAGACGCTGACGGCCGCCGGATTGAGCCCGACCGGGGCGGCGGGCGGCGCGGCGGCGGTCGCCACGGCCAGGGCGGCGCACGACAGCTGGCGGCCGTTCGGCGTGACGCTGATCGACGCGTACATGCCGGGAATGGACGGCTTCGCCGTGGCGCGGACGCTCCGGCAGGAGGGCATCGAGGCCGGCGCGCTGATTCTGCTGCTGCGGCCGTCGCAGGGGCCGACCGACGTCCCGCGGTGCCGGGACGCAGGCGTCGCCTCGTTTCTGTTCAAGCCGATCCGCGAGTCGGAGCTGCTGCACACGATCGCCGTGATGCTCGGCGCGCCTCTCGTCTCGGTGCCGGCGCCGGCCGTCGGGGGGGCGATCGGGCCGCCGGCGCCGCCGCGGCTGCGGATCCTGCTGGCCGAGGACAACGCGGTGAACCAGGCGCTCGCCGTGCATCTCCTGGAAAGCGAGGGCCACGCGGTGACCGTGGTGGCGACCGGACGTCAGGCGGTGGAGCGGGCGGCCGCCGAACCGTTCGACCTGGTGCTGATGGACCTGCAGATGCCCGAGATGAGCGGCATCGAGGCGACCACCGCGATTCGCGCGGCGGAGCGCACCACCGGCCGCCACGTGCCGGTCGTCGCGCTCACGGCGCACGCGATGACGGGGGACCGCGAGCGGTGTCTCGCCGCCGGCATGGACGACTACCTGTCGAAGCCGATCATGCCGGCTCAGTTGTTCGATGCCATCGCGAGAGCCGTCGGCGCGGTCGGAGACGACCGCGCCGCGCCGGCGGCCCTCCGGGCACCGGCCGACCTGCGGGTGTTCGACCTGGACGAGGCGCTGCACCGTGTCCGCGGCGACCGGGTCATGCTCGGCCAGCTCGTGTCGATGTTTGAGGAGGACTGTCCCGTCCTCCTCGACACGATCCGCGCGGCGGTCCGGGCGCGGGACGCGGCCACCCTCACGAGGGCGGCGCACACGCTCAAGGGATCGTGCGCCCTGCTGGGCGCCCACGAGGCCCGGGAGGCGGCGAAGCGGCTGGAAGACATGGCGCGGGACGGCGGGCTCGATCACGCGCAGCGGACGCTCGGAGCGCTCGAGGCGGCCCTGATCGCCCTCGAGCCGGAGCTCCGGCGCGTGACGACGGAGGCAGGTGTGTCGTGCAAATCGTAATTGCGGAAGACGACAGGCTGTATCGGCGGCTGCTCGAAGCGGCCCTCACCACTCGGGGCTACGCCATCACGACCTGCGTCGACGGGTTCGAGGCGTGGCGCCGGCTGGCGGAGCAGACGGGGCCGACGGTGGCCATCCTCGACTGGATGATGCCGAGCATGGACGGCCTGGAGATCTGCCGCCGCGTGCGGCAATCCCGCATGGCGCTCCCACCCTACATCATCCTGCTGACGTCCCGCAGCCGGACCGAGGACATCGTCACCGGTCTGCAGGCCGGCGCCGACGATTATCTGTGCAAGCCGTTCGACCCGGAGGAACTGGCCGCGCGGCTGGTCGTCGGTCACCGCGTGCTGAAGCTCCAGCAGGACCTGATCGAGCGCGTGGCGGAGCTGGAGGACGCCCTCGCCAGGGTCAAGCAGCTGCAGGGCCTGCTGCCGATCTGCTCCTACTGCAAGAAGATCCGCGACGACCAGAACTACTGGAGCCAGGTGGAGAGCTACATCAGCGAACGATCGGAGGCCCGGTTCACCCACGGCATCTGTCCGGAGTGCCGGGAGAAGTTACTGGCAGAATCGACGGCGATCACGACGACGACGTCGAAGTGATCGCCGGACGAGGCCGCTCGCCCACGCCTGTGCGGGCGTGCGCGACGCGGTGACCGCCGTGAGCGCGGGCGGGGTGCGGAGTCGCCCCGCCCTTTTTTTGTCTGCGGCCGCCGGCGCGCGGACGGGCGATCAGGCGATGGACCGGACGCGGCGGCCGAACGTGATGACCGGGGCCGACGCCTCGGCGAGCTGCGGCCTGGGCTCAATCAGGAGCCGCAGTTCGTATCCCTGGCGCAGGCCGTTCTCCGTCTTCGGCATGACGCGGCGATAGACGGCACCCAGCACCTTGCCGGCCCGGCGCAGCTCGTCGGGAATCCCCGGATGGCCGGCGGCGTCCTGATCGAGCTGCAGGGTCACCAGCCGGAACAGCGGGATCACCGTGGGCGAATCGCATTCGACGAACGCGCCGTAATCGCTAATCTCGCGCGCGACGATGCTGGTGAATCGGGTGGTCCCGCGGGCGTCCCGCCAGGTCAGCAGGCCGGGAAGGGCGGCGGCGCGACGATCCAGACAACGGCGGTCAGGCGTACGTGCGATTGAGGGCGATGACGGGACGTGGTTCACAGATCCCCCTTTTGGAGTCGGTCGCTGCGGACTCCTCAATCAATCGCGAGGCCTGAATCTGTCGATTCGGCAAATGCCGTCCAAGTCATTATAAAGACAGTGTCTTAGGTGAAATAAGCGTGGCCGGAACCTGATGAAAAGCGATTAATGAGTATCCATATGTGTGCGGTGGCTGGATATCTGCTATTCATTGCTCGGCTGAAAAGCGGGCCGAAATCCCCAGCCGCTTGAGCTTCAGATAGAGCCCGCGACGCGTCAAGCCGAGCTGGCGGGCGGTTCTGGAGATGTTGCCCGCATGGCGCGACAGGCTCGCCTGGATCAGGTCGCGCTCGACCTGCGAGATCGCCGTCGCCAGGTCAGCCACGTCCCGTCGTCCGGCCGGCCGCGAGGGGCCGGAGGCGGAACCGGGCGCCTGCAGGCCGGTCAGCTCGGGCGACAGCTGATCGGGCGTCACCACATCGCCCGGCGCGCTCATCGCGACGGCCCGCTGGATCTCGTTCCGCAGCTGCCGCACGTTGCCGGGCCACCAGTATTGGGCGATGACGTCGAGCGCCCCCGCACTGAGCTGCACCCCCGGCTTGTCCAGCCGTTCGCACGCCTCACGCAGGAAGTAGGTCGTCAGGTGAGGAATCTCCTCCTGCCGCTCGCGGAGCGGCGGGACGTGGATGCGGATCACGCCCAGGCGGTAGTACAGATCCTCGCGGAAGGTGGCGTCCGCCACCCGCTGCTCGAGATCGGCGTTGGTGGCGGCGAGGACCCGCACGTCGACCCGCTGAGGACGGGTCTCGCCGACCGGCATGATTTCGTGCTGTTCGAGCACCCGGAGCAGCTTCGGCTGCACGTCGAGCGGCAGGTCGCCGATCTCGTCCAGGAACAGCGTTCCGCCGGTGGCTGTCCGGAGGAGGCCGGGCTGGTCGGTCACGGCGCCGGTGAACGCCCCGCGCCGGTGGCCGAACAGCTGGCTGTCGGCCAGATCCCGGCCGGTCGTCGTGCAGTTGTAGGGGAGGAACAGGCCGATGCGGCGCGGCGAGCCGACATGGATGGCGCGGGCGACCAGCTCCTTGCCGGTGCCGCTTTCCCCGGTAATGAGCACCGTCAGATCGTTTCCCTGCATCCGGCGGATCTGTTCGACCACGCGCGCCATCGCCGGGCTGGCGCAGACGAACCCGGGAAGCAGCGGCTCGAGGGGGTGCTGGCTCGACTCGTCCGAGGCCGGCGGGACAGGCTCCCGGGCGGCGCACAGATCGAAGCCCTGCCGCGCCACCGCCACGATCATCCTGAGCCGGCGCGCCGTCGGGAATCCGAGCGCGTGAGACACCACCACGAGGGCGCCCCGCGCGCTGCCGGTCCGGTCGCGCCCCAGCGATTCGACGCGCAGCAGGCCCTGGGCGGCCTCGGGCAGGCCGCGCTGCCGGGCGCGCCGGACCAGGGCGACGGCGGCGGCATGGTCGCACCCCTGCCGGCCGAGGATCCGAATCTCGTCCGGCGCGGTCTCGACGAAGACGACCACCGCCTCGGCGGCCGCCGCCTCGAACAGCGCCGCCGCGGTCTCGTGCCCGAGCAGCTCCGGCAGGGCCGCCGCCTCCACGATCCGACGGATGATGGCATCGTCCGCATCGGCGGAAACGCCGAGATATTCGCCGGTGCCGTGGCCGGCCAGCAGCGATTCGGCGGCCCGGGTCGCCTCGAGATCGCGCCGGGCGCCGACCGCGTCGAAGACGCCGGCGGCACGGGCCAGATGCTGCCCCGCCGCGGACCGGGCGCCGGTGCCGGCCACCAGACGGCCGAGCGCCAGGTAGCTGAGGGCCGATTCGTAACGTTCGCCGAGCAGGTCGAAGACGCCCGCGCTCTGGGCCATGTCGTGATACGCCTCGTGGCCCAGGCCGGTCCGTGCCTGGAGGGTGCCGCGCAGGCGGAGGTATTCCCCCCACGCGCTGGGCGCGGTCCGGGGCACCATCCGGTCGGCGACCGCCGTGAGCCCCTGCCAGGCGCCGTCCAGATCGCCCAGGTCGATGCTCGCGGCGATCGCGATCAGCTCGGCCCGCAGCACGTCCGCCGGCGGAGCCGCCTCGGCCTCCACGATCTCCCGGGCAAGACGGGCCGCCTCGGCCAGCGCGCCGCGCTTGAGCGCGAGCCTGGCCCGGAGCACGCGCACCGACCACTCGTACCAGCGGCTCGTCTGCGCCCCGTACGCCCCGTAGGCCTCGCCGGCCCGGTCGAGGAACTCCTGCGCCGCGTCGTATTCGCCCCGGATCATCTGGATTTGCGCCAGACTGTCGAAGACCGCCCCGGTCGTCTCGTGGAACTGGATCGGGCTGCGCACATCCAGGGCGCGGCGGAGGGCCGGCTCGGCGCGGGCCAGATCGCCGACCTTGACGCAGATCTGGCCCAGCGTGGCCAGCGCCACGGCCAGCCCATGGCCCGACCCGAGCTGCTCGTGCAGGGTGACGCTCCGCTCGGCCAGCTCCATGGCGGAGTCGTAGCGATGCTGCATCATCGCCACGACCGCCTGGTTGCTGCAGACGGTGGCCAGCACGTCGGTCGCCTCGACCGCCGTGGCCAGCCGTTCGGCCTGCCGCAGCGCGCGCATGGCCTCGTCGTAGCGGCCGGTCTGGGCGAACGAGATGCCGGATTGGGAGTGCACCAGTCCCAGGTGCCGCCGGTCGCCGGCGGCGTGCAGCGCCGACGCGGCCTTGGTCAGGTGCTCCCGGACGATCGCGAGATCGCCCACCTGTTTGTAGCAGAGCGCCAGTTCGTAATGCGTGAGGCCGATCGCCGCCGAATCATGGGCCAGATCGGCCTGCTTCAGCGCCCGGCCGTGCAACGCAATCGCCTTGGACTGGTCGCCGCGGGCGAACGCCACGCGGCCGTGCAGCCGCCAGAGGGCCGAGAGCCGGACCGGGGCAATCAATTCGCGCAGGGAGTCGGGTGGGCGGCCGAGCGCGGCGCTGGCGCGGCTCAGGTCGGCCTGCAGCAGCCACGCCTCGGCCAGCGCGCACCGGATCGCGAGCTCATCCTCGCGGGAGAGCGCGCCCGACCGGAGCGCGGGGCCAAGCAGCCGGGAGGCACGCGCCCCCTCACCACGCTCGAGGGCCGCCACGGCCTGCGTCAGAGGTGTCGGGCCAGACACGCGCAGAGTATACCAAGTATACGATGGGCCGGAATCTCCATTTCGGCGAGGCGGCGGAATTTCCGGGCAACCGCCAGGCGGCCGGGCGACGCCCAGGGGGCCCGTTCTCGAGGCCGGGGCCGGCGCCAGGCGGTCTGGCCGGCCAGGGCCTTGTAGGATAATGACCTCGGTGATTCACGCTTCTGGCGGACGTGGCGGGGCCCGGCCTGCCCGCAGCACGGCAGGACGATCGGCGCGTCGCCCAATCTCCGGAATGGCCTGGCCGGCCGCAGTCGCGCTGCTGGCGCTGGTGGTGGCCTGCGGGGGACGGGGGGCGACCCCGGCCCCGGCAGCAGCCCCTCCGCCTTCGAGTCAGGCGGCGCGGGCGGCCGGTGGAGCGGCCGGTGCGGGCGGCCTGACGCCGGCGACTGACGCGCGGCTTCGGATCGTGATTCTCGGGGACAGCCTGACGGCCGGCCTCGGGCTGCCGTCCCTCGATCTGGCCTACCCGGCGCGGTTGCAGCAGCTGGTGAGCGCCGCCGGGTATCACTACGAAGTCGTCAACGCGGGGGTGTCGGGGGATACGACGGCTGGAGGCCTCAGCCGGCTGGACTGGGTCCTCGAGGGGCACGTCCGGATCCTCGTCGTGGCGCTCGGCGGCAACGACGGGCTGCGTGGCATCCCGGTGTCGGACATGGAGCACAACCTCGCGGCCATCATCCAGACGGCCCAGCAGCGCGGGATCCAGGTGCTGCTCGCCGGCATGGAGGCGCCGCCGAACTACGGCCCGGTCTACACCCGTCAGTTTCACCAGGCCTTCCGCGACCTGGCGCGCCGGTATCATGTCGCCTTTCTGCCGTTTCTCCTGCAGGGCGTGGCCGGGATTGCCCGTCTGAACCAGGCGGACGGCATTCACCCGACCGCCCAGGGGGCGCAGATGGTCGCTGACAACGTGTGGCAGGTGCTGAAGCCGCTGCTGGCGCGCGAGCAACGGGCCGGTGTCCGATGATTGATCTGCAGGGTGTCTCGAAGACGGTGATGAGCGGCGAACGGCCGCTGACGATCCTGCATCCGCTGGATCTCTCGGTGCCGTCCGGCCAGTTCCTCGCCGTGCTCGGACCGTCGGGCAGCGGCAAGTCGACGCTGCTGGGCCTGATTGCGGGGCTCGATGCGCCGACGGCCGGCCGGATTCTCATCGACGGGACCGAGATCACCCGTCTGGGCGAAGACGCGCTCGCCCGGCTGCGCAGCGACAAGATCGGGTTCGTCTTCCAGTTCTTTCACCTGATTCCGTCGCTCACCGCGCTCGAGAACGTCTCGGTGGCGCTGGAGATTGCCGGTGCCGCGCGGGCCAGCCAGCGGGCGGCGCAACGGCTCGCGGAGGTGGGCCTCACCGACCGCGGCCACCACTATCCGTCGCAGCTCTCGGGCGGCGAACAGCAGCGCGTGGCCCTGGCCCGGGCGCTGGCCAACGACCCGGCGATCCTGCTGGCCGACGAGCCGACCGGAAACCTCGATTCGCAGAACGGCCGCCACATCATGGCGCTGATGCGCTCCGTGCACGAGACGCGCGGTACGACGATCGTGCTGGTGACCCACGACGCCGAACTGGCGGCTCTGGCCGACGTCCGGCTCACGCTGCGGGACGGCCGGCTGGTCGAGCGGCTGGAGCGTCCGCCGGCCGCCGCCGGCCGCGCGGCCGATCAGGTGACCTCCTCGTGACGTTCGTGCTGCGGATGGTCGGCCGGGAACTGCGGGCATCCTGGCGACGCCTGATCTTCTTCTTCGCCTGCATCGCGATCGGCGTCGGCGCGATCGTCGCCCTCCGGTCGGTCGTGCAGAGCGCCCGCGCGGTCATCGGCCAGGAAGCCCGCGGGATGCTGGCGGGTGACGTCAGCATCCGGAGCACCCGGAGCTGGACCCCGGACGTACAGGCGACCATCGCGCGGCGGCTCCGGGAATTTCACGTCACCGGCCGGACCGAGTCCATCGAGACGCCGACGATGGCGCGCCCGGCGGCCGGGGGAGACGTCGCGAAGGTCGTGGAGCTGCGGGCCGTGCAGGCGGCGTTTCCCTTCTACGGCACGCTGACGCTGGAAGGGGGGCGGCCCTATGCGTTCGCCCTGCTGGCGCACCACGGCGCCCTGGTCGGCCCCGAGCTGCTCACCGAGCTCGGCCTGCACGCCGGCGACGCCATCATGATCGGCCGGGCCGCGTTCACGATCCGCGGCGTGATCGCGCAGGAGCCGGGCCGGTCGATGGGATTCAGCCTCGGCCCGCGCGTGCTGATCGACGAGGCCGACCTCGCGTCGACCGGCCTGCTGCAGTTCGGCAGCCGCGCGAGCTACGAACTGCTGCTGAAGGTGCCGCCCGCGTCGGTCGAGCCGCTCGTGACCGCACTCCGCCACGATTTCCGCAACGCGTTCATCACCGTCCGGTCGTACCGCGGCACGCAGGACCGGGTGGGGCGCGACTTCACGCGCGCGGAGAACTACCTGAGCCTGGTCGGCCTGGTCGTCGTGATTCTCGGCGGCATCGGCGTGTCGAGCGTGATGCGGGTCTTCATCCATCAGAAGCGGCGCAGCATCGCGATCCTGAAGTGCCTGGGCGCGCGCACGCGGGAGATTCTGGCGGTGTACCTCCTGGAGGTGGGGCTGCTGGGGCTGGCCGGCAGCCTCGTCGGCGTCGCCCTGGCCGGGGTGGCGGTGGCGGCGGTCCCGGCATGGACCGGCGGCGGGACGTCGCTGTTCAGCGGCGTGACCTACGGCCTGACGCTGCGCGCGGTCGTCCAGGGGACGCTCATCGGCCTGCTGGTCTCGCTGCTGTTCTCGATGGTGCCGCTGCTGGAGGTCCGGCGCGCCCGTCCCTCGTCCATGCTGCGGGACGAACCGGCCGGCGGCCGGTTCGACTGGACCACGGCGGGGACGGTGCTGGGCGTCTCGGCGGCGCTGGTCGGGCTCACGGTCTGGCAGGCCGGGTCGCTCCGGGTGGGGCTGATCGTCTGCCTGAGCTTCGCGGGGGCCGCGGTGGCGCTGTCGCTCGTCGGCCGCCTGCTGATCCGGCTGGTGCAGCCGCTCGCCGGCAGCCGGTGGTTCCCGTTGCGCCACGCGGTGCTGCACCTGGTCCGGCCGGGCCGCCAGACCAGCGCGATTCTGCTCGCGGTCGGGCTCGGCACGTTCTTCATCGTCGGCGTCCGGTCCGTGCAGGCGACGCTGCTCCACGAACTGAGCGTCCAGACCTCCGCCGGCGATCCCGACATGTTCCTGATCGACGTGCAGGACGATCAGCTGGCGCGGGTGAAGGCGCTGCTGGCGGCGCCGGCGAGCGGCGCGAGCGGCGCGCGGTTCATCCCGGTGCTGCACGCGCGCGTCACCGGCATCGAGGGCCGGGCGGTGACGCTGAAGGGCTACCAGGACGTCCGCCGGGAGGGCTCCCTCGGGCGCGAATACATCGTCACCTACCGCGACCGGCTGGAGCCGAACGAGAAGATCGTCGCCGGACGTTTCTGGAGCGGGCCGAGCCCCGTGCCGGAGGTCTCGATCGCGGAGAGCATCCACGATCGCTTTCACGTCGACGTCGGCGACACGCTGCAGTTCAACGTGCTCGGCCAGACGATCGCGGCGCGGGTGACGAGCATCCGCGCGGTCAACTGGCGCGACACCCGGAACGGCGGCTTCATGTTCGTGTTCCGGCCCGGTGTGTTCGACAAGGCGCCCCACACCTGGGTGGTGCCGCTCAAGGGACCGCCGCAGCCGGCGGCGCGGGCGCGGCTGCAGTACGCCCTGGTCGCCGCCTGCCCGAACATCACGGTCATCGACGTCCGGTCCATCCTCGACGAAGTCCGGAGCGTGCTGTCGAAGGTGACGCTGGCCATCACCGTGGTGGGGCTGCTCGTGCTCGGCAGCGGCACGCTCATCCTGATCGGCGCCGTGGCGATGACGAAGTTCCAGCGGATCTACGAGGCGGCGATCCTCAAGACCCTCGGCGCCAGCACACGCACGCTGGTGACGATGATCGTCCTCGAGTACGGCGTCCTCGGGGCGATCGCCGGGGCCGTCGGCTCCTTCGGCGCGGTCGCGTTCACCTGGGGACTCAGCCGGTACGCGATTGATCTGCCCTGGCAGGGCGTCACCGGGCTGCACGTGGCCGGCCTGGTCGTGACCGCCCTGCTGGTCGCCACGGTCGGCGTGATCGCCAGCGCCGACGTGCTGCGCCGCAAACCGCTCGCCACGCTGCGGGCCGAATGAGACGGGGGCCGCGCGACCATCGCCCGGCTCGCCCGCCGGCCTGACGACATGACGACCTGCCGCGACACGACGCACCCGCAGGCTCCCGTCCTGGAACGCTGGTTCCAGCTGCAGGCGCACGGCACGACCGCCCGCACCGAGGTGCTGGCCGGTGTGACGACGTTCCTGACGATGGCCTACATCATCTTCGTGCAGCCGGCCGTCCTGAGCGCCTGCGGCATGAACTTCGGCGCCGTGATGGTGGCCACCTGTCTGGCGACCGCGGTGGCGACGACCCTGATGGCCCTGCTGGCGAATTATCCCATCGCCGTCGCGCCGGCCATGGGGCACAACTTCTTCTTCGCGTACGCCGTCGTCATCGGGATGCACGTGCCGTGGCCCGTGGCGCTCGGCGGCGTCGAGATCGCCGGTCTGGTGTTCATCCTCACGGCCGGCATCGGGCTGCGGGAACGGCTGATCACGGCGATTCCGGAGTCGCTGAAGTTCGCCATCGCCGCCGGCATCGGCCTGCTCATCGCCATGGTCGGCCTCCAGTGGGCCGGCATCGTCGTGGGTGCGTCCGGGACGCTGGTGGCGCTGGGCAACCTCAAGAGCCCGCCGACGCTGCTGGCGCTGTTCGCCCTGGCCGTGAGCGCCGTCCTGCTCGCCCGCAAGGTCCGCGGCGCGCTGCTCTGGGGCATCCTGGCGAGCGCGGTCATCGGGCTGGCGACCGGCCTGGTGCACTACCAGGGGCTCGTCGGCCGCCCGCCGTCACTGGCGCCGACCTTCGGGAAGCTGGACATCGCCGGCGCGTTCGCGCCCGACATGATCACCGTGATCTTCGTGTTCTTCCTGCTGGCGCTGTTCGATTCCATCGGCACGCTGGTGGCGGTGGGCGAGCAGGCCGGGCTGATGCGCGACGGGACGCTGCCGCGCGCCCGCGGGGCCCTGCTGGCCGACGCGATCGGCACGACGATCGGGGCCGCGCTCGGCACGTCGACGGTGACCGCCTACATCGAGAGCGGCGCCGGGATTTCGGCCGGCGGCCGCACCGGGCTCACGAGCCTGGTCACGGCGGCGCTGTTCCTGGTGTCGCTGTTCCTCTACCCGCTGGTGAAGATGGTCGGCGGCGGCGTGCCGGAGGGGCAGACCACGCTGTATCCGGTGATTGCGCCGGCGCTGGTGCTGGTCGGCACGATGATGATGGGCGGGCTGCGGCGGATCGCCTGGGACGATCCGACCGACGCGGTGCCGGCGTTCCTGACGATCGTCATGATGCCGCTGACGCTCACGATCACCGACGGCATCGCGTTCGGCCTGACGACCTACGCGCTGCTGAAGGTCGCGACCGGGCGCCGGCGCGAGGTCCATCCGCTGGTGTACGTCTTCGCGGCCGTCTTCCTGGCCCGGTACGTGGCCATGAGGTAGGGGCCCCTCTTCATGCTATCATTGGGGCTTGTACGAGCGCCGATGGGGTCTGCTGGAGTTCAACGATGGAAGAGTCGCAGTACAAGGACGCGCTGCTGCGGAAGCGGGGCGAAATTCTCGGAGCCGGGGGCATCAAGCCGCTGCAGGCCTCGATGGAGACGAACACCCGCCAGGGGGACATGGCGGATCAGGCCAGCGGCAACAACGAAGTCCACATCCAGCTCAGACTGAAACAGACCGACGCGAAGATCCTCCAGGCCATCGAAGAGGCCTTGTGGCGGATCGACAAGGGGACCTACGGCGTCTGTCGTGACTGCGGGGAGCCGATCGCCGAGGCCAGGCTGAACGCGATTCCCTGGACGCGCGTCTGCATCACCTGCAAGGAAAAGCAGAAGGCGTGAAACCCGAAGCACTGCTCGAACTGCTGCGTGAGTTCTACGGCGACAAGCTGACCGCGATGCTCCAGCACCAGACGGGCGCCACGGTGGTGTCGCAGTACGACGTCAACAACACCTACCAGTACGTGCTGGCCCGTGAGGAGACGCAGCTGGACTGGGTCCGGCGCGCCATCGTCGATCTGGGCGGCCAGGTCGGGAATGGCGGTGGCCCCGGGCGCGCCATCGTCGGCAAGGGGATCGCCGCCGCGCACACGGTGCTGGAGGAAGATGCCCGCGACGCCCAGGCGTTCTACGACCGCTGGCATCCCCGCGTCGAGACCGTGACCAACGCCCGGCACCGTCTGATGCTGCGCGTCATCCTCGGCGAGGTGATCGAGCAGAAGCGCTTCTTCACCCAGGCGCTGGCCGGGCGAACCGACCTGCTCGGCCGCCGGACGACCGGCTCGCCGCCCGAAGGCGCCGTGCTCGCCACCCGCTGGATCGAGTAACCTGCGGGCCGGCGGCGCGGCCGCCGGCCGTGTCTTCCCCATGCCGGTCCGGGTCGCCATCGCGCTCGGCAGCAATCTCGGCGACCGCCGGGGCCTCCTTGAGCAGGCGGTCGCGGCCCTGCGCCCCTTCGTCACCGCGCTCCGCGTTTCACCCTTCTACGAGACCGATCCGGTCGGGACCGGGCCGCAGCCTGCGTATCTGAACGCCGCCGTGACCGGCCGGGTCGAGGTGTCCGCGCGCGCGCTGCTCGATCGCCTCCTGGCGATCGAAGCGGCCGCCGGGCGGACGCGGCCGCACCCGGGGGCCGCCCGGACGCTCGACCTCGATCTGATTCTCTACGGGCGGGACGTCATCGACGAGCCGGGGCTGCAGGTGCCGCATCCGCGCTTCAGGGAGCGGGAGTTCGTGCTGCGCCCGCTGGCGGATGTCGCGCCCGACCTCGTCGACCCGGTGACCGGGGTGACCGTCGGCGAGCTGCTGGAACGGCGGATCGCCGGCTGAGCCGGCGATCCGCGCACGGGCTCAGGCCGGTCGCGTGCTGTCGCTGGCGGCGGTGAAGCCCAGGGCCGGCTCTGCCGCCGCAGGCGCGCCCTTCGCCGGGGTGGTCGCCGGCCCCGCCAGGGCGCCGGCCGGCCGCGCGGCGCGGCGCCGATGGCCGAACCGCTGCCGCATGCCTTCCAGGTACACGTAATACACCGGCGTGATGTAGAGCGTCAGCAGCTGCGAGACCAGCAGGCCGCCGACCACGGCCAGCCCGAGGGGCCGGCGCGAATCGGCGCCGGCGCCGACGCCCAGCGCAATCGGCAGCGTGCCAACCAGCGCCGACATCGTCGTCATCATGATCGGCCGGAACCGGACCTGGCAGGCCTCGTAGATCGCCTCGGCCGGCGAGACGTCCCGGTTGCGCTGGGTCGCGAGGGCGAAGTCGATCATCATGATGCCGTTCTTCTTGACCAGGCCGACCAGCATGATGACGCCGACGAACGAGTACAGGTTGAGATCCGTGTGGAAGATCACGAGCGTGACCAGCGCGCCGAATCCGGCCGCCGGCAGGGCGGACAGGATCGTCAGCGGATGGATGAAGCTCTCGTACAGGATCCCCAGCACGATGTAGATGACGACGATGGCCATCAGCAGGATGATGCCGAGGCCCTTCAGGGAGTCCTGGAACGCCTGCGCGGCGCCCTGGAAGCTCGTCGTGATCGAGGCGGGCAGCGTCGTCCGGGCGGCCGCCTGCACCTCCTGCACGGCGTTGCCGAGCGCGAAGCCTGGCGCGAGATTGAACGACAGCGTGACCGACGGCAGCTGGCCGGTGTGGTTGACCGTCAGCGGGCCGGCATCGATGGCCGTCGAGGTGACGGCGCTGAGCGGGACGAGCGCTCCGCTCGCCGACTGGACGTACAGGCTCGACAGCTCGGCCGGGTCGCGCTGGTACCGGGGGGCGACCTGCATGATGACCTTGTACTGGTTGTTCGGCGCGTAGATCGTCGAGACCTGGCGCGTGCCGAACGCGCTGTACAGCGCCGTGTCGACCTGGTCGACCGTCAGGCCGGTGGTCGCGACCTTGTTGCGATCGATGTGGATGTCGACCTGCGGGTTCTTGATCTGCAGATCGCTCGTCACGTCGACGAGGCCGGGCAGCTTCTTCATCCGGTCCTCGAGCACCGGCGCGTAGCGGTAGAGCTCGGCCGTGTCGGTGCTCTGCAGGGTGTACTGGTACAGGCTCTTCGTCATCTGCCCGCCGATCTGAATGGCCGGCGGGTTCTGCAGAAAGACGCGGATCCCGGGAATCTTGGCCAGCTTGGGCCGAAGTTCCTGGATCACCTGGTCGGCCGAGAGCGCGCGCTCGTTGCGCGGCTTGAGATCGATGAACATCCGGCCGGCATTCGGCGTGTTGTTCGGGCCGCCGGCGCCGACGTTGTTGCTGAACCCGGAGACGTTCGGATCCTTGCTGAGGACGGCCGCCACCTGCATCTGGTGCGCGACCATCGCGTTGAAGCCGATCCCCTGCGTGGCCTCGGTCGACGCGGAGATCTGGTTCTGATCCTCGGTCGGAATGAAGCCCTTCGGGATGACGATGAAGAGGTAGGCGGTCGCGCCCAGCAGCACCAGGGAGACCCCGAACATCAGGGCGCGGTATTTCAGCGCCCGCGCCAGTGTCCACGCATAGGTGGCCAGCGCGCCGTCGAACACCCGTTCGAGCGCGCGGTACATCAGGCCGTGCCCTTCGTGCGTGGGCGGACGCAGGAAGCGGCTGCACAGCATGGGCGTCAGGCTCAGCGAGACGAAGCCCGACACGAGGATCGCGGCGCCGATCGTGACGGCGAACTCGTGCAGCAGCCGGCCGAGGATCCCGCCCATGAACAGCACGGGAATGAACACGGCCGTGAGCGACAGCGTCATCGACAGGATCGTGAAGACGATCTCCTTCGAGCCGTCGAGCGCCGCCTGCATGGCGGTCTTGCCCTGTTCCATGTGCCGGACGATGTTCTCCAGCATGACGATGGCATCGTCGACGACGAACCCGACCGACAACGTGAGCGCCATCAGTGACAGGTTGTCCAGGCTGTACCCGAGCAGGTACATGACGGCGAACGTGGCGATGATCGACGCCGGCAGCGCGAGGCTCGGAATGATCGTCGCCGAGACGTTGCGCAGGAACAGGAAGATGACGAGGATGACCAGGAAGACGGCCAGTTCGAGCGTGAGCTTCACGTCGGCGACCGAATCACGGATGGTGATCGAGCGGTCGCTGCGCAGGACCAGGTCGACCGACGCCGGCAGCTCGGTCCGGAAGTTCGGCAGCAGCTTCTTGATGGCGTCGACGACTTCCACCGTGTTCGTCCCCGGCTGCTTCTGCACCGCCAGGAAGATCGTGCGGATGCCCCGGTACCAGCTGGCGACCTTGTCGTTCTCAACGCCGTCGTAGACGTGCGCGACCTGGTCGAGCCGGATCGGGCTCCCGTTCCGGTACGCCACGATCAGCGGCCGGTAGGCGGCCGCGTCGTACAGCTGGCTGTTGGTCTGCACCGTGAACGTCTGCTGGGCGCCGTTGAGGATGCCGGTCGGCGTGTTGACGTTGCCCGACTGGATCGCCGTGGCGACCTGGTCGAGCCCGATCCGGTACGACGCCAGTTCGCGTGGGTCGACGTCGACGCGGACGGCGTACTTCTGCGCGCCGAAGACGTTCACCTGCGCGACGCCGCTGATCGTCGAAATCTGCGGCGCAATCGTCGTCTCCGCGTACTCGTCGACCTGCGACAGCGGCAGCGTGTTCGACTGCAGCGCCAGGAAGACGACCGGCTGATCGGCCGGGTTGACCTTCTGGTACGACGGCGGGGTCGGCATGTCCGGCGGCAGGCTGCCGGCCGCCTTCGCGATCATCGCCTGCACGTCCTGCGCCGCCGCGTCGATGTTCCGGCTGAGGTCGAACTGGAGCGTGATCTGCGTCGCTCCCTGGGCGTTCGTGGAGCTGATCGAATCGATGCCCTGGATCGTCGAAAACTGCTTCTCGAGCGGCAGGGCGACCGCCGACGCCATCGTCTCGGGGCTCGCCCCGGGCAGGCTCGCCGACACCTGGATGGTGGGGAAGTCGACGTTGGGCAGGTCGCTCACCGGCAGCAGCCGGTACGCCATCAGGCCGAAGACACCGATCCCCAGCATGATGAGGGTCGTCATCACCGGCCGCCGGATGAACAGTTCCGCGAGATTCATGGGACCCGCCGATCAGAACATGCCGGCCACACCCGTCACGGAGACCGCCGGCTTGATGCTCACCTTGGCGCCCGGCACCAGCCGCAGCTGGCCGTCGGTGACCACCGTGTCCCCGACCTTCAGGCCGCTGGCGACGACCGCGTCGGCGCCCATCGTCCGGGCGATCACGACCGGCCGCGATTCGACGGTGTGGTCGCTCTTGACGACGAACACGTACTGCCCCTGCTGGCCCGTCTGGACGGCCTGGGACGGCACCACGATCGCGTTCGGCTGCGTGGTCAGCGTCAGCACGACGTTCACGAACTGGCCGGGCCAGAGACGGTGGTCGGTGTTCGGAAACGTCCCCTTCAGCATGATGGTCCCGGTCGTCGGATCGACCGCGTTGTCGATGAACGTGATGATGCCGCGCGCCGGTCGGCCGGCATCGTGGGGGGGCGTGGCCTCCACGTGCAGCGTGCCGGCCGCCCGGTAGCGCTTGATCTCCGAGAGCTGCGATTCCGGCACCGAGAAGTCCACGTAGATCGGGCTGACCTGGTTGATGACCACCAGCGGCACGCTGTTCGGCTGGACGATGTTGCCTGCGTAGACGAGGACGGCCCCCGTCCGGCCGCTGATCGGGGCCTTGATCGAGCAATAGCCGAGCGACAGCTTGGCGTTGTCGATGGCCGCCTGGTCGGCGCGCATCGCCGCCTCGTACGAGGCCGCGCTGGTCCGCTGCGCGTCGTACTGCTCCTGAGTCGCGACGCCGCGCTTCACCAGGTCGGCATACCGCTGCTCTTCGGCGCGGGAGTTCTGCGCCTGCACCGTATCCCGCGTCAGGTTGGCTTCCGCCTGCTCGAGCGCCGCCCGGAACGACGCCGGATCGATGCTGAAGAGCAGGTCGCCCTTCCTGACGTCATCCCCCTCCTTGAAATGCACCGAGAGGATCTCGCCCTGGACCTGCGACTTGACCTGCACGGTCGAATACGGGTCGACCGTCCCGATCACGCTCACCTCGACCGGCATCGCCTTCTGGACGACCATCCCGACCGCCACCGGAACGGGCGCGTTCGCCTCGTCGCCGCGGCCCTGGGCCGGGGCCGCTTTGCCGCCATCGGAACAGGCCGCCGCCATCATCACGACGAAGCCGGTCAGAATAAGTGCAGACGCTGACTTGAGATTCACGATAGATTCCCTCGCCTGAAAACCTCTCCGGCAGCTTGACGCTCCGGTTCGGGGCCGCACGCCCCGGGGCCACGCGGCTGCAGACACTCGCCAGCCGCCGGAATCCGGTCACCCCGGCCGGCCGCGTACGGGGACGCCGGTTCCCCCCGACGATGAAGACCGCCACACGCCAATCGTTCCGTCCGGCGCGGTCAGCGCGCCGGGCGCACGGCTGCCGGACAATCATGAGACGCCCGCCGCCCGCCCGCGGGTGCCGTCAGGGGGTCGCCGGCAGCACCGACAGCTCCTCTTCCGCCAGACGCCGATGGACCACCGCCTGGTCCGTCTGCACCCGCCCGTCGCGAAACGCGATGATGCGCTCGCCGTATTCCGCGATGTCGTGCTCGTGCGTGATCAGCAGGACCGTGATCCCGCGCTCGCGGTTCAGGCGCTGGAAGATCTCCATCACCTCGATGCTCGTCCTGGTGTCCAGGTTGCCGGTCGGCTCGTCGGCCAGCAGAATCGAGGGGGAGTTGATCAGGGACCGCGCAATCGCGACCCGCTGCTGCTGGCCGCCCGACAGCTGGTTCGGATGATGATCCGCGCGGTTCTGGAGGCCAACGGCGGCGAGCGCCTCGAGTGCGCGGGCGCGCCGTTCGGGCGTCTTCAGGCCGTTGTCCGAATAGAGCAGCGGCAGCTCCACGTTGTCGAGCGCCGAGGTGCGCGACAGGAGGTTGAATCCCTGGAACACGAAGCCGATCTTGTGATTGCGGATTCCCGCCAGATCGTCCTTCGACAGCTGCGACACGTCTTTGCCGTCCAGAAAATACTGGCCGGACGAGGGGCGGTCCAGACAGCCGAGGATGTGCATGAAGGTCGACTTGCCGGAGCCCGAGGGGCCGGTGACCGCCACGAACTGCCCCCGCTCGATGTCCAGGCTGACGCCCTGCAGCGCCTTGACCTGCACTTCTCCGACGACGTACGTCTTCACCAGATCGCGAACAGAGATGACAGTCACAGTCGTTCGTTCAGTCGAGTGAGATTCGCCCTGCCGGAAGCGGCCGGGCGGATGTGCGCCGTGCCCCAGCCGCCCAATGAACCGTTCTCCCTCACGATGTGTCGCGTCACGCCCGCCCCCCCGGCCGGCCGCCGCCGCCCTCTTTACGCGCCGCCGGTGCCACCGGCCACGACCGTCGGCCGGCCGCTGCCGACCGCGGCTGTGTTCAGCCCGGCGGAGGTGACGACCGTCACCCCCGAGCTCTGCAGCGTCGTCTGCTCGGCGCGGTCGAGCTGCACCAGCGCCATCCGGTAATTGAGCGTCGCCTGCAGCTCGCTGTTCTGCGCCGTCGCCAGGTCGCGCTGCGCCTGCACGACGAGATAATTGGTCGACATGCCGACGTCGAACTTGGTCTGTTCCGCCTCGAGCTCTTTCTGGGCGTACTCGCGGGCGCTGCGCGCCGACTGGACCGCCTCGACGGAGCTCTCCACCTGGAGGACGGCGTTGGTCACGTCGGTGGCGATCTGCAGCTCGATCTGCCGCATCTGCGCCTGCGTCTGCGTCATCTGCAGCCGCGCGAGCGCGACGGCCGCGTCGGCCGTGCTCGTGCCAATCGGATAGCTGAAGGTCACGCCGACCGTCCAGCTGGGGTAGTTCAGGCCGCCCATGGAGCTGAGGGCGTCGGTGTACCCGCCGGGAATCGTCCCGAGAACCGTGCCGCTGCTGCCGATGCTCGACCGGAGGAACTGGGTGCCGCCGAGCCCCTGCGCGCCGTACGAGGCGACGAGGTCGGCCTGGGGCAGCACCTGGTTGTGCAGGAACTTCAGCGTGACGTCGTTGCTGGAGAGGTCCTTCTGGGCGATCTGGAGGTCCGTGCGCTGGCTCAGCGCCTTCCTGATCGCGGCCGCCAGATCGATCTGCTCCGGCTTGAACTCCGGCCGGTCGGTCGGGTTGATCGTGGCGTTCCAGATCGGATCGGCCGTGCCGCCGACGATGAGCTGCTTCAGCGCCAGCTCGTCGGTCCGCCGCGTCGCCTCGGCCTGCACGAGCGCGAGCTGCGCCGACGCCAGCTGCGACTGCGCCTGTGCGACGTCGAGCGGCGCCATCGTGCCGACCTGCACCTGGATCTGGTTCTGCTCGACCAGCTGCTTTGCCAGGCTCACCGACTGCTGCGCGACGCCGACCGCCTGACCGGCGTAGACGAGGTTCCAGTAGGCGTCGCGCACGTCCGACAGCGTGTTGGTGATCGTCGCCTTGAGCTGGATGTCCGAGATGTCCCGGTTCAGCTTGGTCACCTCGATCTGCTGGCGCGTGGAATCGATGCTGAGGCCCCGCAGCAATGGCTGCGTGTACTGCGCCAGGAAGTTCGTGTTGAACGCGGGATTGAACGTCGTGAACGAGTTGGTCGTGGTCCCCCGCGTGTTGTTCCAGGTGACCGACAGCGACCCGCCGGCCCACGGCATGTTCTGCAGCAGGCCGGCATCGAACGTCTGGCTCGTGGCGTTGACGCTCTGGCCGCCCGACAGCAGGCTCGTCGCCGGCGTGGTCTGGCCGCTCGTGCTGACGTGTGAGTTGATGCTCGGCCGATACGTCGCCCGCAGCGACGCCAGCGAATAGTCGTACGTCTGCGGGTTCAGCCGCTGGATCGCGATGTTCAGGTTGCGCTCCAGCGCGTCCTGCACCGCCTGATCCAGCGACAGGCGGACGGTCGGCGGCTGCGATGCGGTGGCCTGAGCCGGGGCGGCCGCGCCGGCCGGCGGCGGCTGCGACGGCGCCGGCATGCCGGCCTGCGCGCTGGCCAGACGGGCGGAGGCCTGCTCGATCAGGGCGTGGATCCGGGCTTCCGTCAGGGACTGGGCAAACACGTGGGCGGCCGGGGCACTGACGAGCAGACCGGCCGCGAGCATCACACTCAAGCGTGTCTTCACGACGAACATCTCCACTTCGTTGGGATTGGCGTCTGAACCGGGATTCGCCGGCCGCGCGGGCGCCGCCTAGCGGTGACCGCCTCCGTTCGCCTTGCGTTGCTCGCGCTCCCAGTCCTCGTGCACTTTGCGGAAATTCGCCCGCTGCGCGGGCGACAGCACCATGCGCATCCGGTACAGCATGAGCGTCCGGGCCTTGTTGAACGCGCAGTGCGCGTGCTCGGTCTTGTCAATCTGAACCGACACCACGCTCTCCGGCTGGTTGGCGTCGATCAGCTTCTTGAGTTCGCCCTCTTCGCGATGGTTGGCGTCGTACAGCGTCCGGAGCTCGGGCAGTGCCGACTGGAAGATCGCTTCGATCCTGTCCGACTGCTCGTCCGTGAGGCCCAGTTCCTGCCGGAACGGGCTGTCCTTCCACCATTTGGTGCCCCGCCGCGCGTCCTGCTGTACCGGCGCGGCGGCCCCGGTCGTGGCCGTTCCTGTCGGGGCCAGCATCAGCACCAGCACGACGGGCAGCAGCACCCGCCCACGCTTTCCCATCGGTCCTCCAAACACCTGCAATATCAACAGAAACTTACGACGCGCCGCCGGCAGCCGTTTACGGACGGGCGAAAGTCTGACGGAGGGCGCCTGCCGCCCGTGCGCCCGAGTGCCTGGCCTCCGCCGGGCCGGCAATCGCCCCGCGGAAAGGCCCCGTCATCTGACGAGTGGAACCGCAGCGTGAACGGGCCGTGCGGCTGACCCGGGTCCCCGATCCGGAAACCGGGCCGTATCACGGCGCCTCGGCCGGTCGTCGCTCCATGATCGCCGCCCTGTGCGCATCACGGCGGGACCGACGGCGCACGACGGGCGGGGGATGATAGCACAGGGCCCGGCCGGACACGGGCGGAGAACGCCCGGCTCAGGCCGTCGCGCCGTCGCCGCAGCAGGCGACCAGGCGCTCGATGGTGGCACCCACCAGGTTGTCGGGCGTGGAGGCGCCGGACGTCAGCCCCACGGCCAGGGGGCCCGACTGGCGCAGCCAGCCTGACGCGAGGGTTTCGTCCTTGCCTGCCACCGGACGGTGGCGCAGTTCCGACGCCGACAGCAGGCACTCGGGGCCCGCCACATGGTAGGTGGGCACCCGTTCGGCGCAGATGCGCGCCAGGTTGCAGGTGTTGCTGCTGTTATAGCCGCCGATCACCATGACCAGATCGAGCGGCCGGCTGTCGAGCAGGGCCACGACGGCGTCCTGGCGATCCTGCGTGGCGCTGCAGATCGTGTCGAACGACCGGAAGCGCGCCGGCAGGTCGGCCTCGCCGTACCGGTTGCGCATCGCGGCGCGGAACATCTCCCCGATCGCCATCGATTCCGACATCAGCATCGTCGTCTGGTTGGCGAGGCCGATGCGCGAGAGATCGCGATCCGGGTCGAAGCCGTCCGAGACGCCGTGGCTGAAGGTCTCCAGAAAGCGGGCCCGATCGCCGCCGTGGCGCACGTAGTCGCACACGACCGCGGCCTCGGGGCGGTCCTTCACCACCAGACAGCGCCCGTTCGGATACTGCAGCGCCTGCGAGGCGGTCGCCTGCGTTTCCTCGTGCCAGGCCTTGCCGTGAATGACGGCGGTGAAGCCGTCCTGGGCGTACCGCCGCACGTTCTTCCAGACGTTCAGCACGGACCCGCACGTGGTGTCGACCAGCGTGCAGCCCCGCGCGTCCAGTCTCTGCCAGGTGGCCACCGGCAATCCGAAGGCCGGCACGATGACGACGTCGCTCTCCTGGAGGTCGTCGAGCGCCGCCCCTTCGTCGCCCAGGAAGACGACGCCGAGCGCGCGCAGCTTGTCGTTGACGTGCGGGTTGTGAATGATCTCGCCCGCCAGCACGACGCGCCGATCGGGAAAGCGCGTGTGCGCCTGGTAGGCGTAGTCGACCGCCCGGTCCACGCCGTAGCAGAAGCCGAATTCCGCGGCGAGATGGACCGTGAGGCGCCCGGACCGGTACTGAAATCCGTCGGCCTTGATCTGCTCGACCAGGGCGCTGTGATAGCTCTCGGCGAGCATGCCGGCGACCGCATGCTTCAGCTGCAAGCCCTTCTTGAAAATGACAGAGGGCATAACCTCAGACAGTGCGCACGGCGCGTCTGACGGCCGCGGGCGATTGGGGCAACGCGTGGTGCGAGGGCCGGACGGGCGGCCGCCGGGAACAGCTCAGGAGGAGTATACCTTAGCGGCCCTTCGCGGAGACTTCCTGGATGCGGGGCGTCAGTGCGTCGTAGGCCTGCAGCACGATCTGGTGTTCGCTGTCGAACGACCGATCCAGCTCCGAGAGATCCAGCGACACGAACGCGTCGTCGGACGCCGCCCTCCGGCTCTTCGGGACCGTCACACGGGCCACGCGTGCGGCCGGGACGCTGAGGGACGCCATCGTGGCCGCCGGTTCCGGCTGGGAACGATCGACGAAGCGGCCGACGGCGACCCCGACCAGCAGGCCGGCCACGGCACCCGACGCGACCCAGCGCCAGACGGCGACGCTGGTGGCGCTCTTCACGCGGTGCGCGATGCGGGCGGCGGGAAAGGTGATGACCTGGACCGGATGATCCATGTGGTCGATCCGGCGCATGATCCGATCATGCTGGGCCGCGAGCCGGCTGTCGGTGAAGACGGCGGCGTCGCCGGCCTCGGTCTCGTCACGCACGGCGTCGAGGAACCCGGTCACTTCGGCGTACCGGCAGGCGCAGGCCTCGCACGCGGCCAGATGGGCCCGAATCACCGCCCGGCGCACCGAGTCCCGCCCGTCGCGTTCCCGCGCCTGCAGGTAGAACTCGATGAGTCGATCTTCCGAAAGATGGCGACCGCGTTTCATCACGGCAGGCCTCCCAGAAGTTTTCGCAGCTTGCGGACCGCGCGAAAGAGGTGGACCCGCACGGTCGATTCCTTGAGCCCCGTGAGCTGGCTGATCTCGCGTGGTGAACAGTCGTTCAGATGACAGAGGATGAACACCGTACGCTGCCGTCCGGGAAGCCGGTCGATGGCGCGGGAGATCTCGCGCTGGCGCTCGCGGGCCAGCAGCCGGGCCTCCGGGCTGGGGCCGGCGCTCAGGCTGGCCGCGGGCCGGATTTCGATGCCGGCCTCGTCCATCGGCGTCAGCCACCGCTGGCGCCGGCCGGTGGCCTTCCGCCGGTCGAGACAGCCGTTGATCAGGATCCGGGTGAACCAGACTTCGAAAGGCAGTTCCTCGCGGTACGAGCCGATGTGGGAGAAGACCTTGACGAAGGCGTCCTGCACCGCCTCGTCCGCTTCCGCCGCATCCCCCAGGTAATGGTGGGCGATCCGCGAGGCGCGCCGCTGGTGGTACAGGACCAGCGCCGAGAACCGCTCGTGCGCCTCGGCCACGGCACCACGGCCGACCAGCGCCTTGACCTCGGCGGCCAGGCGGTTGTCGGCAGTCCGATCCCGTCCGGCCGGAACGGCCGCGGAATCGGAGGCCGGCGCGGCGGCGAGCCCGCCCGGCACCAGCACGCCAGTCGCCACAAGCTGAGGCGTCATGCCTTCGTCATCTGAACTATCAGTCATTACTCTCGCATCCTGGCGGCTGTTTACCATGACTATACCGTGGGCGGGGGGCCGAGGGATAGCGTGGCCCCGCCCGGGCTGGCTGAGCCGGCTGGCGGCGGTTGACTTGCCCGATCGCGGACACTACGATGGTCAGTCAAGGATCATGGGCATCATGGCGTTCGGGGCAGTCTAATTCCGTTTAAATCTGGGAGTTGCGGATGAGCATCGAGGTGGGGCAGCTTCGCGACCTTCGGTCGCACGGGATCATGAATTCCCCGCGGATCTGGTGGAATCTGCCGGCCGCCGTCCTGTATGAGGAAGCCGTGCGGCGCCACGAGGGGCTCGTGGCCGACGCCGGCCCGCTCGTGTGCCGGACGGGCCAGCACACCGGCCGTTCGCCCAACGACAAGTTCTTCGTCTATGAGCCGTCGAGCGCGTCGAAGATCTGGTGGGGCGCGAACCGCCCGCTGGACGAAGCGAAGTTCGACGGCCTGCACCGGCGGATGCTGAACTACCTGGACGGCAGGGAACTGTTCGTGCAGGACTGCTACGGCGGAGCCGATGCGGAGTACCGGCTGCCCATTCGCGTGATCACCGAATACGCGTGGCACAGCCTGTTCGCGCGCAACCTGTTCATCAACGAGCACGATCCGGCGCGCCTGGCCTCGCACCAGGCGGAGTTCGTCGTGCTCTGCGCGCCCGGCTGCCGCGCGGTCCCCTCCGAGGACGGCACGAATTCGGAAACCTTCATCGTGCTGAACCTGGCGAAGAAGATCGTGCTCATCGGGGGCACCCAGTACGCCGGCGAGATCAAGAAGTCGATCTTCACCGTGCTCAACTACCTGCTCCCGCTGCGCGACGTGCTGTCGATGCACTGCTCGGCCAACATCGGGCCGGGCGGCGACGTGGCGCTGTTCTTCGGGCTCTCGGGAACGGGCAAGACGACGCTGTCGAGCGATCCGGCCCGCCGCCTGATCGGCGACGATGAGCACGGCTGGAGCGATCGCGGCGTGTTCAACTTCGAAGGGGGCTGCTACGCGAAGACGATCCGGCTGTCGCCCGAGGCGGAGCCGGAAATCTATTCGACGACGCGCCGCTTCGGCACGGTGCTGGAGAACGTGGTCATCGATCCGGCCACGCGCGCACTCAACCTGGACGACGAGGCGTTCACCGAGAACACGCGCGCGGCGTATCCGATCTCGTTCATCGCCAATGCCGAGTTGTCGGGGCAGGGGGGGCACCCCAGCAACGTCGTCCTGCTGACGGCCGACGCGTTCGGCGTCATGCCGCCGATCGCGCGCCTGACGCCCGAGGCGGCACGGTACCACTTCATCTCCGGGTACACCGCCAAGGTGGCCGGCACCGAGAAGGGGGTCACCGAGCCGAAAGCGACGTTCAGCACCTGTTTTGCCGCACCGTTCCTCCCCCTGCCGCCGACGACGTATTCGCGGCTGCTCGGCGAGCGGATCGTCAGGCACAACGCGTCGGTGTGGCTCGTGAACACCGGCTGGACCGGCGGGGCGTACGGCACGGGGCGGCGGATGAAGATCGGGTACACGCGGGCGATGGTTCGCGCGGCGCTGTCGGGGCAGCTCGACGGCGTGCATTACGAGCTCGATCCGGTCTTCAACGTCGAAGTGCCGACCAGCTGTCCGGACGTGCCGTCGGAAGTGCTCCGGCCCCGGAACACCTGGACGAAGCCGGACGAGTACGACATTCAGGCGCGGAAGCTGGCGAGGATGTTCATCGAGAACTTCAAGAAGTTCGACGGCGACGTGCCGGCGGACGTGATCGCCGCCGGCCCGCGCGTCTGACACCGGCCGGGCGGCGCACGCGGGTCCCCCGCGGCGCGCCGCCCGGCCACCCCTCGGCCCTCCCACGCGGTCGTCCCCTGGCGCGGTTATGTCGTACGAGCCCGTGATTGGCCTCGAGATCCACGCCCAGCTGCTGACCCGCAGCAAGATCTTCTGCGGCTGCAGCACGGCCTTTGGCGCGCCGCCGAACACGCAGGTCTGTCCGGTGTGCCTCGGCCTGCCGGGCGCGCTGCCGGTCCTGAACCGCCAGGCGGTCGACCTCGCGATCCGGGCGGCGAGGGCGCTCGGCTGCCAGGTGCACGCGCACTCGATCTTCGCGCGCAAGAACTACTTCTATCCGGACCTGCCCAAAGGGTACCAGATCTCGCAGTACGAGCGGCCGATCGCCACCCTGGGCCGGCTCGATCCCGACGAGGGCGGCCCGCCGTATCCCGTCCGCATCCGGCGGCTGCATCTCGAAGAGGACGCCGGCAAGCTGCTCCACGAGGGGTTCCCGGACTCCGCGCGCCGGTCGTACGTCGACTTCAACCGCAGCGGCGTGCCGCTCGCCGAGATCGTGACGGAAGCGGACCTGCAGTCGGCCGCCGACGCCGCCGGCTTCTTCCGGGCGCTGCGGGACATCCTGATCGCGATCGGCGTCAACGACGGCAACATGGAAGAAGGCAGCCTCCGGTGCGACGCGAACGTGTCGGTGCGCCCGGCGGGGACCGCCGGTCTGGGGACCAAGACCGAGATCAAGAATCTGAACTCGTTCCGGTTCGTGGAAAAGGCGCTCGAGTACGAAATCGCGCGCCAGGCCGAACTGCTGGCCGAGGGCGGGCGCATCGTCCAGGAGACCCGGCTGTGGAACGCGGTGGCGGGCCGCACCGAAGCGATGCGGTCGAAGGAGGAGGCGCACGACTACCGGTACTTCCCCGACCCCGATCTGCCGCCGCTCGTGGTCGACGCCGCGCGCATCTCGGCGATCGAGGCGGCGCTGCCGGAACTCCCGGCCGCCCGGCGGCAGCGCCTGAGGGCGGCGTACGGGCTGTCGGCCGAGGACGTGGCGAGCCTCACGCAGGTGGCCGGGCTCGACCGTTACTTCGAAGAGGTGGTGGCCGGCGGCGGCGACGCCCGGGCGGCCCGGAACTGGATGCTGGGGGCGGTGCGCGCGCGGATGAACGAGGACGGGCTGGACACGGCGGCCGCGCTGCGGGCGCGGCTGACGCCGGCGCAGCTCATCGGCCTGCTGCGTCTCGTCGCGCAGGGGGCCATCAGCGGGTCGGTAGCCAAGGAGGCGGTGTTCCCGAAGCTGTGGAACAGCGGAGACGCCGCCGAGACGATCGTGGCGGCCGCCGGGCTGGGACAGATCGACGACGAGGAGGCGATCCGGCAGGCGATTGCCGGCGTGCTGGCCGCCCACGCAGAGGCCGTGGCGCAGTTCCGGGCCGGCCGCAGCGCTCCCTTCGGCTTCCTCGTCGGCCAGGTGATGCGTGCGACCGCCGGCAAGGCGAACCCGCGCCGCGTGAACGCGCTGCTGAGGCAGGCGCTTGAACAGGACGGCTAGCCCGGAGGGCGGGCCCCCGACGCCGCGCCGCCGGACGCGGCCACGGCGCGTGTGCTACACTGCCGCGTCCTCCCCGCGGTGCGGAGTCGGATCCCCGGACGGGGCGCTGCCAGCGTGATCGAAACGCATCGACTCTCCAAGGTCTACCGCCGCGGCGTCTACGCGCTGCGTGACGTCTCTCTCCAGATCGACAAGGGCGAGTTCGTCTTCCTGACCGGCCCGAGCGGGGCCGGGAAATCCACGTTTCTGCGGCTGCTGCTGTGCGAGGAGCGGCCGAGCGACGGCACGCTGGTCGTCGGCGGGCGCAACCTGGCGGAACTGGGCGCGCGCGACGTGCAGGCGTACCGGCGGACGCTCGGATTCGTGTTCCAGGATTTCAAGCTGATTCCCCGTCTGACGGTGCTCGAAAACGTGGCCTTCGTGCTGCGCGTGCTCGGCATGTCGAGCGTGCAGCAGCGGCGGCGGACGTTCCAGGTGCTCAAATGGGTGGGCCTGCAGCACCGCATGAACGCCTATCCGCAGGATCTGTCCGGCGGCGAGCAGCAGCGGATTGCCATCGCGCGCGCGCTCGTCAACGATCCGGCCCTCGTGCTCGCCGATGAGCCGACCGGCAACCTCGACCCCGACCTGTCGCTGGAAATCATGAACCTGTTCCGGGAGATCAACGCGCGCGGGACGACGGTGCTGGTGGCGACCCACGACCGCGAGCTCATCCGTCAGGTCGGGCGCCGCGCCGTAACGCTCGATCAGGGCCACGTCGCGGAGTTGGCGTGATGAGCGCGCTGGGCTATTCGATCGAGCAGGCGGCCGTCAGCCTGTGGCGCGGCCGGGGCGCGAGCGCGCTCGCGGTCGTCACCATCACGCTGGCGATGTTCGTGCTCGGCGGAGTCCTCCTCCTCGCGCTGAACGTCGAGCGGCTGGCCGCCGCGTGGCGCAGCTCCGCCGAGCTCTCCATCTACCTCACCGACGACGTGTCGGCGGCGCAGCGGACGACGATCCTGGAGATGCTGGCCGCCAGCCCGGTGGTGGCCGGACACGAGGAGGTCTCGAAGGCGCAGGCCCGGCAGCGGTTCGCGCACCTGTTCCCCGACCTGGCGGGCCTGGTCCCGGAGGGCGGCAACCCGCTGCCCGCGTCGATCGAGGTCCGGCTCAAGCCGGGCGCCGCGCCCGACGCCGTCATCCGGGCGCTCGCCGATCGGCTGCGGTCGACCGCCGGCGTCAGCGACGTCCGGTACGACCGGCGGTGGATCCACCGGCTCCTCACGCTGGCGGGCCTCGTGGACGGGATCGGCCTCCTGCTCGCCTCCATGCTGTCGGTCGCCGGCGCGCTCAGCGTGGCCATCGTCGTCCGGCTGGCGCTGTTCGCCCGGCGCGACGAGGTCGACATCATGCGCCTCGTCGGGGCGCCGCTGTCGTACCTGCGCGGTCCGTTCGTCGTCGAGGGGCTGCTGCACGGCGGCCTCGGCGCGATCCTGGGACTGCTGATCCTGCTGGCGGGGCAGGCGGCGGCCCGCGCCGCGTACGGACCGGCGCTGGAGATGGCCCTGGGCGTTTCGCCCCTGTGGTTCCTGCCGGTCAAGCTGTGCGCGCTGCTCGTGGCGGGGGGCATGGCCGTCGGCGGCCTTGGCGGAATCGTGGCGGCCTGGAGCGGCCGATGACGCGAGGATGCGGGAACGACGCGCGTTGACACGCGGGCGCTCGCGCACTACACTTGAAAACGGCTTCATGCTTCAGTCGAAGAAACAGCCAGCTCGCCTCCTGAGTGATCCCCGGGCCGTGCGTCCGCCGGTTCCCCGCAGTCGCGCCGACTTCTATCGGGAAGAATTCATCAAGCAACGACTGTCTCTGGAGCGCCAGCGCCAGTACTTCTCGGAGCGGGCGATCCGGGACGTGGACGAGGCCATCGCGCGGATCATCGGGCAGCTCGAAGTGCTCTGCACGCGCGACAACGCCGACGAAGTGATGAGCCAGCTGCTCCGCAAGATTGATGTCCTGACCGGCCTGTCGGCCTGGTCTGATCCCAAGAACCTGCACTGAGCCGATCGCTTCCCGCACTTCGGGCGGATCTCCTTCGCATCCTGCGCGCCGGCATCGACGCCGCCAGCGGCGGCCGGCTGCTGGCCCGCGCCCTTCAGCAGCATGATCGCGCCGATCCCCTGTGGACGCGCCCCGTCTGGGTGATTGCGGCCGGCAAGGCCGCGGCCTCCATGGCCGCCGTCTTCGCGGAGGCCGCCGGCGATCGCCTGCGCGGCGGCCTGGTGGCCGGTCCGGCGCCCGGCGCCGGGGTGGCGCCGCCGCTCGAATGGATCACCGCCGGGCATCCCGTGCCGGACGCCGGCAGTCTCGCGGCCGGGCGGCGAGCGCTGGCGATTGCCGCCGGCATGGGCGCCGACGACTGCCTCGTCGTGCTGCTGTCGGGCGGCGCGTCGGCCCTGCTGACCGCGCCGGCGGTCGGCCTGACGCTCGGCGATCTCCAGGCCACCAACCGGCAGTTGCTTCGATCGGGCGCCGACATCGAGGCGGTCAACACCATCCGGCGGCACCTGTCGGCCATCAAAGGCGGCTGGCTGGCCGTGTCGGCCGCCGGCGCCACCCGCGCGTTCGTCGCCTCGGACGTCGTCGGCGACGATCTGAGCGCGATCGGATCGGGCCCCACCGTGCCGGACGCCACGACCTTCAACGACGCGCTGGCGACGGCCGAACGGTTCGGCGGCCTGGCGGCCTATCCGGAGCCGGTCGTCCGGCGGCTCGTGGGCGGCGCGCGGGGTGAGTTCGCCGACACGCCGAAGCCGGGCGACACGCGGCTGGCGCGGTCGTGGGCGCGGGTCATCGGCGGGCGGTGCGACGCGATCGAGGGGGCGCGGAGGGAGGCCGAGGCGCTCGGGTATGCGGTACGGCTGCGGCCCGATCCGGTGGTGGGCGAGGCCCGCGTCGCGGCGCCGGCTCATGTCGCGACGGCCGGGGCGCTTCTCGACGGCGTGCGCCGTCCGGCCTGCGTGCTCTCGGCAGGCGAGACGACCGTGCGCGTGACGGGAGGCGGCAAGGGGGGGCGTAACCAGGAATTCGCGCTCGCGGCAGTCGGCGCCGTCGAACGGCTTGGGCCATTCGTCGTTGCCGCCAGCATCGGCACCGACGGGATCGACGGGCCGACCGACGCGGCCGGCGGGATCGTCGACACGACCACACGAGCGCGGGCGCAGGCGGCCGGGCTCGCGCCGGCCGGCCGATACCTGGACGACAACAACGCGTATGCGTATTTTGCGGCGCTGGACGACCTCGTGCTGATCGGCCCGACCGACACCAACGTCGGCGATCTGCAGGCGATCCTGGTCGGAGACGAGCCGCCCGCGGATCCCGTGGCCGGGCGCCACGACCCGGCCCTCTGAGGCGGCGATCCGGCAGGCGGGCCGGGCGTTCCGCCGTTCACCTTCAGACCGATTCTCACGAGTCCAGTCCGGGCGCCCATGCGCGCCCGGGCTGGCGTATAGTCAGGGTTTCATGCTGTCCAAGACTCAGGTGCTCGCGCGGATGCGCGAGAAAGTTCATCATCCTGCGACCGTGCGCGAGCTGCTGCGCGTGTTGCGCATCCCCCGGCACGAACGGGTCGGATTCAAGCGGCTGCTCAACGGCCTCGTCGGCGACGGCGAGCTGATCGAGACGCGCGGCCACCGGTTCGGCCTGCCCGAGAACATGAGCCTCGTCGTCGGGCGGCTCGAGACGCGTGCCGGCGGCTTCGGCTTCGTGCTGCCCGAGCGTCCGGCCGATCTCGACGGCGATCTCTTCATTCCGTCCGGCGGGCTGGGCGAGGCGATGCACGGCGACCGCGTCGTGGCCCGGATCGAGCGGCTCAAGGAGGGCGGCCGCGCCGAGGGGCGCATCATCCGGATCCTCGAACGGGGCCTGGCGCACATCGTCGGCCGGTACGAACGTGACGGGAACGGCCTCGGCTTCGTCGTGCCGTTCGACCGCCGGATCCTGCTCGACGTCCAGATTCCCGCCGGCGAAGAAGGCGGCGCGCGGCCGGGGGAAATGGTGGCGGTCTCGCTCACCAGCTTCCCGACCCCGGGGCGCGGCGCGGCGGGACGGGTGTCCGAGGTGCTGGGCGACATCGACGCCCCCGGCGTCGACACGCGGATCATCATCCGGAAGCACGGCCTGCCGGACGCACACGGTCAGGCGGCGATCGACGAGGCGCTGGAGCTCGGCACGGCCGTCGCGGGGGCCGCCGTGCGCGAGCGGACCGATTTCCGCACCGTGCTGACGGTGA
Source organism: Vicinamibacterales bacterium (assembly GCA_035534615.1). Classification (GTDB taxonomy): domain Bacteria; phylum Acidobacteriota; class Vicinamibacteria; order Vicinamibacterales; family CAVVIG01; genus JAGWRA01. The sequence continues at coordinate 128,528 of DATLRO010000089.1, forward strand.
CGATCGACGGGGAGCACGCGCGCGACTTCGACGATGCGATTTCGATCGAGCGGCTGCCGAACGGCCATTACTGGCTGGGCGTCCACATCGCCGACGTCTCCCACTACGTGGAGGAAGGATCGGCGCTGGACGCGGAAGCGTACGAGCGCGGCACGTCGGTCTACTTTCCGGAGCGGGCCGTGCACATGTTCCCGGCGGAGCTGGCGACGGGGCTGTGCAGTCTCAACCCGCGGGTGGACCGGCTCGTCCAGTCGTGCCTCATGGAGGTGGATCGGCGCGGTGAAGTCCTCCGGGCCGAATTCCACGACGGGGTGATCAACAGCCGCGAGCGGATGACGTATACGGACGTCAACGCCATCCTCACCGATCCCGACAGCGAGGCGGCGCGGCGGTACGAGCCGCTCGTCCCGACGTTCCGGCTGATGGAGGAGCTGTTTCACGTCCTGCACGAGCGCCGGCGGCGCCGCGGGTCGATCGATTTCGATCTGAACGAGGCGGCCGTCATCCTGGACGAGGGGGGGCTCGTCGAGGCGATTATCGCGCTCGAGCGCAACGTGGCGCACCGGCTCATCGAAGAGTTCATGCTGCTCGCGAACGAGACGGTGGCCGCGTACCTGGAAGACCAGGGGATTCCGAGCCTGTACCGGATTCACGAGGAGCCGGATCCGCTCAAGGTCGAGAAGTTCGAGGCGTTCCTGTCGGGATTCGGCTACAGCCTGGCGGCGCCGCCCGGCGCGGTGCGGCCGCGGCACTTCCAGCGGCTGCTGGACAAGATCCACGACAAGCCCGAGGAGAAGCCGATTGCCGCGCTCATGCTCCGGACGATGCAGAAGGCGCGGTACGCGACGCAGAACGTCGGCCACTTCGGGCTGGCGGCGGAGAGCTATACGCACTTCACGTCGCCGATCCGCCGCTATCCCGACCTCGTGGTCCACCGGCTGCTGCGTGCGGTGCGTCACGGCCGGGTGACGGCGGACCAGCGCGAGGCGCTCGAGGACGATCTCCCCGAGACGGCGCGCCACACGTCGGAGATGGAGCGGCGGGCGGAAGACGCCGAGCGCGAGCTCGTCCAGTGGAAGAAAGTCCGGTTCATGGCCGACAAGGTGGGCGACGAGTTCGAGGGGTTCGTCACCGGCGTCGCGGCGTTCGGCCTGTTCGTCGAGCTCGTCGAGCACTTCGTCGAGGGCCTCGTGCACATTTCGAGCATGGCCGACGACTACTACCGCTACGACGAGACGGCACACGCCCTGCGGGGCGAGAACACCCAGCAGGTCTACCGTTTGGGAGACCGCGTGCGCGTGCAGGTCGTGCGCGTCGGGCTCGAGGAGCGGCAGATCGACCTCGGCCTCGTGGACGTCCTCGAGCGGGTCAGGCGGGACGAGCGCGCGCGCGGCCCGCGGCGGAGCAAGGCACGTCCGAAGCGCGACGGCCGGAGCCGGCGGCCCGGCCGGCGCGAGCGCCAGACCCGGAAGAAAGGACCCCGGCGCTAGCCGCCCCGGGATGAAGAGCATCGTCGTCGGCACGGCGGGACACATCGATCACGGGAAGAGCGCCCTCGTGCGCGCGCTGACCGGCACCGATCCCGACCGGCTGAAGGAAGAGAAGGCGCGCGGCATCACCATCGACCTCGGGTTCGCGCATGCCGAGATCGACGGCACCACCGTCGCGTTCGTCGACGTGCCCGGGCACGAGCGGTTCGTCAAGAACATGCTGGCGGGCGTCGGCGGCATCGACGCCATCGTGCTCGTGGTGGCCGCCGACGAGTCGGTGATGCCGCAGACCCGCGAGCACTTCGACATCTGCCGCCTGCTGCGCGTCCGGGCCGGGTTCGTCGCCCTCACGAAAGCCGATCTGGTCGACGCCGACATGCTGGCGCTCGTCCGGGAAGAGGTCCAGGAGCTCGTGGCCGGCTCCTTTCTCGCCGGCGCACCGATCGTGCCGGTGTCGTCGAAGACCGGCGCCGGCCTGGACGAGGTGCGCGCGGTCCTTGCGGGGATCGGGCGGACGCTGCCCGGCCGCCCGGCGGACGGTCCGGTGCGGCTGCCGATCGATCGCGTCTTCTCGGTCAAAGGGTTCGGCACGGTCGTCACCGGTACGCTCGGGTCAGGCACGATTCGCGTGGACGACGAGCTGGCGCTCCTGCCGGGCGACCGCGCCGTGAAGGTGCGCGGCCTGCAGGTGCACGGCCGGCGGCAGGACGAGGCGCGGGCCGGGCACCGGACGGCGGTCAACCTGAGCGGGGTCGAGGTGGCCGACGTCGCGCGCGGCCAGGCACTCGTGACGCCCGGGCAGTTCCGGGAGTCGCGGGTGGTGGACGCGGTGCTGGAGCTGCTGCCCACGGCCAGGGGCCTGAAGCACGGCGCGCGCATCCGGTTCCATCACGGCACGGCGGAGCGCCTGGGGCGGGTCATCGTGGCCGGGCCGCCGCGCGGCGGGAGCGACGCGGGCGGCCGGGCGGCGCCTGAGATCCCGCCGGGCGCCCGGGCGTACGTGCGGCTGCGGCTGGAATCGCCGGCCGTCCTCGTGCGCGGCGACCGGTACATCCTGCGCGCCTATTCGCCGTCGACCACGATCGCCGGCGGCGGCGTGCTCGATCCGCGGCCGGTGCGGACGCGCGTCCGCACGGCGGCGGCGCTCGAGCATTTCCGCCAGCTCGATTTCGCGCCGGACGGGGACGCGGCCTCGCGCGCGCGGGACGATGAGCGCGCGATCCGGGCGGTCATGAGCGGCGCCGGGGCGGCCGGCCTGCCGGTGGCCGACCTGACCACCCGCTTCGGCTACTCGGGACCGGCGCGCGACGCGCTGGTGGCCGGTCTGACGTCGGCGCAGGCGGCGTTCGTGGCGGGAGACGTGCTCGTGGCGCCGGCCGTGGTCGAGCAGCTCGAGGCGCGGCTGCTGGGGCTGCTCCGCGACCATCACGCGGCGCAGCCGCTGTCGGAGGGCATTCCGCGGGAGGACCTGCGGCGTTCCGTCGCGCCCCGGGCGGAGCCGGCGGTCTTCGACCTGGTCGTCGGCCGGCTCGCCGGCGCCGGACGGATCGGCGGCCGCGACCGGGTGGCGCTGGCGTCGCACCGGGTGGCGCTCTCGCCGGAGGAGGCGCGCGCCTGCAGCGCGATTGAGCGGGCGTACGGGGAGGCCGGGCTGACGCCGCCGGAGGCCGCCACGATTGCGGGCCGCGCGGGGGTGGCTCCGGCGGTGATCGAGCAGATGGTCAGGCTGCTGCTCCGGCAGAAACGGCTCGTGCGGGTGGACCCGCTGATCTTCCACGCCGACGCGCTCGCGCGGCTGAAGGACGAGGTGCGGCGGCTGGGGGCGGATGCCGGCGGCGGCGAGCCGCGGATTGACGTGGCGACGTTCAAGGAGCGATTCGGCGTGTCGCGGAAGTTCGCCATCCCGCTGCTCGAGTACCTCGATCGCGAGCGGGTGACGCGGCGCATCGGCGACGCGCGGGTCGTGCTGTAATGCCTGATGCGGGGCACTAGCGGCGGTTGCGCGGATCGTCCGGCGTTCGCCTGTCCCTGGCCGTTCGAATCGCACCGCCGAGCCCCCGGCCGATCTCCCGCAACCGGCGCTCGCCGTACACCAGCACCACGATTGCCACGAGAATCAGAAACTCGGGCAGCCCGAATTCCATCTGTGCCTCCCGTTCGCCGCCCGGGCGACCGGGCCGGGCGGACGCGGCTACTCGGTGATCGAGCTCCACTGCATCGCCAGCAGGCGCCAGGCGAGCCCGAACTCGAACGTGCGCACGAGCCGCCGCTTCAGGCCGCGGTAGGACTGCGTTCCGCCCATCATCTCGATCATCACCTCGCGCACGCGCCGGCTGCCGGCCAGGGCGTCCACCAGGAGCCGCGTGAAGCGGGGATGGAAGAACGCGTCCCGGATCCGGGCGGCGCGCTGCAGCTCGGGGATCAGCTCGTCCCGGACGCGGCTCTCGTACGCGGCGATGCCGCCCGCGGCGATCGCGTCGGCGGCCCAGGCGCCCGACTGCAGGGCGAAGAAGATGCCTTCGCGCGTCAGCGGATCGACCAGGCCGGCCGCGTCGCCCAGCAGCATCCAGCCGGGGCCGGACGCGCGGGCCGTCCGCCAGTCCCGCTCGGCCAGCGACGGGATGGGCCAGGCGTAGCGCTCGAGGCGGGCCCCGTCCGCCAGCCCGCGGGCGTGCAGCCAGTCGTCCGTGAGGCGGCGCAGGTCGTGCGACGAAAAGCCGGCGTCGGCCTGGGCGCAGACGCCGACGGCGAGGTGCCCGGGCCGTGGAAACGACCAGATATAGCCGGGCGGCGTGCCGACGCAGGCGATGCGGATGTGATCCAGGTTCACCCCGTGCGCGAAGAAGCCGGTGGCGATCGACAGCTGGTCCCGGCGGAACGGTTCGTGGACGCGGCGGCGCACCAGGCTGTTGGCCCCGTCCGCGCCGAGGACGACCGGGGCGCGGTAGGTGCCGGCCGCCGTCCGGACTTCGGCGCCGGCGGCGCCTGCCGTGACGTCGAGGACCCGCGCGGGCACGAACGTCGTGCCGGCATCACACGCGCGCTGCAGCAGCGCGCGGTCGAAGGCGCTCCGGCTCGTCACCACCAGCGTGCTGTCGAGCGGATCATTTGCCTGGAGAGGGAAGGTCACCGTGTACGGACTCGCCGCGGAGGCGGCGTGTTCGAACGTGGCCGCCCGGACCACGACGCCCGGCAGGCCGGCGGCCCGCACCGTTTCGCCGACGACCTGGAGGGCGCGGCGCGACAGCCCCCCGCCGCAGGGTTTTTCCCGCGGATGGCTCGGATCGAAGAGGATCACGCGGGCGCCGCGGCGGGCGAGCGAGGCGGCCGCCCAGCTGCCGGCCGGTCCGGCTCCGACAATCAGCACGTCGGCGGTCGATCGGGCCGGGGCACTCTCGGGCAGCGGCGGATCCGGGGAGTTGCCGTGCGTCACGGGGACAGCTTACAGTAAAGCCGTGTCACATCCACTCGTTTTAGGTCTCTACCGGGACGCGGCCGCGGCCGCGTCCGGCGCCAGGGCCGCCAGGGCGCTGGGCGTCCAGCCGGATCAGCTGTCCATCGTGTCCAGGACGCACGAGGACGAAATCGCCCTCGCCCGCGAGGTCGGCGGGTCGCCGGGGGCCGAAATGGAGGATTCCCGCCCGGCCGGGCGCCTCGGGGAGCTGGGCGCGCACATCCTCGCGGCCGTGGCGATCGTCCTGCCGGGCATCGGGCCGATCGTGACCGCCGGGCCGCTCGCGGCCGAGCTGGGGGAAGTCGCCGGGCATGCGGCGGGCGATCTCGCCGGCGTGCTGGGCAAGTGCGGGCTGGCGGAGGAGCGGGCGCACACCTGGGAGACGCGGGTGCACGAAGGCGCCGTGCTGCTCGGCGCGCACATCTACGGGGTCGACGCCGGCGCGGTGCGCGCGGCCCTCGCGCAGGCCGGCGCCGACGAGACCGCGCTCGGCGCCTGGGTGACGCACCGGCCCGCCTGAGCCTGACCGGTACTGCTTTTGCACTTGAGCGGGCCGGAACGGGTAGGTGACAATAGATCATCGCAGCGTTCCGGGTTCTGCCCAGATGAGAAATACCAGCGGCGCGAGTGGAGTGCCTCCTGCCTCCTCCGCCGGACACCTGGCCCTGCAGGTGGACGGTGGACATCCCCCGGCGGAGCGCTTCCTGTTCGAGCAACAGGAGAAGCGGATTGCTCCGGCGGCGGTGGCCTCGTTCCTGGCGCACGTCGCGATCGCCCTGCTGGTCCTGTTCCTCATCCGCCTCTGGCCGGCGACCGATCTCACCCCGACGCATCATGCGCCGATCACCCAGCTGGTCTGGCTGGCGACGCCCGGCCCCGGGGGCGGCGGCGGCGGCGGCGGTAACCAGTCCAAGGCGCCGCCCCGGAAGGCCGAGCTGCCGGGCAAGGACAAGATCGCGCTGGCGGTGGTGAAACCGCCGAAGCTCACGCCACCAAAGCCGCAGAAGGAGCCGGAGAAGCCGCCGCAGCAGTTGACGATTCCGGCGCAGACGGTGACCGCCGGGCTGCAGCAGCTTCCGGGTGTCGTCGAGAACATGCCGTCGTCCGCCGACTATCTGTCGCAGGGGTCGGGGACGGGCGGTGGTGGCGGGACCGGCACGGGCACGGGCATGGGATCGGGCCAGGGGTCCGGCCTCGGCGCGGGATTCGGCGGCGGCACCGGCGGCGGCGCCTATCGGCCGGGCAACGGCGTGCTGCTGCCGCAGGTGATCCAGGAGGTCAAGCCGCAGTACACCTCCGATGCGATGCGCGCCAAGATCCAGGGGACCGTCTGGCTGGAGTGCATCGTCGAGCCGAACGGGAGGGTGGGGGACGTGCGGGTCATCAAGTCGCTCGACCCGACGTTCGGTCTCGACGAGGAAGCGATCAAGGCCGCCAAGCAGTGGCGGTTCATGCCCGGGACCAAGGACGGCAAGCCGGTGCCGGTCATCATCACCATCGAACTCACCTTCACGCTGCGCTGACCGCGGGACGCCGCCGCCCGGCGCAGACGCCGGGGCCCGACCAAAAAAAACGCCCGGCTGGACGGCTCCAGCCGGGCGTTTTCGTCGTATTCGCGGACTATTGCCGGCCGGACGTCAGTACATGCCGCCCATGCCGCCCGGGCCGCCACCCGGCATCGGGGCTTCCTTCTTGTCCTCCGGGATTTCGGCGACCAGCGCTTCGGTCGTCAGCAGCAGGGAGGCGATCGACGAGGCGTGCTGCAGGGCCGAACGGACGACCTTCGCGGGGTCGATGACGCCGGCCTGCACCAGGTTCTCGTAGGTCTCGGTCAGGGCGTTGAAGCCGGATTCGGCGTCCATGTCCTTGACCTTCTGGACGACGATCGAGCCCTCGAGGCCGGCGTTGGTGGCGATCCACCGCATCGGCTCCTCGATGGCGCGGGCGATGATGTTGACGCCGATCTGCTGGTCGCCGTGCAGCTTGAGCGTCTCGAGCGCCTTGCCGGCGCGGAGCAGCGCGACGCCGCCGCCGGGGACGATCCCCTCTTCGACGGCCGCCTTGGTGGCGTGCATGGCGTCCTCGACGCGCGCCTTCTTTTCCTTCATCTCGGTCTCGGTGGCCGCGCCGACCTTGATGACCGCCACGCCGCCGACCAGCTTGGCCAGCCGCTCCTGGAGCTTCTCGCGGTCGTAGTCCGAGGTCGTGTCCTCGACCTGGGCGCGGATCTGCTTCACGCGGCCCTCGATGGAGGCCGAGCTGCCGGCGCCCTCGACGATCGTCGTGTTGTCCTTGTCGATGGTGACCTTCTTGGCCTGGCCGAGATCCTCCATGCGGATGTTCTCGAGCTTGATGCCGAGGTCCTCGGTGATCGCGCGGCCGTTGGTGAGGATCGCGATGTCCTCGAGCATGGCCTTCCGGCGGTCGCCGAAGCCGGGCGCCTTCACGGCCGCCGCCTGCAGCGTGCCGCGCAGCTTGTTGACCACGAGCGTGGCCAGCGCCTCACCCTCGATGTCCTCCGCGATGATCAGCAGCGGGCGGCTCATCCGCGCGACCTGCTCGAGCACCGGGAGCAGATCCTTCATCGAGCTGATCTTCTTCTCGTGGATCAGGATGACCGGATTCTCGAGCACGCACTCCATCCGCTCGGGGTCGGTCACGAAGTACGGCGAGAGGTAGCCGCGGTCGAACTGCATGCCTTCGACCACTTCCAGCGAGGTCTCGAGCGTCCGGGCCTCTTCCACGGTGATGACGCCGTCCTTGCCGACCTTTTCCATCGCCTCGGCGATGATCTTGCCGATGGTCTCGTCGTTGTTGGCGGAGATCGTCCCCACCTGGGCGATCATGTTCCCCTTGACCGGCTTCGACTGCTTCTTCAGCGACGTGATGACCGCTTCGACCGCCCGTTCGATCCCGCGCTTGATCTCCATCGGGTTGGCGCCCGCGACGACGTTCTTCGAGCCCTCGCGGTAGATCGCCTGGGCCAGCACGGTCGCCGTGGTGGTCCCGTCGCCCGCGATGTCGGACGTCTTGCTCGCCACCTCACGGACCATCTGCGCGCCCATGTTCTCGAGCGGGTCCTTGAGGTCGATTTCCTTGGCGACGGTCACGCCGTCCTTCGTGATGGTGGGGGACCCGAACTTCCGATCGAGGACCACGTTGCGGCCCTTGGGGCCGAGGGTCACCTTGACGGCGTCAGCCAGGGCGTTCACTCCCCGGAGAATCGCCTGCCGCGACTGCTCGCCGTAAACAATCTGCTTTGCCATTGCTCTGTGCTCCGTTCTGGTTGAGATGCGCGCCGGCCGCAGGCCGTCAGCCCCCGAAGGGCCGGGCGCGGCCGGCTATCCGAATCGATCCGGGCGGAACGATCGAGGTCCCGCCGCTACTTCTTCTTGCCGGCCCCCTCCTCGACGATCGCCAGGACTTCCTCTTCGCGCATGATGAGGTATTCCTGGCCGTCGATCTTGATCTCCTGGCCGGAGTACTTCCCGAACAGGATGGTGTCACCGGCCTTGACGTCAAGCGGGATGCGCTTGCCGTCATCCTTCGTCTTGCCCGCCCCGGCGGCGATGACCTTCCCCTGCTGAGGCTTTTCCTTGGCCGAGTCGGGGATGATGATGCCGCCGACCTTCTGTTCGCCTTCCTCGATGCGCTGGACGATGATGCGGTCGTGTAGCGGTCTGACGTTCATGGGCTGTCAACTCCGTGTGTCGCGTGATATGGAATTTCTTCGGCAAAACCGCAGGAACCACCGGGCGGTTAGCACTCGCTGTAAGCGACTGCTAATTATAGTGCAGCTGCAGCCGAAGTCAAGGCGGGGGCGGGGATGGACCGCGGGTTAGCGGCGCTTCAACCGGTGTTCGACCAGCTTCCGGCTGAGCGTATTCCGGTGCATGCCGAGCGCGCTGGCGGTCTTCAGGAGGCAGCCGTCCTGGCGGGCGAGCACCTGCGCGATGAAGCGGCGCTCGAACTCGCGCTGCGCGTCGGCGTAGCGGATGCCCTTGTCGACCATCTCCTCGATGAGCCGGTCCAGCTGTTCGCGCACGTCAGCTCAGCTCACGGCCGGTCAGCCGGCGGAACGCTTCGAGGTACTTGTCGCGCGTGCGGGCCACCACCTCGTCCGGGAGCGAAGGGACCGGCGGCTGCTTGTTCCACCGGATGGATTCCAGGTAGTCGCGCACGTACTGCTTGTCGAAGCTCGGTTGCGCATGGCCCGGCTCGTACTGATCCCTGGGCCAGAAGCGCGACGAGTCGGGGGTCAGCATCTCGTCGATCAGGATCAGCCGGGACGCCGGCGGGCCGTCGCCCTCGGCGAGGCCGAACTCGAACTTCGTGTCGGCGACGAGGATGCCGCAGGCGTCGGCGTGCGCCGCGCCCTCCCGGTAGAGCTCGAGCGTCAGCGCGCGGACGCGCGCCAGGATGTCGCGCCCCACGAGGCCGGCCGCCTCCTCCTCGGTGATGTTCAGGTCGTGGCCGGAGTCGGCCTTCGTCGCCGGCGTGAAGATCGGCTCCGGCAGCCGATCGGACTCCCGCAGGCCGGCCGGCAGGCGGATGCCGCACACCGCGCCGGTCCGCACGTAGTCCTTCCAGCCGGAACCCGACAGGTACCCGCGGGCGACGCACTCGATCGGCAGCGGCTCGGTCCTGCGCACGAGCATCGACCGGCCGCGCAGCAGATCCGCGCAGCCGCGCGCGGGCGGCGGATAGGTCGCCGGATCGGTCGACAGCACGTGGTTCGGCACGAGGGCGCGCGTCCGGTCGAACCAGAACGCCGAGATCTGCGTCAGCACCTTCCCTTTGTCGGGAATGCCCGAGCCCAGCACGTAATCGAACGCCGAGATGCGGTCGGTCGCGACGATGAGCAGCTGATCGCCGAACTCGTAGAGATCGCGCACCTTGCCCTGGCGCGTCGGGCGCAGCGAGTTGAGGGAAGTCTGCAGGACGGCCGGACTCAGGGGCAAGGCAGGTGACCTCGCGGCAAAGCTCCGGATCTTACTCGCGCGCGGCGCGGGCCGCAAGGGGCGCGGCGCCGGGCCCCGGCCGGCGGCGCGTCCGCGTCGCATCCTGTCGCGCATATGGTGTACAGTGCCCGTCAGACGGCCACCGGGTGCGGCCCGTCTCCACAGCATGCGCACGCCTGTCAGGATGATGCTCGTCGTCGGCGCCACCGTCGGGTTGCTGATGCTGTTTCTCTGGCATGCGAACCTCGGCCGCATCGGCGCCGATCTGGAGCGCGCACGGCCCGGGCTCCTGCTGCTCGCGCTCGGCACGATCGGCTTCAACTGGTGCGTGCGCAGCCTGCGCTGGCAGTGCCTGCTGCGGCCGCTCGGCCCCACCCGCTTCGTGAACGTCCTGCGGGCCACGGTCGTCGGCTTCGCCGCCTCGGCCATTCTGCCGGCCCGGCCGGGTGAGGTGATCCGCCCGTACTGGCTGACCCGTCACGAACCACTCTCGACGGCCGGCGCGTTCGCGACCATCATCGTCGAGCGGCTGCTCGACATCCTGACCGTGCTCCTGCTGTTCGCCGCCTTCGTGCTCTGGTTCGATCCGCTGCGCGCCGGCGTCGATCCGGGGCTGATGGACGCCATCAAGGTCGGCGGCGTCCTGGCAGGAGGCATCGCGCTCGCGCTGCTGGCGGTGCTGATGGTGCTCGCCGGCCACCCGGCGCGTCTGTCGCGGCTGATGGCGCCCGTGGCACGCCGGCTGCCGGCCCGGCTGGCCGGCCGCGTGGAGCGGCTGGCGGACCGGTTCGCGTCCGGCCTGGCGGTCGTCCGGCGGCCGCGCTACCTGCTGGCCGCGCTGACGCTGTCGTTCGTCCTCTGGCTGTCGATCGCCGCCGGGGTCTGGGCGGTCGCGCAGGCGTTTGCCATCCGCCTGCCGTTCACCGGGGCGTTCCTCATGCTGATGCTGCTCGTCGTCGGCGTCGCGGTGCCGACGCCCGGGGCGATTGGCGGCTTCCACGAGGCGTTCCGGCTGGGCGCAGTGGCGTTCTATGCCGCATCGGCCGACCGGGCGATCGCCGCCGCGCTCGTCCTGCACGCGATTTCGTACGGGCCGGTGGCGATTGCGGGGCTGACGGTCGCGGCGCACGAGGGATTGAACCTGGCAGGCATCCGTCAACTGGCGCGCAAAGTGGCGCCCGGAGGGCAGGCGGCGTGAAGTGTCCCTACTGCACCCATCTCGGCGACAAGGTGGTCGATTCGCGCGAGAGCAAGGAAGGCGAGGTCATCCGCCGCCGGCGCGAGTGCCTGAACTGCGGCCGGCGCTTCACCAGCTACGAGCGGATCGACGAGATCCCGTACATGGTGGTGAAGAAGGACGGCAGCCGCGAGCGGTTCGAGCGGCAGAAGCTGATCGCCGGTCTGCTGAAAGCCTGCGAGAAGCGGCCGGTCAGCGTCGCCGCGCTCGAGGCGGTCGCCGACCGGGTGGAGGCGACGCTCCAGGAGCGCCCCGAAAAGGAAATCGCGACGGCCGAGATCGGCGCGTTCGTCATGCAGGAGCTGAAGCGGCTCGACAAGGTCGCCTATGTCCGCTTTGCGTCGGTCTACCGGCACTTCCGCGACATCGGCGAGTTCATGACGGAGCTGAACGACCTGCTGAACGTGAAGGACTAGCCGGGCGCGTCCGTCACTCCGCCCGGTCGGCCTGACGCAGCTTCGTCTCCAGGACCTGGTCCGGCGCGAAGCGGTCGAGCTGCAGATAGTACTCGGCCGCCTGCCGCAGGGCCGCGGCCGGCACCAGCCCCACGATTTCGCTCTCCAGCACCGCGACGCCGTACCGCGCCGCCTCCCGCTTCACCGTCTCGAACACGCGGGCGATCGGCGTCTTCTCGTAGTTCGTCAGGTTCATCGACACCTGGGCCGTGCCGTTCTCCAGCCGCACGCCCATGGCCTTGACGAAGCGGTAGCCCCCGCTGCTGAACCGGATCGCCGCCGCGATCTTCCTGGCGACGTCCAGCCGATCGCTGGCCAGGTTGATGTTGTAGGCGATGAGCGGCATCCGCGCGCCGATGACCGACGCGCCGGCCGATGGGTGCGGCGCCGCCGGGCCGAAGTCGGGCGTCCAGGCCGGATCGGCCATCCGGCCGGCCAGCCCCTCGAATTCTCCCCGGCGGATATCCTCGAGGTTCCGCCGCGCCGGATTCGACGCCGCCTCCTCGTACAGGTAGACCGGCACGCCGAACCGCGCGGCGACCGCCGCGCCGGTCTCCCGGGCGAGCGCGACGCAGTCGGCCATCGTCGCCCCCTCGATCGGGACGAACGGCACGACATCGACCGCGCCGACGCGCGGGTGCTCCCCCTGGTGGCTGCGGAGATCGAGGCGGGGGAGGGCGGCGTCGAACAGCGCGAGGACCGCCGCCTGCAGCGGCGCCGCGTCGCCGACCAGGGTGAACACGGACCGGTTGTGGGCGCCGTCCGACGAGCGGTCCAGCAGCCGTACGCCCGGAACGGCGCGGATGGCGTCGGCGAGCGCGTCGACCACCTCGAGGCGCCGGCCTTCGCTCACGTTGGGGATGCACTCGATGATGGCCATGAGGTCTTGACTCCGGGGCGGACCGCCCCGCGCGGCGGCGCGGGCTGCGTTGACGGAACCCGATCTTTGCTCCATAATCGCCCGGGCTGCAAATCGATTCTTGCGTTCATGATCACTTCGCTGCACGATGCCGTGTTTCCGGCGCGTCACCGCCGACACGACGTCGGTCAGTGCACGTCCGCCGCTGACGTGCCGCACCCGGGGCGCCGGCCGGCCGTGCGGCCATCGTGGGCCGGCCCGGACCGCGCATGAAGTGCCCGAAGTGCGGATATCTCGGCTTCGAGACCGGCGACCGCTGCCGGAACTGCGGGTACGACTTCTCGCTGCTCGCCGGCTTCGACCTGCCTGATCTCGCCATCCACAACGGACCGGAGGACGCCGGGCCGCTGCCCGATCTGACCTTCGAGCGGACGCCGGACGAGGCGGCGGGGCCGCCGGCCCCGACGCTGCCGCCGTTCCGTCCGCCGGTCGCACCGCTCGCGCCGCCAGCGCCGCCGGCGCGGGCGGCCGGCGAGCGACGCGCGGGTGCGCCGGCGATCGTGGCGGGCGGTTCGGCGCCGGTGCCCGAGGCGCCGCGGCCGGTGCCGCCCCCTCGACTTGCGCCGGTCGAGCCGCTGCCGGTCGCACCACGCCCGCCGGCGGAGGATCCCGGGGAGGCGGCGGCGCTGCGCCGGGCGGCCGACGAGCGCTCGGCGCGAATCGCCGCGAACGCCGCCGCGCGGCTGCCGCTGTTTCCCGGCGCGCAGGACGTCGACGCGCGGCTGCTGACGCCGCCGGTCCGGCCGCGGCCGCCGCTCGCGGTGCGGCGTGCCACGCCGGAAGTGCCGCGGTTCCGCGCGGAGCCGCGACCGGCGCCCGCCATCGATTTCGATCCGCCGGCCGCGTCGCCTCCGGCGGATCAGGACGCCCGCCCGCAGCCGCGGCCCGCGCCGGCCGGGGCTGCCGAGGCGCCGGCCGGCCTGGGACGGCGCCTGCTGGCCGGGCTGTTCGACGTCGCCCTGCTCGCCGGGCTCGATCTGGTCGTGCTGGCCTTCACGCTGGAAATCTGCGGCCTGAGCTTCCACCAGCTGGCGACGCTCCCGGTCATCCCGATTGCCGGCTTCCTGGCGCTGCTCGACGGCAGTTACTTCGTCGCCTTCACGACCGGCGGCCAGACGATCGGCAAGATGGCCGCGGGGCTCCGCGTCGTCGGCGAAGACGACCAGCCGGTGACGATCGGCCGGGCCACGCTGCGCGTGCTCATCTGGGCGCTGTCGGCGCTTCCACTCGGGCTGGGATTCCTGTCGATCGTCGCGAGCCGCGACCGGGCCGCCCTCCACGATCGGTTCGCCCGGACGCGGGTCGTCACGGTATCATCCCGGTAGCCTGCCGCGCGGTGGCCGTCATCGCCGGCGACCGCTTCGCCCCATGACACGTCTCGCCGTTTTCATCGCGACGTTCGCCCACGTCGGCGACTTTCCGGTGGCGCCGGGGACCGCTGGATCGGCGGCCGGCCTGGTGGTCTTCTACCTCCTCGGCCGCGGCGCGCCGGCGCAGGCGGCCGCCATCGTGGTGCTCTTCGCGCTCGGGACGTGGAGCGGCACGCTGGCCGAGCGTCACTTCGGCGTGACCGACCCGGGGCCGGTGGTGATCGACGAAGTGATGGGCATGCTGATCACGCTGTTCGGGATTCCGGTCGGCTGGCCCGGCGTCCTGCTCGGCTTCGTCATCTTCCGCGCGATGGACGTCGTCAAGCCGTTTCCGGCCGGCTGGCTGGAGCGCCTCCCCGGCGGTCTGGGTGTCATGGCGGACGACGGGATGGCGGCGGTCTACGGGAACCTGCTGCTGCGCCTGGCCGTCTGGGCGATTCCGGTGCTCCGGCTGGCCCGCCTGTCATGAACGCGCAAATCATCGCCGTCGGCAGCGAGCTGCTGACGCCGCTGCGCGTCGACACCAACTCGCTCGCGATCACCGAGCGCCTCAATGCGGTCGGCATCGACGTCCGGCTGAAGGCGGTGGTCGGCGACGACCGGACGGAACTGGCGCGCGTGTTCCGGCAGGCGATCGCGCAGGTGGATCTCGTCGTGCTGACGGGCGGGCTGGGCCCGACCTCGGACGACGTGACGCGCGACGCGGTGGCCGAGGTGCTCCGGCTGCCGCTCGACGAGGATCCGGCCATCGTCGAGCGGATCCGCCAGCGGTTCGCGGCGCGCGGGTGGCAGATGCCGGCGATCAACCGGCAGCAGGGCCAGGTGCCGCGCGGCGCGGTCGTGCTGCCGAACGCGAACGGCACGGCGCCGGGCCTGTGGATCGAGCACGGCGCCGTGATGGTGCTGCTGCTGCCGGGGCCGCCGCGCGAGCTGATGCCGATCCTGGATCGGGTCATCGAGGAGCGGCTCGCGCCGAAGACGGGCGGACGGCGGCTCTACCGGCGGGTGCTGAAGATTACCGGCCGGGCCGAGTCGCACGTCGAGGAGCGCGCGCAGCCGGTCTACGTGCGGTGGCGGGACGCGGAGCCGCCGATCTCCACGACGATTCTGGCGGCGCTCGGGCAGATCGAGCTGCACCTGGCGCTGATCTCCGGCGACCGCGCGCGGGCCGGGGAGGCGCTCGACCGGGCCGTGGGCGAGCTGGTCGCCGCGCTCGGCGACAGTGTGTACAGCACCGACGGGCGCACGCTGGAACAGGTCGTGGGAGGCCTCCTGCGCGAGAAGGCGCTGCATATTGCCACCGCCGAATCGTGCACGGGCGGGCTTCTGGCCTCGCGGCTCACCGACGTGCCGGGGAGCTCCGACTACGTGGACCGCGGCGTCGTCTGCTACAGCAACCGCGCCAAGGTTGAACTGCTCGGCGTCCCGGAATCGCTCATCGCGGAATTCGGCGCCGTGAGCGAGCCGGTGGCGGAGGCGATGGCGCGCGGCATCCGCGACCGGGCGGGCGTCGACCTCGGCGTCGGCATCACCGGCATCGCCGGCCCGGGCGGCGGCTCCGAGGCGAAGCCGGTCGGGACGGTCGCCGTGGCGGCCGCCTGGGGCGCGCTGACGATGGTGAAGACGTTTCGATTCATCGGCGCGCGCGAGCAGGTGAAGCATCAGGCCGCGCAAAGCGGACTCGACATGGTCCGCCGGATGCTGCTGGCGCCGCCCCGGTGAGATGGCGGACACGCATCGGCTGTTCGTCGCGGTCGATCTGAACCACGCGACGCGCGAGGCGGCGGCCGACGCCGCTCGCGCGGTGTCGGCCGCGCTGGCCCGCCGCGGACCGGCGCGGCGTGTGCGATGGGTGGCGGCCGAGCAGCTCCACCTGACGCTGGCGTTCATGGGCGCGGTGCCGGATCCGCAGATGGCGGCCGTCACCGCGGCCCTCGCGCCCCCCATGCCGGTCGAGGCGTTCACCCTCGAGTTGAGCGGGCTCGGCATGTTTCCGGCCGCCGGCCCCCCGCGCGTCCTCTGGATCGGCGTGGGCGCGGGACGGCAGGCGCTGGACGGCCTCGCCGCCGAGGTGGGGCGCCGGTTGCAGGACGCGGGCGTCCTGATGGACGATCGGGTGTGGAATGCGCATCTCACGATCGGGCGCTGGCGCGAGAGCCGGGGCGACGACCGGGCGATCGTGAGCGCGGCGGCGCCGCACGGTTCGATCGGCCGTTGTCCGGTCGACCACGTGACGCTCTACGAGAGCACGCGGCTGGCGGACGGGCCGCATCACACGGCGCTGGTCCGCAGCCCGCTCGGCCGGCCGGCCGGCGGTGAGCGTTGAACATCATGATGGCAGGACTCCTGACCCCGGTGTTTCTCGTGCTGGCCGGCTATCTGCTCGGCTCGATTCCCTTCGCGTTCATCCTGGGACGGGCGGGCGGCCGGGATCTCCGCCTGGAGGGGAGCGGAAATCTGGGCGCGGCCAACGTGTTCCGGACGACCGGGCCGGGCGCGGGACTGGTGACGCTGGCGCTGGACGTGGCCAAAGGGGCCGCGGCCGTGCTGCTCGCGTTCCGGTTCGGCGCCGGGGAGGCCGCGCCGGCGGCCGCCGGCGTCGCAGCGGTGCTGGGGCACATCTACCCGGTCTGGCTCCGGTTCCGCGGCGGCAAAGGGGTCGCGACCGCCTGCGGCGTCTTCTCGATGCTGGCGCCCATGGCGCTGGTGCCGGCCATCCTGGTCTTCGGCGCGACGGTCTGGGCGACGCGCTACGTCTCGCTGGGCTCGATGCTGGCGGCCGTGTCGCTGCCGCCGCTCGCGTACGCGGTGCAGTCGCCGATTCCGACCGTGGCGGCCGCGGTCATCGTGGCGGTGCTCGTCGTGCAGCGTCATCGCGGCAACCTCACGCGCCTGCACGCCGGCACGGAGCGGCGGCTTGGACAGCGGGTGGCCGGACAATGAAGAAGACCGCTGCCGTCCTCGGAGCGGGCAGCTGGGGGACCAGCCTGGCCGTCCACCTGTCGCGCGTGGGGCATGACGTGCGCCTGTGGGCGCGCGATCCCGGGCTGGTCGACGAACTCCGCGCCCGGCGCGCCAACGCGGTCTATCTCCCCGACGTCACGCTGCCCGAGTCGCTGCAGGTCACCTCGTCGATGGAGGAGGCGCTGCATCGCGCCCGGATCGTGATCGCCGCCGTCCCGTCGCACGGCACCCGCAGCGTGCTGCGCCGCGCGGCCCGGTTCATCGATCCGTCGGCGACGATCGTGAGCGCCACGAAGGGGCTCGAGCGCGAGTCGCTGCTCCGGGCGTCGGAGGTCATCGCGCAGGAAGTGGTGGGCGGGCCGTCGATCGTCGTCCTGTCGGGGCCCAGTTTCGCGGCCGAAGTGGCGCGCGAGCTGCCGACCGCCGTGTGCGTCGCCTCCGAAGACGCCCGGGCGGCCGAGCGGGTGCAGGAGGATCTGCGGTCGCGCTATTTCCGGCTCTACGCCAGCACCGACGTGGTCGGCGTCGAGATCGGCGGCGCGCTGAAGAACGTCATCGCCATCGCCGCCGGGGCGGTCGAGGGGCTCGGCCTCGGACAGAATGCGCTGGCGGCGCTCATCACCCGGGGCCTGGCCGAGATCACGCGGCTCGCCTGCGCGGTCGGGGCGCGGCGCGACACCCTGGCCGGGCTCTCCGGGCTGGGCGACCTCGTGTTGACGTGCACCGGGAGCCTCAGCCGGAACCGGCACGTCGGCATCGAGCTGGCGCGCGGCCGGTGCCTCCAGGACGTGCTGGCCGGCATGAAGATGATCGCGGAGGGGGTCCGGACGACCGACGCGGCGCTGGCGCTCGGCGCGCGCTGCGGCGTGGAGCTGCCGATCGCCGAGCAGATTGCCGACGTCCTGGCCGGCCGCAAGGGCGTGCCGGCGGCCGTCGAGAATCTCATGCTGCGCCGGCAGCGGGCCGAAGCGGAAACCGAATGATAAGATCGGCAGAATGAGTTTTCTGGCCCGCCTCCGACAGGGTCTCTCCCGCACCAAGAATCAGCTGGTCGAGCGTTTCGACGAGGTCGTCCGCCGGGCGGACACCCCGGAGCAGCGGAGCCGTCCGCTCGACGTCGACACCCTCGAGGCGCTGGAGGAGATTCTGATTGCCGCCGATGTCGGCATGCCGGCGACCGAGCGGATCGTCGAGGCGGTCCGCCGCCGCCGGCGGCGGGGCGAGAGCCTGCGGGATCTGGTCAAGGACGAGCTGCGGGAGATCTTCCGGGCGGCCGATCGGCCGGTGCCCGACGGACACCGGCCGCACGTCGTGCTGATCGTCGGCGTCAACGGCACCGGCAAGACGACCACGGTCGGCAAGCTGGCGAACCTGGCGAAGGCCGGCGGGGGGCGCCCGCTGGTGTGCGCCGCCGACACCTTCCGGGCGGCGGCGGTGGAGCAGCTGGAGATCTGGGCGACCCGGGCCGGCGTCGACATCGTCCGGGCGCGGGAGGGGGCGGATCCGGCGGCGGTGGTGTACGACGCCATCTCGTCGGGACGGGCGCGCGATCGCGACCCCGTGCTGGTGGACACGGCCGGCCGGCTGCACACGCGCGTGAACCTGATGAACGAGCTGGAGAAGATCCGCCGGGTGGCGGCGCGCGAAGTCGAAGGGGCGCCGCACGAGGTGCTGCTCGTGCTGGACGCGACGGTCGGCCAGAACGGCCTCACGCAGGCGCGCGAGTTCATGGGGGCCGCGGGGGTCAACGGCATCGTGCTGACGAAGCTGGACGGGACGGCCAAGGGCGGCGTCGCGGTGGCCATCGCGCACGATCTGGGGCTGCCGATCCGGTACGTGGGGGTCGGCGAAGGGATCGACGATCTGATTCCGTTCGCGCCCGACGAGTACATCACGGCGCTGTTCGAAGAGAAGTGGTGACGGCGTGCCGTCCGATCTCGACTTCATGGAGCGGGCGCTGTTCCTGGCCGCACGCGGTCGCGGCCGGACCAGTCCCAATCCGCTCGTCGGGGCGGTCGTCGTCAGCCTGGACGGCGTCGTCGTCGGGCACGGCGCGCACGAGCGCGCCGGCGGGCCGCACGCCGAGGTGGTGGCGCTGGACGAGGCGGGGACGCGGGCGCGGGGCGCCACGCTCTACTGCTCGCTCGAACCGTGCAGCCACACGGGGCGGACCGGGCCGTGCACGGAACGGATCGTCGCGGCCGGCGTCGCGCGGGTCGTCGCCGCGATCGCGGATCCGAATCCGCTCGTCAACGGAGGCGGCTTCGCGTACCTGCGCGCGCACGGCGTGGCGGTGGACGTCGGGATCGGCCGCGGGGCGGCGACCCGCCTGAATCAGCCGTTCCTGACGTTCATCCGCGAGCGCCGTCCGTTCGTCATCCTGAAGGCGGCGACGAGCCTCGACGGCCGGATTGCCGCCGGTCCGGGGATCCGGACGCCGCTCACGTCGGCGCCGGCCGACCGGCGATCGCACCGCCTGCGCGCGGAGGTGGACGCGATCGGCGTCGGCGCCGGCACGATGCTGGCCGACGACCCCCTGCTGACCGTGCGGGGCGTGTACCGGGAGAGGCCGCTGGTGCGGGTGATTTTCGACCGGCGCCTGCGCACGCCGCCGCGCGCGCGGATTTTCTCGACGCTCGCGCAGGGGCCGGTCATAATGATGACGACGGCAGCGTTCGCCGGCGGCGAACGGGCGGCGGCGCTGCGGGCCGCGGGCGCCGAGATCGAGACGGCGGCCGACGGGACGCTGGCCGCGGCGCTGGCGCGGCTGGGGGCGCGCGCCGTGACGTCGCTGCTGCTCGAGGGGGGCGCGGCACTGCAGGCGGCCGCGTGGGACGCCGGTCTGATCGATTACGTGCGGGTGTACGTGACGCCACACGTGCT
This sequence comes from Vicinamibacterales bacterium, assembly GCA_035534615.1. Lineage (GTDB taxonomy): Bacteria > Acidobacteriota > Vicinamibacteria > Vicinamibacterales > CAVVIG01 > JAGWRA01. The sequence goes on from DATLRO010000089.1 coordinate 148,261, forward strand.
GGGGACCGGCGGTGTGCCGCTCGCGGGGGGACGGTCCGTGCCGCTGGCCGCACTGAGCGACCTGCGCGTGGAGACCTGCGGACCGGATGTGATCATCGAGGGCTATGTTCACCGGCCTCATTGAAGCCGTCGGCGAAGTCATCGAGGTGAAGCCGACGAACGCCGGCCACCGGCTGCGCATCGCGAGCGATCTCGCGCGCGAGCTGAGTCCCGGCGACAGTCTTGCGGTCAACGGCGTCTGCCTGACGGTGATCCTGCAGAGCTCCGGGGAGCTGCATGCGGACGTCGGGCCCGAAACGTCGCGCGTCACCACGCTCGGCGGGCTCAGCCGCGGCACGCAGGTGAACCTGGAACGGCCCGTGCGCGCGGACGGCCGGATGGGCGGCCACCTGGTGCAGGGGCACGTCGACGGCACGGGCACGATCGAGGAGATCCGCGCCGACGCCGACGTCCACTGGATGACGGTGTCGTTCCCGCTGCTGCTGGTGCCGTACTTCGTGCACCGCGGATCGGTGGCGGTCGACGGGGTGAGCCTCACCGTGGCCGGCCTCGGCGAGGATCGCTTCGACATTCAGATCGTGCCGTTCACCTGGGAGCACACGAACTTCCGCACCCGCCGCGCCCGGGACCGCGTCAACCTCGAATGCGATCTCATCGGCAAGTACGTGGTGCGGGCCGTGGAGCTGGCCGGGGGCGGGCTGGGCAGCGGCGCGCTGCACTGACGCGGGAAGGAGAGGCCCGCAGGCCGGGCCGGAACGCCTTATGGCGCAGCACTTGAGGATTGCGAAGGGAGCCCGCAGGCGGCCAGGGCCGTTTGCGCCGGTCGATCAGGCGATCGAGGCCATCAGGGCCGGCCGCATGATCATCGTCGTCGACGACGAGGATCGCGAGAACGAGGGCGACCTGACGATTGCCGCGGAGAAGGTCACCCCGGAGGTGATCAACTTCATGGCGCGCTACGGGCGCGGCCTGATCTGCATGCCGATGACGGGCGAGCGGCTGGACGAGCTCGAGATCCCGCTGATGGTGAGCCAGAACACGGCGCGCTTCGATACCGCCTTCTGCGTGTCGATCGAGGCCAAGCGCAGCACCAGCACCGGCATCTCCGCGAAGGACCGGGCCTCGACCGTGCTGGCGGCCATCGACCCGAAGACCCGTCCCGCCGATCTGGCCCGCCCGGGGCACATGTTCCCGCTGCGCGTCCGCGCCGGCGGCGTGATGGTCCGGGCCGGGCAGACCGAGGCGGCCGTCGACCTCGCGCGGATCGCCGGGCTGTATCCGGCCGGGGTGATCTGCGAAATCATGAACGAGGACGGCTCGATGGCGCGGGTGCCGGACCTGACCCGCTTCGCCAGGCGCCACGGCCTGCTGATCATCACCATCGCCGATCTGATCAAGTACCGCATGCGGACGGAGCGGCTCGTCCGGCCGGTCGCCTCGGCGGATCTGCCGACCCGTGCCGGCGTGTTCCGCGTGCATGCGTACGAGAGCCTGATCGACCGGGAAACCCACGTGGCGCTGGTCTGCGGCGACATCGGCGCCGGCGACGACATCCTGGTGCGCGTGCACTCGCGCTGCCTGACCGGCGACGTCTTTCATTCGGCGCGCTGCGATTGCGGCGAACAGCTGGAAACCGCCATGGCCCGCATCGCGTCGGAAGGGCGCGGGGTGCTCCTGTACCTCAACCAGGAAGGGCGGGGCATCGGCCTGGCGAACAAGATCCGGGCGTACGCGCTGCAGGACCAGGGCTTCGACACCGTCGAGGCGAACGAGCGGCTGGGCTTCAAGCCCGACCAGCGCGACTACGGCATCGGGGCCCAGATCCTCGGCGATCTCGGGGTCCGGACCATGCGGCTGCTGACGAACAATCCGCGAAAGTTCGTCGGGCTCGAGGGCTACGGGCTCTCGGTGCTCGAATCGGTGCCGCTCGAAATTCCGCCGTCGGAATCGACCCGCCGGTACCTGAAGACGAAGAAGGAAAAGCTGGGACACAAGCTGTCGTCGGTCTGATCGGCCCCGCGTTGACACCTCAGCCATCACTCGATTACGATAAGAGTTTGCGTTCGTTGGGCTTAGGCGCCATGGCCCGGTTTCCGGGCGCGGGGGGCGCCTGGCGGCAGGGCCGGTGTGTGCCGTATGTTCGACTCGTTGAGTGATCGTCTCCAGGGGGTGTTCCGGACGCTGCGCGGCCAGGCGCGGCTGACGGAGACGACCGTCGAGTCCGTGCTGCGGGAGATCCGGCTGGCGCTGCTCGAAGCGGACGTCAACTTCAAGGTCGTCAAGGCGTTCGTCGACCGGGTGCGCGATCGGGCGATGGGCCAGGAGGTGCTGCGCAGCCTCACGCCCGCGCAGCACGTCGTCAAGATCGTGCGCGAGGAGATGCTCGCGCTGTTCGGCGACGCGCCCGGCGGCCTGCCGCCCGCGGCGCGCAGCCCGCGCGTGATCCTGCTGCTCGGCCTGCAGGGCTCCGGCAAGACGACGACGTCGGCCAAGCTGGGGCAGTGGCTGGTGCGCCAGGGGCGGCACCCGCTGCTGGTGTCGACCGACGTGCGGCGGCCGGCGGCGATTCAGCAGTTGAACGTCCTCGGCGCACAGGCCTCGCTGCGCGTGCACGATCCGGCCGGCCAGCTGGATCCGGTCGCGCGCGCCGCCGGAGCGCTGGCCGAGGCCCGCACCCTCGGGTTCGACGTGGTCATCGTCGACACGGCCGGCCGGCTGCACATCGACGACGAGCTGATGGGCGAGCTCGAGGCGATCCAGCGGGCGGTGGATCCGACCGACCGGCTCTACGTGGCCGATGCCATGACCGGGCAGGACGCCATCAAGAGCGCCGGCGAGTTCAACCGCCGCGTGGGCGTGACCGGCGTCGTGCTGACGAAGCTGGACGGGGACGCCCGGGGCGGCGCGGCGCTGTCGGTGGTGTCGGTCGTCGGCGTGCCGATCGCCTTCGTCGGGAGCGGCGAGCGGGTGGAGGATTTCGAGCCGTTCCATCCCGACCGCGTCGTGTCGCGCATTCTGGGGATGGGCGACGTGCTGTCGCTCATCGAGAAGGCCGAGGCGGCCATCGACCACGACCAGGCGGCGCGCCTCGAGGAGAAGATCCGTCTCGACGATTTCACGCTGGAGGATTTCCGCGATCAGCTGCGGACCCTCCGGAAGATGGGGCCGCTCGAGCACATCATCGGCATGCTGCCCGGCATGGGCGACATGAAGGCGCTCGCGGAGAACAAGCCGGATGAGAAGCAGCTCGGGCGCATCGAGGCGATCATCGGCTCGATGACGCCGCAGGAGCGGCGCCACCAGCACATCCTCAACGGCAGCCGGCGCAAGCGGATCGCGCGCGGCAGCGGCACGTCGGTCGAAGAAGTGAATCGGCTGCTGAAGCAGTTCGTGCAGATGCGCAAGATGCTGAAGTCGATCGGCGGGATGGGCGGCGGCAAAAAGGGCCGGCGCCGGGCGCTCGGCATGCTGCAGTCGATGGGACAGGGACGGCGGTAGGCACTCGAGGCAGACAAGGAGCATCATGCTGGCAATTCGTATGAGACGGACGGGCTCGAAGAAGCGGCCCTATTTCCGCGTCGTCGTGGCGAATTCGGAAGCCGCGCGCGACGGCAGTTTCGTGGAGATCCTGGGGCACTACAACCCCAGGGCGCAGCCCGAGACCTTCGAGATCAAGCACGACCGGGTCGCCTACTGGCTGGAACGCGGGGCGCTGCCGTCCGACAGCGTCCGCACCCTGCTGGCGCGTCACCCGGTGCCTGCCGCCCCGGCGGCGTCGCCGGAGGCGACGGCCGGACCCGCGCAATGAGCCGCGCGCGCGACGTGGTCGAGGTGCTGGCCCGCGCCCTGACCGACAATCCCGGGGCGGTGCGGGTCGACGAAGCCGAGCACCGCGGCACGACCGTCCTCGAGCTGTTCGTCGCGCCGGGCGACGTCGGCAAGGTGATCGGCCGCCAGGGACGCACCGCCGCGGCGCTGCGGACGCTGGTGGCCGCCACCGCGGAGCACGAAGGGCGCAAGGTGACGCTCGAAATCCGGGACGTCCCGCCGGTCCGCTAGCGTGGATCCGCAGTGGGACGAGATGATCACCGTCGGGCGGGTGGCGCGGACGCACGGCAACCGCGGCCAGGTGATCGTCAACCTGGAAACCGATTTTCCGCACGACCGCTTCCGGACGGGCGCCGTCCTGTATGTCGTCCGTGGAGGGACGCCGGCGCCGCTGACGGTGACCGCCGTCCGCTTTCACCAGGGGCGGCCGGTGATCGGGCTGGAGGGGGTCGACTCGATGACCGCGGCGGAGGCCCTCGCCGGCGTCGAGCTGCGGGTGCCGGCCGAAGCGCTGCATCCGCTGCCGGACGCCGTGTTCTACCGGCACGACCTCGTGGGCTGCGACGTGCGCACGGTCGAGGGCCTGGCGGTCGGAACGGTGGCCGCCGTCGAGGGGCCGCTCGAACGAAGCCGGCTGGTGGTGCGGGGGCCGCTCGGCGAGGTGCTGATTCCGCTGGTCGCCGAGATTTGCGTTCGCGTCGCCCCGGCCGACCGGCTCATCGAGATCCGGCCGCCCGACGGGCTGCTCGAGCTGAACCGGTGAGCCGCCTCATGCCGCCGGGCGGCGCAGGGCGGGCCCGCCGATGACGGAGACGCTTCGCGGTGAGGCGATGCCGCCGGCCGTGACGTTCGATCTCGTGACCATCTTCCCGCGGATGGTCGAGGGGCCGCTGCGCGAGGGGGTCCTCGGGCGGGCGATCGAGCGCGGGCTCCTCGACGTCGCGGTGCACGACCTGCGCGACTTCACGGACGACCGCCACCGCGTCGTCGATGACGTGCCGTACGGCGGCGGGCCCGGGATGGTGTTGAAGCCCGAGCCGCTGTTCCGCGCGGTCGAGACCATCCGGGCGCGGCGGGGCACGCCGTGCGCGGTGGTGCTCCTGACGCCGCAGGGCCGCCCGTTCTGCCAGGCCGAGGCGGCGCGGCTCAGCCGCGTGGCGCACGTCGTGCTGGTGTGCGGCCGGTACGAGGGATTCGACGAGCGGGTGCGCGAGCAGCTCGCGACCGACGAGATCTCGATCGGCGACTACGTCCTGAGCGGGGGCGAGCTGCCGGCGCTGGTCGTGCTGGACGCGGTGGCGCGGCTGGTGCCCGGCGTGGTGGGCGACGAGCAGTCGGTCGAGGGTGATTCGTTCACGCGCGGCCTGCTGGATTTTCCGCAGTACACGCGGCCGGCGGTCTTCAGGAACGCGAGCGTGCCGGACGTGCTGCTGTCGGGGAACCATGGCGCGATTCGCCGCTGGCGCAAACGCCAGGCGATCGTGCGGACACTCAACCGGCGGCCGGATCTGCTGGGGGATGCGGTCCTGGACGAGGAAGAACGGGAAGTTCTGCGTGAACTGGTCGCGGAACGGGAGAAGGGGGACGGAGATGGGCGCGATTGAAACGATTGAACAGGGCCAGCTCACCGAACGGCCGCAGATGAGGTCGGGCGATACGGTCCGCGTGCACGTGAAGGTCCGCGAGGGCGAGAAGGAGCGGATCCAGATTTTCGAGGGGATCATCATCGGCATGCACCGCGGCGGCACGCGCGCGTCGTTCACCGTGCGCAAGATGTCGTTCGGTCAGGGCGTCGAGCGGATCTTCCCGCTGCACTCGCCGATCATCCAGAAGGTCGACATCGTCCGGTCCGCGAAGGTGCGGCGGGCCAAGCTCTACTTCCTGCGCGAGCGGCGCGGAAAGGCCGCCCGGATGCGCGAGACCGCGAAGCGCGCGGGATAGCCGGCGCCGAGCGGCCGGCGCGGGAAGCCGCGGGCCCCTGAGCCCGTGGATCGGCGCGTCCGGCCGCACCAGCGGTCTCCACCCCATGGCCCGCCAGTCAGCCCGGCGCACGCTCGAAAACGCCCTGCGGCGGATCGGCTTCGCGCGGGTGGCCGGCGTCGACGAGGTCGGGCGAGGCTGTCTGGCCGGGCCCGTCACGGCGGCCGCCGTCGTGCTCGGGACCGGCTGCCGCATTACCGGCCTCCGCGACTCGAAGCAGCTGACGGCAGCGGCGCGCGAGCGGCTCTACGACCAGATCACGGCGACGGCGACGTGGGCCGTCGCCTCCTGCACTCCCGAGGAAATCGACCGGATCAACATCCACCGCGCGTCGCTGCAGGCGATGCGGCGTGCCGTGATGGCGCTCGGCCCCCTGCCGGACCTGGTGCTGGTCGATGCGTTCAGGATTCCCGGGCTGCCGATGGCGCAGCGGCCGGTCGTGCACGGGGATCGGCTCTGCGCGGCCATTGCCGCGGCGTCGATCGTGGCCAAGGTGACGCGCGACCGGGAGATGGCGGTCTGGCACGTCCAGGATCCCCGCTACGGCTTCGACCGTCACAAGGGGTATGCGACGGCGGCCCATCTGGCCGCGGTCGCCCGGTTCGGCTGCTCGCCGCTGCACCGCCGCACGTTCCGACCCGCGTCGCTGTTTGATACCATGGACTCATAGGGCGTGAGGCCCGGGCTCCGGGCGCCGGCGGGAGTAGCGTGGCCACCGATCGCGACACCGCACTGCGAAAAGCGGAGAAACTGCTGCGGCAGGGCCGGCTGGATCTGGCCATCGCGGAATACGTGCGGGTGGTCGAGGAGCAGCCGCTCGATCTCACGACGGCGAACGCGCTCGGCGACCTGTACGTGCGGGCGGGCCAGACCGAACAGGCGGTCCGGCAGTACGCGCGCATTGCGGCGCACCTCGACCGCGAAGGCTTCCTGCCCAAGGCGGCCGCCCTCTACAAGAAAATCCTGAAGGTCAGTCCGGACGACGAGCCGGCGCTGCTGCGGTCGGCCGACATCGCCGCCCGGCAGGGCCTGCTGGCCGACGCGAAGGCGGCGTTGACCGCCGTGGCCGGGCGGCGCCTGGCCCGCGGCGACCGGCGGGGCGCGGCGGAAGTCCGGGCGCGCCTCGGCGACCTGGACCCGGCCGACGTCGACGCCCGGCTGGCGGCAGCCCATGCGCGCGCGGATCTCGGCGAGGCGGTGACGGCGGGGCCGCTGCGCGAGCTGGCGAACGACCTCCTGAAGAAGAAGCGCGACGAGGAGGCGCTCGCCGTGCTGCGGGAGGCGCTCGCGCTCGACCCGCGCGACGAGGAGACGCGACGGGCCCTGATGCATCTGCTCCTCGAGCGCGGAGAGGTGGCCGGCACGCGCGAGCTGGCGACCGACGCCGCGCACTTCAGGGCGCTGGGACAGCTGCTGGCGGACCGGGGGGAGGTCGACGCGGGGCTCGAGGTGCTGGCCGAGGCGGTCGCCCGCGACCCGGCGGACGCGGCGACGCGCGCCATTCTGGCCCGGGCGTACGCCGGACGGGGCGACTGGGCGCGCGCCGGCGAATATCTGACGCCGGAGGCGGCCGGCGAGGATTCGGCGCTGCTCCTGCTGGCGGCCGAAATCGAATTGCGCGCCGGGCGGCTGGACCGCGGCGAGGCGGCTTTGCGACGCGTCGCGTCGACCGACTCGGAGGGCGCCGTGGGTGCGCTCGGGCGCCGGCTGCGGGACGTGTCGCCGGAGATGGCCTTTCCCTGCGTCGAGGTGGTGGCGGATCTGGCGGCGGCGCGGCAGGAGTGGCCGGCCGCAGTGGCCGCGGTCGGCGAATTCGTCGAACGCGCGCCGTATCACCTGCCGGCCCTGATGAAACTGGTCGAGCTGTGCGTCGATGGCGGCCTGCACAACCGCATCTCGGCGGCCCAGGCCCAGCTGGCCGACGCGTACCTGGCAGCCGGCGCGGGCAGCGAGGCGCGCGTGATTGCCGAGGACCTGGTGGCGTGCGAGCCGGACGAGCCGGCCCATGTCGAGCGCCTGCGCCAGGCGCTGAGGCTGCTGGGTGAGGCCGACCCGGAGCGGTTGATCGCCGACCGGCTCGAAGGGCAGGCCGCACTGGACGCGCCCGATCTCGATCTGAACCTGCCGGCCGTCGAGGCGGTCGCCGACCTGCCCGCGCCGGGCCAGGCCGGCGGCGGGCAGGACGGGCCGTCGGCCGGCCTGGCCGAGCCGGTCGAGCCGGTCGAGGAGGCCGCCTCCGTGGCGGAGCCGGATCCCGACGTGCGGGAGGCGCCTGCGGCCGCCCGGGACGCCGCAACCGGGCAGCCGCCGGCGCCGGCCGTGCCGGATTCCGGCCGGCCGCCTCGGGTCCCGTCTCCGCCCGCTCCGGATTGGGGCGGCTTTGCTAACGTGTTCGAACTGAGCGCGAGCGCGATCGACGTGACGAGTCTGTTCTCGGACGCCGAATTGGGCCGGACCGCTTCCGGGGCGGAGCCGATGGCCGACCAGGAGATCGATCTGAGCGCGGAGCTTGCGCGTCTGAACGGGCCGCCAGCGCCGGCGCCCGGCGGGCCCACCGACCTGGAGGGGGTCTTTCGCGAGCTTCGCGACGAGGTGGGCCGCGAGCCGGGGCTCCAGGCCGCCACGCGGAAGTACCAGCAGGCGGTCGAGTGTGAAGCGACCGGGCGGGAAGACGAAGCGGTGGCGCTGTTCGAGGCGGCGGCCCGGTCACCGCGGCTTCGGTTCGACGCGGCCGGCCGGCTGGCGCGGCTGCTGGCGCGGCGGGAGCGCTGGCCGCAGGCGGTCGAGTGGTTCGAGCACGCGGCGCAGGCGCCCGCGCCGACGGCGGAAGGGAGCCGGGCGCTGCTGTACGATCTCGGGCGCGCCCTGGAGCGCGGCGGCGAGTGCGCCCGCGCGCTGGCGGTGTACCTGGAGCTCCGGGCGGAAGCGGGTCGATACCGCGACGTGACCGATCGCATCGATCGGTTGTCGAAGTCCGAGATGCGAGGGTAGTCTCCTGTTCAGGCGTTTGCTGCTGGTCGCACTGTTCATCGAGATGGGGCTCCTGCTGATCGCCGTGCCGTGGACGGTCTTCTGGGAGCGGAACTACTTCACCGAAGCCGTCCCCTGGCTGCAGGTCCTCCTGACGAACAACTTCGTACGGGGGGCGGTGACCGGCCTGGGGCTGATCAACCTGTACGTCGGTCTGGTGGACCTGGCGTATCTCGTCGGCGGCACCGTGCGGCCGCCCCGCGGCGGAGCGCCGGGGCCCGGCGCGGGGCGCGGGCGCCCCGCGGCCGGGCCGAGAGACGACGCGTCGGTCGAGACCGAGCCGGCGGACCTGCCGATCGAAGACTGATGCGGCCGCTGCTCTGCCTCGTCACCGATCGCCGTCGCCTTCCCGTGGTCCCCGAGGACGAAGCCTCCCGCCAGGACGCCCTGATCGATCAGGTCGCGGCCGCCGCACGCGCCGGCGTCGATCTGGTCCAGGTCCGGGAGCCGGATCTCGAAGCGGGTGCGCTGGCCGCGCTCGTATCGCGTGCCGTCGCCGCGGCCGGTCCCGCCACGCGGATCGTCGTCAATGAGCGTGTCGACGTCGCGCTGGCCGCCGGCGCGCACGGCGTGCACCTGCGGGCCGCGTCCATGGACGCGGCGCGTGTGCGCGGGATCACGCCGCCGGGGTTTCTGATCGGGCGATCCGTGCACGGCGCCGCGGAAGCGCGGCGCGTCGCCGCAGCGGGCGGACTCGACTACGTGCTGCTCGGCACCGTCTTTCCCTCGCGCTCGAAACCGGACGGCCATCCGGTGGTGGGCACGGCCGTGCTGGCCGAGACGGTGCGCGCCGTCGATCTGCCCGTCCTGGCGATCGGGGGAGTGACGATCGAGACGGCGGCCGAGGTCGCGCAAGCCGGCGCGGCCGGCCTCGCCGCGATCGGATTGTTCCAGCCGACGGGAACGAACGGCAAAGCTTGGGCGTCTGATCTGGGAGACATCGTGCAAACCCTGCGTATCCTGTTTGACACAACCCGCTCCGCTTCCTTAAGATAGGGCGAATGACGGCGTTCGGTGACGGCCGTTGCCCACCCAGGGTGCGGTTCGTCGGGTATTCGATCAATCTGCAACCCGGTCGAGGATGCCTGATCGCCACGAGTCCACATTCGGTGCCCGTCTGAGGAGCGCTCGCGAAGCTCGCGAGATCTCGCTCCGGCGTATTGCCGGCGTCACCAGGATTTCCCTTCCCGCGCTCGAAGCGCTCGAACGCAACGACATCTCGCGGCTTCCCGGCGGCATCTTCTCGCGCGCCTTCGTGCGCGCGTACGCGACCGAGGTCGGACTGGATCCCGAACAGACCGTCCGGGATTTCATCGCGAGTTTCCCGCAGGAGTCGGTGCTCGCCGGACATCCGGTCAAGCACGAACAGGAAGAGCGGCAGGTCCGCGAGAAGCAGAAGCGCCGGTTCGGTCGTCTCGCGCGGCTGGCCGGACTCGGGCTGCCGGCGCTGCTCCTGGCGGGGTATCTGGCGGTGTCCGGGTTCCGGGCCTCGACCGGCGTGGACGCCAGCGTGGTGGCTGATGCCGGCGGGGGCGTGCGGTCCGCCGTCGGCACGTCGGCGGTGGTCGATCATCCCGCGACCGCGTCGGCGCGGTCCGATCTGCTGCAGGTCGCGATCGCGGCGCGGTCGGCGTGCTGGGTCTCGGCGACGGTCGACGGGCACCGGTCGATTCAGCGTCTGCTGGAGCCGGGGGAACATGCGGTGCTGCAGGTGCGCGACCAGGTGGTGCTCACGGCCGGCGACGCCGCGGCGCTCGAGCTGACCATCAACGGCGAAGCGGCCCGGGCGCTGGGGGGCCGGGGACAGGTCGTCACCGTCCGGATCGACCCCGGCAATTACCGCACGTTCCTGGCCGCAGGCCGTTGATCGGCCCTCTCCCGGCGGCGGGCGGCGGCGCGCGCGCCGCTCATTCCTGAGCGACTCCCCATGGACACCGGGCTTCGAAGCCCCCTGATCGACCTCTTCCGCCGCGGTGAAGTGGCGCACGACGTGCGGCTGCTCGCGGCCCGCGGCGCCTTCGCGCCCCGCGCGATCGATCAGCTCGCGCTGCTGGCGCTGCTCGTCGACGATCCCGATCCGGCGGTCGCCGCGGCCGCAGACCAGACGCTCGGGCGGATTGCCCCCGGGATCCTCGCCGCGTTTCTCGCCCGCCCTGACGTGCCGCAGGGCCTGCGGGCGTTCTTCGCGGCCAGGGGCGTCGAGGCGGCGCCCGACGCGGGCGGCGACGGGGACGCGCCGCTCATCGAGGCGCAGGACGCCGACGCCGGCATTGGAGAGGAGGCGGAGGCCGACGCCGTCGCCGGAGACGACGCGCGGCAGCCGGCGGTGCAGCGGCTGATGGGGATGACGCTCACCGACAAGCTCAAGGTGGCGCTGAAGGGCAGCCGGGAGGAGCGCGCGATTCTGATTCGCGATCCGAACAAGATGGTGGCGGCCGCCGTGCTCAGCAGCCCTCGCCTGGGCGACGATGAAATCGAAGGGTTCGCGCGGATGGCGACCATCGCGGAGGACATCCTGCGGACGATTGCGGCCAACCGCGCCTGGACGCGCAATTACGGGGTGATTCTGGGGCTGGTCCGGAACCCGAAGACGCCGCTGGCGGTGTCGCTCAACCTGCTCGCCCGCCTGAACGATCGCGACGTGAACGCGGTCTCGATCGATCGAAACGTCCCCGATCCCCTCCGCATCGCCGCCCGCCGCAAAGTGGTGACGTCGAGCAGCCGGCGCTGAGTCCCGGCCGGCATCCGCGTCCGGCGCCTGCCGCTCAGCGACGGGACGATCCGCCGGGCAGCCGCCGCGGCGGCCGCCGGTTGGCCGAAGGTTCGTGCCCGCCCCATTCCGAGCGCATCTGCGACAGCCCGTCCATGTAGACCGCCGCGCGTTCGCGAGCCTCCTCGTCCGGGAGCGATTTCAGCAGCTCGACCGCCCGGGCGAGGTCGCGCGTGATCGTGGAGCGGCTGGCCTGATAGTAGAGCCGTTTGATCTCGGCGAGGGCGTCCATGGAAGCTCCGTTCACGCCGGCCGGCGCGCGGCGTTCCGGCGCAGGCCGGCGCGGAACGCGTCGACCGGCCGTGTATTGAGGACATCGTCGGCCGTCAACCAGGCGCGACGCGCCGTGACCACGCCCCAGTGCAGCAGCCCGAATGCGCTCCGCGCGTGCGCGTCGCTGGCGATGGTCAGCTTGACGCCGCGGTCGCGCGCGAGCCGGGCGTGGACGTCGTCCAGATCGCGGCGTTCGATCTGGCCGTTGATCTCGAGCGCGACGCCGTGTGCGGCCGCCGCGTCGATCACCGCCTCGACGTCGGCGCGGTACGGCTCGCGGCGGAGCAGGAGGCGGCCGGTCGGGTGGCCGATGATGTCGACGAACGGGCAGGCGATCGCGCGCAGCAGCCGATCGGTCATCCGGGCCGGCTCCTGGGTGAACGCGGAGTGCACCGACGCGATGACCAGATCCAGTTCCGCCAGGCAGTCGTCCGCCAGATCCATCGTGCCATCGGGCCGGATGTCGCACTCGATGCCGGCGAGCAGCGTGATGCCGTCGATCCGGCGTCCGACGTCGCGGATGCGCGCGGCGTGCGCCAGGGCGCGGCGCTCGTCGAGGCCGTTGGCCATGGCCAGCGCCCGGCTGTGATCGGTGACCGCCAGGTAGGCCAGGCCGGCCTCGCGAGCCGCCAGCGCCATCGTTTCGATGTCGTCGCGCCCGTCCGTCTCCGTCGTGTGCGTGTGCAGATCCCCGCGCAGGTCGGCCCGTTCGATCAGGCGCGGCAGACGGCCGTCGGCGGCCGCCTCGATCTCGCCGCGGCCCTCGCGCAGCTCGGGCGGCACCCAGCTCAACGCGAGCGCCTCGTAGATCGCCTCCTCCCGGTCGGCGGCGATCCGGTCGCCCGTGCCGGCCGCGAAGAGCCCGTGCTCGTTCAGCGTGAAGCCGCGCGCCGCCGCCCATGCGCGCAAGGCGAGGTGGTGCGACCGGGATCCGGTGAAGTACTGCAGCGCCGCGCCTCCGCTCGCCGGCTCGACGAGGCGCAGATCGGCCCGGAGGCCGCCCCGGAGCAGGACGCTCGCGCCGGTCTCGCCGCCCGTGAGGACGCGCTCGACGAGCGGATGGCGCGCGAAGGCGCCGGTGAGGGAGGCCGGACCGCCGACGGCGAGGAGGTCGAGATTGCCGCAGGTGTCGGTGCCGCGCCGGACGCTTCCGGCCGGCGCGAGCACCGTGCCGGGCGCGACGGCGGCGAGGTCGGCCGCCAGCGTCGCCGCCGCGTCGGCCGCGTCGGCGGTGAGGTGCCGCGACGCGTGGCGGCGCCGCGCTTCGATCGCGCGGAGGATCTGCTCCGTCTTCTTCGCCCCCATGCCGCGCAGCGTTTCCAGCCGCCCGTCCCGCGCGGCCTGCTCGAGATCGTCGAGCGAGGCGATCTGCAGCTGGGCGTGGAGCGCGGCGATCGTCTTCGGTCCGACGCCCTGGAGCTGCAGCAGGTCGAGCAGCGCCGGCGGGAACTCCGCGACAAGCTGGCGGTGCGCCTCGGTGTCGCCGGTGTCGGCGATCTCCCGGATGCGGGCGGCCAGGTCCCGGCCGATGCCCGGCAGTTCGCGCAGGCGCGCCTCGTCCAGCGCGGCCAGCGGCGCCGCGCAGGCGGCGACCGTCTCGGCGGCCTGGCGATAGGCCCGGATCTTGAACGGATTGGCCGCCTGCAGCTCCAGCAGGTCGGCCGTCTCCCCGAGGATCCGCGCGATGGCGAGGTTATCCAATCCGCAGCCCTTCCAGGTCGATCTCGAACTCCAGCAGCCGGGCGCCGCCCGCGGCGAGCGCCTCGCGGACGGCCGGCAGGCCGTCTGGCTGGGCGTAGCAGATCAGGCAGCCGCCGCCGCCCGCGCCGCACACCTTGGCCGACAGGGCGCCGGCGCGCAGGGCCCGGCCGATCAGCGCGTCGATGGCGGGCGTCGTCACGCCGGGCGCCAGCTGGCGGCGGTTGTCCCATTCCTCCGCGATGAGCCGGCCGGTCCGCGCCCAGTCGCCGCGGGTCAGCGCCTCGCGCATCGCGGCGGCGGTGTCCCGGATCCGCTCGAAGCGGTCGAAGACCGCCCGGTCGCCGTCGAGGTGCCGCTTCATGATCTCCCAGTTGTTCGTGCCGGAATTGCGCGGGGCCCCCGTGTAGGCGAGCACCAGGCGCCGCTGCAGCTCGGCCGGGTCGACGTCGAGCGGCTCGCGGTGGATGCCGTCCACGCGGAGTTCGATGGCGGCGATGCCGCCGAAGAGGGCCGGGCGGTAGTCCTGCACGCCGGTCGGCACCCCGAGGACCTGCGCTTCCACGTTCATCGCCGTCAGCAGCAGGTCGTCGCGGCGCCGGTTGCTGGCGCCCTTCCATCGCGCCAGCGCCCCACAGACCGCGATGTTGAGGGCCGACGACCCCGCCAGGCCGGCGCCGGCCGGCGAGTCGCTCTGCGTGGTCAGCGTGACGTTGCCGGCCTCGAAGAACCGGAGGAGGCGGCTGAGGAGCGGCAGCGTCGTGTCGGTGGCGAGCGCCTCGGGACGGGTGGCCGGGACCGCCCGCCCGGTATCGACCGACCGGATTTCGACCAGGCCGTCCGTGCGCATGTCGAGGCGCGCGTGGGCGCGGATGGAGATGGCGGCGTTGATCGTCTGCGCGCCGTCGTGGAACAGGTACAGGGGCCAGATATCGAGCGTCCCGCCCGCCAGATCGATGCGGGTCGGCGCCGAGGAGTGGATGTGCACCAGGGCATTATAATGAAGGCGCATTCGGGCCCGTACCCGCTCACATGTCGCTCCGCGAACTGCGCCGCCACGTCGGACGTCTGCTGATTGCCGGATTCGACGGCCGCGTCGTGCCGGCCGAACTGAAGGCGCTCGCCCGCGAGTTCGACCTCGGGGGGGTGATTCTCTTCGGACGGAACGTCGACGGGCCGGAACAGACGGCCGATCTCACGTTCGAGCTGCAGCGCCTGGAGCGGGAGCTGCCGCTCTGGATCAGCGTCGATCAGGAGGGCGGGCGGGTGGCGCGCCTGCGCGCGCCGTTCACCGAGTGGCCGCCGATGAGCACGCTCGGGCGGAGCGGCGATTCCGGGCTGGCCGAACGCTTCGCCCGCGCCCTCGCGGCCGAATTGCGCGCGGTCGGGGTGACGCTCGACTACGCGCCGGTCCTGGACGTGCACACGAATCCGAAGAACCCGGTGATCGGCGACCGGGCGCTGTCCGACCGCCCCGATCTCGTCGCGCGCCTCGGGGCCGTGATCGTCCGGACGCTGCAGGCGGAGGGGGTGGCGGCCTGCGGCAAGCACTTTCCGGGGCACGGGGACACGGGCACCGATTCGCACAAGGAGCTGCCGCTGGTCGAGCATCCGCCCGACCGGCTCCGGGCCGTGGAGTTCGTGCCGTTCCGGGCGGCCATCGACGCCGGCGTCGCGGCGATCATGACCGCCCATGTGCTCGTGCCGGCGCTGGACGAGGAGCGGCCGGCCACGCTGTCGCCCGTGATCGTGCGGGGCCTCCTGAAGGAGGAGCTCGGCTACGGCGGGATGGTGCTCAGCGACGATCTGGAGATGCAGGCGATCGCCGGCCGGATGGACGTCGCCGACGCGGCGGTCGCCGCGCTGGCGGCCGGGTGCGACGGGCTGCTGATCTGCGGAACGGATCACGACCGCCAGGCGCACGCGCTCGAAGCGATCATTCACGCCGTGGAGCGCGAAGGGCTGCCGTTCGCGCGGATCGAAGACGCCTGGCGGCGGATCGAGGCGATGAAACTGCGGTTCCTGGCGGCCGGGGCCGGCGGCGCCCCCTCCCTGGTGCCGCGCGGCGGGCGGCCGCCGTCGGCGTTGGACCTGCGCCGGCTCGTGGGCACCGCTGCGCATCAGGCGGTCGCCGACGAAATGGCGCGGTTTCTCTGACGGAAGGATGTCCCAGTCCGCATGATCAGACCACGCGCGCTTCGTCCGGGCGATCGGCTGGCGATCGTGGCGCCGGCCAGTCCGTTCGGCCGCGAGGAGTTCGATCGCGGCCTGGACGAACTCCGGCAGCTCGGCTTCGTCCCGGTGTTCGATGACCGCGTCTTCGCCCGCCGGTCGTACGTCGCCGGCGACCCGGCGGTGCGGGCCGCCGCGTTCGGCGACGCCTGGCGCGATCCGTCGATCGCCGGCATCGTGGCGGCGCGGGGAGGCTATGGCAGCGTGCAGGTGCTGCCCTGGCTCGATCGCGACGCGATGCGCCGCACCCCGAAGGTCTTCGTCGGCTACAGCGACGTCACGTCGCTGCTCAGCTTCCTGACGACCGGCTGCGGCCTCGTCGCGTTTCACGGGCCGACCGTCGCCGGGCGCTTCGAGCGCGGCGCCGAGGGCTACGACCGCGACACGTTCCTGCGCGCGGTCATGCGCGCCGAGCCGCTCGGCGAGCTGGCGCCGGCGTCGCTCGAGACGGTCCGGCGCGGGCAGGCGGCCGGCCCCCTGCTCGGCGGCACGCTCACGCAGCTGGCGGCGTCGCTCGGGACCCCGTACGCGTTCCTGCCGCCGCCGGGCTGTGTGCTGTTCCTCGAGGACGTCGGCGAGCGCCCTTACCGGCTCGACCGGCTGCTGACGCAGCTCCGGCTGGCCGGCATCCTGGCGCCGGCGGCCGGGCTCGTCTTCGGAGAAATGCGCGGCTGCGACGAGCCGGGCGGCGGGCCGTCGGCGCGCGCGGTGATTGGCGACGTGCTGGCCGACTTCCCGGGGCCGGTCCTGTTCGGCTTTCCGTCCGGCCACACGACCGGGCCGGCGTGGACCCTGCCGTTCGGCGTCACCGCCCGGGTCATCGGAGGCGACCGGCCGCGGCTCGTGATCGACGAAGCGGCCGTCGAGGCGGGGACATGACGCAGCGGGTCTATTTCATCGGCATCTGCGGCACGGCGATGGCGACGCTGGCGGCGCTCCTGCAGCGCAAGGGGCTGGTCGTCTCCGGGTCCGACGAGCACGTGTATCCGCCGATGAGCGAGTTCCTGGCGGAGGAGGGGATCGCGGTGCTCGAGGGGTTCGACGCCGCCCACATCACGGCCGATCTCGATCTGGTCGTCGTCGGCAACGCGATCTCCCGGGGCAATCCGGAGATCGAGGAAGTGCTGGACCGCAAGATCCGGTACTGCTCGCTGCCGGAAGCGGTCCGCGACCAGTTTCTCTGGGGCGCGCGCTCGATCGTCATCGCCGGCACGCACGGCAAGACGACGACGACCTCGCTGGCCGGGTGGCTGTTGACGCACGGGGGGGCCGATCCGAGCGTGCTGGTCGGCGGCATCGCCCGGAACTTCGGCGCCGGCGGGTCGAGCTACCGCGTCGGCCGCGGGCGCGACTTCGTCATCGAGGGCGACGAGTACGACAGCGCGTTCTTCGACAAGACGGCCAAGTTCCTCAAGTACCTGCCCGACATCGCCGTGATCGGCAACATCGAGTTCGATCATGCGGACATCTACGAGGATCTCGACGCCGTGCGCCTGGCGTTCCAGCGCCTCGTCAACCTGGTGCCGCGGCGCGGCCTGCTGCTGCTGGGGGGCGACAGTCCCGAGGCGGCCGCGCTGGCCGTGCGGGCGCACTCCCGCGTCCAGACGTTCGGCCTGCTGGACGGCCTGACCTGGCAGGCGTACGACCTCCAGCCGGGCCCGGAACGGACGGCGTTCAAGGTGCGGCGGCACGGAAGGACGTTCGGCACGTTCGAGGTTCCCCTGCTCGGCGGGCACAACGTGCGCAACGCCCTGGCCGCGCTGGCCGTCGGTGTCGAGGTCGGCCTCGATCCGGAAGGACTGGCGGAGGGCCTGCGGCGCTTCGCGGGCGTCCGGCGGCGGCTGGAGATCGCGGGCACAGCGGGCGGGGTCACGGTCTACGACGACTTCGCGCATCATCCGACCGCGGTCGCCGAGACGCTGGCGGCCCTGCGCGCGTCGCAGCCGGACGGACGGATCTGGGCGATCTTCGAGCCGCGGTCCGCCTCGTCGTGCCGCCGGATCTTCCAGGAAGACTTCGCGCGCGCCTTCGCGGCGGCGGACGAAGTCGTGATCGCCGCCGTCTACCGCAGCCGCCTGCCGGAGGCCGAGCAGTTGTCGGTGCCGCAGCTCGTCGCGGATCTGAAGGCCCGCGGGAACTCGGCGCGGTACGTCGCGGCGATCGACGAGATCGTGGCGACGGTCGTCCGCGAGCGGCGGGAGGGCGACCGCGTGGTGATCATGTCCAACGGCGGGTTCGGCGGCATCCACCGCCGGATGCTCGAGGCGCTGCGCGCATGAGGGGACCGCGCGCGAAGGCGGGGCCGCGCATCGTCGGGGCCGGCGACTCGACGCTCATCGTCGAATTCGAGGCGCGGGTGAGCCCCGCCGTGAATGCGCGCGCGCTGGCCGTGGCGCGGGCGATCGCGGCCGCGGGCTTCGCCGGCGTGCGCGACATCGTGCCGACCTATTGCTCGGTCGCCGTGTCGTTCGATCCCCTGCGGACCGATGTGACCGCCCTCGGCGCCGCGCTGGAAGAGGCGGCCGCCCGGCCGGCGCCCCGGGGGCGGCGCACGCCCGCGCCGATCGAGATTCCGGTCTGCTACGGCGGGACCTTCGGCCCCGATCTGCCGGAGGTGGCGCGCCGCGCCGGCTGTCCGGAGGAGGAGGTCGTCCGCCTGCACACGGCGCGCGTCTATCGCGTCTACATGCTGGGCTTCGTCCCGGGCTTCGCCTATCTGGGCCGCGTCGACGATCGGATCGCGGTGCCGCGCCACGCGACGCCGCGCGTGCGCGTTCCCGCCCGGTCGGTCGGGATTGCCGGCTTTCAGACCGGAATCTATCCGACCGAGACGCCGGGGGGCTGGCAGCTGATCGGCCGCACGCCGCTCGAGCCGTTCGACCTGGGACGGGCGCAGCCGTGTCTGCTGCAGGCGGGGGACGCCGTGCGCTTCGTCCCGATTTCAGCCGGAGAGTTCGCGCGGCTGTCCGGCGAGGCCGCGCCCGCTTGAGGCGCGTCGACGCATCGTGGGAGCCATCCGGATCATCAGGCCGGGCCTGCTGACGACGGTTCAGGATCTCGGGCGCTGGGGATACCAGGCGCAGGGCGTGCCGGTGGGCGGCCCGATGGATCCGTACGCCCATCGGCTCGCCAACCTGATTCTCGGCAACGCCGAGACGGCGGCGACGCTCGAGATCACGCTGATCGGACCCGAACTCGTGTTCGAGCAGGACGCGCGGTTCGTGGTGGCCGGCGCCGACCTGTCGCCCCGTCTCGGCGATCGGGCGGTGCCGATGCACACGGTGTGCGCCGCGCCGGCCGGCGCCGTGCTGGCCTTCGGGGCGCGTCGTGGCGGCGCGCGGGCCTACCTGGCGGTGCCCGACGGCATCCAGGTCCCGCCCGTCCTCGGAAGCCGCGCAACGCAGCTCGTCAGCGCGATGGGCGGCGTCGAAGGGCGGGCGCTGCGGGCGGGCGACCGCCTGGAGATCGGCACCGCGGGCGGCGCGCACGCGCCGCCCGGCCGATCCCGGCGCGCGATCGTGGCGCTGCCGGCCCGGGGCGCCGTGGTGCGCGTCCTGCCCGGGCCGCAGGCCGGGTACTTCACCGACGCGGCGATGGCGACGCTCGGCGCGTCGCGGTACACGATTACGACCCGATCGGACCGGATGGGGTACCGTCTGGACGGCCCGCGGCTGGAACACGCGCGCGGGGCGGACATCATTTCCGATGCGACGCCGCTGGGCGTCCTGCAGGTCCCGGCGTCCGGACAGCCGATCCTGCTGATGGCCGATCGGCAGACCGCGGGCGGTTACCCGAAGATCGCGACGCTCATCACGGCCGATCTGGCGATCGCCGGACAGCTGGCGCCGGGAGACTGGATCGGGTTCGAGATCTGCTCGCCGCGCCAGGCGGTCGCTGCCCTCATCGAGCGGGAGCGTCCGTTCGTGCAGGGGTGAGCGGATCGGCGCGGCGCGGTGCCGCCGGTGGTGATCGGTGATGCAGCACGAACGGCAGAGGCGCGACGGCGGAACGGGGGAGGCGGGCGCCGATCGGCTCGACGCCCGGCTGGTGGAGGTCTTCGGCCCCGGCCGGGTGGCGCGCCGCGTGCCGCTCGCGCCGCTGACGACGTTCCGGGTCGGCGGGGCGGCCGACTGGCTGCTCGAGACACGGACCGAAGCCGAACTGCGCACGGCGCTGGCGCTCGCGCGCGAGGCCGGCGTGCCGGCGACGATGCTCGGCGGCGGCTCGAACGTGCTGGTCGGCGACCGGGGGATTCGCGGGCTCGTCATCCGTCCGCGCGGCGGCGGCATCGCGCCCGAAGGCCCGGAGCGCGTGCGGGCCGACGCGGCGGTCACGATCAACGGCCTGGTGCGCTGGACGATCGGGCGCGGTCTGGCGGGGCTGGAGGCCTGGGCCGGGACGCCGGGGACGGTCGGCGGCGGGATCTGGGGCAACGCGCACTACGGCGGACGGCTGCTCGGCGACCTCGTCGCGGAGGTGCGGCTGGTGACGCCGGACGGGGCCGTGCTGGACGTGCCGCAGGCGGCGATGGAATTCGGCTACGATCGAAGCCGGCTGCAGCGGACCCGCGAGGTGCTGCTGTCGGCCGTGTTCATCGTCCGGCCGGGCGAGTCCGGGGCGCTGCGCGCGGTGGCCCGCCAGTCGCTGGCGTTCCGCAAGCGGACGCAGCCGCTCGAGACGCCGAGCGCCGGCTGCATTTTTCAGAATCCCGATCCGGCGCGCGATGCCGTCCCGCCCGGCCTGCCGGCGTCGGCCGGCGCGCTGGTCGACCGGGCCGGCCTGAAGGGCCGGGCCGTGGGCGGGGCGCGGGTGTCGCCGGCGCACGGCAATTTCATCGTCAACGACGGTCACGCCAGCGCGCGCGACATCAGGACGCTGGTCGATCTGTGCCGGCGGGAAGTCCGCGAGCGGTTCGGCGTCGAGCTCCGGGAAGAAATCGTGTACCTCGGGGAGTTCTGAGCCGGTCACGGCTCGGAGAAGGAGTGGCACTGCGCGCATGTCCACGCTGCTGATCGAAGGAGGGGTCCGGCTGTCGGGCCGGCTCGACGTCGAGGGGAACAAGAACGCGGCACTGCCGCTGCTGGCCGCCTGCCTGCTGACCGAGCACGAGTGCACGCTGTCGAACATGCCGCGGATCGGCGACGTCGAAGTGATGGTGCGCCTGCTCGAGGACCTCGGGGCCGACGTCGACGGTCTCGGCAGCTCGACGCTCCGGGTCCGGTGCGCGCGTGTCACCAAGGACGAGCCGGACCGCGCGCTGGTCGGCCGGCTGCGCGGATCGGTGCTGCTGCTCGGGCCGCTGCTCGCCCGGCGCGGCCGGGCGCGGCTGGCGCCTCCCGGGGGCGACTTCCCGGCGCGCCGGACGATCGGGACCCACCTGGAGGCGCTCCGCGCGATGGGGGCCCGGTCCCTGGAGGGCGAGCTGCACGCGCTCGACGCCCCCGACGGCCTGCGCCCGACGTCGATGTATCTCCAGGAAGCCTCGGTGACCGGCACCGAGACCGCGGTGCTCGCGGCGGCGGCCGCCCCCGGCCTGACCGAGATCCGCCATGCCGCGTGCGAGCCCCACGTCGTGGAGCTGTGCGAGTTCCTCCAGAAGATGGGGGCCGGCATCACCGGCGCCGGCACGTCGACGATCAGGATCGACGGCGGGCACCGGCTGGGGGCCGCCGCGCATCGCCTGAGCGGGGACTACATCGAGGCCGGCAGCTGGGCCGTCGTCGCCGCGGTCACCGGCGGGACGATCGAAATCGGCGGGGCGCGGGGCGAGGACATCGAGGTGATCACCGCCGTGCTCAAGCAGATGCGGGTCCGCTGCAGCATGGAGGGCGGGACGTTCCGGATCGAGGAATCGAAGCCGGTGGCGGCCGGCCGGATCACGACCGGCCTCTGGCCCGGCTTTCCGAGCGATCTGGTGAGCCTCGTGACCGTGCTGGCCACGCAGGCGGAAGGGCGCACGCTCGTGCATGACTGGATGTACGAGCTGCGGCTCTTCGCGCTGGAACAGCTCAGCGGGATGCGGGCCGACCTGTTCCTGTGCGACCCCCACCGCATCATCGTCAACGGCCCGAGCCGGCTGCGCGGACGGCCGCTCGACAGCCGGGACCTGCGATCCGGGATGGCGCTGATTGCGGCAGCGCTGGCGGCCGAGGGGGAGAGCAGTCTCGCGCCGCTCGAGACGGTGGAGCGCGGCTACACGCAGCTCGTCGAGCGCCTGCAGCAGCTGGGTGCGCACGTCTCGCGACAGGCGTAGCCGTCCGGCGCCGCCGGACAGCCGCGCCCGGCACCGGGGCCGCCGCCTCAGCGCGGCACGTCGGGCATGCCGGGGACAGCCGGCGTGGCCGGCAGGATCGGCCGGGCAGGGCCCGCGCCGGGCGCCTGCGGCTGCTGGACGGGCGGTGCGATGGGAATCGGCAGCTCGCCCATCGGGGCGGATCCGCGGCCGGTCTGGAAGGCCTGCAGATCGGACGGCTTGAGGTTCAGCACCCGCACGATGTGGGGGGTGAGCGTCAGGATGACGTCGGTCTGATCGTTCTCGCGCTGGTGATGGGCGAACAGCCGGCCGATGACCGGCAGGTCGCTCAGTCCCGGCACCCCTTCCAGCAGGTTCCGCTCGTTGTCGAGGATCAGGCCGGCCAGCAGGCTCGTCTCGCCGTCCTTCAGCCGGATCTCCGTGTTGACCTGGCGGTTCTGGAAGGTCGGCAGTCCGCCGTACCCGGTGCCGGAGATGCTGCTGACGTCCACCTTCAGCGCCAGCGTCACGTCGTCGTCGTGGTGGATGCGCGGCGTGATGGCGATGTTCACGCCGATGTTCTCGTAGTTGTAGGAGACGATCGGCTGCTGCGGCGTGCCGCCGGTCGCAATCGGCGTGAACGTGGTGACCGGCACCGGCACGCGATCGCCGAATTTCGCCTCCGCGGTGACCCCGTCCGCCGTCCGGAGCTGCGGGTTGGCCAGCGTGCGCGTGTCGACGTCCGACTTCAGCAGGCGGTAGTACAGCGTCGGCAGCCCGGCCAGGGTGATGTCCGACTGGGTCAGGTTGCGCAGGGCGCCGAGCGTCAGCGTGTTGTTCTGCCCGACGCTTGCCGTCCCGGAGATGCCGGGCTGCGTCGTGCCGGTCGAGTCGGTGGAGGCGAGGTTCAGTCCGTACTCCAGCAGCTTCGTCCGGTCGACCTCCAGCAGCTGCGTGTCGATCACCACCTCCGGCCGGGCCTTGTCGATCGCCTCGATGATCCGGCCCGCGGCCGCCACCCGCGCGGGCGTGTCCTTGATCGTGATGGCGTTGGTCGCGGTGATCGGCGCGATGCGCCGGGCGTCGATCACCATCCGCAGGAGATCGATCGTCTCCTTCAGGTTGGCGTTGCTCAGGTAGAACGTCCGGACGACGTCCCGCTCGTACTCCTGGCGCTTGGCGGCCGTGTCGGGGGCGATGACGATCGTGCGCGGCGCCGTCACCTGGTAGAACGTGCCGGTCGCCTCGGTCAGCGAGCGGAGCGCGTTCTGCAGCGTGGTGTGGTGCAGGTCGATCGTCAGGCGCGTGCTCTCGAACGCCGGGTCGAAGATGAGGCTGAGGCCGGCGAAGCGGGCGAGCGCCGTGAAAATGTCGCGGCTGCTGGCGTTGCGGAAGACCAGCGTGTCGGGGACGTACAGGCCGGCCGGCAGCGCCAGGCCGGGCGCCGACGCCTTCCGCGACTGATCGATCAGCTTCTGCAGCGCCGTCTTCGTGCCCGGGGTGAGCGCGACCTTCTCCTGCAGCTGCCGGCGCGTCGCCTCGAGCGCCTGCTCGATCGGCGCGCTGGTCGGATTGAGCTCGGACGCAATCTGGTACTCGATCAGCGCCTCGCTCAGCCGCCCGCCCGCCGAGTACTGGCGGCCGCGGTTGTAGTGGTCGTCCGCCGCCCGCAGCTTCGCCCGCTCGAGCGCCGCGCGGATCCCCGCGTCGCCCGGCTTCAGCCGCACCGCTTTCGTATAGTCGACCACCGCCCGGTCGTAGTCCTGCGCGTGTTCGGCCTGCTGGGCCTGACGCGTGGCGAGCGTGGCCGCGCAGCCGGTCACCGAGGCGACGGCCAGCGCGCAGGCGAGCACCCGCCACGCCGCCGGCCGGCGGCGCGGCCGAGACGGACGCTCACGCGAGGCGTAACGGTCAGAATCCGGGGTTGTCAGGGACGACATCGACACCGTGCGGAATCTTGAACGTGAACAGGCGATCCGGCAGGTCGACGTTTTCCTTCAGGTCGCTGAAGGCGATGGTCGACGTGCCGCCCTCGGCGTCGTGCGACACGAGCATGCGCAGCCGCAGGCTCTGCCGTTCCACCACCAGTATCAGCCAATCATAGTCGCGTTGCCGCTGTTTGGGTATGAGCTTCAGCGCCCAGGTGCCGGCCGGCGCCCCGGGCCAGTCGACGAGGCTCGCCGTGAAATCCCGGGTCAGGTTGCCCCGGCCGGCGAGAAACAGCGCCGGGACGGTCGCCTCGTTCGCCGACGGCATCGAACTGATGATGACCTGGCGGTCTTCGGGGAGGTAGGAATAGATCTTCGTCCCGTCGGAGACGAACAGCTTGTGGTGAGGGCTGGCGTAATCCCACCGCATCAGGCCAGGTTTCCGGATGTCGACGTGGCCGTGCTCGGTGACGGTCTTCTGCAGGATGCCGCCCGTATACGTATGCGTGAAATTCGCGGAAAATCCGCGCACCGCCTCGTACTTCTTCTGCAGGGCGGCGGCCAGGGCGGCGGCTGTTGGCGGCGGCGTCGATGCGGCCGCGGCCCACGGAGCGGTTGCGAGGGTGAAGGCGAGCAGAAGGGCAGGTAACTTCATGAGAGACAAGGAGAACACTCCTCGTCCCTACGATAGCACACGCCCGCGGAACCGTTCACCGAACGGGGAGGCGCGCCGGACCGCGGGTCTGACACGACTAATGGGCGTGTGCGGAGCGCCGGAACGCCCAGCGCAGCAGCCGTCCGCCCGGGCCCGTCTCGGCCACGAGCTGGTGGCTCTCGGCGGCGTGCCCCTCAGCCGCCTCGCCCAGCTGCCAGCCGTTCGACCGGCGGCCGCAGTGGATGCAGCGCAGGCAGACCGTGCCCGGCTCGGACCAGACGCAGTACTCGTGACGGGCGCACAGAAAACAGTTGATCCAGTCCCACATGATGAGTTCACCAGCTTCCAGGTGACGCAGCCCACGATACGTCGCGCGCGATCTTCAATCACTTCAATCGGCAACGACCGTGCCACGCAATAGGGGGGCGACCGCTGTCCGGGTCTGTCCTGTCCTGTCACAATTCGTTCCGAGTTCATGGGGCCAGGCCTTGTGCGGCGTGAGCGGATCCGCCCAGGACGTGCATCGAAACGGCGTCATCGATGACGGCGGAGCGACAGGGTTGTCGGAGGAGCGAGAGAACTGAGTGATAGGATCGGCCGTGATTCGCCCGCCGTCGGCGGGCGTCAGGCGCAGCTGGTTCGCCATCTCTGCCATGGGAATCGGCCCGGGGGCGCGCACGGCGAGCGGGGACTCGTGATTCGGCTCGAGGACATGCGGTGAAGCGACAGGCAGGCGCCGGCGACCGGCACCCCGACCGCCGGTCATCCGCCGGGCGGCGGGGAGCGGGGGGCGTCCGGGTGCCGTCCGCGCTCGACCAGATCGAAGCGATCGACCGGGAGCTGGACGGCCGGCGGCCGGCCGTCTTTCTGGACTACGACGGCACGCTGACGGAGATCGTGAGCCGGCCCGAGCGGGCGGTCCTGTCGGAGGCCATGCGGTCCACGGTCGAGGCGCTGGCCGGGCGCTGTCCGGTCGCGGTGATCAGCGGGCGCGACCGCCGGGACGTGGCCTCCCTGGTCCGGCTGCCCTCGCTGGTGTACGCCGGCAGCCATGGCTTCGACATCGCCGGCCCGGGCGCCACCGAGATCCAGTACGAGGTCGGCGGCGGGTTCGCGGCCGTGATCGAGCAGGCGGCCCGGGATCTCCGCCGGCGTCTCGGCGGTCTGGAAGGGGTCATTGTCGAGCCGAAGCGGTATGCGGTGGCGGTGCACTATCGGCTGGTGGCGCCTGCCGACCTGCCGGCCGTCCGGGGCGCGGTGAGCGCGGTGCTGGCGCGATGGCCCGCCCTGATCGAGACGAAGGGCAAGAAGGTGTTCGAGCTCCGGCCGCGCGTGGACTGGGACAAGGGGCGGGCGGTGGTGTGGCTGCTGCAGGCCCTGGGGCTCGATCGGCCGGACATCCTCCCGATCTACCTCGGCGACGATGCGACGGACGAGGATGCGTTCGGTGCGCTCGAGGGGCGGGGGATCGGGATCCGGGTGGCGGCCCGTGCGGGAGCGACGCGCGCGACCTACCGCCTGCGGAACGTGGACGAGGTCCGGCGCTTCCTCGACGCGCTGGCGGCACGGCTCGAGGCGCGTTGACGGTCGCGCGTTGGACCGTGGTAAAATCGTGGTTCAGGCTTGGGGGCAACGGTCCGACCGGGGCGCCCGGGCTCGTCTGGGCGGCTAGCTCAGTTGGGAGAGCGCCGCGTTCGCAACGCGGAGGTCGGGAGTTCGAGCCTCCTGCCGTCCACCAATTTTCCTCAGCAATTCTGCGATTTCCGAGGCCGTCGAAGGATCCCCTTCGGCGGCCTCGTCGTATGTTGGCCGGATATTGACCACGGCCGGCAGGTCCAGGGCCGACACCTTCCGGGCCTCGGTCGGGTGGGTGTACCGGGCCAGCATCCGGGTTGACGAGTGCCCGGAGATCTCCATGACCGTGTAGCCATCGTTCCCGGCCGCGATCATCCGGCTCAGGGCCGTGTGCCGGAGCGTGTGCAGGGTGACGTCGCCGGTCGTGATGCCGGCCCGCTCGAGCGCGCGCCGGAAGACGTGCGCGACGCCGTTGACCGTGTACGGCTTCGGCGTCTTCGCGCGCTTGTTCGTGAAGACCCACGGGTAGATGCGCGGCTGCGCCTCAAGCACGGCCTGGATGGCGGGGGAGACCGGGATGCGGCGCGCCCGGCCATTCTTCGTCTCGAGGAGCGTGATCATCCCGTCCTCGATGTCGTCCCAGCGGACCTTCAGCAGCTCGCCGGCGCGGGCACCGGTGGTTAGGGCCAGCGTCACCA
>DATLRO010000090.1:0-31611 GCA_035534615.1 Vicinamibacterales bacterium
ACCAAGCCGGAGACGATCAACTACCGGACGTTCAAGCCGGAGCGGGACGGCCTGTTCTGTGCCAAGATCTTCGGCCCGATCACCGACTGGGAGTGCCTCTGCGGCAAGTACAAGCGGATGAAGCACCGCGGCGTCATCTGCGACAAGTGCGGCGTCGAGGTGACGCAGGCGAAGGTGAGGCGCGAGCGGCTCGGCCACATCACGCTGGCCACGCCGGTGAGCCACGTGTGGTTCTTCAAGGGCCTGCCGAGCCGGATCGGACACCTGCTCGACATCTCCCTGCGCGACCTGGAGCGGATCCTCTACTTCGAGGCGTACGTCGTCATCGATCCGGGGGAGACCGACCTCAAGCCGAACCAGCTCCTCAACGAGGACCAGTACCGCAAGGCGCGCGAGGACTACGGGCAGAAGTTCCGGGCCCAGATGGGCGCCGAGGCGATCAAG
Organism: Vicinamibacterales bacterium; assembly: GCA_035534615.1. GTDB lineage: Bacteria > Acidobacteriota > Vicinamibacteria > Vicinamibacterales > CAVVIG01 > JAGWRA01. The sequence continues at coordinate 445 of DATLRO010000090.1, forward strand.
GAGCTGCTGAAGCGCGTCAGCATCAACGAGCTGGCGGACGAGTTGCGCGAGAAGATGAAGGCGGAGGCGTCCGCGCAGAAGAAGCTGAAGTACGCCAAGCGGCTGCGCGTCGTCGACTCGTTCCGCCGCTCGAGCAACCGGCCGGAGTGGATGATCCTGGACGTGATCCCGGTCATCCCGCCCGAACTCAGGCCGCTCGTGCCGCTCGACGGCGGCCGGTTCGCCACCTCGGACCTCAATGACCTGTACCGGCGCGTCATCAACCGGAACAACCGGCTGAAGAAGCTGATCGAGCTGAAGGCGCCCGATGTGATCATCCGCAACGAGAAGCGGATGCTGCAGGAGGCGGTCGACGCCCTGTTCGACAACGGCCGCCGCGGCCGGCTGCTGCGCGGCGCGAACAACCGGCCGCTCAAGTCGCTGTCCGACACGCTGAAGGGCAAGCAGGGCCGGTTCCGCCAGAACCTGCTCGGCAAGCGCGTCGACTACTCGGGCCGGTCCGTCATCGTCGTCGGCCCCGAGCTGCGGCTGCACCAGTGCGGGCTGCCCAAGAAGATGGCGCTCGAGCTGTTCAAGCCGTTCATCTACAACAAGCTCGAGGAGCGCGGCCTGGTCGCGACCATCAAGCAGGCCAAGGAGATGGTCGAACAGCAGCGGCCGGAGGTCTGGGACGTCCTCGAAGAGGTCATCCGCGAGCACTCCGTCCTGCTCAACCGCGCGCCGACGCTGCACCGGCTCGGCATCCAGGCGTTCGAGCCGGTCCTGGTCGAGGGCAAGGCGATCCGGATCCATCCGCTGGTCTGCACCGCGTTCAACGCGGACTTCGACGGCGACCAGATGGCGGTGCACATTCCGCTGTCGCCCGAGGCGCAGATCGAGGCCTCGGTGCTGATGCTGTCGGCGCACAACATCCTGTCGCCGGCGCACGGCGCCCCGATCGCGGTCCCGTCGCAGGACATCGTGCTCGGCTGCTACTACCTCACCAAGAGCAAGGCGGGCGCGAAGGGGGAAGGGCGGGCGTTCGGCAACACCGAGGACGTGCTGCTGGCCGAGGAGGCCGGCGAGCTCGAGACGCTCACGCCGATCCGGCTCCGGTACACCGGCCCGCTGCAGGACCTGACGGCGGCGCGCGACGATCAGGACGTCCTGCACACCGAGGTCCAGCACGTCGAGCGGAAGATCATCAATACGACCGTCGGCCGCGTGATCTTCAACGATTCGCTGCCCAAGGACATGCCGTTCGTCAACGGCCTGCTCAAGAAGAAGGGGCTGCAGCAGCTCGTCCAGAAGTGCTACCTGGATCACGGCCTCCAGCGGACGGTCGAGATGCTCGACAGCCTGAAGAGCCTCGGGTTCCAGTTCGCGACCCGATCGGGCCTGTCGATCGGCATCGACGACCTGGTGATTCCGAGCGAAAAGGCGCGGCTGGTCGACCGGGCGCGCGACGAGGTCATTAAGGTCGAATCGCAGTACCTCGAAGGCGCCATCACCAACGGCGAGCGGTACAACAAGGTCATCGCGATCTGGTCGGACGTCACCGAGAAGATCGCTGACGAGATGTTCGCCGAGATGGAGGAGGCGGACCGCGGGGGCCGCAGCTTCAATCCGGTCTACATCATGGCCGACTCGGGCGCCCGCGGCAGCAAGCAGCAGATCCGCCAGCTCGCCGGCATGCGCGGCCTGATGGCCAAGCCCTCGGGCGAGATCATCGAGACGCCGATCACGTCGAACTTCCGTGAAGGGCTGACCGTGCTGCAGTACTTCATCTCGACGCACGGCGCCCGCAAGGGGCTGGCCGACACGGCGCTCAAGACGGCCGATTCGGGCTACCTGACCCGCCGGCTCGTCGACGTCGCGCAGGACGTCATCGTGTCCGAGGACGACTGCGGCACGCTCGACGGCATCGAAGCCCGGGCGATCGTCGAAAGCGGCGAGATCATCGAACCGCTGCGCGACCGGATCATCGGCCGCGTCGTGCTCGAGCGGATCGCCGACCCGTTCACCGGCGAGGTCATCGTCGAGGCGAACCAGGAGGTCACCGAGACGCTGGGCGCCCAGATCCAGGACGCCGGCGTCGAGAAGGTGAAGATCCGCTCCGTGCTGACGTGCGCCGCCCGGCGCGGCGTCTGCGCCCGCTGCTACGGCCGCGACCTGGCGACGGGCCGGATGGTCGAGCTCGGCCAGGCCGTCGGCGTCATCGCCGCTCAGTCGATCGGCGAGCCGGGCACGCAGCTGACGATGCGGACGTTCCACATCGGCGGCACGGCGTCGCGCATCTCCGAGCAGTCGACGCTGGAAGCCAAGAACGCCGGCACCGTCCGCTTCCACGGCCTGCAGGCCGTGGCCGCGAAGGACGGCAACCTGGTCGTCATGAACCGCAGCGGCTCGCTCGTCGTCCAGGACGCCAAGGGGCGCGATCGCGAGCGCTACCCGATCGTCTACGGCGCGCGCCTGAAGGTGAAGGAAGGCCAGGCGGTCGAGGTCGGCCAGGTGCTGGTCGAATGGGATCCGTACACCTTCTCCATCCTGACCGAGGAATCGGGGCAGGTGCGGTTCCGGGACATCGCCGAGGGGATCACCGTCCACGAGGAAGTCGACGAAGTGACCGGCCTGTCGCGGCTGATCATCGTCGACTCGCCAGACGAGAAGAAGCAGCCGGCCATTGAGATCCGGACGAAGGAGGGCAAGGTCTCCCGGAAATACCACATGCCGTCCCACGCCCACCTCATGGTGAGCGACGGCGAGGAGGTGTTCGCCGGCGACGTCCTGGCCAAGATTCCGCGCGAGACGACCAAGACCAAGGACATCACCGGCGGTCTGCCGCGCGTCGTCGAGCTGTTCGAGGCGCGCAAGCCGCGCGAGACGGCCGTCATCAGCGAAATCGACGGCATCGTCAAGCACGGCGGCATCGTCAAGGGACAGCGGAAGATCATCATCGTGCCGGACGAGCCGGGCGCCGAGCCGCGCGAATACGCGCTGCCACGCGGCGTCCACGTCAACGTGCAGGAAGGCGAACGGGTCCGCGCCGGCGAGCCGCTGATGGACGGGCCGAGCAACCCGCACGACATCCTGAACGTGCTCGGGGAGAAGGCGCTCCAGGGCTACCTGGTCAACGAGATTCAGGAGGTCTACCGGCTCCAGGGCGTCAACATCAACGACAAGCACATCGAGACGATCGCCCGCCAGATGATGCGGTGGGTGAAGATCGAGGATGTCGGCGACACCGAGTTCCTCGTCGACGAGCAGGTCGACAAGTTCCGCTTCCTGCGCGAGAACGAGCGGGTCATCGAGCTGGGCGGCCGCCCGGCGCAGGGCCGGCCGCTCCTGCTCGGGATTACCAAGGCGTCGCTGTCGACCGAGTCGTTCATCTCGGCGGCGTCGTTCCAGGAGACGACCCGCGTGCTCACCGAGGCGTCCATCTCCGGCAAGGTCGACTACCTGCGCGGCCTGAAGGAGAACGTCACGATGGGCCGCCTCATCCCGGCCGGCACCGGCTTCGACTACTATCGGCAGGTGCAGATCCCGCCGGACGAGCCGCCGCCGCCGCCGGCGCCGCCGCAGCCGACCGAGGAAGAGTTCGATCTCGAGCGCGAGATGGAGTACTTCGTCGAGCCGGAAGAGACGATGGGCAGCACCCGCACCGAACCGACCGAGTAGCGAGACCAGGTCCGCACGTTCCGGAAGGGCGACGGTCGACCGACCGTCGCTCTTCACGCGTCTCCGTATCCGCCCGCACCCCCCTCACATCCGGCTTTGCGCCGCACGACCTGCACGAGCACGTCCAGCCTGGTGCGGAACGTTTACCGAAAGTTCACCGGCGCTTAACCAGAAGTTGTTTTCGCGACGCTATCGTCATGCCCGGTCCGAATAGATCTCCCGCTCGAGACCGTGCTCCTGGATCACCCGCGAGCGCGGCGGGCGGCGAAAGGGGAAATCTCGTGATCCGCAGACTGGGAATGGTGTGTCTGGGTGTGCTGTGCAGTCTGCTGCTGGCGAGGGCCGGCGAGGCGGCGGGCATCACCGGAAGAGTGCTGGACGCGTCGGGCGGCGCGGTGCCGGGCGTCGAGGTCACGGCCGTCAATGCGGCCACGGGAGCGGTATCACGCGCAAAGACGGGGCCGGACGGGACGTATGCGGTCGCCGACCTTGCCGCCGGGACCTATGACGTCGGCGCCGTGAAGGCCGGGTTCCTGACGTTCTATCGGACGGGGCATCCCGATGAACAACATGATCGCGGCCAACGGCCACTGGGAGCCGACCCAGCTGCCGATCATGCCGCTGATGTCGAACGTCAATGTCACCTACGGGCCCGGCGATCCCTCGGGACGCTGGTATGACAGCGTGGGCGGCACGGTCAACTACGTGCCCGTGCAGCCGGCCACGACGCCCGGATTCACCTTTTCGGGCGGCGTGGATTACGGCAGCTACAACACGCGTTCGACGCACCTCATCCTGCGGACCGGGACGCTGAAGGGCTGGTCCGCCGTGGTGTCGGGCGGCTACACGGCCAATGACACGTTCCGCACCGGCGCCTTCAACGCGCCGAGCCACGGCTGGGCGGGCTACGGCAAGGTGCGGAAGCACTTTCAGGGCGGGGACTTCAGCGTCGGGTACTACGCCGGCCAGGACTACGAGTATCGGCCGAATTTCATTCCCCTCACGCCGATCGACCAGAACGGCGACCGGATCACGACCCGGGGCCTGTACCGCGCGGACGCGCTGCCAGGCAGCACGGTGTCGGCCGACGCGCCGCTCTACAGCCAGGCGACCAGCGGCTACTACTCGTCGCTGGATCAGTCGCTCTGGTTCAAGGAAATCGAGGTCAAGAGCGACCTCGTCTACAGCAAGCTGCACCTGCAGCTGGCGCCGCACCTGACGCTTCGCGACAATCTCTGGTACCGTCACGGCTACCGGCTGCATTACCGGACCGTCAACTTCTACGGTCCCGGCGACGCCACGAACACGGAGTGGTACTACCCGAACTCGAACATCTACGGCAACCAGCTGGACGTCGACTGGGATCTGCCCCGCAACACCGTGACCGCCGGCGGATACTTGATGCACGGGGACTACAACCCGATCGTCGCCAACTACAATCCGGTGCTGGGGACGTCCCGGACGATTCCGGCGCTCTACAACAGCGCGCATGTCTACAACAGCTACGGCATGCTGTTTCTACAGGACCGGATCGACGCGGTCACGAAGCTGAGCATCACCCCCGGTCTGTCGGAGCAGCTGTTCCAGACCAGCTTCTACAACTCGGGCCACGCCGACTTCCCCCTGGCCAGCCCGGCCGACACGAACTCCAGGGCGCCTGATTCGCAGAAGACCTTCACGCGCTTCTCGCCCTCGGTCAGCCTGGAGTACGCGCCATCGTCCCGGCTCGCGTTTCATGGCAACGTCGCGCAGACGCATCAGAACCCGATTGACCGGGCCTTTGGCGTCTACGCCTCTCCCGCCGGCGTCGATCTGGCCGGACTGCTGCCGGTCAAGAGCCTGGACACCGAAGGGGGCGTGCGCGTGGATCCGTGTGGAAACGGATCGCTGGGACACTGTTCGGTTGACGCGACGTACTACCGGGATCGGCTGAGCGACGAGACGATGGAAGTCACCACGTCCAGCCCGACGGCCCTGACGGAATTCGCCTTCGGGTCGGCCGTCTACGACGGCGTGGCGCTGAGCTTCGACGAGGTGCCGTCCTGGCATCTGCAGATTCACGGCAACGCCACCTTCCAGCACGATTACTTCCTGCACTATCGGCCGGCCGGGTCCACGGTGGACTTTGCGGGCTATCCGGTGTCCGATTCTCCGGACTTCACCGCCAACGTCGGGCTGACCACCTACGTCGAGGCGGGGCAGCAGGCGCTTCTGACGCCGCAGCTCTGGTGGCAGTACGTGGGGCGGCGCTACCTGTTCAGCAACGTGGTCAACGGACCGACCCGTCAGACCATGCCGGGCTACGGCCTGGTGAACTTCATGCTGAGCCTCAGCCTCAACCGCCTGGGCGGGTTCGGCGGCAAGGCCCCCATCCAGGTGTCGTTCGGGGTGCTCAATCTCCTGAACGCGCAGTACAACCCCACGGCCTATATCACGAGCGGCGGGTACTTCGGCACGAGCTTCGGCGGGTACACGCTGGTCGATCCCGGCGCGCCGCGCGAGTACGCCGTGTCGGTCGACCTCGGCTTCTAGTCCGACTGGTCAGACGCCGTCGGCCGACGGTGTTCGCGGGCAATCCCGGCACGCGCGGCGGTTCCACGTCCGCGGGGACCAGGGACAGGAGGATCGGATGGAGCCAGTCCGATGGGGATGCGGGCCGGTGGATCCCGATCCGAAGCCGCTCGTCGACCACGCGGATGGGCGGGACCGGGGGCGTGCGGTTCCGCCCGTTCATCTCGCCTGTCGGCCGCCGGGCCCGTCGGTGCGGCTCATCGGCCGGCGATCGCCCACGCCGCCACGTCCGTCTCCGTCTGAGCGGCGGCGGTCGCGCCGGTCGCGTGCGGGCGGGGGATCGCGGCGGGGCCCGGGGGCGTGACGCCGGCGACGGGGTCCAGACGCGTGCCGACGCGGTGCCCGTGCGGGCACTCCGGGTCACGGGCGTCGAGCGTTTCGATCGACGCGCCGTCGGCCGTCTGGTAGCGGCCGCAGAAGCAGCCGCAGGACAGCCGCCGGCCGCCGCGGGGACGAAGGATCGGCGTCATGGATGGTTAGACCTGGCCACGGCGGCGCGGTTTAGCCGGCGGGGGCCGGCACCGGTTCAGCCGACGAACTTGTACCCGGCGCCGTGGACGGTCAGGATGTGTTCGGGCTCGTGCGGGGACCGCTCGAGCTTCTGGCGGAGCTTCGCCACGAAGTTGTCGATCGTGCGGGTGGTGGGCGACTCTTCGTAGCCCCACACCTGATTGAGGATCTGCTCGCGGGTGACCACCTGGCCGGTGTGCGCGACGAGGTACCGCAGCAGGTCGAATTCGCGCGCCGTGAACTCGACGCGGGCGTTGCCGCGGCGGGCCTGATGGGTCCGGAAATCGATCTCGATGTCGCCGATGCGGCAGGTTTCGAGCGTGGCCGGCCGGCCGGCCGTGCGGCGCAGGACGGCCCGGATGCGCGCGAGGAGCTCGGTGATGCTGAACGGCTTGGTGACGTAGTCATCGGCGCCGAGCTCGAGCCCCAGCACCTTGTCGGTCTCCTGGGAGCGGGCCGTGAGCATGACGACCGGCGTGGCGTTCGCCCGCGCGCGCAGCTCCCGGCAGACCTCGTAGCCGTTCTTGCGCGGCAGCGTGACGTCCAGAATCACCAGGTCGGGCATGGCGGACAGGGCCTTGTTCAGCCCGTCCTCGCCGTCGGCCGCCGTGATGACTTCGTAGCCCTCGAGCTCGAGATTGTCACGCAGACCGAGCAACATCTGTGGCTCGTCTTCGATCACCAGAATCCGCTTCATCGACGTCCGCCTCTGCACAGATCGGGAAATGGAGGCTGAAGGTGCTGCCCTGCCCGGGTTCGCTGTCGACCTGGACGAAGCCGCCATGCGCCCGCATCACGTGATCGACAATTGCCAGGCCGAGGCCGCAGCCCTGCGGGCCGCAGCCCTCGTCCAGCTCGATGCGGTAGAACTTGCGGAAGATCCGCCGGCGCAGCCGGGGCGGGATCCCGATGCCGTGGTCCTCCACCGACACGTACCCGTACCGGCCCGCGCGGCCCGCTTCCACGCTGATTTCGCGGTGCTCCGGCGAGTACTTCATGGCGTTCGACAGCAGGTTCTCGAGCGCCTGCTGGACGGCTTCCTCGTCCGCCAGCACCGGCGGCAGATCGTCCGGCAGATGCACGGACACCGTGAACTGATTCTGCTGGAACTGCCCTTCGAGCGAAGCCAGCACCCGCCGCGTGACCTGCGCCAGGTCGAGCGGCTCCATCTTGTAGCGCCGCAGGCCCGCTTCGGTCTTCGAGAAGTCGAGGATATTGTTGATCAGCCGCGTCAGTTTGCGGGCCTCGCTGTTGATGATCCGGTAGTACTCCTGGGCCCGGTCGGTGTTCTTGAGCCGGCCCAGCTCGAGCGTTTCGGCGAACAGCTGGATGAGCGCCAGCGGCGTCTTCAGGTCGTGCGACACGCTCGACACGAAGTTCGACTTCAGCTCCGCCAGGCGCACCTCCCGCGCCGCGGCCCGGGCCACGAAGAAGACGCCGAGCGCCATGACGGCCGCCAGCACCGCCATCAGGCCGACCTGCGGGCCCGTGCGGGCCCGGGCAATCTCGGCGATCGTCCGGTTGCCATAGCCCGTGCGGATGCGCCACGTGTCGACCTGCGGCTCGTACGGCCGCAGCGCCTTGAGCAGGTCCTTGTCGAAGAACACCAGCGGGAACGTCCGCTCGTCGACGAACCGTGACAGCGCCGCCCCGCCGGAGTTGAACACGACGTGGTTCCGGCCGTCGAGCATCGTCACCACGAGCGGGGGAAACCCGGTCGGCACCTGCAGCGACGCGAGCTGCTGGCGCATCAGGGCCGGGAAGTACACGTCGCGCAGCCGCTCGCTGTCCACGCGGAAGCCGACGAAGCTCGTCAGCCGCTGGCGGGCGGCGTTGTTGAACCGCAGCTGGAATTCCAGGCGCGTCGGCCGGCCGTTGAGCACCGCCTTGTACAGCAGGATCGCCCGCTTGTACCGGGCGAGGTCGCGCATCTCGGCCAGCAGGAACGGCCCTTCCGGCACGCCGACCTTCAAGGTCGCCGCCACCGGGCCGGTCGGCAGCCGCCCGTCCGGCCCCGGCTCCACCGGCCGATCCCGCTCGAGCGCCAGCACCTTCCCCTGGTAGCGCGGATCCCGGTCCGACCAGACGTAGAACGCATCCACGAACGGATTCTTCCGCAGCCCCTCGCGCAGCATCGGCACGATGACCGGCAGGTTCAGCGGCTCGGTGTCGTTCTGTCCGATCCGCAGCAGCACCTCCAGGTGCGGCAGCTTCAGATCCTGCTGGACGTTCTTGACCAGCTCGTTGGCGGTCGACGAGCTCAGCTGCCGCAGCACCACGGACGACGCCCGCTGCAGGGCGTTGAGCGATCGGAACTGGAAGTAGAAGAGGACCGCCACCGGAATGGCGACCGCCACCGCCAGGCCGGCCGCAAAGCGGAGGCCCCGGTCGCGCGCCAGTTGTCCCAGCGCCGACGGCCCGATTCCCCGCCGAAGCGGCTGTTTCTGTGATGGTCCCGGCATGGCCATGACCGGCGTCCCGTGGCGACCGCGATCGGGCGCGTGCGCCGGTGGTGTCAACCTTGAGATGGCCTGATCTTATCAGGATTTGCGCCGATTACCACCGCGGCCGCGGCGTCCGCTACCCCTCGCCCCGCTCGTCCTCTTCCGACGGCTGCAGCCCGGCGTCGATCCGGTCCTGGAGCGCCTGCCCGCCCGGCAGATCCGGATGCTGGTGGCGCAGGGCCGTGACGATTTCGTACGCCTCCGCCCACAGGTCCCGCCGCTCCTCGTCCGGTGCGCCGGCCGTGAAGCGCTCCAGGTCGCGCAGGGCGCCCGCGGGATCGCCGGTCGCGAACCGGATGACGCCGAGGCGGCAGCCCTGGCGGCGGTCCTGCGCGAGGTCGCGCCGCTGGCCGTTCTCGTACGCCGTGAGCGCCTCGCCGTAGCGCCCCTGGAGGAACAGGGTGTGTCCCAGATTGTAGTGGCCGAAGACGAAGTCGGGATCGAGCGCGAGCACCTGGCGGAAGGCGGCTTCGGATTCATCGAGCTGGCCGAGCTCCCGGGTGAGCACGCCGACGTTGTTCAGCGTCTGCACGCCGTGCGGGTCGTGCGTGAGCGCGTGCTTGAAGGCGGCCGCGGCATCCTCCGTCTGGTCCATCTCGCCGAGCGCGGCGCCGAGGTTGGTGAAGGCGGCGGCGAAGGTGGGCATCAGCTCGCCCGCCCGCCTGAACGCATCGCGCGCCCGCTCCAGGTCGTCGTGATCCAGCCACGACTTGCCGTCCTCGTAGTGCACCGCCGCCCAGTCGGGCGCGAGCGCCCCGGCCGCCTCGATGGCCGCGCGCGCCTCCGCCGCCATCCCGTGCTCGCGGTACGCGCCGGCGAGCGCCAGGTGGGCCGGGGCCCAGTCCGGCTGGAGCGCGACCGCCCGGCGGCACGCCTCGAGCCGCCGCTCGGGCGATGCGGTGTGATAGGCGAGGCGCAGGAGCTGCTCGGCGTCCAGCCGGTCCAGCGCCGGCGGCTCGGCGACGGACGGGCGGTCCTCGTCGTCGAGCCCTCCGCCCGGCAGCCGGACGACCTGCACCCGGTGCCACGGGCCGCGGCCGGCGAACGCCTCGGGGGCGCCGGCGCCCAGGGCTGTCTCCTCTGCGGTGGCGATGAGGAACGCCCGCGGGAAGAGGTCGAGCATGTCGAGGCGCCGCTGCAGAAGGTAGGCCGATTGCGTCAGGATGAACCGGGGCGTGCCCGCCTGGTGATCCGGAAACGCCAGCTCCAGATCGTTCACGAGCAGCACCGGCTCCGCATCGGCCGGCAGCGGCGGCCGTTCGACCGACCGGAACAGCCAGCCGGCCGGATCGGGATCGCACAGGACCACCGTGCGCGCCGAGGCGTCGAACCGTTCGTACACGAGACGAAGCGCCGCGTCGATCCGCGCGCCGCGGCAGCCCCCGGTGATGAGCACGGCGGTCGTGCGAGGGCCCGGCCCGCTCGCGGGGCCGCTGAGCGGCACGAGCGGCGTCGTCCGGGCCCGCTCGCGGTGGGCGGCGAACAGACGATCGAGCTCCTCGGGCGCATGACAGATCCGGATGATGTGCGGCAGTTTTGCGTCCACGACTGGCGATGGTAACCCGACCGGCGCGCCGAGGGAACCGCCCGGGGGCCGGGACGCCGGGGGCCCGGGGAGCGCGGGCGTCGTCCGCCCGCGCTCCCCGGCGTTCGGGGCGGGGCGGGCGTCAGCGCCGGCCGGCCGATTCGCCGGCGAGGAAGCCGCGGATCTGCCTGACCGCGGCATCCACCTTCATGTCGACCTGGAGCTTGCCGAGCCTGGCGGAGGAGCCGCGCGCGTCACCGATGATGCCGTTGTTCACCTTGAGGACCGGCCGCTGTCCGGGCGGCGGGATCGGATCCCCGACGGTGATCTCGTTCATGCGGACCCACTTCGCGCCGCCGAAGTAGATCATCTCGGAGGTGTCCGGGATGCCGGCGTGCTCGCTGACCGGCAGGTGATGGGCGGTCAGGTAATCGTTGAACTGGTCGTTGGCCTTCTTGTAGACGTCGCTGCAGAAGAAGACGTGCACCCCCTGCGAGGCGTACTGCGCGTTCTTCTTCTCGGCGACTTCCGCCAGCTGCTTCTGTCCGCCGCCGTGGTCGCCCATCAGGATGATGTTCTTGAAGCCGTTCTTCACTTCGCTGTCGACGACCGCTTCGTTGACCTGGGCGAACAGCTCGGGCGACACGCTGACGCCGCCGGGGTGGATGTCGCTGACGCCGGTCGGGGAGAACGGCATGACGGGCGCGACCAGCGCATTGCCGAGCTTCTCGGCAATCAGGTTGGCCGTCTTCTCCCCCATGAGCGTGTGGCCGCCCAGCACGCACTGCGGTCCGCGCTGCTCCGTGCCGCCGTTGTAGATGAGGACGGTCGTCTTCCCCTCGTGGTGGATGGCGTTGTAGATCTCGGGCCACGTCATGTAGATCATCTCGACCTGGCCCGGCTTGCGCGCGGCCCGGTGGGCCGGCGCCGCCAGTGCCGAGCCGGCGGTCATGGCGAGCGCGAGCGCACAGACGCTTGAAGTGACACGGAACATCGTGGTGATCCTCCTCCTGAGTTTCGGCCTCAACGGAACGGGAGCGCGGCCGTCGGCCTCACGGGGCTCGTCCCGCTCGCGCGGGTGCCGTGACGGTCCCACACTTATAATGCGGCAGCAGAACAGTTTGCCGCCGATTAATGTAATAGATTGTCGCGCGGGGGACGTGACACCGCCTTCTGGTATAAGATGCGGTGTAGGTCGCGCAGACGACATGCGCCGTTCCGCATGTTGCTCGTACGGCAGGGGTTAGGCTTCGACGTCCCGGGGTCTCCAGGGGATTCGAGCGATGGCTGAACAGGAACACGAGATCGACCGGCGCGGGCTCTTCCGCTGGATCATCAACGGCGTGGTGACGGCGATCGGCGCCGTTGTCACCGTCGTGGCCGGCGGGGCCATCGTGGCGCCGAGTTTGAAGAAGCCGGCGGAGCGCTGGCTGCCGGCCGGCCGGATCCTCGGCCTGCAGCCCGAGACACCGACGCCGGTCACGGTGCGGGTGGTCCGCCGGGAAGGCTATTACGAGGCGGTCGATCACGAGACCGTGTTTCTCATCCGCGAGCCGGGCGGCGAGGTGCGGGCGCTGTCGTCCATCTGCACACATCTCGGCTGTCACGTGCACTGGGACGCGAAAGCGCGGCTGTTCAAGTGCCCGTGCCACGGCGGCGTCTACGACATCAACGGCAAAGTCGTGTCGGGCCCGCCGCCCCGGCCGCTGGCCACCTATCCGACCCGCATGGACCAGAACGAGGTCTTCGTAGAATTGTGATGGCGACCCGAGGCAAAGGCGTTCTCAACTGGCTGGACTCCCGGACAGGTTATCGAAACGGTCTCAAACATCTCCTCGATGAGCCGATCCAGAGCGGGACCGGCTGGTGGTTCACGCTCGGCAGCATCCTGATGGCGCTGCTGGGCATCCAGTTCATCACCGGCGCGGTCCTCACGATGTACTACGTGCCGTCGCCGGCGTACGCCTACGACAGCGTCAAGTACATCTCGACCGGGCTCACCTTCGGGCACGTCCTCCGCGACCTGCACTTCTTCGGCGCCAGCTTCATCGTCATCGCCGCGGTGGCGCACCTGCTGCGCGTGCTGTTCTTCGGCTCCTACAAGAAGCCGCGCGAGGTGACCTGGCTGACGGGCGTCTGCCTCCTGCTCGTCATCCTCGGCTTCGCGCTGACCGGCTATCTCCTGCCGTGGGATCAGCGGGCCTACTGGGCGACGGTCGTGTCGACCAACATCGCCAAGACCGCGCCGCTCCTCGGGCCCTACGTGTCGGCCCTGATGAAGGGCGGCCAGGACGTCGGAGCCCTGACGCTCAATCGCTGGTTCGCGGTGCACGTGATCATCCTGCCCGCGCTGCTGGTGGTGCTGGCCGTCACCCATCTGTACCTGATGCGGCGGCACGGCATCTCCGGGCCCGTCAGGCCGCGGCACGGGAAGTCGCACCCGTTCTATCCCGACCACGCGATCAAGGACACGCTCGTCGTGGCCCTGGTGTTCGCCCTGCTCGTGACGTTCGCCGTGTACGGACACGCCCCGCTGGCGGCGAAGGCCGATCCGACCGACGCCTCGTACATCCCGCGTCCCGAGTGGTACTTCATGAGCCTGTTCCAGCTCCTCCATTACTTCAAGGGAGGCCTGGAACCGGTCGCCACCATCGGGATCCCGACGCTGCTCGTCGCCGTGCTCTTCCTGCTGCCGTGGCTCGATCGGAAGCAGGACCGCGACCCGCGGAAGCGCCCGGTGGTGACCACCGTCACGGTCCTGGTCCTCGGCGGCATCGTGACCCTGACCGCGATCGGCCTGCACGAGACGCCGCCCGAGCCCAATCCGGACATCTGGGGGCCGGCGTCGGTGGCCGGCGAGGCGATCGCGCAGTCGACGCAGTGCACGCGCTGCCATACCGACGGTGGCGTCGCCGCCGTCCTCGGCAGCCAGGAGATCCGGCAGGGCGACGGCTGGATCGAAGGGCATCTGTCCGATCCGGAGATGATCGCGCCCGGGCTCAGGCCCAAGCCGCAGGACGCGCTCGACGTGGTGCAGACCCGGGCGGTGATCGCCTACGTGAAGAAGCTGCAGGGCGGCGTCCCGCCGCCGTCGATGCCGGCCGACGTCCGTGCCGCCTACGTGGTCATCGGGAGCAACTGCCTCGGCTGCCACTCCATCAAGGGGGAGGGGACGCGGTCGGGCGACGCCCCCGACCTCACGCACGAGGGCCGGACCCGGAAGGCGGACTGGCTGGACCAGTGGATCACCGATCCGACGATGATCGATGCCAGCTCGACTATGCCGGCGTTCGGGGACAAACTCAACGCCCAGCAGATTCAGACCGTGGCCAATTATCTGTCCAGCCTGAAGTAACCGGCTCGCGGCGCGGACGTCCCCGCCCCCCGGCTGGGGGAGGGGACGTGCCCGGCCGTCCCCGCGGGCCGCGCCCGGACCCGTTCGCGGTCCCGGGGGGGCTTGCGGACGGTTTTCCAGCCGTGGTATATTCGTCAGGTTTCCTCGGAGCTGGGACACCCTATCTAGCTTCGATCGCCCGGACAGGGTCCAAGGGCGTGCCGGGGGGAGTAGCCTTCCCGGCTTCTGACGTCGCTCAGAACAGGCCGCTCCTTCACGGGGGCGCTCCGGCGAGGCCGGGTCCGTTCTCGCGAACATCTAACGCATAGGGTCAGGGCTTCCAGGCGCCAAGCCGCAGCGCGGCTTTTAGGCCTGGAGCGGTGCTCCGTCGCGGCCGGTTGCCGGGCGGAGTGATGGCATTTTCCAGCCCCGGCGGGGCCAGTGCCGCGATTCGCGGCGGCCTGTTTCTGCCGGAGTGGATGGGGCTGGGTTTGTGGAGGCTGCGGGGCCGGTGGGCCGCAGCGGGGACGCAACGTGCCGACAATCAGTCAGCTTGTTCGACGCGGCCGCAGGAAGATCGTCAGCAAGACCAAGAGTCCGGCGCTGCAGGACAGCCCGCAGAAGCGCGGGGTCTGCGTGCGCGTGTTCACGCAGACGCCGAAGAAGCCGAACTCCGCGTTGCGCAAGGTGGCGCGCGTGCGTCTGACGAACGGCATCGAGGTGACGACCTACATTCCGGGCGTGGGGCACAACCTGCAGGAGCACTCGCTGGTGCTGATCCGGGGCGGCCGTGTCAAGGATCTCCCGGGCGTCCGGTACCACGTGGTCCGCGGGACGCTCGATGCGGTGGGTGTGCAGGGGCGGAAGCAGGGGCGTTCGAAGTACGGCGCCAAGCGGCCGAAGGCGTAGGAGAGGCAACGGGCAGGGGGCAGGGGGCGATGACGCCCGTTGCCGCCGGGAATGCCCATTGCTCTTTGCTGACGGGACACAGGGCTTATGCCACGCAGACGAGAGATATCGAAGCGAGAGATTCCGGCCGACCCGCTGTACAACAGCGCGCTGGTGACGAAGTTCATCAGCTGTGTGATGCGCGACGGCAAGCGCAGCACGGCCGAGCACATTCTCTACGGCAGCTTCACCATCATCCGCGACAAGACGGGGGACGACCCGCTGAAGGTGTTCAAGAAGGCGGTCGACAACGTCAAGCCGAGCCTCGAGGTGAAGTCGCGTCGCGTGGGCGGCTCGAACTATCAGGTGCCGATCGAGGTCAATCCGAACCGCCGGCTGTCGCTGAGCATCCGCTGGCTGGTCGGCTATGCGCGCTCCCGGAGCGACGGCAAGACGATGCAGGAGAAGCTGGCCAACGAGCTGCTCGACGCGTCGAACCTGCGCGGGGGCGCCGTCAAGAAGCGCGAGGACACGCACCGGATGGCGGAGGCGAACAAGGCGTTCGCCCACTATCGCTGGTAGGTCGGCCCGGCCGCAGGACGCAGGACGGACAAGGTTTTTCAGGAATGCCCAGGCAAGTACCGCTGAATCGAACGCGGAACATCGGCATCATGGCGCACATCGATGCCGGGAAGACCACCACCACCGAGCGGATCCTCTTCTACACGGGGATCACGTACAAGATCGGCGAGGTGCACGAAGGCACCGCGGTGATGGACTGGATGGAGCAGGAGCAGGAGCGCGGCATCACGATCACGTCGGCCGCGACCACGTGCTTCTGGCGGGATGTCCGCATCAACATCATCGATACGCCCGGGCACGTCGACTTCACGGCGGAGGTCGAGCGGTCGCTGCGCGTGCTCGACGGCGCGGTGGCCGTCTTCGACGCGGTGGCCGGCGTGGAGCCGCAGTCGGAAACGGTCTGGCGCCAGGCCGACAAGTACCGCGTGCCGCGCATCTGTTTCGTCAACAAGATGGACCGGATCGGCGCCGATTTCAAGCGGACGCTCGAGCAGATCGGCACCAAGCTCCAGGGCAACGCGGTCGCCATCCAGCTCCCGATCGGCTCGGAAGACCGGTTCGTCGGGGTGATCGATCTCGTCAAGATGAAGGCGATCACCTACAAGGACGAGACGATGGGCGCCGACTACCTCGTCTCGGACATCCCGGCCGAGTATCAGGACGAAGCGGCGCACTATCGCGAGCTGCTGATCGAGAAGGTCAGCGAGGCGAGCGACGTGCTGCTCGAGAAATACCTGCACGGGCAGGCGCTGACCGAAGAGGAAATCAAGGCGGCGCTCCGCAAGCGCGTCATCGAATCGGTCCGGCACGAGAGTGCCGCGTTCGTGCCGGTCATCTGCGGCTCCGCCTTCAAGAACAAGGGCGTGCAGCCGATGCTCGACGCGGTCGTGGACTACCTCCCGTCGCCGCTCGACATCCCGTCGATCATCGGCCTCGATCCCGACGCGCCGGAAGGCACGCAGGTCGAGCGCCCGGCCTCCGACGACGCGCCGTTTGCCGCGCTGGCGTTCAAGATCATGACCGACCCGTTCGTCGGTCAGCTGACGTTCATCCGCATCTACTCGGGCGTGATGACGTCCGGCTCGTCGGTCTACAACGCGACGAAGCAGAAGCACGAGCGGGTCGGCCGCCTCCTGAAGATGCACGCGAACAAGCGTGAGGAAATCAAGGAGGTCTACGCCGGCGACATCGCGGCGGCCGTCGGCCTCAAGAGCGTGACGACGGGCGACACGATCTGCGACGAGAAGCACCCGGTCGTGCTCGAGTCGATGGACTTCCCCGAGCCGGTCATCTCCCTGGCGATCGAGCCGAAGACGAAGGCCGATCAGGAGAAGCTCGGGCAGGGGCTGGCCAAGCTCATGGCGGAGGATCCGACCTTCCGGGTCCGCACGGACGACCAGACCGGCCAGGTGGTGATCGCCGGCATGGGCGAGCTGCACCTGGAGATCATCGTCGACCGGCTGAAGCGCGAGTTCGGCGTCGAGGCGAGCGTCGGCCGCCCGCAGGTGGCCTACAAGGAAACCCTGACGCGCCCGGCCGAGGGCGAGGGCCGCTACGTGCGCCAGACCGGCGGCCGCGGCCAGTACGGCCACGCCAAGATCCGCCTCGTGCCGCGCCAGCCGGGCGAGGGCTACGAGTTCATCAACGACATCGTCGGCGGCACCATCCCGAAGGAATTCATCAAGCCGATCGACCAGGGCATCCGCGAGGCGATGACCACCGGCGTGCTCGCCGGCTACCCGGTCGACGACGTGGCCATCGAGCTGTACGACGGGTCGTATCACGACGTCGATTCGTCGGAGATGGCGTTCAAGATCGCCGGCTCGATGGCGTTCAAGGATGCCGCCAAGAAGGCGCGGCCGGTGCTGCTCGAGCCGGTCATGCGCGTCGAGGTCGTCGTGCCGAAGGATTACCTCGGCGACGTGATCGGCAACCTCGCGAGCCGGCGCGGGCACATCCAGTCGCAGGAGGATCGCGGCGGCACGCAGATCATCAACGCCCGGGTGCCGCTGTCGGAGATGTTCGGCTACGCGACGGACCTGCGCTCGCGCACGCAGGGCCGCGCCACCTATTCGATGCACTTCGATCGGTACGAGCAGGCGCCGCAGAACGTGAGCGAGGAAGTCGTAGCCAGGATTCAGGGGAAGTAGGCCGCCGGGGCCGGCGTGCCGCGCCCCCCGCGCCCGACAGAAGGACACTATGGCGACAGCGTTCAGTGACAAGATCCGCATCCGCCTGAAGGCCTACGACGCCCGCGTGCTGGATCAGTCGACCGGCGAAATCGTGGAGACGGCGAAGCGCACGGGGGCGCGGCTGGCGGGCCCCATCCCGCTGCCCACGGAAATCAACAAGTGGACGGTGCTCCGGTCGCCGCACGTCGACAAGAAGTCGCGCGAGCAGTTCGAGATCCGGACGCACAAGCGCCTGATCGACATCTTCGAGCCCACGTCGCAGACGGTCGACGCGCTGATGAAGCTCGATCTGCCGGCGGGCGTCGACGTCGAGATCAAGGCGTTCGGCAAGGAGCACAACAAATAGCGGCCGTGACGCGCCGCGCGTCGCACGGCGCGCGTGGCTCGTCGCACGCGACAGGAATTCACCATGGTGACAGGCATCATCGGTAGAAAAATCGGGATGACGCAGCTGTTCGACGCCGACGGCACCGTGTGGCCGGGGACCGTCATCAAGGCGGGCCCCTGCGTCATCGTCCAGGCGAAGACCAGGACGACGGACGGATACGACGCCGTGCAGCTCGGCCTCGTCGAGGAGCGGCCCGCCCGCGTCAGGAAGCCGCTGGCCGGCCATTACAAGAAGGCCGGCGTGCCGCCGACCCGCGTCCGCCGCGAAGTGCGCGTCGCCGAGGGGGGCGACGCGTTGAAGGCGGGCGATCAGGTGCTCGCCTCGATGTTCGCCAACGGCGACC
Organism: Vicinamibacterales bacterium; assembly: GCA_035534615.1. Lineage (GTDB taxonomy): Bacteria > Acidobacteriota > Vicinamibacteria > Vicinamibacterales > CAVVIG01 > JAGWRA01. Next base: position 18,939 of record DATLRO010000090.1, read on the forward strand.
GGGTGGACGTGATCGGCGTGAGCCGCGGCAAGGGCTTTCAGGGCGTCGTCCGCCGGCACCATTTCGCCGGCGGCGCGGCCACCCACGGGTCGATGTTCCACCGGGCGCCCGGATCGATCGGCGCCTCGTCGTACCCGTCGCGCGTCATCAAGGGCATGCGGGCGCCCGGGCGGATGGGCGGGGGCCAGGTCACCGTGCGGAACCTGCGGATCGTCCGCGTCGATCCGGAGCAGCACGTGATCGTGCTGCACGGCGCCGTGCCGGGCGCCGCGGGCGGCTACCTGGTGATCCGCCGTGCCGTGGCGGCGAAGCGGCCGCGCGTCGCGCAGGTCGAGAAGCCGGTCAAGGGAAAGAAGTAGGCGAGCGGCGGCGGCGATCGCGTGATCGCCGGACGCCCGGGGTGGGGCCATGCAGCTTGACGTCGTCAACAGTCAGAACGAGAAGGTCGGATCGCTGGAGCTGCGCGACGAAGTGTTCGGCGGCCGCGTGAATACCGCGCTCATCTGGGAGTCGGTCGTGCACGCGAACGCGGCCGGGCGCCGCGGCACCCATGCGACGAAGAACCGGGCGCTCGTCAGCGGCAGCGGCCGGAAGCCGTGGCGGCAGAAGGGGACCGGCCGCGCGCGCGTGGGGGAGATCCGGAACCCGCTGTGGCGCAAGGGCGGCACGGTGTTCGGGCCCCAGCCGCGCAGCTACGACTACGCGCTGCCCCGGAAGGTCGAGCGGGGCGCGTTGCGCGCCGCCCTCGCCCAGAAGGTGCGGGAAGGGGCGCTCACGGTGGTCGACGCCCTGCAGGTGGACGAGGCCCGGACGAAGGCGGCGGCCGAGCTGCTGCGGACGCTCGGGGTGGCCGGCGGGCGCGTGCTGCTGGTCGACCTGCAGCCGGACGACAAGCTCGTCCTGGCGGTCCGGAACATTCCGGACGTGACGCTGGTGGCCTCGGGCCGGGTGACGCCGCGCGCCGTGATGCACGCGTCGCGGATCATCGCGACGCGGGCCGCCGTGGAGCGGCTGCAGGATGTGCTGGGGGCGCGGAAGGCGCAGTAACGGATGGCCGGACGGCCGCCTCGCGGCGTGAGGCGCGGCGGTTCGAGTCGACAAGGATTCAGATCATGAAGCTCACCGACGTGATCCGGCGGCCGCTGGTGACCGAGAAGACGACGATCCTCCGCGGAGACGGACGGACGATGGCCTTCGAGGTGGCGGCGTCGGCCAACAAGGTCGAGATCAGGCGGGCGATCGAGCAGCTGCTCGGAGCGAAAGTGGCGGAGGTCCGGACGGCCGTCGCCCACGGCAAGGTGAAGCGCCAGGGGCGGTTCGTCGGGCGCCGGTCGGACTGGAAGAAGGCCTACGTCAGGCTGCGCGCGGGCGAGAAGCTGCCGGAGTTCATCGAAGGCGCCTAGCCGCGGCGCGCGGCGCCTCGGGAAGAGATGCTTATGCCTATTCGCAAGTACAAACCGACGTCGGCGGGACGGCGCTTCCAGACCGTGCAGGTGTTCGACGAGATCACCACGTCGCGGCCGCACAAGCCGCTGACGGAGCCGCTGCCCCGTTCGGGCGGCCGCAACAACCGCGGCGAGCTGACCTCCTGGTGGCGCGGGGGCGGACACAAGCGCGTCTATCGCGTGATCGACTTCAAGCGCGACAAGACGGGCATCCCGGGCCGGGTGGCCACGATCGAATACGACCCGAACCGCTCGGCGCGGATTGCGCTCATCACCTACGCGGACGGCGAGAAGCGGTACATCCTGCAGCCGGCCGGCCTGAAGGTGGGCGACGCGGTCGTGGCCGGCCCGCACGTGGACATCCTGCCGGGCAACGCCATGCCGCTGGGGCACATCCCGCTCGGCACGCAGATCCACAACGTCGAGCTGCGGCCGGGCAAGGGCGGGCAGATCGCGCGCAGCGCCGGATCGTCGGTCCAGCTGGTGGCGAAGGAAGGCGACTACGCCTCCGTGAAGATGCCGTCGGGCGAAATCCGCCGGATCCACGTGCAGTGCTGCGCCACGATCGGCCAGGTCGGCAACGTCGACCACGAGAACGTGTCGATCGGGAAGGCCGGGCGGAGCCGGTGGCTGGGCCAGCGCCCGCACGTGCGCGGCGTTGCGATGAACCCGGTCGACCACCCGCTCGGCGGCGGCGAAGGCAAGACGTCGGGCGGACGCCACCCGGTGTCGCCGTGGGGGCAGCCGGCCAAGGGCTACAAGACGCGGAACCGGAAGGCGACCGACAAGTTCATCGTGCAGCGCCGGCGGAAATAGCCGGGGGCGGCGGCGCCGGAGTCAACGGCGCGCCACGGAGCGCGGATCACCATGAGCAGATCACTGAAGAAGGGCCCGTTCATCGACACACCGCTGCTGGAGAAGGTGGAGGCGATGAATCGCGGCGGCGAGAAGAAGGTCGTCAAGACCTGGTCGCGGCGATCGACTGTCGTGCCGGAGATGGTCGGCCATACGCTGGCCGTGCACAACGGCCGGAAGTTCATTCCGATCTACGTCACCGAGAACATGGTCGGGCACAAGCTCGGTGAGTTCGCGCCGACCCGCCAGTTCAAGGGGCACACGACCAAGACCGAGAAAGCGGCGTCGGTGTCGGCGCCGGCCGCCAAACCGGCCGGGAGCACGTCATGACCGAAGGGCAGGCGACGGCCCGCTACATCCGGACGTCGGCGCAGAAGGCGGGGCTCGTGCTCGATCTCATCCGCGGGCGCGACGTCAATCAGGCGCTGGCGACGCTGCAGTTCACGCGCAAGCGGATCGCGCACGACATCGAGAAGATCCTGCGGTCGGCCGTGGCGAACCTCCAGCAGAAGGACGGGTTCGGCGGCGACGTCGAACGCCTCTACGTGTCGGCGTGCTACGCCGACCAGGGGCCGTCGGCCAAGCGGATCCGGCCGGCCCCGATGGGGCGCGCCTTCCGCGTGCTCAAGCGGACGGCGCATCTGACCGTCAAGGTCGCGGAGCGGCCGGCGGCGGCCCGGAGCGGGGCGGCGCGCACCGCGACGCCGGCGACGCCGGCTGGCGCGGCGACGGCGGGCCGCGGCCGGCGCGCGAAGGCGCCGGCGGAGACCACCAGCGAGGAGTAGCCCCGGCCGGTGCGTCCGGTCTGGCGAGGAGACAGTCTGTGGGTCAGAAGGTTCACCCTTACGGGTTCCGGCTCGGATTCAACAAGACGTGGCGGTCGCGCTGGTACTCGTCGCGCGACTACGCGAAGCTGCTGCACGAGGATCTGGCGCTGCGCCAGATGCTGAAGCGGCGGTTCGCGCACGCCGGCGTCTCGCGCATCGAGACCGAGCGGGCGGCGAACAAGCTGAAGATCGACATCTATACGTCCCGCCCCGGCATCATCATCGGCCGGAAAGGGACGGAGGTCGACAAGCTGAAGACCGAGATCCAGAAGCGGACGAATCGCGAGGTCTTCATCAACATCCAGGAGATTCAGAAGCCCGAGCTGGACGCGCAGCTCATCGCCGAATCGGTCGCCATGCAGCTGGAGAAGCGCGTGGCGTTCCGGCGCGCGATGCGCAAGGTGGTCGAATCGGCCCTGCGGTTCGGCGCGCGCGGCATCAAGGTGCGGGTGTCCGGCCGGCTGAACGGCGCGGAGATCGCCCGGTCGGAGTGGTACCTGCACGGCCAGCTGCCGCTGCAGACGCTGCGGGCGGACATCGAGTACGGCTTCGCGGAAGCCAAGACGACCTACGGGCAGATCGGCGTGAAGGTCTGGCTGTACAAGGGCGAGCGCCTGACGCCCGTGCGGGGCCGCGAAGAAGAGTACCGGGAACGGGCGCCGCGGGGCCGGGGCGCCAGGGCATAGAGCACGAGGATCAGTCCGTATGTTGATGCCGAAGAAGGTCAAGTTCCGGAAGCAGCAGCGCGGGCGCATGCGGGGCAAGGCCTGGCGCGGCTCCGACGTGTCGTTCGGGGATTACGGGCTGCGCGCCATGGAAGCGTGCTGGCTGACCGACCGGCAGATCGAGGCGGCGCGCGTGGCGATGACCCGGTTCATCAAGCGCGGCGGGAAGATCTGGGTGCGGGTGTTCCCGGACAAGCCGATCACGAAGAAGCCGCAGGAGACCCGGATGGGCAAGGGGAAGGGCGCGCCCGAGCAGTGGGTGTGCGTCGTCCGGCCCGGGAAGGTGCTCTTCGAGATGGAGGGCGTCAGCGAGAAGGACGCGCGGCAGGCGATGCGGCTGGCGGCGGCGAAGCTGCCGATTCCGACGCGGTTCGCGACGCGGTTCGCCGAGGAGAGGATGCTATGACGAAGGCCGCCGAGTTCCGCGAGCTGTCGGTCACCGAGCTGCGCGTGCGCGAGCACGAGCTGCAGGACGAGATGTTCCGGCTGCGGATCAAGGGCGCGATGGGCGAAATCGAGGCGCAGAACAAGCTGCGCGGGACGCGGCGCAGCTTGGCGCGCGTCAAGACCCTCATCCGCGAGAAGGGCGAGTAGCGCCCGGGCGCCGGCGGGAGCCGGCGCGGGCGACCAAGGATCGGACGAAGACATGGCTGCGAAATCAGAGAAGCAGGGCATCGTCGTCAGCAACCGGATGCAGAAGAGCGTCGTGGTTGCGGTCGAGCGCCAGGTCCGCCACGGGCTGTACGGCAAGACGCAGAAGCGGACGTCGACGTTTCTGGCGCACGACGAGGACGGGATCGCGAAGGTCGGTGACCAGGTGCTCATCGTGGAGACCCGGCCGCTCAGCCGCCGCAAACGGTGGATGGTGACCCGCGTCGTGCGCAAGGCGCTCGAGGTCTAGGCAGGGGGTGCGACGATGATTCAGATGCGATCGATCCTCGACGTCGCCGATAATTCCGGCGCGCGCAAGATCTCGATCATCAATCCGATCGGTGGGTCGACCGGCCGCTACGCGCGGCTGGGGGACATCGTCACCGCGTCGGTGAAGGAAGCCACGCCCGAGTCCAACGTCAAGAAGGGCCAGGTCGTGAAGGCGGTGATCGTGCGGACCGTCAAGGAGCAGCGCCGCCGGGACGGCAGCTACATCCGGTTCGACCGGAACGCGGCGGTGCTGGTCAACGATCAGAACGAGCCGATCGGGACGCGCGTGTTCGGGCCGGTGGCCCGCGAGCTGCGCGAGCGGAAGTTCATGAAGATCATCTCGCTGGCGCCGGAGGTGCTGTAGTGTCGCGTCTGCAGACTCCGATCCGCCGGAACGACAACGTGCTCGTGGTGGCGGGCAAGGACCGCGGGAAGCGGGGGCGCGTGCTGAAGGTGCTGCCCGCGCGGAACCGCCTCGTCATCGAGGGCGTCAACCTCATCAAGCGTCACACGCGGCCGAACCCGAACGCGAACGTCCAGGGCGGCATCGTGGAGCGCGAGGCGTCGCTGCACGCGTCGAACGTGCAGCTCATCTGCCCGGAGTGCGGCGCCCAGACGCGCATCGGGCGCCGCGTGCTGAACGACGGCCGCAAGGTCCGCATCTGCCGCAAGTGCGAGGGAGTGGTGGACAAATGAGCCGGCTGAAAGACCGCTATCTCAAGGACGTCGTGCCGGCCCTGACCAAGGAGTTCGGCTACACGAACGCGATGGCCGTGCCGCGCATCGAGAAGATCGTGGTCAACATGGGCCTGGGCGAGGCGACGTCGAACGTCAAGCTGGTCGACGTCGCGACCGACGAGCTGGCCCGGATCACCGGCCAGCGGCCGGCGACGCGCCGCGCCAAGAAGTCGGTGGCCGCCTTCAAGGTGCGCAAGGGCATGCCGATCGGCTCGATGGTCACGCTGCGCGGCGACCGGATGTGGGAGTTCCTGGACCGGCTGGTGAGCATCGCCCTGCCGCGCGTCCGCGACTTCCGCGGGGTGTCGCCGCGGGGCTTCGACGGCCGGGGCAACTACACGCTGGGGCTGCGCGATCAGCTGCTGTTCCCGGAAATCGACTACATGCGCGTCGACAAGGCGCGCGGCATGAACGTGTCGGTCGTGACGACGGCGAACACCGACGAGGAAGCGCGCAAGCTGCTGCAGTTCATCGGCATGCCGTTCCGAGCGAATTAGACCAGGACGCACCAACATGGCTACAACTGCCAAGATCGCGAAAGAGAACAAGCGGCCCAAGTACAAGATCCGGCTGCGCCACCGGTGCCGCCTGTGCGGTCGCCCGCGCGCCTATATGCGGAAATTCGCCCTGTGCCGCCTCTGCTTCCGCAAGCTGGCCCTCGAGGGCGACATCACCGGCGTGACCAAAAGCAGTTGGTAGGACTGAGGCTATGACTGATCCGATTTCCGACATGCTCACGCGCATCCGGAACGCCGTGAACGCGCGGCACATGCGCGTCGACGTCCCGGCCTCGCGGCTGAAGCTCGAGATCGCGCGCATTCTCCAGGACGAGGGCTACATCCAGGGCTTCAAGCTGCTCGAGCCCGAGCCGCAGGGCCACCAGATGATCCGCCTCATCCTGAAATACGGGCCGCACGGCGAGCGGCTCATCACCGGCGTCGAGCGCATCAGCCGGCCCGGCCGCCGCGTCTACTTCGGGCGCGAGGACGTGCCGGAGGTCCTCGGCGGCCTCGGCATGAGCATCCTGACCACGTCGCGCGGCATCATGACCGGTCGGGCGGCTGTCAAGGCCGGCGTGGGCGGCGAAGTGCTCTGCAACGTCTGGTAGCGGGTGATGACGATGTCTCTGTCGCGTATTGGCAAGAAACCGATCCCGATTCCGAAGGGCGTCACCGTCAAGGTGGACGAGGACGCCATCGAGATTCAGGGGCCCAAGGGCCGGCTGCGCCAGCCGTTCCCCCCCGGCGTCTACTGTGAGGTCGTCGACGGGCAGATCCGGGCCCGCCGCGTCCGCGACGACAAGACGCTCGACAAGTTCCACGGGCTCGCCCGGAGTCTGGTCGCCAACGCCGTCAGGGGCGTGACGGACGGCTTCAAGCGTGAGCTCGACATTGTCGGCATCGGCTATCGCGCCGAGGTGCGGGGCCAGCAGGTGGTGTTCGCCCTCGGCTATTCGCACCCGGTCGTCTTCGACGTCCCGGCGGGGATCACCATCGCCATCGAGAAGCAGACCCACATCACGGTGTCCGGCCTCGACCGGCAGCAGGTGGGGCAGGTGGCGGCCAACATCCGGGCGCTGCGCAAGCCGGACCCCTACAAGCAGAAGGGCGTGCGGTACACGGGCGAAGTGCTCAAGAAGAAGGTCGGCAAGACGGGCGCCTAGCGTGTCCGCGCCGGTGGAGCGTCGCCGGCGCCGTGAGTGAAGCGACATGAAGATCAAGACGAGAGAAGATCGCCGCGATCGCATCAAGCTCAGGATCCGCAAGCGGATGCGCGGCACCGGCGAGCAGCCGCGGCTGACCGTCTTCCGCAGCCTGGCGCACGTGTACGCCCAGGTGGTCGACGATCGAAGCGGGCAGACCCTGGTGGCGGCGTCGAGCGTGGAGCCGGCGCTCAAGGGGACGATGCCGGCCGGCGCCGCCGGCGGCAACGTCGCCGGCGCGCGGGCCATCGGCCGCGTGATCGCCGAGCGCGCGCGCGAGAAGGGCATCACGCGCGTCGTGTTCGACCGCAACGGGTTCCTGTACCACGGCCGCATCAAGGCCATCGCCGAGGCCGCGCGCGAAGCGGGCCTGGAGTTCTAGGTCATGACGAGAACACGCGAGCGCATCGACCCGTCGCCGCTCGATCTGAAGGACACGGTGGTGTCGATCAACCGGGTGACGAAGGTCGTCAAGGGCGGCAAGAACCTCAGTTTCAGCGCCCTGGTGGTGATCGGCGACGGCCACGGCGTGGTGGGCTTCGGCATCGGCAAGGCCAAGGAAGTGCCGTCGGCCATCAAGAAGGGGATCGAGGCGGCCAAAAAGAGCCTGATCCGCGTGCCGATGCAGGGCACGACCCTGCCGCACGCCATCGTCGGGAGCTTCGGCGCCGGGCGCGTGCTGCTGAAGCCGGCGCCGGACGGCACGGGCATCATCGCCGGCGGCGCCGTGCGCGCCGTGGTCGAATCGGCCGGCATCGCGAACATCCTGACGAAGTCGCTCGGCTCCGACAATGCGCACAATGTCGTGCGGGCCACCTTCGCGGGGCTCATGGCCCTGAAGGATCCCGTGCTGATCGCCCGGCTGCGCGGCAAGAGTCTGGAAGAGCTGGGGCACGTGGCGCGCGCGTAAGCGGGCGGCGGCCGGCCGGGCCGGCAGACGGGACGGGCATTCATGGCACAGACGGCACAGACGGCGGGCGCGGGCAGGATCAAGGTCACCCTCGTGAAGAGCGTGATCGGCTTCGACAGGCGGCAGCGGAGCGTCGTCCGGGGCCTCGGGCTGCGGCGGATCCGCCACACCGTGGAGCTGGCGGACACGCCCGCGATCCGCGGCATGATCAGGAAGGTGCGCCACCTGCTGGCCGTGCAGCAGGGGTGAGAGCCGGCCGCGCAGGCCGCACGACGGATCAGACATCATGGATTTGAGCAATCTGAAGCCGCCCAAGGGGGCCAAGCACGCGAAGAAGCGGATCGGACGCGGCCAGGGATCGGGCCAGGGCAAGACGGCGGGCCGCGGACACAAGGGCGCGAAGTCGCGATCGGGCTTCAAGCGCAAGCGCGGGTTCGAAGGCGGCCAGATGCCGCTGCACCGCCGTGTGCCGAAGCGCGGGTTCCACAACCCGTTCCGCGTCGAGTACAGCGTCGTGAACCTGGACAGCCTCGGCGAGCGGTTCGAGGCCGGCACGGTCGTGACGCCGGAGCTGCTCCGCGATCACGGGCTGGTGCCCTCGGGGATGCCGGTGAAGGTGCTGGCGCGCGGCGAGATTGCGAAGCCGCTGACGGTCCGGGCGCACCGGTTCAGCGGCAAGGCGGCCGAGAAAATCGCGGCCGCCGGCGGGACGGCGGAGCGGCTGACCGGGTCGGCGGCGTAACCGCGCTGCGGGAGGTCCGGATCGGCCGCCGGGACGGCCGGCCGGACGACAGGGGTCGCGCATGATTGACAGCCTGAAAAGCATCTTCTCGGTGGCCGACCTTCGCAAGCGGGTGCTGTTCACCCTCGCGCTGCTGGGGGTGTATCGGATCGGCCATCACATCCCGACGCCGGGCGTGAATCCGGCGGCGCTCGCGGAGCTGGCCCGGCAGGCGCAGAACACGATGTTCGGCCTGTACGACATGTTTTCCGGCGGGAACCTGTCGAAGATGACGATCTTCGCGCTGGGGATCATGCCCTACATCAGCGCGTCGATCATCCTGCAGCTGCTCGTCGTGGTCTGGCCCTACCTGGAGCGGCTGTCGAAGGAAGGCGAGCTGGGCCGCCGGAAGATCACGCAGTACACGCGGTACGGGACCATCTTCCTGAGCGTCATCCAGTCGCTCGGCATCGCGATCTTCCTCGAGCGCCAGACGCAGGTGGCGGGCGGACTGCCGCTCGTGTACCACCCGGGCTGGGGCTTCCGTCTGATGACCGTCCTCACCATGACGACCGGGACGACGTTCGTCATGTGGCTGGGCGAGCAGATCACCGAGCGCGGCGTCGGTGAAGGGATGTCGCTCATCATCTACGCCGGCATCGTCGTCGGGTTCCCGACGGCCGTCCTGACGACCCTGGACCAGATGCGGACCGGGCAGCTCGGGCTGCTGCGCCTGGCGCTGCTGCTGGTGATGATGGCGGTCGTCTGCGCGGTCATCGTGTTCGTCGAGCGCGGGCACCGGCGGGTGCCGGTGCAGTACGCCAAACGGGTCGTGGGACGCCGGATGTACGGCGGGTCGAGCACGCACATCCCGCTGAAGGTGAACACGGGCGGCGTGATCCCGCCGATCTTCGCCTCGTCCATTCTGGCGTTCCCGGCGACGGTGGGCGGCCTGCTCCACGGGGCGTGGGCGCAGAACATCGTGCAGCAGCTCAACTACGGGATGCCGCTGTACAACCTGCTGTACATCCTCGGGATCATCTTCTTCACGTACTTCTACACGGCCATCGTGTTCAATCCGGACGACGTGGCCGACAACATGCGGAAGTACGGGGGGTTCGTGCCGGGCATCCGGCCCGGCAAGCGGACGGCGGAGTACATCGACACGATCATGACGCGCATCACGCTCGTCGCCGCCATCTACCTGGCGATCGTCTGTATTCTGCCGGAGTTCCTGATCAGCGGCTTCAAGGTCGCCCCGATTCCGTTCATCGGCGACCAGCTGGACGCGATCCTGCCCAGGTTCATCACCGAAGGGTTGAACGTGACGTTCTTCTTCGGCGGGACGTCGCTGCTGATCGTGATCGGCGTCGCGATGGACACGGTGCAGAAGGTCGAGGCGCAGCTCATCATGCGCCACTACGATGGGTTCATGAAGAAGTCGAAGATTCGTGGCCGGCGCGGGTGATCGCGGCGGCGAGCGGGGTCACAGCGTGTCGATGCCCTTGAATGTGATCATGCTCGGGCCGCCCGGAGCCGGCAAGGGAACGCAGGCCGACCGCTTCGCCCGGGGACGCGGCATCCCGCGGATTTCGACCGGCGACATCCTGCGTGACGCGGTCACCAGCGGTTCGGAGCTGGGTCGGCAGGCGAAGCTGGTGATGGATCGCGGCGATCTGGTCTCCGACGACGTGATGATCGGGATCATCCAGCAGCGGCTGGAGCGGCCCGACGCCGCCGGCGGGTTCGTGCTGGACGGGTTCCCGCGGACGGTCGCGCAGGCGGTGGCGCTCGACGGCATGATGAAGGGGCGCCGCCAGTACGTGATCGTCATCGACATCGTCGTGCCGGAACGCGAGCTCGTGCGGCGGTTGCGCACCCGTCGCATCTGCACCGAATGCGGCTGGACCGGGTCGGAAGGCGGCATCGACGACATGTCGCTGAGCGCCGCCACGCTGTCGATTTCTCCGGCCGCCGCCGAGCTGGAGTCGGTCCGGGCGCAGTCGACCGCCGGCGTCTGCCGGCGCTGCGGCGGCGAGCTGATGCACCGCTCGGATGATGACGAGGGAGTCGTCCGCGAGCGGCTGAAGGTCTACCGGCGGGACACGATTCCGCTCGTCGAGTTCTACCGGAGCCGGTCGACGTTCCGGACCGTCAACGGCGCGCAGTCGGTCGACCGGGTGGCCGCCGAGCTGTCGCGGGCGGTCGAGTCGGTGCTGGACAACGCGGCCCTGGACGGCTTGGAGAGCCCGCGGTGATTGTGTGCAAGTCGGCGGCTGAGATTCAGCGGATGCGGCCGGCCGGTCATCTGGTGGCGGCGGTGCTGGCGGAGTTGCGCGACGCCGTGCGGCCGGGCGTGACGACCGCGGAGCTCGACGGGATGGCGGAACGTCGGATCCGCCAGGCGGGCGCCGAGCCGGCGTTCAAGGGCTATCACGGGTACCCGGCGACGATCTGTGCGTCGGTCAACGACGAGGTAATCCACGGGATCCCGTCGAACCGCGTGCTCGGGGAAGGGGACATCGTGTCGATCGACGTCGGGGCGGTGCTCGACGGGTACTACGGCGACAGCGCGCTGACGGTGCCGGTGGGGCGGATTGCCGCGCCGGCCGCCGAGCTGCTCCGCGTGACCGAGGAGTCGCTGTACCTGGGAATCGCGCAGGCCTGGCCGGGCCATCGGGTGTCGGACATCGGCCATGCGGTGCAGTGCCACGTGGAGGCGCACGGGCTCTCGGTGGTCCGGGAATTCGTCGGCCACGGCATCGGCGAGAAGATGCACGAGGAGCCGCAGATTCCCAACTACGGCGATCCGGGGCGCGGGCCGCGGCTGACCGAGGGCATGGTGCTGGCCATTGAGCCGATGGTGAACATAGGCAAGGCCGGCGTGAAGGTGCTGCCGGACGGCTGGACGGCGGTCACGCGGGACGGCAGCCTGTCGGCGCACTTCGAGCACACGGTGGCGGTGACCGCGGAGGGGCCGGTGATCCTGACCGCGCGGGGCGACGAGCCGGCCTCCGGACGGATCGGGGCGCGGTAGACGGGCGGGTCGGCCGCCGGCATGGCGAAGCGGGCCGTCGCGGTGATCGGGGTCGTCCGGGAGCAGCTGCCGAGCGCGCTGTTCCGGGTGGAGCTGGACGGCCGGCATCAGGTGATTGCGCACGTCTCGGATCGGATGAGGCGGAACTTCATCCGGCTGCTGGTGGGCGATCGGGTCCGGGTCGAATTGACGTCGGCCGACGCGGCGCGCGGGCGGATTACTGAGCGGGTGAGTCCGTGAGCGGCTCGCGCCGCGGGTGAAGGGCCAGGGCAATGAAGGTCAGAGCATCGGTGAAGCGCATCTGTGCGAAGTGCAAGATCGTCCGGCGCCGCGGCGTGGTGCGCGTGATCTGCGAGAACCAGAAGCACAAGCAGCGTCAGGGCTGAAGCGGTGGCTGTTACCAGGCGATAGGGGCCAGGCGGGAGGGGCGGGGCCGAGCGGTCCGCCCGTCCGCCGGCGGTTCCTCGCCGACAAGGATCAAACGTTATGGCACGCATCGCGGGGGTCGATCTGCCGCGGACGAAGCGGGTGGAGATCGGGCTCACCTATATCTACGGGATCGGACGGCACCGATCGGGCATCATCCTGGAGCAGGCCGGCGTCAGCCGGGATGTCCGCGTCAAGGATCTGTCCGAGGACGACGTCCGGAAAATCAGCCGGGTGATCGAGGAGCAGGGGGGCGTGGAAGGCGATCTCCGCAAGGAGATCTCCATGAACATCAAGCGCCTGATGGAGATCGGCTGCTATCGCGGCCTGCGGCACCGGCGCAATCTGCCGGTGCGGGGCCAGCGG
>DATLRO010000091.1:0-11047 GCA_035534615.1 Vicinamibacterales bacterium
CCGGGCAGGACTCGAGTGGATTCTCGGATTCCGTCTGCGGGGCACGATGCTGGTCATCGATCCCTGCGTGCCGAAATCGTGGCCGGGCTTCACCATCGCCTTCAAGTACCGCACCGCCCACTACGACATCACGGTCGAGAACCCGCACGGCGTCAGCCGCGGGGTGTCGACCGTGTCCCTTGACGGGAAGACCCTGCCGACGGGCGACGCGCAGGTGGCCCTGGTCGATGACGGGGCCCACCACACACTCGAGGTCGTGCTGGGATAATGAAGCGGCGACGCGCGCCTCGCCGCAGGAGCATGGAAGAGGGATACGATGACGACGCTCAGCCCGCTCGCCGGCAAGCCCGCGCCGCCTTCGATGCTGGTCAATGTCCCGAGGCTCGTCACCGCCTACTACGCGGAGCGTCCGGACCCCGCCGTCGCGGCGGAGCGTGTCGCGTTCGGCACGTCGGGGCACCGCGGCTCGGCGTTCGCGCGCACCTTCAATGAGGCGCACATTCTGGCGATCACGCAGGCGATCTGCGCGTATCGTCAGGCGCACCGGATTCAGGGGCCGCTGTTCCTGGGGATGGATACGCACGCACTCTCCGAGCCGGCCCTGGTGAGCGCCCTCGAGGTGCTGGCCGCCAACGGCGTCGACGTGATGATCGACCGGGACCACGGCTACACGCCGACGCCGGTCATCTCGCACGCCATCCTCCGCCACAACCGCGGCCGCCAATCCGGGCTGGCGGACGGGATCGTCATCACGCCCTCGCACAATCCGCCCGAAGACGGGGGCTTCAAATACAATCCTCCCACCGGCGGCCCGGCCGACACGGCCATCACCGGCTGGATCGAGCGGACCGCGAATGCCCTCCTGACCGACGATCTGCACGCCGTCCGCCGCATGCCGTACGAGCGCGCCCGCCGCGCGGCAGGCACGCATCTCCACGACTACATCACGCCCTACGTCGACGACCTCGGGACCGTCGTCGACATGGCCGCCATCCGCGGCGCCGGCGTGCGCATCGGCGTGGATCCGCTCGGCGGGGCCGGCGTGCACTACTGGGCGCCGATTGTCGCCCGGTACGGGATCGCGGCGACCGTGGTGAACGACGCCGTCGATCCGACGTTCCGCTTCATGACGGTGGATTGGGACGGCAGAATCCGGACCGACTGCTCCTCGCCCTACGCCATGGTGCCGCTGGTGGCGATGCGCGACCGGTTCGACGTCGCCTTCGCCAACGACGCCGACCACGATCGCCACGGGATCGTCACGCCGACGGCAGGCTTGATGAATCCGAATCACTACCTGGCCGTGGCGATTGCCTACCTCTTCACGCATCGACGCCGGTGGCCGGCGGCGGCCGCCGTCGGCAAAACCGTGGTCAGCAGCGGGATGATCGACCGCGTCACGAAGCAAGCCGGACGCCGTCTGCTCGAGGTCCCGGTCGGGTTCAAATGGTTCGTGGACGGTCTGCTCGACGGCTCGCTCGGCTTCGGCGGGGAGGAAAGCGCCGGCGCATCATGCCTGCGCATTGACGGCAGCACGTGGACCACCGACAAGGACGGCATCGTACTCGGCTTGCTGGCGGCCGAGATCACCGCCACGCTCGGCCTCGATCCCGGCGCCCGCTACGTCGAGCTGACCCGCGAGTTCGGGGCGCCGGTGTACGAGCGGATCGATGCGCCCGCCACCCCCGCGCAGAAACAGCTCCTCCTGCGGCTCGCTCCCGCCCAGGTCGACGCGAAGGAACTGGCGGGCGAGGTCATCCGCGCGATTCTGACGACCGCTCCCGGTAACGGGGAGGCGATCGGCGGTCTCAAGGTGATGACCGACAACGGATGGTGCGCCGTGCGCCCCTCCGGCACCGAGAGCGTATACAAGCTGTATGCGGAGAGCTTCCGTGATCGCCCGCATCTCGAACGGATCCAGGCCGAGGCGCAGGCGCTCGTCGCCCGACTGTTTGCCCAGGCGCCCGCCGCCGAGAGCCCCCCCGGGCAGGGGCCGCCGTGAGGCGCGACCGTTCGGTCGCGCCCGGGAGCGCCGCGCCTCTGTGCAGTTTGGAACATCCCTCCTCGATGGGTGAGCGTATCGTAGTCATCGTGAGACGGAAGTCCACTGCTTTCGACCTGGCGGCGCCACCGGAGCGAGAGAGACGTGGTCTGTGCTGATGGAGAATGTCATGACAAAGCCTCTCAACCCTTCGATGTATATCGTTCTGTGGCTGCTCCTGGCGGGTGGAGTCGGCTTCGCCTATGTGGCGGACGCCATCAGTGGCGGCACGCTCGTGTTTCTGGAGCTGTGCGTCCTGATTCTGGCGGTGGTCGCCGTCGTGTTCTGGCGGAAGATGACCCACCCGCCGGAGTCGGTGGAGCAACTGCTGTACGAGACCGATCACCCGACGCGAAAGTAGAATCGCGTCGTTCGCGTCAGGGAGCTACTCACCACCGCGATCCGGAGAGCCCGGCCACCGGTGCCGATCCTCCCGGGTGCGCACGGGGCTCCCGGGATGGTCAGCCGCATCCTCGACGCCCTCGATGACCTCGGCTTCGTAGTCCTGCCCGGTGTCGGCCAGTTCTTCGACGCTCTCGTCGGCCGCGTCGGCGGTCTGCGAGAGTCCCTGCGTGTCCCCCGACTGCCCTCCACTGTCAGAGCCAACCTGACCGGGGTCGTCGCCGATCTCATCCTTCTGTGCGTCGATCTTTCGTAATGTCATGGTGAGCATCTCATTCGCGGCGGGCAGTCACGCCCCGGGGCGAGAGGCCGTGCCCAGCTTGCCGAGTCCGCCGAGCAGATCGAGCGGCAGCGGGAACACGATCGTCGTGTTCTGCTCGGTGCCGATCTCGAGCAGCGTCTGCAGATAGCGGAGCGTGATGGCCACCGGCTCTCGGTTCAGGACGGCCGCCGCTTCGGCGAGCTTGGCAGACGCCTGGAATTCGCCTTCGGCCGAGATGATCTTCGCCCGCCGGTCGCGCTCCGCCTCGGCCTGGGCCGCAATCGCGCGCTGCATCTCCTGCGGCAGGTCGACCTGTTTGACCTGGACCTGCGTGACCTTGATCCCCCACGCCTCGGTCTGCTCGTCGAGAATCGTTTCGAGCCGGACATTCAGCTTCTCGCGTTGGGCCAGGAGGTCATCCAGCTCCACCTCGCCGAGCACCGAGCGCAGGCTGGTCTGTGCCGCCTGCTCGACCGCGAACCGGAAGCTCTCGACCTCGATGATCGCCTTGGTCGCGCTGATGACCCGGAAATAGACGACCGCATTGACCTTCAGCGACACGTTGTCGCGGGTGATGACATCCTGCGGGGGGACCTCCCAGGTCACCACACGAAGGGAGACCTTCGCGATCTTGTCGATCGGCCAGAAGATGAGGACGAGGCCCGGCCCCTTTTCTCTCTTGAGCACCCGTCCGAGGCGGAACACCACGGCCCGCTCGTATTCCCGCAGGATGTTCAGACAGTTGAAGAGCCAGAGCAGCACGACGAAGATGACGACAGCGGCCACCGGCATGATCGGATTCAGAGCCATGAGATGCACCTCTACTTGGCTGGCGGCGCCGCGGCCTCTCGGCTGGCAGGCTGGGCCCAGTACCCGGGACGGCCGTAGTGCTCGAACATGCCCTGTTCCTGCTGGCGATCGAGTTGTGCTGCCGCATCGTACGGGGGGGCGTCCCTGACGGCCTGGCGCGTCACATCGACGGCGATCGTCGCATCTGACCAGCTCGCGGTCCTGATCCATTGTGGCGACACGAGCACCCGGTGGCCGCCCCACCAGTTGCTGGTGTCCACGATGAGGTAGCGAATGGCCCATGTCTGCTCGTCGACGAGCAGATCCTCGACGTGGCCGATCTCGCCGTCCGTCGCCAGGACATGATGTCCGATGACGGCTGTGCAGCTGCGCAAGTGGACATCATCGGGTGTCTGCGTCGCTGACGTCGCCCCTGCCTGGCTGTCATCGATCCAGCTTTCGGGCATCAGGCCACCCGGGTAGGCCCCCAGACCCCACCCGCCTCCGCCACCCCAGTAGTACGGGTACCCGTAGTATCTGAGGTGCGCCGCCTCGTGCTGGCGCGACACGGGCTTTTTCGTGTCGATATCGGGACTGTGTTCGACCTGCGCCTTCGTGATGGACGCCGGCAGCAGCCGGCTCATCCAGTCCGGGTGGCCGATGGCGAGCGGCGAAATCAAGACCTTCCTGCCAGGCAGCCAGTGGGCGGTGTCGACGACGAAATACCGGACTGCCCAGCCTTCGTCATCGAAATAGAGGTCATCGACTCTGCCAATCTCGCCGTCGGTGGCGCGGATGGCATAGCCCCGCAGGTCCTTCACGTTGCGCAGCATCTGTCTACCTCAGATCGGCTCCGGAGCCTCGCGTGGCGGCCGGCCCGGTCATCTCCCGACGCGAATGTTGGAGAGGGAGCCGATAATGCCGAAGATCTGCAGGAGCCACAGAACGACGGCAATGACGACGACCGCATTCAGGATCGACTTGATGGACCCGGCCATCGGGATGTAGGTGTTCACCAGCCACAGGAGCACGCCGACCACAATCAGAACCACGACGATGTGAATCAGAGGCATGATGTGTTGATCTCCGTGTGCGTGCCGTCACGCCCTGGCAATCGGGCCGGGACGCCCGGGTGTCACCCCGTGCACGTGGGCGCTACCTGTTCGCACTATGTATCATCGGGCGCCGGGACGATGTGCACTTGTGGACAGGGGCCCCGGTTCTCACACACCAGGACGTGCTAACATTTCCCGTCCGGACCGGCTGGAGTCACGGCCCCGCCGTCCCTCCGCATCTGTTCCGAGCTGACCGGACAGTCTCCTTCACGCTCACCGGCCCGACCGTCGTGACGACGTCCCCCCTGTGTGGGCATTGCGATGAGTGTCCCGCGCGATGACATCGACTGACGTTCACGCGCAGGCTCGCGCGCCGTACGTCACGCGCGAATCCGTCATCGCGGCACTCGCCCTGGCCGGGATCGCGGTCCACCTTGGCCTGCGCTTCGTCGCCGGCATGACGCCGGCCCGGTTCAACCTCCCGCTCTATCTCGTGCTGGCGGTCGGCGGCAGCGTGCTGGTGGCGGAGCTTGCCGTCAGGCTGGTGCGCGGGCATTTCGGGTCCGATCTGCTCGCGGGCCTCTCCATCATCACGGCCGTACTGGTGGGCCAGTACCTGGCGGGCGCGCTCGTCGTCCTGATGTTGTCGGGCGGGCAGGCGCTGGAGTCGTTCGCGGTCGGTCGCGCCTCGTCCGCCCTCCAGGCCCTGGCGCGCCGGATGCCGTCGGTCGCGCACCGCCGGAAGGACGGGACCGTGGAGGACATCGGGCTCGACGCGGTCGTGGTCGGCGATCACCTCATCGTCTTTCCGCACGAGATCTGTCCGGTGGACGGGACCGTCGTCGACGGCCACGGCTCGATGGACGAGTCGTACCTCACGGGCGAGCCGTTCGTGATGTCCAAGGCGCCGGGAACGGGGGTCTTTTCGGGCGCGATCAACGGGGAACAGGCGCTGACCGTCCGAGCGGTCCGCCGGGCGGTCGACTCGCGCTATGCGCGGATCATGGGTGTGATGCGCGAATCCGAGCAGCGGCGTCCGCGGCTTCGCCGCCTGGGCGACCAACTCGGCGCCATCTACACGCCGATCGCCGTCGGCCTCGCCGTGGCGGCCTGGTGGTGGAGCGGCGATCCGGTCCGCTTCCTCGCCGTGCTCGTGGTCGCCACGCCCTGTCCGCTCCTCATCGGGATCCCCGTGGCGATCATCGGCTCGATCTCGCTCGCCGCGAAACTCGGCATCGTCGTGCGCGACCCGTCCGTGCTCGAGCAGGTCGATCGATGCCGCACGATCGTGCTGGACAAGACGGGGACCCTGACCTACGGGCAGCCGAGTCTCACCGACCGCCTCGTCGCCCCGTCATTCGATGCCGCGCGCGTCCTGCAGCTGGCCGCCAGCGTCGAGCGATACTCGAGACATCCGCTGGCGGCGCCGATCCTCGCCGCGGCCCGCGCCGACGGACTGGCGCTGCTCGAGGCGACCGGCATCAACGAGCGGCCGGGCGAGGGACTCGAGGCGTTCGTGGATCGCCAGCAGGTGCGCATCGTCGGCCGCCGGTACGCCGAGAGCCTGAAGCCGCCTGTGGACCTGCCCGAGGTCGCCGGAGGCCTCGAGTGCGCGATTATCATCGACGGCCGGTACGCGGCCACCTTCCGCTTCCGCGACGCCCCCCGCGACGACAGCCGATCGTTCATCGACCATCTCGCGTCTCGACACCACTTCGACCGGGTCCTGCTGGTGTCGGGCGACCGCGAGCAGGAGGTGCGGTACCTCGCGCAGCACGTGGGTATCTCCGAAGTGCACGCGGGTCAGAGCCCCGAAGACAAGGTCGCCATCACGAGGGAGGAAGCATCGCGGGCGCCGACGCTGTTCATCGGGGACGGGATCAACGACGCACCGGCGCTGGCGACCGCCACGGTCGGCATCGCCTTCGGCCATCAGAGCGAGATCACCGGCGAAGCGGCCGGCGCCGTCATCATGGACACGTCGCTCAAGCGGGTCGACCAGTTCTTTCACATCAGCCGGCGGATGCGCCGGATCGCCCTGCAGAGCGCCGTCGGGGGCATGGTGCTGAGCGTGGCCGGCATGCTGCTCGCCTTCGCCGGACACCTGCCGCCGGTCGGCGGGGCCGTCTTCCAGGAGGTCATCGACCTGGCCGCCGTCCTCAACGCGCTGCGGGCGGGAACCGCCGGCGGAACGTTGAGCGACTATTGAGGTCCGCGGCGTCTCCGGCGCGGTCACCCGGACGTGGCCGCCATGTGCTCACGCCGGACCGGTCAGGGTGGAGGGACGGCCGAACGTGGCGTCCACGACTTCGACGAAGTTCCGCTCCTCACGCAGAATCAGGCGCTTGGCCTGCGCCATCGCAGAGTTCTCGCGGGCGTCAGGGTCGGCCTTCAGACGGACCTTGTAGGCCTCATAGGACGCGAGGCTGTCGAACGCAATCAGCCCCCAGGCAATATCGTTCGTCCCTTCGTAAGGAAGGAAGTACCCGACCAGCTGGCCGCCGCAGCGGGGGATGATGCGGCCCCAGTTCGCGGCGTATTCCTTGAACGCTTCCCGCTGAAAGGGATCGATCTGGTAGCGAATCACACAGGTGATCTTCATCGAGGTGCTCCTGTCGGACTGCGCCCGGACATCACCGCCGAGGGCCAGCACCGCGCCGGCGGCGGCCACGCCCTTCATGAGGTCGCGGCGGCTGATCCGCACGGCCGCGGATTCGGCGGGAGGCATGCGTGACAGTCTGCCCGCTGGATACCATGAACACTTCGTTCCGGATCGCAGTATGGATGTCGGCCGGCAGTCATCCCGGTCCCCGCCGCCGTGCACGCCGGCACGCCCCGCCCGCAGGATCGCGGCCGGCACGGCTGCCGCCGTCGGTCGGCCCGGTCGTCTGTCATGGCCGCCGAGGTGTCCACAATCGAACATCCTCACCGGCGCTGCAGCCGGTAGGATCCGACAAGAGAAGCAGGAGCCATTCGCTCCGGGGGCATCGATTGCGTCAACTTCGGGGCCACGCGGCGCTCACGCGCGGCCGGAGAAGGCTCATGAGCCAGAGTCCGTTCACGGCGGTGTCGGAGGCGACGACCCATGTCGCTCAGGCGACCGGCGAAGCGATGGGCGGGATTGAAAGCCCCTCGCTTGCGCGCGAGATGAGCGGTGACGGCACGGCGACGGCGACGCTAACGACGAAGTTCTTCGACAATGTCGCGAATGTCGCGACCGGCGATGGCGGGGTCACGTCGAAGGGGCCGGCGGCGGCCAGCGAGCGCAGGGAACGGGCGGCGCCGTTCGCCGATGGCACCGAACGCCGGTTGTCCGGTGTCGATCGACCCGTCCGGAGCGGGACGTGACGAGATTCAGGCGTCGCCGCCTGCAGGTCTGGCAGGCGATCCGCAGCCTGACAGGCGGTCGCTGATAGGCCTGGCAGGGCAAAGGGCCGCCGCGTTCGGGCCGGTACCCGCCATCCAGACGTGTGCCAAATGCCGCTGGAGTCAGTTATTGCCCGCGACGAGGCTCCAGCAGCGGCGTGTGTTCTGTTGTGAACAGGCCCCGGCGGCGATCATGTGTCATCCTCGGTAGATGAAACGGAACAGGAAAGCGCTGCCCAGCGCTGCCGGCGAGACGATGCCGGCGTTCGACGTGCAGGCCTTTCTCGCGGGAGTGGCAGAGACCGTCGTCCAGTACGGGCGCGGCGACGTCATCTTCACGCAGGGGAAGTTGTGCGAGCACGTCATGTACATCCAGTCGGGCGGCGTCAAACTCTCGGTGCTGTCGAAGGCCGGCCGAGAGGCGGTCGTGGCCATACTCGGTCCTGGCGACTTCTTCGGTGAAGGGTGCCTGGCGGGACAGCGATTCCGGATGGGGAGCGCCACGGCGATTACGGGGAGCGAGATCCTGCTCGTCCAGAAGGCCACGATGGTGAACCTGCTGCACAAGCAGCATGCGATGTCCGACCGGTTCATCTCGCACATGCTGGCGCGCAACATCCGGATCGAAGAGGACCTGATCGATCAGCTCTTCAACTCGAGCGAGAAGCGGCTGGCGCGCACACTGCTGCTGCTGGCGCGGTACGGGAAGCAGGACAGGCCTGTCCGCATGGTGCCGAAGATCTCGCAGGAGACGCTCGCTGGGATGATTGGCACGACCCGGTCGCGGGTGAATTTCTTTCTCAACAAGTTCAAGAAGCTGGGGTTCATCGAGTACGACGGTGAGCGCCCGCTCAAGATCAACAGCTCGCTGTTGAGCGTCGTCCTGCACGACTGACCGATGGCTCGAGACCCGCGGAGTCGTCTTTGCACTCCTGCGGCGACGTCGGGAGTGACGAACATGATGCAGACCTTCGATCCAGCGCTGGTTGAGTCGTTGGCGCGGCTTCTCGCCACGCCCGACCCGGTGGATTTGCCTCGACGCCGTCACGTGTATCGGTGCGAGGGCGATCCGGATCGGCGTGCGACCCGGCTTCCTGGCCTGCTGATGGCCTGGTTGCAGTGGCGCTATCTCGAGAACGACGTCGAGGAACTGCCGGTTCCGGCCACGACGTCGTCGAAGGCCTGCAGACGTCCGGCCAATCCCGGCCTGCGCGTGCTGCGCCACAGGACCGCCGGCTGACGGTGTGCAGTCGGGTACACACCGCCAGCTGCGATCACGTCTAGGATTGTCGCCTCGACCGGCCTCCGGCAACGGCCTCCGCATCGTTCACTGAAGCAAGGAAGTGTCAGATGAAAAGAACTGTCATCGCCCTGGCGATGAGTCTGTGTGTGGTGTCGCTGGCGGCCGTCGTGTCGGCCGACACGCTCGTCCTGAGAGACGGAAGGCGGGTCGAAGGCACGGTGGTCGGCCTGGCTGCACGGACCATCACCTTCCGGCGCGCTGACGGCACGTCACAGCGGTACCGGACCAGCGAGGTCGCGGCGCTGGAATTCGCCTCACCCGCGCAGGTGGACCGGCGCGGGCCGCGCAGTTCCCGCCTGGAGGTGCCGGCCGGAACGGAGCTGGTCGTGCGGACCACCGAAGCGATCGACTCGCGCAATGCCCCGCCGGATCGGACGTTCCGGGCGGTGGTCGAGCGGGACGTGAGGAGCCGATCCGGCCGGGTGATCATCCCCGGGAACTCCCGGGCACGCCTGATCGTGCGGCGCCTGTCGTCCGGCGGCGCGACCGGCAGCCCTGAACTGGTACTGGACGTCCAGTCGATCACGGTCAACGGGCGGAGGTACCTGGTCAGCACGGCCGACCTGTCTCACGGCAGCGGCACGGGAATCGGCCGGAACAAGCGCACGGCGGAGGCGGTCGGCGGCGGTGGCGTGCTCGGCTCGATCATCGGGGCCATTGCGGGCGGCGGCAAGGGGGCGGCGATTGGCGGCCTGGTCGGGGCGGCCGGCGGTGCGGGCGTCCAGGTGCTCACGAGAGGACACGATGTTCGCGTCCCGGCGGATACGGTCCTCAGGTTCAGGCTGGACCGGGCGGTCACGCTGGAGTCGGCACGGTAGAGACGGTCGGGATCGCACGCTGCGTAATTCCGTCGCGATGGGCCGGGCAGATGACCCGGCGATCGGCAATGTCAGCTATAGTGAGCCCATGACGATCCGGACCGGGGATGCTCTGCGCGATGCGATCGACCGGATGGTCTGCAGCCGGACGAACTACTGGGTCGCGATGGTGATCGATCTGGTCGCGGCGCCGGCCTTTCTCGTCGTCGGCGTCCGCCGCTTTTCCGGCTCCGCCGTGCTGGCCGTCCTGGTCGTCGTGGCGGCCTTCCTGGCGTGGGGGCTGTTCGAGTACGTGCTGCACCGGTGGGGGCTCCACGGCCCGTTCCTCATCCTCCGGCGGGGGCACGCGAAGCACCACGCGGCACCGCGGGCGCTCATCAGCACTCCGCTCTTCCTCGTGGCCCTCTCGGCGCTGGCGGTCTGGGGGCTGCTTCGCGTCCTGCTGCCGGCCGGCATCCCCGGGCTCGCGGTCGGCGGCCTGTACGTGGGGTACAACTACTTCGCGCTCATCCATCACGCGCAGCACCATCACGGCCGGCAGCTCGCGGCCGTCGCCCGCTGGAAGCGGGGGGAACGATTCCACCTCGTGCATCATCACCAGCAGGCGGTGAACTTCGGCATCACGACGACGCTGTGGGACCGGGTGTTCGGCACCTATCAGGCCGTCGGCGAGCCGGCGGTCACCCGGGCGGCCTGGAGCGCGTTCCGACTGTACTGGGTGAAGCTGATGCGCCGGACGACCGCGACGAGCTGAGCGCGGTGCGGGGGGGGACGGCACGACGGAAGCAGGAACAGCATGAATGCGGTCGGCGGGCATTCCGAGGCTTCTTTCCCTGACGCGCTCCAGGAGATTCTGGACGAGACGCGGCAGCGCTTCGTCGCCACGTTCGTCACCCAGCGCGATTCCATCAGCGCTCTCGTCGACGAGGTGGCGGCGTCGGGCGCGAGCGGTCCGGCCGCTGCCCTGGCGCGGATCGCCCATCGACTGAACGGTCTCGCCGGAACGATCGG
>DATLRO010000092.1:0-157204 GCA_035534615.1 Vicinamibacterales bacterium
GGATGGCGGGGGAGACCGGGATGCGGCGCGCCCGGCCATTCTTCGTCTCGAGGAGCGTGATCATCCCGTCCTCGATGTCGTCCCAGCGGACCTTCAGCAGCTCGCCGGCGCGGGCACCGGTGGTTAGGGCCAGCGTCACCACGGACCGGAGCTTGCCCGGACAGCCCTCGATCAGCCGGACCTGCTCCTCCTCAGTCAGGATGCGCGTGCGGCGGTTGTCGACCTTCAGGCGCTTCACGCCGCGCGCCGGCGAGTCGAGGAGCTTCTGCCATTCCACGGCCTTGGCGAGCATCGACTTCAGGGTGTCGAGCTCACGGTTGACCGTCGCCGGTTTGATCGGCTTCGGCGCGCTTGTCGCGCCGTGGCCCCGCCAGCGGCCTGTGAGGCGCTCGCGCTTGTAGTGCTCGATCCGGTGCGCCGTGAGCTCGTGCAGGATGAGCGCGCCGAACGCGCGATTGAGGATCTTCACGATCTCTCGATCACGGTCGGCGCTCCGCTTGTTCGGCTCGGCGTGGTCACGGAGGTAGGTCTCGGCGAACTGCCGGAACGTGAGGTCCGGCTGCCGGCGGATGCCGTGACGCCCGACGACTTACAGTGTCAACACTAATGCGAAACTGCACAGTCGCGCATCCGCTGCAGATCGGCGACAGTCCGGCTGTCGACGTGACGTTCACGCTGACCGACCTCGGCCGGCCCGCCAGCCCGCCGCCGTGGGCCCATCTCGTCCCGTCCGGACTGCTCGGCCTCCCGTGGATGATAGGACGACGCCTGCTGTTCGACGGCGACCGCCGCCGGTTCAGGTTCACCAGCGCGTGAACCGGCTGGACGCGGTCCGGCCTTCTGCGGGCAGTGTGGCTCGATGCCCGAATGCCGCCGGCCGCTGCCGCCGGGATGACCGCCCGCCGACTATGGCATAGTGTGCACTGGCCCGAGAGACATGCCGTCCGGAGCGATTCCGGCGGGACCAGGGCCGATAGGCGGGGCGCGATGGGGGACCTCAAGCGGCTCGGCGTGCTGACCGGCGGCGGCGACGCGCCGGGACTGAACGCCGTCATCCGGGCGGTCGTGAAGGCGGCATCGAACGCGTCGATCGAGTGTCTGGGGCTCGAAGACAGCTTCGACGGCCTCATCGAGGCGAACCGCTCGCGCGTCCTGACGCCGCGCGACGTCACCGGCATCCTCCGGCTCGGCGGCACGATCCTCGGCACGACCAACCGCGGCAATCCGTTCGCCTACCCGGTCGACACCAGCGAAGGCACGCGCGATTACTCGGAGCGCTGCATCGAGATGTTCCACCAGCTGCGGCTCGACGCGCTGGTGGTCATCGGCGGCGACGGCACGCTGGCCATCGCGCACGAATTCTTCCGGCGGGGCATTTCGCTGGTCGGGGTGCCGAAGACGATCGACAACGACATCAGCGGCACGACGGACTGCTTCGGGTTCGACACGGCCGTCAGCTTCGCGACCGAGGCGATCGACCGCCTGCACTCGACGGCCGAAGCGCACCGGCGCGTGATGATTGTCGAGGTGATGGGGCGCTACGCCGGCTGGATCGCGCTGCACGCCGGCGTGGCCGGCGGCGCCGACGTGATCCTGATCCCCGAGATTCCGTTCGACCTCGAAAGCGTCGCCCGCTCGCTGCGCGCCCGCGATCAGTGGGGCGCGCGCTTCAGCATCGTGGTGGTGGCCGAAGGCGCCCGTCCGCAGGGCGAAGGCGTGTCGGTGATCCGCGCGGCCCGCGACGGGGTCGTCGAGCGGCTCGGCGGGATGGGGGCCCGGGTGGCGGAGGCGCTGGAGCAGATGACGGGCAAGGAAACGCGGTACGTCATCCTCGGCCACCTGCAGCGGGGCGGGGCGCCCACCAGCTTCGATCGGGTGCTCGCGACGCGGTTCGGCGGCAGGGCGGTGGAGCTGGTCCGGGAGGGACGCTTCGGCGTCATGGTCGCGTCGCGCCCGCCCGACATCGTCGCCATCCCGATCGCCGACATCGTGGGAAAGACGCGGACCGTCCCGCCGGCCTGCGATCTGATCGCCACGGCCAGGGCGATCGGCGTCTCGTTCGGCGATTGATCGCGCCCGGCGAGGCTTCGGCGCGGGGGCGCCTGGCCGATCAGAGGCCGAGCACGTCGAGGTATTTCAGCGCCCCGCCCGTGTTGAACAGGACGACCGTGTCGCCGGCGGCGATCGTCCCCTGCTGCACGAGCCGGCGGATGGCGGACAGCGCCGCGCCCCCTTCCGGTGCCGCGCTGATCCCTTCCAGCCGTCCGATCTCGCGCATGTCCGCGACCATCTCGGCGTCGCTCACGGCGACGGCCGTGCCGCCGCTTTCGCGCACGGCCCGCAGCATGAGGAAGTCGCCGATGGCGCGCGGCACCCGCAGACCGTCGGCGACGGTGTGCGCGTCGGTCCACGCCGCGGCCTTGTCCGTTCCCTGCTCGAACGCGCGCACGATCGGCGCGCAGCCCTCGGCCTGGACCGACACCATGCGGGGCCGCCGCTGCGGCCGGACCCAGCCGATCCGCTCCAGCTCCTCGAACGCCTTCCACATGCCGATGAGGCCGGTACCGCCGCCGGTCGGGTAGATGATCCAGTCGGGCCAGGTCCAGTCCATCTGCTCGGCGAGCTCGTACGCCATGGTCTTCTTGCCTTCGACGCGGTAGGGCTCCTTGAGCGTCGACACGTCGTACCAGCCGAGCGGCCCGCCGCGCTCGGCCGCCAGCCGGCCGGCATCGGTGATCAGGCCGTCGACGAGCGTGACGTCCGCGCCGTACAGCGCGCATTCGCGGACGAACGGCGCCTTGGCATCGCGGGGGAGGAAGACCTTCGCCTGGAGGCCGGCGCGGGCGGCGTAGGCCGCCATCGCATTGCCGGCGTTGCCGGCCGAGGGGACCGAGATCGTCGTGGCGCCGAGGCCGCGGGCGCGGGTGATGGCGGCCGACTGGCCGCGGGCCTTGAACGAGTTCGTGGGGTTGAGCGATTCGTCCTTGACGAAGAGGCGCGACAGGCCGAGCGTCCGGCCGAGCGCGCGGGCGTGGAGGAGCGGCGTGAAGCCTTCACCGAGCGTCACCGGGTCGTCGCCCGGCAGCAGCGGCAGCATCTCGGCGTACCGCCACATCGTCGGCGCCCGGCCGGCGAGCGTGTCGCGCGACCACGACCGCGCGAGGGCGAGGTCGTAGCGGGCGAGCAGCGGGGCGCCGCAGGCACAGAGGTGCTGGCGCTGCCGCGGGTCGTACGGCCCGGCGCCGCAGGGCACCGAGCACTCGAGGTGGGTGAAGAAGGACATGGGCGTCAGTGCGCGAGCAGCTCGTCGTCTTTCTTCTGCTGGAGCTCGTCGACCAGCTTCACGTGCTGGTCGGTGATCTTCTGGATGTCGTCCAGACCCTTGCGCTCCTCGTCTTCCGAGATCGCGTGATCCTTCATCAGCTTCTTCAGGCGGTCGTTGGCGTCGCGGCGCGCCTGCCGGATCACGTTGCGGCCTTCTTCGGCGAGCTTGTGGACGTGCCGCGACAGCTCCTTGCGCCGCTCGTCGGTCAGCGGCGGCAGCGGAATCCGGACGACCTTGCCGTCGTTGGCCGGGTTCAGGCCCAGGTCGGACGCCCGGATGGCCTTCTCGATCGCGGCCAGCTGCGACGGGTCGAACGGCTGGGCCACGATGAGCGTCGGTTCGGGGACCGAGAGCCCGGCGACCTGATTGAGCGGCATGTGCGTGCCGTAGGCCTCGACCTGCACGCCGTCGAGGATGCTGACCGAGGCGCGCCCCGTCCGCACGCCGGCCAGTTCGTGGCGGATGTGCTCGAGCGCGATGTTCATCTTCTTCGCGAGGTCGGCCGTCAGGCTCTTGAGATCGTTGACGTCCATGGCTGCTCCACTCGATGAAGGCTGCCGCGGCCGCGCGCTAGGCGGTCACCAGCGAGCCGACCGGCTCGCCGATGATGGCGCGCTGGATGTTGCCGGGCGTCCGGAGGTTGAAGATCACGATGGGCAGGCGGTTGTCCATGCAGAGCGAAATCGCCGTCGCGTCCATCACCTTGAGGCCCTGTTCGAGCACCTGCAGGTAGGAGATCCGGTCGAACCGGGTGGCCTCGGGGTGGAGCAGGGGGTCGGCGCTGTAGATGCCGTCGACCTTCGTCCCCTTCAGGATGACGTCCGCTTTCATCTCCATGGCGCGGAGGGCCGCCGCCGTGTCGGTGGTGAAGTACGGGTTGCCGGTGCCGGCCGCGAAGACCACGATCCGGCCCTTTTCGAGGTGGCGGACCGCCCGCCGGCGGATGAACGGCTCGGCGACCGCGCGCATCTCGATGGCGGTCACGACGCGCGTGACCACCTCCTGCTGCTCGAGCGCGTCCTGCAGGGCCAGGGCGTTGATGACGGTGGCCAGCATGCCCATGTAGTCGGCGGTGGCCCGATCCATCCCGCGGGCGCTCGCCGC
Source organism: Vicinamibacterales bacterium (assembly GCA_035534615.1). GTDB lineage: Bacteria > Acidobacteriota > Vicinamibacteria > Vicinamibacterales > CAVVIG01 > JAGWRA01. The sequence goes on from DATLRO010000092.1 coordinate 4,430, forward strand.
CACCCCGCGGAAGATGTTGCCGCCGCCGATGACGATGGCCATCTCGACGCCCAGCGCGTGGATGTCCCGGATGTCCCGGGCGATCTGCGTGGCGACGGCCGGATCGATGCCGTAGGTCTGGTCGCCCATCAGGGCTTCGCCGGACAGCTTGAGCAGCACGCGCTTGTAGACGGGGTCGGGCAGGGCAGGCATACGCGACGGATTATATCAGCGCCGGGCCCGCGGCGCCGGACCGCCCCCGGGGGCGGTCCGGCGCGCCGGCGGAACGGCGCCGCGCGCCCCGCGGCTACTCGGCGGTCGCGGTTTCGCCGACACGGAAGCGCGCGAAGCGCGACACGGTGAGGTTCTCGCCCAGCTTGGCCGTCTTTTCGGCGAGGAGCTGGCTGATGGTCACCGCCTGGTCGCGGATGTAGGGCTGTTCGAGCAGGACCGCCTGCGCGTAATAGCTATCCAGCTTGCCGTCGACGATCTTCTCGATGACCGCCGGCGGCTTGCCCGAGTTCTCGACCTGCGCCCGGTAGATCGCCCGCTCCTTCTCGACGTCGGCCGCCGGCACGTCCTCGCGCCGGACGTACCGCGGATCGGCGGCGGCGATGTGCATCGCGATGTCCTTGACCAGCGCCTGGAAATCGTCCGTCCGCGCGACGAAATCGGTCTCGCAGTTGACTTCGACGAGGACGCCGACCTTGCCGCCCATGTGGATGTAGCTGCCGACGATCCCCTGCGAGGTGGAGCGCCCGGCCTTCTTGGCGGCCCGGGCCAGCCCGCGCTTGCGCAGGATCGTCGTGGCCTCCTCGAGGCTGCCGTTCGCCTCGGTGAGGGCCGCCTTGCACTCCATGAACCCCGCGCCCGTCTGGTCGCGCAGGACCTTGACCTGATCAGCCGTGATTGCCATGACTCGTGCTCCGTTCGACGTCTGTTGGACGATGGGGGGCGGCCGCGCGGGCCCCGAGGGGCCGCGGCCGCCCGTACAGCAAAAGCGCCGGCCGCGGTCGGGCCGGCGCACATCCTGGGACCGTGGCCGATCCCCGGTTCCGCGCGACCGGGATCAGGCCGACGCCGGCGTCGGGGTCGGCTCCGGCCGCGGGCGGGCGGCGGGCCGCAGCCGGCGTTCGTCGCCGCCCTCGGTCCCCTCGGCCTCCGACGCGGCCGACTCACGGGCCGTGCGCCCGGTCAGGGCGGCGTCGGCGATGCGGGAGGCGAACAGCCGGATCGACCGCAGGGCGTCGTCGTTGCCCGGAATCACGTAGTCGACCTCGTCGGGATCGCAGTTCGTATCGACGATGCCGATGACCGGAATCTTCAGCTTGCGGGCCTCGTCGACCGCGATCTTCTCCTTCTTCGTGTCGACCACGAAGACGGCGTCGGGCAGCCGGCTCATGTGGCGGATGCCGTCGAGGTTCTTCAGCAGCTTCCGGCGTTCCTTCTCGTTGCGGGCGATTTCCTTCTTCGACAGCGTGTCGTAGCGGCCGTCGGTCACCATCAGCTCGAGATCGCGCAGGCGGCCGAGGCTGCGCTGGATGGTGGAGAAGTTCGTGAGCAGGCCGCCGAGCCACCGCTCGTTGACGTAGAACATGCTGCAGCGCTGCGCCTCTTCGGCGACCACGTCCTTGGCCTGGCGCTTCGTGCCGACGAACAGCACCGTCCGTCCCTCGCTGGCCAGCCCGCGGACGAAGTCTTCCGCCTCCCGGAACAGCGTGACCGTCTTGCCGAGGTCGATGATGTAGATGCCGTTCCGTTCGCCGAAGATGAACTGCTTCATCTTCGGATTCCAGCGCTTCGTCTGGTGGCCGAAATGGACGCCAGCCTCCAGCAGTTCCTTCATCGTAGTCGCGGCCAAGCTACCTCCCTGCGCTGCGGCTCCGCGAGGCGGACGGCCGGCAGCAGGCTGTCGCGGCCCCTCCGCGACAGCCGAGACCCGAGACCCTAGCGCTTGCTGAACTGGAAGCGCTTGCGCGCCCCCGCCATGCCGTACTTCTTGCGTTCCTTCATGCGGGCGTCGCGCGTCAGGAAGCCGTTCTTCTTCAGCTGGAGACGCAGTTCGGTGTTGAATTCGACGAGCGCGCGCGCGATGCCGAGCCGTATCGCGCCCGCCTGGCTGGCCACTCCGCCGCCCGCCACGGTCGCGAGAATGTCGAACTTCTCGGAGGTGTCGGTCACCAGCAGCGGCTGGCGGACTTCGGTGCGGAGCGACTCGATCGGAAAGTAGGCCTGGAACTCCCGGGCGTTGACCTTGATCGCCCCGGAGCCCGGACGGAGAAACACGCGGGCGGTGGACGTCTTGCGCCGGCCCGTGCCGTAGTACTGAATGAGTGCTGCCAAGTTATGCGACCTCGAGCTTCGACGGTTTCTGTGCGGCGTGCGGATGATCCGGCCCCGCGTAGACCTTCAGCTTGCGGTACATCGCGTCGCCCAGCTTCGTCTTCGGAAGCATGCCCCGCACCGCTTCTTCGACCAGACGCGCCGGATGGCGCTGGCGGACGACCTTCGCCCGCTCCTCGTGCAGACCGCCTTCGTAGCCGCTGTGCGTCCGGTACAGCTTCTGGTTGTCCTTGCGCCCCGTCAGACGGACCCGCGCCGCGTTCACGATCACGACGTGGTCGCCCGTATCCAGGAACGGGGTGTAGACCGCCTTGTGCTTGCCCTGCAGCAACCGCGACGCGGTCGTCGCCAGACGACCCAGGACTTTGCCCTCGGCGTCAATCACGTGCCAGCGCCGCGTCTCCTCGGTCGGGCTGGCGATGAACGTCTTCATGCAGTCGGTTCCCCTTCCGGCCTCACCTTCACAGCCGTAAACCCAAATAATACGTGGCCTTCTGTCGAGTGTCAAGAGCTGGTCCCCACCCGCCGATAAGCCAACCGGGCCAGGCGGGCGGCACGCGGCCGCCCGGGTGGCACCGGCGGCCACGTCGGGGACCGCCGGGAACGGCCAAAGCTGTCACCCGGCCACCAAAGTGTAAGCCGCACCGACCGTGTCGGCCGCGCGGGCGACGGCCGGACGCCCAAATTCGAACTTTCGCCGGCCTGACGCCCCTGGCACTCCCTTTGCGTTGCTGAGGTCGCCCGGCCGGATCGTCGGTGCGTGCCGGGCAGGCAGGAATGATGACCGTGCGCTTCCGCAGATCGAAACCGATCGTCGGCCTGGACATCGGCTCGAGTGCCGTCAAGGCGGTCGAGCTGCGGCCGGCCGGCGACGGGTTCCGGGTGGTCGCCTTCGGCACGGCCCCGATCCCCCCCGACAGCATCGTCGACGGCGCCATCATCGACGGCGTGTCGGTGGCCGAGGCGATCCGCCGCGTGTTCGAGAACCCGGCCTTCCGGACGAAGGAGGTCGCGGCGTCGCTGTCGGGGCACGCGGTGATCGTCAAGAAGATCAGCCTGCCGATCATGACCGAGCAGGAGGTGGCCGAGTCGATTTACTGGGAAGCCGAACAGTACATCCCGTTCGACATCCAGGACGTCAACCTCGACTACCAGATTCTGACGCCGGGTGCGATGGAGGAGGCCAGGAGCGCGATGGACGTCCTCCTGGTGGCGGCCAAGAAGGACAAGATCGCCGACTACACCGGCGTCATTGCGCAGGCCGGGCGGGTGCCGATCATCGTGGACGTCGACGCCTTCGCGCTGCAGAACGTCTACGAAGTGAACTATCGGCCGTCGGCCGAGGCGGTGGTGGCGCTGCTCAACGCCGGCGCCAGCGCCGTCAACATCAACATCGTCGGCGGGGACCAGTCGCTGTTCACCCGCGACATCTCCCTGGGCGGCAACGCCTACACGGAAGCCGTGCAGAAGGAGTTCAACCTGCCGTTCGAGGCGGCCGAGCGTCTGAAGCGGGGCGAGCCGGTCGACGGCGTCGCGTTCGAGGACGTGCGGTCGGTGCTGCAGGCGATGAACGAGAACGTGCTGCTGGAGATCCAGAAGACGTTCGATTTCTTCAAGGCGACGACCGCCGCCGAGCGGATCGACCGGATCCTCGTCAGCGGCGGCGCGTCGCGCGTCGACCGCTTCCGCAGCATGCTCGAGGAGCGGTTCGACACCCCGGTCGAGGCGTTCGATCCGTTCCGCACGATCGACTTCGATCCGGCGGCGCTCGGGGTGGAGAATCGCGACGAGGTCGTGCCGACGGCGGCCGTGGCCGTCGGCCTCGCCCTCAGACGGGCGGGCGACCGATGATCCGGATCAACTTGCTGGCCGGCGAACGCGAGCGCAAGGCCCGGCGCGCCGGCGTCAAGCTGGACGTCGCGACGCAGATGACGATCGCCTGCGGCCTGATCCTCGTCGCGACCGCCGTCGGCGTGGGCGGCTGGGCCTGGTCGCTGAACCGGCAGTCGGCCGCGCTGGATCAGCAGATCGCGCTGGCGCAGGCGCAGACCCGCCGCCTGCACGTCATCATCCAGCAGGTCCAGCGGTTCGAGCTGCAGCGCAACGAGCTGCAGCAGCGCGTCGCCCTGATCGAGCAGCTGCGGAAGGGGCAGACCTCTTCCGTGCACCTGCTGGACGAGGTGAGCCGCAGCCTGCCCGACATGCTCTGGCTCACGCAGATGAAGGAGAACGGCGACGTCGTGACCATCGAAGGGCGCTGCACGTCGCTGATGGCGCTGTCCGACTTCGTCGCGAACCTGGAGCGCTCGCCGTACTTCGCGAAGCCGGTCGAGCTGGTCAGCAGCGAGACGCAGACGATCCCGCAGGCGCCCGGCGAGATCGTGCGCTTCACCGTCCGGGCCCATTACGTGCCGCCGCAGTCATAAGCCATGGCTCCGAGTCTCAACAAGCTGCCCTGGTACTACCAGATCGGGCTCTTCCTGCTGCTCGCGGCGGCCGGGGTGTACGTCTTCTACATCTATTACGCCGCGCCGGCGGAGGCCGACCTGCACAGCCGCCGGACCGAGCTGGTGTCGCTGCAGGCCGACATCAATACGGGCCTGGCCAACGCGCGGCGGCTGCCGCAGTTCCGGGCGCGCGTGCAGGTGCTGCAGGCGCAGCTCAACGACCTCAAGACGATTCTGCCGGAGCAGAAGGACGTGGCCGACCTGCTGCGGCGGATGCAGGCGCTGGCGGTCGAGTCGAACCTGACGATCAGAGGCTTCAAGCCCGAGCCGACGGTGACGAAGGCGCTGCACGTCGAGTGGCCGATCTCCCTCCAGCTCGACGGCAGCTACAACAACCTGGCGGTCTTCTTCGACCGCATCAGCCGGTTCCCCCGGATCATCGACGTCAGCGACATCGACATCCGCGCGAAGCCAAAGCAGGAACCGGGCTCCACGATCACCGCCTCGTGCAAGGCGACCACGTTCGTGCTGATCGACAAACCAGCGACCGCCGCGAAGCCGGCGGCCGGCAAGCGCCAGGCGCCGGCGGGGCGGAAGACACCATGAGCGGCACGGTCCGTCCGGACACGACACGCCCCGGGCCGCGACGGGGCGCACGGATGCGCGATCGGGCGCTGGTCCTCGCCGTGTGCCTGATCGTCATGGACGTGCCGGTCTGGTCCAGGACGCCGGCTCCCGGAGCGCCGCCGGCGAAAGCGGCCGGCCCCGCACGGCCGGCGAAGCCGGCCGGCCCGGTGGGCCCGTCCGTGCGCGCCCTCACGGCGCCGCACGGGACGTACCGCTACAACCCGGTGGGACGCCGCGATCCGTTCGTGAGCCTGCTCGACGTCGGGACGACCGCCCCGCAGGCGGGCCAGGGCGTGCAAGGGCTCGCCGGCCTGTCGGCCGACGCGATCTCGGTCAAGGGGATCCTCCAGAGCGGCCACGAGTACGTGGCGATGGTGCAGGGGCCCGACGGAAAGACCTATCTCGCGCGCGTCCACGATCGGCTGGCGGACGGCACGATCACGGCGATCACGCTGCGCACCGTCGTGATCGAGCAGGACGTCCGCAATCCCCTGTCGCTCGTGAAGCAGCGCGTGATCAGCAAGACCGTGGGGGGACCGACGAAATGACACCGATGGAGAGAGGACAACGCTGATGGCGCCGTATCCCCGAGTCCGGGCGCGAACGGCGAGACTGCTGCTGGCCGGCGCGGTCGCGGCGGCCGCGGCAGGAGCCACGGGCGCGCGGGCGGTGGCCGCGCGCGAGGCGGCGCCGGCACGCCTGATGGCGCTGTCGTCGCAGGTGAACCCCGGGATGACCTCGCTCATCATCCGGGCCAGCGAGCCGGTGGCCTACGCCATGAGCCAGCCCGACCCGCTCACCCTCGTCGTGGATCTGCCGCACGTCGTCGCCAGGGGCTTTCACAGCGACTTCGCCGGCGTGCCGGCCGAGCCGATCCGGGCGGTCTCGGTGCGGGACACGACCGGGCCCGACGGCCCGCTGGCGCGCGTCCGGATTGCGCTGGACCGGCCGGTGCGGCCGCAGGTGCGATCGCACCGCGACACCATTCTGGTCGACCTGGCGCGGCAGGCGCCGCCGGCCGCGCCGGCGCTGCCGGGCGAGCGCGCTTCGACGGTCCTGGTGCGGGACGATGCCGGGCTGACCGAGGACGCGGTCGGCGGATCGGCCGTGCCGGTGGAATCGCTCGCCGCGCTCGGCGTGAACGGCGTCGATCCGATGAGCGCGCTCCGCGCCGGCCGGTCGGCGGCGACCGCGCCGGCCGCCGCGCGGCAGGCCCGCCCGGTCCCCATGCTGGCGACGCCGGCCGAACAGGTGGCGCAGGAGGAGAAGCACTACACCGGCCATCCCGTGAGCCTGGATTTCCAGGGGGCCGACCTGAAGGCGGTCCTCCGGACGTTCTCCGAGATCAGCGGCCTGAACATCGTCATCGATCCGGCCGTGCACGGCACGGTCGACGTGTCGCTGCACGACGTGCCGTGGGATCAGGCGCTCGACATCATTTTGCGGGCCAACAAGCTGGGGTACGTGGTCGACGGGACGGTCGTCCGGATCGCGCCGCTGACGGTGCTGGCCGAAGAGGAGGCGCAGCGGCGCAAGCTGGCCGAGGAGCAGGCGCTGTCGGGCGCGCTGCAGACCCGGACGATCGCGCTGAGCTACGCGAAGGCGGACGACATGCAGTCGCTGCTCACCAAGAGCGGCATCATCAGCAATCGCGGCACGGTGCAGGTCGATGAGCGGACGAACACGCTCATCCTGACCGACCTGCCGGAGCACGTCACCCAGGCGCTCAACCTGATTGCCAAGCTGGACAAGCCGCAGCCGCAGGTGGAAATCGCGGCGCAGATCGTCCAGACGAACAAGAGCTTCGCCCGGCAGCTCGGCGTGCAGTGGGGGTTCAACGGCAGCCTGAGTCCGGCGCTGGGCAACACGACGGCGGCGAAATTTCCCAACAGCATCAGCGCGGGCGGGGCGACCGGCGTGACGCAGGGGGCGGCCGGGACGTCCACGGCGGTCAACCTGGGCGTGCAGAACCCGACGAGCGCCGTCGGCCTGGCGCTCGGCTCGGTCGCCGGGGCGTTCAATCTCGACGTCGCCCTGTCGGCGCTGGAGAACTCGGGCAACCTCCACGTGCTGTCGACGCCGCGGGTGACGACGCAGAACAACGTCGAAGCGGAGATCACGCAGGGCGTGCAGATCCCGATCCAGACCGTGGCGAACAACACGGTCACCGTGACGTTCAAGGACGCCGCGCTCACGCTCCGCGTCACGCCGCAGATCACGTCGGCGAACACGGTCATCATGCGGATCGCGCTCGAGAACGCCGCGCCCGACTTCAGCCGGGCGGTCAACGGCATTCCCCCGATCGATACGCAGCGCGCGAGCACGCAGGTGCTGGTCGACAACGGTCAGACGACCGTCATCGGCGGAATCGTCGTGTCGCAGCAGCAGATGACGAACGACCGGACGCCGGCGCTGAGCCAGCTGCCGCTGCTCGGCTGGCTGTTCAAGCGGAATTCGACCAGCAACCAGGACAACGATCTGCTGATCTTCATCACGCCGAAGATCATCCGCCAGTGACAGCCATGCGCGAAGCCGATCGGGAGCGGGAATCCGCGCGCAGCGAGGGGAGTGCGGGCATCATGAGCAGCGGACGAGCGGCACGGGTGGGAGGGGTCGTCCTCCTGGGGCTCTGCGTCGCGGCGTTGTCGGCCTGCACCGGCGGCGCGCTGGGGCAGGGGCGATCGCCGGCGTACCTGGTGGTCGATTCCCTGGTGGGCGGCTCCGGCACGAACGTGGTGCAGTCGGACGTCAGCCAGCGTGTCGATGACGTCGGGCAGATCACCGTGCACCTGGCCCTGAAGAACATCGGGACGCCGGCCAGCCCGACCGCGCCGACTACGAACAACGCGATCACGATCAACCAGTACCACGTGGCCTACGTGCGGTCGGACGGCGGTCCGGTGCCGAGCGCGTTCGACAGCGCGGTGACGGCGACCGTGAGCGGCACCAGCTCGACGACGCTCGACATCGTCCTGGTTCAGGCTCAGGCCAAGGAGCAGGCGCCGCTCGCCGGCCTGATGGTCGGCGGCACGGTGCAGGGGACGCTGCCGGTCATCGACACGGTCGCGACGGTGACGCTGTACGGACAGGACCAGAACGGCAACGAGGTCAGTGTGTCCGGGCAGGTCGGCATCAACTTCGCCGACTGGTCGGCTCAGTAGAAGCGCCGGTCGGCCCGCGGGCCCGGCGCGGCGCGGCGAGGCGCCCGGCGCACTTCTGTGGATGTGGATGACGTCATGAAGAGACCATATCGGTGGATGGCCGTCGCGCTGGCGCTGGTGGGGATGACCGCGTGCACGTCGAATAAGATCCAGGCGCCGACGCTCACCGGCCCGTCGGCCTTCGGCGTCGGCAGCACCGTGGCCTTCACCCCCGCCTTCACCGCCTCGCCGACGTCTCCGGCGGCGTATCAGGCGGTCGTCTTCGACGCGACGACGACGAAGAACCCCAACGGGGAGACGCTGACCTACGCCTGGACGTTCGGCGACGGCCAGACCGCCACGGGGCGGACCGTCAGCCACACGTACTCGCTGGCGGGCACCTACGCGGTCACGCTGACCGTGACGAACGCCAGCAGCCAGTCGGCGTTCGTGACCCAGAGCCTGACCGTCGGCGCCTCGACGTCGCTGCCGACGGCGCTCTTTGCGTTCTCGCCGAGCACGCCGGCAGCGGGCCAGTCGGTCTATTTCAACGCGTCGGCGTCGACTGCCGGTCCGGGCCACACGCTGCAGACCTTCAACTGGGATTTCGGCGACGGCGTGACCGCCTCCGGCGTGACGGCGAACCACGCCTATTCCGTGCAGGGGACCTACAGCGTGACGCTGTCGGTCGCAGACGAGGTCGGGCAGCGCAGCACGGTCACCAACACGGTCGCCGTGGCGTCCGTGAAGCCGGTCGCGTCGTTCACCTTCTCGCCGTCGACGGCGACGGCTCCAGCGACGATCTATTTCTCGTCAACATCTACGGCCAGTCCGGGCCATACGATCGCCAGCTACAGCTGGGACTTCGGCGACGGGGGAACTCAGACCGGCACGGCGACGCCAAGTCATTCGTTCGCGGCCGCGGGCACTTACACTGTGACGCTGACCGTCACCGACGACGCGGGCAACTCGGCGAGCACGACGCAGCAGGTCACCCTAAAGTAAGATGGGGGCCGGATTGACCGGCCGTGGCTGACCATTCCCGCATCGATGAACTGAGGCGCCGGGTCGACGCCGACCCGGCGTCGATCGCCTTCGCCCAGCTGGCGGAGGAGTACCGCCGGATCGGCGAGTACGAGCAGGCCGTCCGGATCGGCCGTCGTGGCCTCGCCCGCCACCCCGACTACGTGTCGGCGCGCGTCACCCTCGGGCGGGCGCTCTTCGCGCTCGGCGACCTGGACGGGGCGCAGGCGGAATTCGCGCTCGCCCGGCGCATTGCGCCGGACAACCTCGCCGCGATCCGGGGGCTGGCCGAGCTCCACCAGCGGCGGGGCGAACTGGAAGAAGCCCTCGGCGCCTACCGCGCGGCCCTCACGCTGGCCCGCAACGATCCCGATCTCCAATCGACCGTGACGGAGCTGGCCGGTGCGCTCGGGATCGAGGTTGTCCTGCCGCCGGTTGAGCCCCCCTCGCCGTCCGCCGGCCGGGCCGGCGGGGCGACGCGGGCGAACCGCGACCGGACCGCTCGGACGGTGAGGGCCCTGGAGCGCTGGCTCGAGGCCATTCTGGAGGCCCGGGCCCGTCGCGAGGCGGATCCCGGCCGGTAACAGGGCCGCCGCCGGCCGGTCCTGCTAGAATGGGGGGACGCAAGGGTGGCCCGACGCACGCGCCGCGCCCCCTGGCGCCACTGCCACCATGTCGTATGCCTCGGCTGACTTCCTTCGTGCGCGGCACGTCCGGCTGCGCGATGCGTTCGGGGCCGCGGGCTTCGATGGCCTCATCGTCACCGAGCTGCCGAACATCTTCTACCTGACCAATTTCTCCGGCAGCGCCGCGATCGTCGTGTTGACCGCGGAGCGGCTGCTGTTCGTCACCGATTTCCGGTACGTCACGGCCGTGGAGAGCGCCAGGGCGGCCGGCACGGCCCCGCCCGATCTCGAACTGATCCGGGTGGACGGCTCGTACGACGAGACGCTGGTGCGGGTGCTGCAGGGATTGCCCGGCGCCCGGGTCGGCTTCGAGGCGGCGCACCTGTCGTTCAGCCGGCATCGCTGGCTGGCGCGGGCGCTCGGCCTGGAGGGCGGGGCGGGAGGCGCCGCCTGCCGGCTCGAGCCGACCGAAGGGCTCGTGGAAGAGGGGCGGCTGCGCAAGGATGCGCACGAGATCGCCACGTTGCGCGCCGGGGCGGCGATGATCTCGGCGGCAACAGCCGATATCCTGAGCGAAGTGCAGGCGGGGCGGACCGAGCGCGACGTGGCCGCCGCGGTCGACTGGCGGATGCGGCAGGCCGGATTTCAGCGCCCGGCGTTCGAGACGATCGTCGCCTCCGGGCCGAACGGCGCGCTGCCGCACGCGCGGCCGGGGCCGCGGACGTTGACCCGGGGCGACCTCGTGGTGCTGGACTTCGGCGGCGTCTACGACGGATACTGCGTGGACCTGACCCGGATGGCCAGCCTCGGTCCGCCGGACGCCGAGGCGCGCCGCGTGTACGACGCAGTCGCCGAGGCGCACGCGGCGGCGGTCGCGGCGGTCCGGCCGGGTGTGTCGCGGTTCGCGATCGATCAGGCGGCGCGCGACACGCTGGCGCGTCACGGCCTGGCCGAGCAGTTCGGCCACGGGACGGGGCACGGGCTCGGGATTGACGTGCACGAGCGGCCGCGCATCACGCGCCGGCCGGCCGGAGGGGCGCCACCGTCCGAGGCCGGCGAGGCGGAAGCGGTCGAGACGCACATGGTCTTCACCATCGAGCCGGGCGCGTACCTGCCCGGCCGGCTGGGCGTCCGGATCGAGGATGACGTGGTCGTCACCTCGTCGGGCGTCGAGCTGCTGACGACGGCCGCCCGCGATCTGGCGATTCGCTGAGCGGCGGCGCGCCGACCGGAGACGAATGGATTTCGACGAGCTGCGGAAGATCCTGGAGCTGATTCGGGAGCACGACCTGACCGAGTTCGAGCTCGAGCGCGACGATTTGAAGCTGCGGGTCCGGAAGGCGGGCGTCCAACCCGCGGCGCCCGCGCACGTGCCGGCGCCGCCGGCGCCGGCCGTGGCCCCGGCGGGAGCCCCGGCGATGGCCGGGCCGCCGGCCGCGGCGGAGGCCCCGGCCGCTCCGGGTGCCCAGGGCGGTGACGAGATCGAGCTGGCGATCGTCAAGTCGCCGATCGTCGGCACCTTCTACCGGTCCCCGCAGCCGACCGCGCAGTCGTTCGTGGAGATCGGCGACGTCGTCAAGAAGGGGCAGGTGCTCTGCATCATCGAGGCGATGAAGCTGATGAACGAGATCGACTCGGAGTACGACGGCGAGGTCGCGACCATCTACGTCGAGAACGGACAACCGGTCCAGTACGGAGAACGGCTGTTTGCGATCCGCCCGCGATAAGGGAACGCGCCGCCTGGCGCACCGCCGGCGCAGACTGAGCGAGGGTATGTTCAAGAAGATCCTGATTGCGAACCGCGGCGAGGTGGCGCTGCGCGTCATCTACGCCTGCCGCGAGCTGGGGATCAAGACGGTGGCGGTGTATTCCGAGGCGGACGAGAACTCGCTGCACGTCCGCTTCGCCGACGAGGACGTCTGCATCGGCCCCCCCCGGAGCGCGGACAGCTACCTCAACGTGCCGGCCGTGATCAGCGCCGCCGAGATCACCGGCGCCGACGCCATTCATCCCGGCTACGGGTTCCTCTCGGAGAGCGCGTATCTCGCCGAAGTCTGCGAGGCGTGCCATATCACGTTCATCGGCCCCGACCCGCAGGTCATCCGGCTCATGGGCGACAAGGCCCGCGCGCGCCGCGCCATGAAGAAGGCCGGGGTGCCCGTGCTGCCGGGGAGCGACGGGCTGATCGACAGCGAGGAGAAGGCCGTCCGGGTCGCGAAGGAGATTGGCTACCCGGTCATCATCAAGGCGACGGCCGGCGGCGGCGGACGCGGCATGCGGATCGTGCAGGGGCCGGCCGAGATGGGGCACGCGCTCAAGACCGCGCAGCACGAGGCGGAGGCGGCCTTCGGCGTCGGCGACGTCTACATCGAGAAATACCTCACCTCGCCGCGGCACATCGAGTTCCAGGTCATCGGCGATCAGCACGGCACCGTTGTCCACCTCGGCGAGCGCGAATGCTCGATTCAGCGGCGGCACCAGAAGCTGCTCGAGGAGTCGCCGTCGGTGGCGCTGACCGAGAAGATGCGGCGCAGGATGGGGAGCGTGGTCGTCGACGCCGCGAAAGCCGTCCAGTACACGAACGCCGGGACGTTCGAGTTCCTGCTGGACGAGGGCGGGCGCTTCTATTTCATGGAAGCGAACACCCTGCTGCAGGTCGAGCACCCGGTGACGGAAATGGTGACCGGGCTCGACATCGTGAAGGAGCAGATCCGGATTGCGGCGGGGGAGCGGCTGTCCTTCAAGCAGAGCGAGCTGACGTTCTCGGGCCACGCCATCGAGTGTCGCATCAACGCCGAGGATCCCTACCGGTTCGTCCCCTCGCCCGGCGTGATCCGCGTCTTCAGCGTGCCCGGCGGCCCCGGCGTGCGCGTCGAGACCGCCGCCCACTCCGAGTGCACGATCTCGCCGTACTACGACTCGATGGTGGCCAAGATCATCACCCACGGGCGCGACCGGCAGGAGGCGATCGCCCGGATGCGGCGGACGCTGGAGATGACGGTCGTCGAAGGCATCAAGACGACGATCCCGCTGCACCTGCGGATCCTGGAGGATCCGGACTTCATCGCCGGCCGCCTGAGCACCTCGTTCATGGAACGCTTCGCGGTGCGGCCGCAGGGCGGCGCGCTCGCGCAGGCGGTCTGACCGGCCGTGGCCGGCGTCACCGCCGTCCCGGCTGCCGCGTCGTGAACCTCCCGGATCCCGCCCGATCGCTCTCCGCCCTGAACGCCATCGTCGACGCCGACGCGGCCGGGGCGCGCGGCTGGTCGCTGCCCGACCTCGCACGCGCCTACCTGGCCGGCGGCGTCCGCTTCCTGCAGATCCGGGCCAAGACGGAGCCGAGCGGCCGCCTGCTCGACGCCTGCGACGCCGTCGTGGCCGAGGCCCGGGGCTGCGGGGCGGTCGTCATCATCAACGACCGGGCCGATCTGGCCAGGCTGGCTCGGGCCGACGGCGTCCACGTCGGCCAGACCGATCTGCCGCCGGCCGCCGTCCGGACCCTGCTCGGCCCGGCCGCCATCGTCGGGCTGTCCACCCACACCGCCGCACAGATCGACGCCGCGCTGGCCGAGCCGATCTCGTACGTGGCCGTCGGCCCGGTGTTCGGCACGGGGACGAAGGAGACCGGGTATCCTCCGGTCGGGCTGGATCTGGTCCGTTACGCCGCGTCGGGCGGCCGGGCCGGCCGCCGTCTGCCGGTCGTGGCGATCGGCGGAATCACGCTGGACCGCGCGACGGCCGTGCTGGCGGCGGGGGCGACGGCGGTGGCGGTGATCGGCGATCTGCTCGCCGGCGGCGACCCGGAAGCCCGCGCGCGGGAGTACGTGCGGCGGCTCGCCGGCTGATCGGGGAGGCGCGCCGGGGCGCGCGGGTCTCGGGCTATAATTGCCGCGCCGAGGGCCTGCCGCCGGCGGGCTCACCTGCCGTGATCGGGCCAGACATGACCGGTCGGGCCCCGGGCCCCACGTGCCCGGGACCGGCCCGGAGGACTGCCAGATGTCGATCTTCGCGACCAAATCGATCGAGCGGTTGGAGGCAGAGGCGGCCCAGGGGGGCGAACATTCGCTCAAGCGCGTGCTCGGCCCGCTGAACCTGATGACGCTCGGAGTGGGCGCCATCATCGGGGCCGGGATCTTCGTCCTGACCGGGCTGGCGGCCGCTGAATATGCCGGGCCGGCGATCGTGCTGTCGTTCGTCCTGGCAGGCATCTGCTGCGGGTTCGCCGGGCTCTGCTATTCGGAATTCGCGTCGATGATTCCGATTGCCGGTTCCGCGTACACCTACGGATACGCGACTCTGGGAGAATTCATCGCCTGGGTCATCGGCTGGGATCTGATCCTGGAGTACTCGGTCGGCGCGGCGACGGTCGCGGTCGGCTGGTCGGGCTACGTCGTCAGCTTCCTGCGGGGCCTCGGGGTCTCGGTTCCGCCGCAGCTGATCGATTCGCCCGGGACGGTGCTGGTGAAGACCTCGCCCAACCACTGGGAGGTGCTGAGCACGATCACCAGCCGCCTGGCGAGCGAGCACATCGATCCGGCGACGCTGCCGCACGCGACGGCGTTGTTCAATCTGCCGGCGCTGATCATCGTCCTGGCCGTGACGTGGCTGCTGGTGGTCGGGATTCAGGAGTCGGCCAACGTCAACTCGGTCATCGTCGTGCTGAAAGTGGCGGTGGTGCTCGTCTTCATCGCGGCCGGCATCGGATACGTGAAGTTCGCCAACTGGCATCCGTTCATCCCGATGAACACCGGCACGTACGGGCAGTTCGGAGCGAGCGGCATCGTGCGGGGCGCCGGGGTGGTGTTCTTCGCTTATATCGGCTTCGACGCCGTCTCGACGGCGGCCCAGGAAGCGAAGAACCCCAAGCGTGACATGCCGATCGGCATTCTCGGTTCGCTGGTCATCTGCACCGTGCTCTACATCCTGGTGTCCGGCGTGCTGACCGGCCTCGTGCCGTATACGCAGCTGAACGTGCCGGATCCGATCGCGGTGGGCGTCGACGCGATGCACCTGCCGTGGCTCTCGCCGCTGGTGAAGCTGGCGGCGATTGCCGGTCTGAGCTCCGTGATTCTCGTCATGCTGCTCGGCCAGCCGCGCATCTTCTACACGATGGCGAACGACGGTCTGCTCCCGCCGTGGGCGGCGAAGATCCATCCGCGGTATCGGACGCCGTACGTCACGACGATCATCACGGGGGTGGTCGTGGCGATCGCTTCCGGGCTGCTGCCGATCACGGTGCTGGGCGAACTGGTCAGCATCGGCACGCTGATGGCCTTCCTCATCGTCTGTGCCGGCATTCCGGTGCTGCGGCACACGCGCCCGGAGGTGCCGCGTCCGTTCCGGGTGCCGTTCTCGCCGGTCGTGCCGGTGCTCGGCGTGCTGAGCTGCGCCTATCTGATGCTGGGGCTGCCGCTCGAGACCTGGATCCGGCTGGTCGTCTGGATGGCCATCGGGCTGGTCATCTACTTCGGGTACAGCCGGCACCACAGCCACGTCCAGCGCGCCGAGGCGGGCGCGGCGGCCGGAGGCGGATCCCCGCGCGCCTGACGTGCCCGACACCGGTGTCCGGCGCCGGATCGCGGATGTCCAGGGGCCGAAGGTGGCCCTCGGGCTGCTGGCCGGCGTGCTGGTGATCGGCACGCTCGGCTACATGACCATCGAGCGGTGGAGCGCGTGGGACGCGTTCTACATGACGGTGACCACGGTGGCCACCGTCGGCTATCGCGAAGTGCACCCGATGTCGCGGGCGGGGCAGGTCTTCACGGTCTGCCTCATCCTCGGCGGCGTCGGGACGGTGTTCTACAACTTCTCGCTGTTCCTCACGCTTGTCGTCGAAGGCGGGCTGCCCCGGCGGCTCCAGACCCGGCGGTACGCGCGGATGATCGACCGGCTGACGAATCACTTCATCGTCTGCGGCTACGGGCGGATCGGGAGCATCGTCGCGCGCGAGTTCGCGCGGCAGAAGATCCCCTTCGTCGTCGTGGAGCGGGAAGCGGAGCGCCTGCAGCGCGCGCTGGACGACGGCATGCTGGCCATCGAGGCGGACGCGACGCGCGAGGACGTGCTGACGCGCGTCGGCATCGACCGCGCCCGCGGGCTGATCGCCGCCGTGGGCAGCGACGCCGAGAACGTGTACACCGTGCTGAGCGCCCGCGTGCTCCGACCGGACCTGCTGATCATCGCGCGGGCCGAGACGGAGGATGCGAGCCGGAAGCTGCTGCGGGCCGGCGCGAACCGGGTCGTGTCCCCGTATCAGATCGGCGGCCAGCAGATGGCGCAGACCGCGCTGCGGCCGGCCGTCGTCGATTTCGTGGCCCTCGCCACGAGCTCGGAGAATCTCGAGCTCGCCATGGAAGAGGTGCCGATCGGCCGCGCGTCGAACCTGGTGGACAAGTCGATCCTCGACGCCAATCTCCGGCAGCGCTTCGGCGTGGTGGTCGTCGGCATCCAGCGGACGGACGGGCACATGGAGTTCAACCCGCCCCCGTCCGCCGCGATTCGCGCCGGAGACCGGCTCGTGGTGCTCGGGCGCGCGGACAATCTCCGGCAGCTGGAGATCGAGGCCGGGAAGGGAGCGTAGGTGCCGGCCCGGGTTCTCAGCGGCACGGCGGTCGCGGCGCAGATCCGGGCGGAGCTGGCGGCCGGGGTGCAGGCCTTCGCGGCCCGGGCGGGCCGGCCGCCCGGCCTGGGCATCGTGCTCGCCGGCGACGATCCCGGTTCGGCGATCTACGTCCGCAACAAGCTGAAGACGGCGGCGGAATCGGGGCTGCGGGCCGACCTGGAGCGGCTGGCCGCGTCGGCCTCACTGGCCGACGTCCTCGCGATCGTCGACCGGTTGAACCGGAGCGGACTGCACGACGGCATCCTCGTCCAGTCGCCCCTGCCGGCCGGGATGGGCGACGATGCGGAGCAGCAGGTCTTCGACGCGATCGATCCGGCGAAGGACGTGGACGGGTTCCATCCCGCGAACGTCGGGCGCCTGGTGCAGAATCGGGCGACGCTGGCGCCCTGCACGCCGTCAGGCGTCATCGAACTGCTCGATCGGTCCGGCATCGAGATCGCCGGCGCGCACGCGGTGGTCATCGGCCGCAGCGACATCGTCGGCAAGCCGATGGCGCTGCTGCTGCTGAACCGGAACGCCACCGTCACGATCTGTCATTCCCGCACGCGTCACCTGGCCCGGATCGCGGCCGAGGCCGACATCCTGGTGGCGGCGGTGGGGCGGGCGGCGATGGTCCGGCGGCCGTTCGTGAAGCCGGGCGCGACGGTCGTCGACGTCGGCATCAACCGCCTGACCGACGCCGCGCAGGTGAGGGCGCTGTTCCCGGAGGGGACGCCGCCGCACGAGACGTTCGCGCGCCGCGGCTCGGTCGTGGTGGGCGACGTCCATCCCGAGGTCGCCGACGTGGCCGGCGCCCTGACGCCGGTCCCCGGCGGCGTCGGGCCGCTGACGATCGCCATGCTGATGAAGAACACGCTCCGCGCGGCCGAGGCACGGTTCGCGCGGCGCTGAGATCGTCCCCCCGGAGTCCTGCACGCGCGTCCCATGCTGCGAGTGGCCCTGACCGGCGGCATCGGCACCGGTAAAACGCACGTCCTGAACCGGCTGGCGGCGGCCGGTGTCCCGGTGGTCGATGCCGATCGCATCGTGCACGACCTGATGCGGCCGGCGGCGCCGGTCTTCGCGGCGGTGGTCGCCCGCTTCGGCCGGGACCTCGTCCAGCCGGACGGCACGCTCGACCGCCGGCGTCTCGGCGCGAAGGTCTTCGCGGACGAGGCGGCGCGCCGGGACCTCGAGGCGATCGTCCATCCCGCGGTGTATCAGGCGGTCTCCGACTGGCTCGACGCGACGGCGCGGAGCGGCGCGCATGCGCTGGCGGTGGCCGACATCCCGCTGCTGTACGAAACGGGACGCGAGCGGGAGTTCGACAGGGTGATCGTCACCATCTGCCCGCCGGCGTGTCAGGTGGCGCGCGTGATGGCGCGCGACGGCGTGACGGAGGCCGACGTGCGGGCGCGCATGGCCGCCCAGTGGCCGGTCGAAGAGAAGGCGCGACGAGCCGATTTCGTCATCCGGACGGAAGGAACGATCGCGGAGACCGACCGGCAGGTGGACGCCGTGCTGGCGGCGATGGAGGAAGGGAATGAGCCCCGAGCCCCGAGCCCCGAGCCCTGAGCCCCGAGCGGCCCCTACACATCGACCTGCCGGTCGTCCTGGGCGGGGGCGATCCGTTCTTCGACGAACGTGTTCCATTCGTGGCAGTGCGGGCACTGCCACAGCAGTTCCGTGCTGCGGTAGCGGCAGCGGATGCAGACGTGCGGGTCGAGATAGAAGACCGCGTGGCGCGTCAGCTCGACGTAGCGGTCGACGAGCCGCCGCTCGAGGTCGAGCGCGGCGAGCGACTGCCAGATCGCCTGGTGGATCGTCAGCGCGTGGGGGTTCTGCACGAGCGCATCGAACAGCAGGTGCAGCCCTTCGCTGACGTCGCCGTGGGCGGCCAGGTGGCGTGAGAGGGCGAGGCGGGCGCGCCAGTCCTGCGGATTGGTCGCGATGAGGCGCCGGCACAGGGCCGGGAACCGGTCCGGCGCGCCCAGGCGCGGATAGGCGGAGGCCAGCCGGTCGAACGTCAGGTAGGCCCGTTCGGCGGCCACGGCGATGACGCGTTCCCAGATGGCGACCGCGTCGGCGATGTTGCCCTGGCACAGCCGGACGTCGCCCATGTTCAGGTAGGCCGGCACCACCTTCGGATCGAGATCGATGGCGCGCTCGAAGCGCTGGGCCGCCTCGCCGTAGGCTTCGCGCTTCATGGCCTGGAGGCCGAGCTCGTTCTCCAGGAACGCCAGAATGGCCTGCGTCCGCGGCTGCTCGTCCGGCTCGATCAGCTTCGCGAGCTGCTCCCGGGTGCGGTGCGCCTCCTGCCACTGGTGCTGTTCCTCGTACAGCTTCTCGAGATTGACCAGGGCGTACTGGTTGCGCGGATCGAGCCGCAGCACCTCGGTGAACGCCTCGAGCGCCCGGTCCACGAAGCCGCCGCGCTTGAAGTCCAGGCCCAGGCAGAGCAGGACGTACGCGTGCTCCATCCGCGTCAGCTTGGGCCGGCGCAGCAGGCTCTGATGGACGTTGATGGCGCGGCCGACCTGGCCTTTCTCCCGGTACAGGTTCCCCAGGATCATGTGGATCTCCAGGGCGTCCGGATCGAGGTGGGCGGCCTTGCTCAGCTCCTCGATGGCGAGATCGATCTGGTTGGCGACCAGGAAGTTCAGGCCGAGGATGTAGTTGGGCGATTCCCGCGCGCGGCGGCGATCGATCCAGTGGCCGTCCCGGAGCTTGTAGCGCTCCCAGGCCTTGCCGACGGCCAGGCCGGCCAGCAGCGCGATGAGGCCGGCGAGCAGCGGCGCGTACGTGCTCATGGCTCGCGTCCCTCGACCGCGTATCCGTGCAGGAGCGGGTCCCACCGGCCCTGCGCGCGCAGCACCATCTCGATCAGATCGCGGGCCGCGCCGCCGCCGCCCGGCGACGCGCTCACCCAGTCGACGCGCGCCCGCACGTCGGGCACCGCGTCGGCCGGCGCGGCCGACAGGCCGACCCGCTGCAGGACCGGCAGGTCCAGCAGGTCGTCGCCCATGTAGGCGATGTCGGGCGGCTCGATCGCGTGCCGGCGGACGATCTCCTCGAACGCCTCGATCTTGCTGCCGACGCCCTGATAGATGATCGACATGCCGAGCTGCGTGGCCCGCTGGACGGTGGCGGCCGACGACCGGGCCGACAGCACCCCGGTCAGCAGGCCGGCCTTCTGGGCCCAGACAATGGCCGTGCCGTCCCGGATGGCGAAGCGCTTGGCCTCGGTCCCATCCGCATGGAGCAGGATGGTGCCGTCCGTCAGGACGCCGTCGACGTCGAACAGCAGGAGGCGAAGCCGCCCCGCTTTGAGGTGAAGGTCCACGGTCCGTGTCTGCGTCGCCGCGGTTCAGAACAACTCGGTGCGCCAGAGATCGTGGAGGTGGATGACCCCCTCGACGACCCGGTCGGCGTCGACCACCACGATCGAGGTGATCTTCCGCTGCTCCATCACGTTCAGCGCCTCGGGCGCCAGCGTCGACGCGGGGATCGTGACCGGTTCGCCCGTCATCACGTCCGCCGCCGTCAGATCGAGAATGCTCGACCCGGCCGCCATGTGCCGGCGCAGGTCGCCGTCGGTGATGATGCCGATCAGGCGCCGCTGGTCGTCGATGACGCACGTCATCCCGAGTCCCTTGCTCGACATCTCGTAGATCACGTCGCGCATCGGCGTCCCGCCCTGCACGATCGGCGTCTGCCGCCCGCCGTGCATCAGGGTGCCGGCCCGCATCAGGCGCTTGCCGAGCTTGCCGCCGGGGTGCAGGCTCGCGAAGTCGTCCGGCCCGAACCCCTTGGCCACGAGCAGGCTCATCGCGAGGGCGTCGCCGAGGGCCAGCGCCGCGGTCGTGCTCGCGGTCGGCACGAGGTTGAGCGGGCAGGCTTCCTCGTCCACGCGGCAATCGAGCGCGACGTCGGCCGCCTGGCCGAGCGTCGAGGCGAGATTGCCGGTCAGCGCGAGGAGACGGGCGCCGAGCCGCCGGATGGTCTCCAGCAGGCGCAGCAGTTCGTCGGTCTCGCCGCTGTAGGAGAGCGCCAGCACCACGTCGTCTCCCTGGATGACGCCGAGATCGCCGTGAATCGCCTCGGCGGGATGCAGGAAGAAGGCCGGCGTGCCGGTGCTGGCCAGCGTCGCGGCGATCTTCCGGCAGATGATGCCGGACTTGCCCATGCCGGTCACGATGACGCGGCCGCGGCAGTCCAGCAGCAGGCGGACGGCCTCCTCGAACCGCCCGTCGATCCGGTCGACGAGCGACAGGATCGCCGCGGCTTCCGTCTGCAGCACCTTGCGGGCGAGGGTGAGGTCGGTCATCGGCGGTGACGTCCGGGTCTAGGCGCCGGCCGGCGGCGGGGCGAGCGCCTCGGCCTCGCGCGCGATGGCATGCAGGCGCGTCAGGCGCGCCAGCAGCGGTTCGAGCCGGTCGAGCCGCAGGGCGTTCGGGCCGTCGCTGCGCGCGCGCGCCGGGTCCTCATGCACCTCGAGGAACACGCCGTCCACGCCGGCCGCCACGCCGGCCGCCGCCAGCGGCTCGATGTACTGCGCCAGACCGGCCGACATGCCGTCGCCGCCGCCGGGCAGCTGCAGGGAGTGCGTCACGTCGAAGACCACCGGCGCGCCGAGCGCGCGCAGCATCGGGAACGCGCGCATGTCGACGACGAGGTTGTTGTAGCCGAAGCTGAAGCCGCGCTCGGTGACGATGACCCGCGGATTGCCGGAAGCGGTCACCTTCTCGATCGCGTGGCGCATGTCGCCCGGCGCGAGAAACTGCCCCTTTTTCAGGTTCACCACCCGGCCCGTGCGCGCCGCGGCGACGATCAGATCCGTCTGGCGCGACAGGAACGCCGGAATCTGCAGCACGTCCGCCACCCTGGCCGCCGGCGCCGCCTGTGCCGGCTCGTGGATGTCGGTCAGGATCGGGACGCCCAGCCGCTGCTTGATCCGGGCGAGGACCTTCAGGCCGTCGGCGAGCCCCGGCCCGCGGAACGACCGGATCGAGGTGCGGTTGGCCTTGTCGAACGACGCCTTGAAGATGAGCGGCACCTGGTGGCGGCTGGCGATGGCGACCAGCGCCGAGGCGAGATCCATCGCGTGCGCGTCGCTCTCGATCACGCACGGCCCGGCGATCAGCACGAGGGCCGCGTCGCCGCCGATCCGGAGGTCACCAATCGCGACCGGAGTCACGCCAGCCATTATAGGGCGACTGGGAGCGCCCGGGCGAGCGCCGGACGCCGGGCCGGGATCGCCGCGCGGCGTCAGGCCACCGATTCCGGCAGCGACGATTCGGCGGGACGGGACCGCGGCTGGTTCGCCAGCTTGTGGCGGTAGCTCGCCTCGACGAAGCTCGCGAACAGCGGGTGCGGCGCGAGCGGCTTCGACTTGAATTCCGGGTGGAACTGCACCGCGACGTACCAGGGGTGCGACGGAAGCTCGGCAATCTCGACGAACTTGCCGTCGGGCGACCGGCCCGAAATCCGCATTCCCCGCTCCCGCAGCGCCGGCTCGTAGAGACAGTTGAATTCGTAGCGGTGGCGATGGCGCTCGTGGATGAGCGACGTCCCGTAGATCCGCTGGGCGAGCGAGCCGGGCGCCAGTTCGCAGGCGTACTGTCCCAGGCGCATCGTGCCGCCCAGTTCGTCCACGCCGAGCAGGTCGCGCAGCTTGTAGATCACCTTGGCGGCCGCCTCCGGGTTGACTTCCGTGGAGTCGGCCTCCGTGAGGCCGCAGACGTTGCGCGCGTACTCGACGGTGGCCCACTGGAAGCCGTAGCAGATGCCGAAGTAGGGGATGCCCCGTTCGCGGGCGACCTGCGCGGCCTTCATCATGCCGCGCGTGCCCCGGTCGCCGAAGCCGCCGGGGACGAGGATGCCGTCGGCGCCGTCCAGCAGCGCCTCGCCGTCGGGCGCCTCCAGCGCCTCGGCCTCGATCCACTTGATCGCGACCTTCAGCCGGTGCGGGAAGCCGCCGTGGCACAGCGCCTCGTTCAGGCTCTTGTAGGAATCCTCGTAGCCGACGTACTTGCCGACGACGTGAATCGTGACCTCGTCCAGCGGGTGTTTGAGCCGGCTGACCAGATCCTCCCACGCCTGCATCTTCGGCTCGGTCTCCGGCAGGTGCAGGTAGTCGAGCACGATCCGGTCGAGCCCCTCGGCAGCCAGGACGAGCGGGACCTCGTAGATGCTCGACACGTCCTTGGCCGTGATGACCGCTTCCTCGCTGACGTCGCAGAACAGCGCGATCTTCTTCTTGATCTCCGGCGGCAGGAACCGGTCCGTCCGGCAGAGCAGGATGTCCGGCTGGATCCCGATCGAGCGCAGATCGCGGACGCTGTGCTGGGTCGGCTTGGTCTTGAGTTCGCCGGCGGCGCCGATGAAGGGCACCAGCGTCAGGTGGATGTAGAGCGTGTTCTCGCGCCCCTCGTCCTGGCGCATCTGGCGGATCGCCTCCAGGAACGGCAGGCTCTCGATGTCGCCGACCGTCCCGCCGATCTCCACCAGCACGACGTCGACGCCCTGCGCCACCGCCCGGATGCTGTCCTTGATCTCGTTGGTGATGTGCGGAATCACCTGCACGGTG
This sequence comes from Vicinamibacterales bacterium, assembly GCA_035534615.1. Lineage (GTDB taxonomy): Bacteria > Acidobacteriota > Vicinamibacteria > Vicinamibacterales > CAVVIG01 > JAGWRA01. The sequence goes on from DATLRO010000092.1 coordinate 27,805, forward strand.
CGGCCCAGATAGTCGCCGCGGCGCTCCTTCTGGATGACCGACTGGTAGATCTTGCCGGTCGTCCAGTTGGACGCCCGCGTGGTCGCGGTGCTGGTGAAGCGCTCGTAGTGGCCCAGATCGAGATCGGTCTCGGCCCCGTCATCCGTGACGTAGACCTCGCCGTGCTGGTACGGGCTCATCGTTCCCGGATCGACGTTGATGTAGGGGTCGAACTTCTGGAGTGTGACCTTGTAGCCGTGGCCCTCGAGCAGGCAGCCGATGGAGGCGGCGGCCAGCCCCTTGCCGAGCGAGGAAACGACCCCGCCGGTGACGAAGATGTACTTGGGGGCCCGTCGTTCCGTCGTCTGCATGGGTCTGCTCATGGATGCGCGCCGGTCGCCAGCAGGCGCCGGACTCGTTCGAGATCGTCGGGGGTGTCGACCCCGATGGAATCATGGATGGTTTCGGGCGTCTTGATCCGGTAGCCGTGCTCCAGCGCCCGCAGCTGCTCGAGCGATTCCGCCCGCTCGAGCGGCGTCGGCGGCAGCGCGGCCAGCGTCAGCAGGAACGCCCGGCGGTACGCGTACAGGCCGATGTGCTTGCAGGGGGCCGCAACGCCCTCCGCGCCGTCGCGCGTGAAGGGGATCGGCGCCCGCGAAAAATAGAGCGCGAAGTCGCGGCGGTCGACCACGACCTTGGTGACGTGCGGGCTGGCCATCGTCGCCGCGTCCTGAATGGGACGGCGCAAGGTCGCCATCATGACGTCCCGGTCGGCGTCGAGCGCCGCCACGACTTCGTCAATCATGCCCGGCTCGAGCAGCGGCTCGTCACCCTGGACGTTGACGATGACGTCGCAGTCCAGATCGACCGCCAGCTCCGCCAGCCGTTCCGTTCCCGTCCGGTGCGTCGACTTCGTGAGGCGCGCGTCCCCGCCGAACGCCGTCACGGCGTGACGGATCCGCTCGTCGTCGGTCGCCACGATCACGGACGTGACCGCGCGGCTCGCCGCGGCGCGCCGGTACACGTGCTCGATCATCGGACGGCCCGCGAGATCGGCGAGCGGCTTGCCGGGAAAACGGGTCGACGCGTAGCGGGCGGGGATGATGGCGATGGAGTGGAGAGCCGAACCCGTCGAAGGCAATCGGAGGGTTGACGCAGGGCGCACGACGAATAATAGCACAGGTCCACGCGCGGCGATCCACGACGCGGCGCGGCGCGGCGCGGCGCCGGCGTGCCGACGAATCTGTCGATCGCCGCGCGCGGCGCGCGCGGGGCATGCGGGGATCGCTCGACGCTGCCGCGCGCTGGTCCGGCGGTACACATCGTGCTACGATCGGCGCTTCCGATGTCCTGGTCACGCATCGTCGCACTCGTCGCCGGGGCGGCCCTCCTGGCTGCGTGGTTCGCCGCCGCGAACAGCACGCGGACGCGGCTGCCGCCGGCGCCCGCGGCGGTCATGGCGCCCGATCCCGAACTCCAGGCGGTCCGGCATCTCCTGCAGCAGACGACGCGGTTGAGCGGCGCGATGCAGGCGATGGCGGCGCCGCGAACGCCCGCGCGGAATCCGTTCCAGTTCGGCTCCGCCGCCAGCCAGGACGACGTCCCCGCGACACCGCCGGCCGGGCCGCGACCTGCCGCCCTGGCGCCGCCGCCCGCGCCCTCGTTCGAGCTGGAAGGGATCGCGACGAACCGCCAGGCGGGGCGTCCGGTGCTGACGGCGATCATCTCGGGGGACGGACAGCTCTTCCTCGTCAAGATCGGTGACCAGGTCACCAGCCGGTACCGGGTCGCGGGACTCTCGGCTGGCGAAGTCGTGCTCGACGATTCGACCGGAGGCCCGCCCCTGCATCTGCGGCTGCGCTGAGCGGCGGTCGCGGCCCGGAACCGGCCCGGTCGTCGACGCGAGCCAGCCGGGCGCGGCGCAGCGCCGACAGCCGCCGGACCTTCTCTTCTCGCCGCCTCCGTCACGTCACCCCGCGGATTGTCCAGATTCCGCACGCGGCCGCCGGGCGGCGGCGGTCAGATCGGTGCTGACCTTTGCGGCGCTGCGGATGATCGGGGCGCCGGCGGCGGCGAGCTCAGCGGCCTCGCGTGGCCGGCTGTCCACGGTCAAGCCGCATGCGCGCCGCGGCGCGATCGCCGAAGGCGGAAGGGCCGTGGCGACAACGACATGCCTGCGAACGAGGATCCGTGATCGACGAGGGCTGCTGACATCGGGAGAGGCGGAGTGTCCGCAGGCCGACGCGCCGGCGGAGCGAGGCGATCCCGCGAAAAACACTTACGGTATAATTCGTAGGTTTGGCTGCCGGCCGCCGCCGCGCGGGACGCCGCACGTTGCGGCGCCGTCGCGCGCCTGGCGATCGCACCACGATGGTGCAATTCGCTAAAACGCTCGACATGGCACGGCGCAGCGACGGTGGCAGGCCGGTTTATCAACAGGGTTTTCCACAGTTTCTGTGAACATCGGGCGAGTCCACCGTGGGGGGCTGACCTAAACGCGGCGGGCTCATTACCGTCATCGGGATTACAGATGTGACCGCCGGAACTGAAAACTTATGCCTCAATTCACTGGACTCACGCCACCGACCCACGGAACCGCCATCTCGCGGAAGAACGGCAAGCTCGTCGTTCCCGACGATCCGATCGTCCCGTTCATCGAAGGCGACGGGACCGGCCCCGACATCTGGCGCGCCAGCGTGCGCGTGTTCGACGCGGCGGTACGCAAGGCGTACGGCGGCAAGCGTCAGATCGCCTGGTTCGAGGTGCTCGCCGGGGAGAAAGCCAAGAACCAGACGGGCGAATGGCTGCCCTCCGACACGCTTGAAGCGGTCAAGGCGTACAAGGTGGCCATCAAGGGCCCGCTGACGACGCCGGTCGGCGGGGGCATCCGGAGCCTGAACGTGACGCTGCGGCAGGTGCTCGACCTCTACGCCTGCATCCGCCCCGTCCGCTACTTCGCCGGGACGCCGGCGCCGGTCGTGCACCCCGAGCGGATGGACGTGGTGATCTTCCGCGAGAACACCGAGGACGTGTACGCCGGCATCGAGTTCGCCAAGGGGACGCCGCAGGCCGAGCGGATCATCGAGTTCCTGGCGCGCGAGATGGGCAAGCGGATTGCCCCGGACTCGGGCATCGGCATCAAGCCGATCTCGGAGACGGCGAGCAAGCGGCTCGTGCGGATGGCCATCCAGTATGCGCTGAACCACAAGCGCAAGAGCGTGACCCTCGTGCACAAGGGGAACATCATGAAGTTCACCGAGGGGGCGTTCCGGGACTGGGGCTACGAGGTCGCCAAGGCCGAGTTCCGGGACCGGATCGTCACCGAGGACGAGGTGGCCGCCGGGCAGCCGGCCGAGGGCCGGCTTCTGATCAAGGACCGGATTGCCGACAGCGTGTTCCAGCAGGTGCTGACCCGGACGTCCGAATACGACGTGTTCGCGACCCCCAACCTCAACGGCGACTACCTGTCGGACGCCTGCGCGGCCCAGGTCGGCGGGCTGGGGATGGCGCCGGGGGCGAACATCGGCGATGACATCGGCTTCTTCGAGGCGACGCACGGGACGGCGCCGAAGTATGCCGGCAAGGACATGATCAACCCGGGCTCGGTCATCCTGTCCGGCGTGATGATGCTCCGCTACATGGGCTGGGACGAGGCGGCCGCCCTGATCGAGCGGGCGCTCGAGACGACGATCGCGCAGAAGCGGGTCACTTACGACCTCGCCCGCCAGATGGACGGCGCCACCGAACTGAAGACGTCCGAGTTCGCCGACGCCATCATCGGGAACCTCTAGGCTGTTCGCCGCTGCGCAGAGCTGAAGGTGGTTGCAGGGAGCGCCGCCGCGGGTCACGAATAGCAGCCACGTCGCCGGTCGCAGGATCCGGAGCGCGAGCGACGGCAGCGCATGGGGGTGGGGCCCCATGCGGACTGAATGAAGGAGTCAGACGCATGAATCGCAAAGTGACCGTTGTGGGGTCGGGGAACGTCGGGGCGACGGCCGCCCGGAGCATCGCCGACAAGGAGCTGGCGGATGTCGTGCTGGTGGACATCCTGGAAGGCGTGCCGCAGGGCAAGGGGCTCGACATTCTCGAGGCCTGTCCGATTGAGAAGTCCGATGCGCGGGTGCTCGGGACGAACGACTACGCCGAGACGGCGAACTCCGACGTCGTCGTGATCACGGCCGGGCTGGCGCGCAAGCCGGGGATGAGCCGGGACGACCTCCTGCAGAAGAACTTCGCCATCATCAAGGACGTCACCGAGAAGATCGTCAAGTACTCGCCGAACACCGTCATCGTGCCGGTGACGAACCCGCTGGACGTCATGGCGCAGGCCATCCTGCGGCTGAGCGGCTTCCCGCGCGAGCGGGTCATCGGCATGGCGGGCGTGCTGGACTCGGCGCGCATGCGGGCGTTCATCGCGGCCGAGCTGCGCGTGTCGGTCGAGAACACCCACGCGTTCGTGCTGGGCGGCCACGGGGACACGATGGTGCCGCTGCCGCGCTATTCGACCGTGGCTGGCATTCCGATCACGGAGCTGATGGACCGCGAGACCATCGACCGGATCGTCAAGCGAACCGCCGCCGGCGGCGCCGAGATCGTCAAGCTGCTCGGCACGGGGAGCGCCTACTACGCGCCGGCGTCGGCGGCCGTGGAGATGGTCGAGGCGATTCTGAAGGACAAGCACAAGATCATGCCGTGCTCGGTCTTCCTGCAGGGCGAGTACGGCATCCGGGATCTGTTCGTCGGGGTGCCGGTCAAGCTGGGAGCCCGAGGGGTCGAGCAGATCATCGAGATCACGCTGACCGCGGAGGAGCGGGCCGCGCTGCAGAAGTCGGCGGCGGCGGTGAAGGAACTGACCGACGTGGTGAAGGTGTAGCGGCGCCCCGGCCGGGAGCGCCGCCGGCGGACGCGGCGGCGGGCGGCGGGGGGCGGCGTGCCGCCCCCCCCGCCGCCCCTCGCCTACGGGCGCCGCGCGGTCAGGACCGCCTTCGAGTACTCCCGGATCATCCGGGCGATGTTGGAGATCGGGATCTCCTTCGGGCAGACCGCCTCGCATTCCCCTTCGTTGGAGCAGCTGCCGAACCCTTCGGCGTCCATCTGCTGCACCATCCGGATCACCCGCTGCTCCCGCTCGATCTGGCCCTGCGGCATCAGGGCGAGATGGGAGACCTTCGCGCCGACGAACAGGTGGGCCGCCGCGTTCTTGCAGGCGGCCACGCAGGCGCCGCAGCCGATGCAGGCGGCCGAGTCCATGGCCCGGTCGGCCGTCTGCTGTCCGATCGGGATGGTATTGCCGTCCGGCGCGCCGCCGACGTTGATCGAGATGAAGCCGCCGGCCTCGATGATCCGGTCGAACGCGCTCCGGTCGACGATGAGGTCCTTGACGACCGGGAACGCGCGGGCCCGCCACGGTTCGATCGTGATGGTCTGGCCGTCATGGAAATGGCGCATGTGGAGCTGGCAGACGGTCGTGCCGCGCTCGGGGCCGTGCGGCACGCCGTTCACCACCAGGCTGCACATGCCGCAGATCCCTTCGCGGCAGTCCGAGTCGAACGCGATCGGGTCGTCGCCGTTCCGGATCAGCCCCTCGTTGACGACGTCGAGCATCTCCAGGAACGACATGTCGGTCGAGACGTTGTCCGCCGTGTAGGGGACCAGGCGCCCGGAGACGGTCGGGCCCGCCTGGCGCCAGATCAGCAGTTTCAGGGTCATGTTGGCCATCGGTCGACGTCTCCCTACTTGTAGCTCCGCTGCGTCAGGTGCACTTCCTCGAAGACGAGGGGCTCCTGGTGCAGCGTGGGCCGCCTGCCGACCCCGTTGAATTCCCAGGCGGCGACGTACGAGTAGTGGGCGTCGTCGCGCAGGGCCTCGTTGTCGGGGGTCTGACTCTCCTCGCGGAAGTGGCCGCCGCACGACTCGCGCCGTTCGAGCGCGTCGAGCGCGATGAGCTCCGCGAACTCCAGGTAGTCGGCGACGCGGCCCGCGTGTTCGAGGCTCTGGTTGAGGTTGTCCGGGCTGCCGGGCACCGAGACCTCCTGCCAGAACTGCTCCCGCAGCTGCGGAATCCGCTCGAGGGCCGTCTTGAGGCCGGCCTCGTTGCGGGACATGCCGACGTCGTCCCACATGACCCGGCCGAGCTCGCGGTGGAACTCCCGGATCGTGCGCTTGCCCCTCACCGCGAGCAGGCGGTTGATCCGATCCTGGGTCGCGGCGACCGCCTCCCGGAACGGCTCGGCGTCGGTCGACACCCGGGGCAGCGGCGTGCTGGCGAGGTAGTGGCCGAGCGTGTACGGGATGACGAAGTAGCCGTCGGCCAGCCCCTGCATGAGGGCGCTGGCGCCGAGCCGGTTCGCGCCGTGATCGGAGAAGTTCGCCTCTCCGAGCACGTGCAGCCCGGGAATGGTGCTCATCAGGTTGTAGTCCACCCACAGCCCGCCCATCGTGTAGTGGACGGCCGGGTAGATCCGCATCGGCACCGTGTAGGGGTCTTCGCCGGTGATCTTCTCGTACATCTGGAAGAGGTTGCCGTAGCGGCTGGCGATGACGGCGCGCCCGAGCCGCGAGACGGCCTCGGTGAAGTCCAGGTACACGGCCAGGCCGGTTTCGCCGACGCCCCGTCCGTCGTCACAGACCTGCTTGGCGTTGCGCGAGGCGACGTCGCGCGGGACGAGGTTGCCGAAGCTCGGGTACTTGCGTTCGAGGTAGTAGTCGCGCTCGTTTTCCGGGATCTGCCCGGGCCGGCGGGTGTCGCCCTGCGTCTTCGGCACCCACACGCGGCCGTCGTTCCGGAGGCTCTCGCTCATCAGCGTCAGCTTCGACTGGTAGTGGCCGCTGACGGGGATGCAGGTCGGGTGGATCTGCGTGAAGCAGGGGTTCGCGAACAGCGCGCCCCGCTTGTGCGCCCGCCAGGCCGCCGTGACGTTCGAGTTGACGGCGTTGGTCGACAGGTAGAAGACCGTGCCGTAGCCCCCCGTGGCGAGGACGACCGCGTCGGCGGCGTAGGTCTCGAGCTCCCCGGTGACGAGGTTCCGGACGACGATGCCGCGGGCCTTGCCGTCGACGACCACCAGGTCGAGCATCTCGCGGCGGGCGAAGATCTTCACGTTCCCCCGCTGGACCTGCCGCATCATCGACTGGTACGCCCCGAGCAGCAGCTGCTGGCCGGTCTGGCCGCGGGCGTAGAAGGTGCGCGACACCTGCGCGCCGCCGAACGAGCGGTTGTCGAGCAGGCCGCCGTACTCCCGGGCGAAGGGGACGCCCTGGGCGACGCACTGGTCGATGATGTTCACGCTGATCTGGGCGAGGCGGTAGACGTTGGCCTCCCGGGACCGGTAGTCGCCCCCCTTCACCGTGTCGTAGAAGAGGCGGTACACGCTGTCGCCGTCGTTCTGGTAGTTCTTGGCGGCGTTGATCCCGCCCTGCGCGGCGATGCTGTGCGCCCGCCGCGGGCTGTCCTGGATGCAGAAGCTCAGGACCTGATAGCCCAGCTCGCCGAGCGACGAGGCGGCCGAGGCGCCCGCCAGGCCGGTCCCCACGACGATGACCGTGTGCTTCCGCTTGTTGGCCGGGTTGACCAGCTTGATCTCGAACTTGTGACGGTCCCACTTGCCGGCGATCGGACCGCCGGGAATCTTGGCATCGAGCGTCATGATCGGCCCCCGACGAGATACACCCAGATGGGAATGACGATGAAGCCGGCGGCGATGATCAGGGCGAACGCCCGGCCGGCGGACCGGATGTAGCGCGCGTAGCGCGGCTGGTCGACGCCGAGCGACTGGAAGGCGCTCGACGAGCCGTGCCACAGGTGCGATCCGATGAGCAGCATGCAGAGGACGTAGAACCCGACGGTCAGCGGGTTGCTGAAGATCTGCATCTCGAGCGTGTACAGATCCCGGATGTTCGTCCCCGGCACGGAGTACTCCGGACCGTACTTGAACATCCGCAGGTGCAGCACCACGAACAGCAGGATGACCGCGCCCGACAGAATCATCGTCGAGGAGGACAGGCTCTTCCGGCTCGTGTGGCCGGCCCAGGTCTTCCGGGCGTAGGGCACCGGGCGCGCGCCCCGGTTCGCGAGCCACATCCGGATGGCCTTGTAGAGGTGCAGGAGGAACACCGCCAGCAGCAGAATCTCGAGCGGCCCCAGCAGCGGGTTACTGACGAGCTTGTGCGAGTACCCGTTGAAGGTCGCCGGGCCGAGGAAGATCAGGAGATTGCCGGCCAGGTGCAGGATCAGAAACAGAATCAGGCAGAGGCCCGTGAGCGAAATCAGGACCTTCGTCCCGATCGACGACGTGAAGACCTTCGGTCGCGGAGGCATCTTGGTCGCTCCGATGCGCGAGTGGGAGGTACGAGCCGCATGATGGCAGCCGACACGAAAAATGTCGCTCGGATTGTACCGTCGCGCGGCGGGACGCGCAAGGCCGGCCGCCCGGCGCCGCGCGGCCGGCTTGACGCGGCAATCCGCGGCCGACTAGCATCATGGCTTCGTGCCGTCGCGTCGGGCGCATCTGAGCGTCGCGCGATCGCCGGGCGCGCGAGGCGCAGGAGTTCGATGAAAATCCACGAATATCAGGCCAAAGCCATCCTGGCGCGGCACGGCGTCCCGGTGCCGCGCGGCGAGGTGGCGCTCACGGCCGTCGAGGCGGGAGAGATCGCCCGGCGGATCGGCGGCGCCCTCGTCGTGGTCAAGGCGCAGATCCACGCGGGCGGCCGCGGCAAGGGGGGCGGCGTCAAGCTCGCCAAGTCGCCCGACGAGGCCGAGCGGATCGCCAGGACCATGATCGGCATGACGCTCGTCACCCATCAGACCGGCCCGGAGGGGCGCGTGGTCTCGCGCGTCCTGATCGAGGAGGGGCTCACGATGGCGCGCGAGCTGTACCTCGGGCTCGTCCTCGACCGGGCGTCCGGACGGCCCGTGCTGATGGCCAGCCCCGCCGGCGGGGTCGACATCGAGGAGGTCGCCGCCAGCACGCCGGAGCAGATCTTCAAGTCGCCGATCAATCCGGCCACCGGGCTGGTGCCGTTCCAGGCGCGCCGGCTCGGGTTCGCGCTGGGGCTGAACGCCGCCCAGGTGGGCAAGGCGGTCGCGCTCATGGGGTCGGTCGTCGACGCGTTCATGGCGACCGACGCGTCGCTCATCGAGATCAATCCGCTGGTCGTGACCGCCACCGGCGACCTGCTCGCGGCCGACGCGAAGATGAACTTCGACGACAACGCGCTCTACCGCCATCCGGACATCCGCGAGCTGCGGGATCTGGCCGAGGAGGACCCGCTCGAAATCGAGGCGTCGAAGTTCTCGCTCAACTACATCCACCTGGACGGCACCATCGGGTGCATGGTGAACGGGGCGGGGCTCGCCATGGCGACGATGGACATCATCAAGCTGGCCGGGGGCGAGCCGGCGAACTTCCTCGACGTGGGCGGCGGCGCGAACGCCGAGCAGATCCGCAACGCGTTCAAGATCCTGATGTCCGACCGGAACGTCCGGGCGGTCCTGATCAACATCTTCGGCGGCATCCTGCGGTGCGACGTCCTGGCCCAGGGCGTGATCGCGGCCGTCAAGGAGCTGGGCGTGCCGGTGCCGATCGTCATCCGGATGGAAGGCACCAACGTCGAGAAGGGCAAGCAGATGCTCCGCGACAGCGGCATGAACTTCACGACCGCCGACACGATGAGCGTGGCGGCCGAGCGCGTGGTGCAGCTGAGCCGGTAGGACCGGGGCGGCCGCGCGCCACACGCCCGGAGAATGGTTGGGGTATGTCGGTACTCATTGATAACTCGACGCGACTGCTCGTGCAGGGCCTGACGGGCCGGGAAGGGACCTTTCACGCCACGCAGGCCGCGGCGTACGGGACGACGGTGGTCGGCGGCGTCACCCCCGGCAAGGGAGGGACGACGCACGAAGGCTGGCCGGTCTTCGACACGGTGCAGCAGGCGGTGGCCGCCACCGGCGCGAACGCGTCGGTCATCTTCGTCCCGCCGGCCTTCGCGGCCGACGCCGTCATGGAAGCGGCCGATGCCGGCCTCGCGCTCGTCGTCTGCATCACGGAGGGCATTCCGACGCTCGACATGATGCGCGCCATGACCTTTCTCAAGGAACATCCCACGCGGCTCATCGGGCCGAACTGCCCGGGCCTGATCTCGCCCGGCAAGGCGAAGGCCGGCATCATCCCGGGCCACATCTGCCGGGAAGGGCGGATCGGCATCGTGTCGAAGAGCGGGACGCTGACCTACGAGGCGATCCACCAGCTCACACAGCTGGGGCTCGGCCAGAGCACCTGCATCGGCATCGGCGGTGACCCGCTCATCGGCACGTCGTTCATCGACGCCCTGCAGCTGTTCGCCGCCGACCCGGACACCGACGCCGTCGTGCTGATCGGGGAGATCGGGGGGACCGCCGAGCAGGAGGCCGCGACCTTCATCAAGCGCGAGTTCAGGAAGCCGGTGGTCGGCTTCATCGCCGGCCAGACCGCGCCGCCCGGGCGCCGGATGGGCCATGCGGGCGCCATCATCGCCGGCGGCACCGGCACGGCGGCCGAGAAGATGGAGGCGCTGGCGGCCGCCGGCGTCTCGGTCGTCAGGAGCCCGGCCGACATGGGACAGGCGCTCAAGGCGCTGCTGTAGGACAGGCCGCGCCGCTCGCATGGGAGCGGGAGGCGCGCGGGGCAGGACAGACGGGGTTATGGAACGCACACTCGCCATCATCAAGCCCGACGCCGTCGCGAGACGGCTGACGGGAACGATTCTCGACCGCATCGAATCAGCCGGCTTCCGCGTCGTCGGCCTGCGGATGGTTCACCTGTCGGAGCCGGCCGCCGAGGGCTTCTACGCCGTCCACCGGGCGCGTCCGTTCTTCAGGAGCCTGACGACGTTCATGTCGTCGGGGCCGTCGGTCGTCATGGTGCTCGAGGCGCCGGACGCCATCAGGACGTGGCGGGCCCTGATGGGGGCGACCGACCCGGCGAAGGCCGACGCCGGCACGATCCGGAAGGAATTCGCCGAATCGATCGAGCGGAACGTGACCCACGGCTCGGACGCGCCGGAGACCGCGGCCTTCGAAATTGCGTACTTCTTCGCCGGCATGGACCTGGTGTAGCGGCAGGATGCGCCGGCTTCCGGCGGTGCGGCCGGCCGGCGGGACAGGCCACGCGTGGGACGGACACTGGTCATCATCGGGCTGGTCGTCGCCGGCATCGGACTGCTGGTGATGCTGGGCGTGCCGTTCGGCCGGCTGCCGGGCGACTTCGTCATCCGGCGGGGCCCGGTGACGTTCTACCTGCCGGTGGCGACGTCGATCGTCGTGAGCCTCCTGCTGACGCTGCTGGTGGCGTGGCTCAGGAGATAGGCGGGGGACACCCATGACCATCAAGGCCGACCGCTGGATCAAGCAGATGGCGCTCGAGCGGCGGATGATCGAGCCGTTCGTGGAGAGCCAGGTCCGTGAGGGCGTCGTGTCGTACGGGCTGTCGTCGTACGGCTACGACGTCCGGGTGGCCGACGAGTTCAAGATCTTCACGAACATCAACACGACCGTGATCGATCCCAAGCGGTTCGATCCGCGGTCGTTCGTCGACCTGAAGGCGGATGTCTGCATCGTGCCGCCGAACTCGTTCGCGCTGGCGCGGACGATCGAGTACTTCCGGATCCCGCGCGACGTGCTGACGGTCTGCCTCGGCAAGTCGACCTACGCGCGCTGCGGCATCATCGTGAACGTCACGCCGTTCGAGCCCGAGTGGGAAGGGACGGCGACGCTCGAAATCTCCAATACCACGCCGCTCCCGGCCCGGATCTACGCGAACGAGGGGATCGCCCAGGTCCTCTTCTTCCAGAGCGACGAGCCGTGCCTGCGGTCCTACGCGGACAAGCAGGGGAAGTACCAGGCCCAGCTCGAAGTCACGCTGCCGAAGGTCTGACGCGCGGCGGCGGTTTCTCGCTATAATCCCCGGGATGCTCCGTCCGTACCGATCCAGCTTCCCGCGCGTCCATCCGACGGCGTTCGTCGACCAGAGCGCCCAGGTCATCGGGGACGTCGAGATCGGCGAGGCGAGCAGCGTCTGGATGTGCGTCGTCATCCGCGGAGACGTGCATCGCGTCCGGATCGGCCGCCGGACGAACGTGCAGGACGGCACGATCGTGCACGTCATGAAGGACACGCACGCGACGACGATCGGCGACGACGTGACGATCGGGCACGGGGCGATCGTGCACGGCTGCACGATCGGGGATCGCTGCCTGATCGGGATGGGCGCGATCATCCTGAACGGCGCGCAGGTCGGCACCGGCTCGATCGTCGCGGCCGGTACGCTCATCGTCGAGGGGGCGAGCATTCCGCCCCGCTCGCTGGTGATGGGCAGCCCGGGCAAGGTGCGGCGGCCGCTGACCGACGCCGATCTCGCCGACATCCAGATGTACGCCGACCGCTACGTCGAGTATCGCCTCGATTACATGAACCCGTGACCGCCACCGGCATGAGCACCCAGCCCGCGCGCGGGATGCGCGACTTCCTCCCGGAGGACGTCCGCCGGCGGGAGTACGTCGTCGGCGTGATCCGCCGGGTGTACGAGCGGTACGGCTTCGAGCCGCTCGAGACGCCGGCGGTGGAGAACATCGAGACGCTGCTCGGGAAGTACGGGGAGGAAGGCAACAAGCTCATCTTCAAGATTCTGAAGCGCGGCGAGCACGAGGCGAGCGGCGAGGCGGATCTGGCGCTGCGCTACGACCTGACCGTGCCGCTGGCGCGCGTGGTGGCGGAACACCAGGCGACGCTGCCGAAGTTCTTCAAGCGCTACCAGATTCAGCCCGTGTGGCGGGCCGACCGGCCGGCGCGCGGCCGGTTCCGCGAGTTCTACCAGTGCGACATCGACGCGATCGGGTCGACGTCGCCGGTGGTCGAGGTCGAGGTGCTGTCGGCCGTCAGCGACGTGCTGCACGAGCTGGGGTTCCGGGACTTCACGATCCGGCTGAACGACCGGCGGCTGCTGACGGCGCTCCTCGAGTCGGCGGGGGTCGGGGCCGGACGACACGGCGAGGCGCTCGTGGCGCTCGACAAGCTGGACAAGATCGGGGTCGACGGGGTGCGCGGCGAGTTCGCGGCCAGGGGGATCGACCTGGAGGCCTTCGAGCGCCTGCTTCCGCTGTTCGGCGCCCGGCCGGCCGCGGCCGGAGGGGACGCCGGCCTGTCGGCGTTGAGGACGTTCGTCGCGGCGCATGAGGCGGGCGTCGCGGCGCTCGACAACGTCGCGACGATTGTCCGGCTGACCCAGGGCGGTCCGGCCGGCCGTCACGTCCGTGTCGACCCGAGCCTGGCCCGCGGTCTGTCGTACTACACCGGCGCGATCATGGAGATCCAGGTGCCGGATCTCGCCGGCAGCCTCGGCGGCGGCGGGCGGTACGACAACCTGGTCGGCATGTTTCTCGGCCGGGACCTGCCGGCGTGCGGCTTCTCGCTGGGCCTGGAGCGGATCCTGGTGGTCATGGGCGAGCGCGGCATGTTTCCGCCCGACGTGGCGGCGGCCGCCGCGTGCGACCTGCTCGTGACGATCTGGAATCAGGACGCGATGGGCGATGCGCTGGCGCTGGCCGGGGAGTTCCGGCAGGCGGGGCTGCGCGTCGAGGTCTATCCCGAGGCCGACAAGCTGGGCAAGCAGCTGAAGTACGCGTCGAGCCGTCAGGTGCCGTTCGTGGCGGTGGTCGGCGACGACGAGCGGGCGCAGGGCACGGTGTCCCTGAAGGATCTCCGCAGCGGCGCGCAGCAGGCGGTGCCCCGGGCCGGGGCGCCGGCCTTCGTGCAGGCGGCGATTCGGCGTTAACCATTCTTCTTTCCCGGCGATTGAACCGTGGCTGAGCAACTGGGTGATCTGGCGCGCACGCACACATGCGGCGCGCTGCGTGTGGACGACGTCGGCGCCGACGTGGTGCTCCTCGGCTGGGTGCACCGCGTGCGGGACCTCGGGGCGCTGATCTTTCTGGACGTGCGCGACCGCGCCGGCCTCACGCAGGTGGTCGTGCGCGACCGCGACGACCTGCTCGCGGCCGCCAAGCGGGTGCGCTCCGAGTTCGTCGTCGGCGTGAAGGGGCAGGTGCAGCGGCGCTCCGCCGACACGGTCAACCCGAAGCTCGAGACGGGGGACGTCGAGGTGGTCGCGCGCGAGATCATCGTCCTCAACGAGGCCAAGACGCCGCCGTTTTCGATCGCCGAAGAGACGCCGGTCTCCGAGGACCTGCGCCTTCGCTATCGCTACCTGGATCTCCGGCGGCAGCGGGTGCAGGCGAACCTCGGCCTGCGGCACCGGACGGCGCTGGCGGTCCGGCGCTACCTCGACGCGCACGGCTTCTGGGAGATCGAAACGCCGGTCCTTGCCAAATCGACGCCGGAAGGGGCGCGCGACTACCTCGTGCCGAGCCGCGTGCACGCGGGGGAGTTCTACGCGCTCCCGCAGTCGCCGCAGATCTTCAAGCAGATCCTGATGATCGCCGGCACCGACCGCTATTTCCAGATCGTCAAGTGCTTCCGCGACGAGGACCTGCGGGCCGATCGGCAGCCGGAGTTCACGCAGATCGACATCGAGATCTCGTTCGCGACGATCCCGCTCGTCTTCGGCCTCATCGAGCCGATGATGCAGGTGATATTCCGCGAAATCGGCCGCGAGATCGAGCTGCCGTTCCGGCGGATCCCCTACGACGAGGCGATTGCCCGCTACGGGAGCGATAAGCCGGACCTGCGCTTCGGCCTGGAAATCGTCGACCTCTCGGAGGTCTTCCGCGAGGCCGAGTTCCGCGTGTTCAAGCAGGTCGTCGCCGACGGCGGCGTCGTCCGGGGCATCGTCGTGCCGGGCGGCAACAAGTACACGCGCAGCCAGCTGGACGTGCTCGTCGACCAGGCGAAGCAGGTGGGGTTCACCGGGCTGATCTGGGTGCGCCCGGGCGAGCCGCCGGTCAGCGCCGTCAAGGCGCTGGGAGAGGGGACGCTGCGGGCGGCGCTCGGACGGGCGGCGGCGGGCGCGGACGACCTGCTGCTGCTCGCGGCCGGGCCGGGGGAGGCCACGTCGCGGCTGCTCGGCCAGCTGCGGCTGATGCTGGCGAAGCGGGAAGGCTTGCTGGATCCGGACGCGTTCGCGTTCGCCTGGGTCACCGCGTTCCCGCTGCTCGAATGGAACCAGGAGGAAGGGCGGTGGTTCTCGATGCACCACCCGTTCACCGCCCCGGTGGACGAGGACGTGGCGCACCTGGATGCCGATCCGTCGCGGCTGCGCGCCAAGGCCTATGATCTCGTGCTCAACGGATCGGAAATCGGCGGCGGCAGCATCCGGATCCACGATTCCGGGCTGCAGGGCCGGATTTTCTCGCTGCTCGGCATCAGCGACGAGGAGGCCCGGCTGCGGTTCGGTTTCTTCCTGGAAGCGCTGCAGTACGGCACGCCGCCGCACGGCGGGATTGCGCTCGGGCTGGACCGGATCGTGGCGATTCTGGCCGGCGAATCGTCGATCCGGGAGGTCATCGCCTTCCCGAAGACCGCGACGGCCGTCGATCTGATGGCCGGAGCGCCATCGCCGGTCGATGAGCGGCAGCTGCGGGAGCTGCACGTCCGGCTCCGCGGTTGACCGGCGGGAATCGCTGTGCTAGAATTCTGTGTTAAATTACTGTGACAGAAGGAGATACGAGCAGCGGCGACTCAATGAGAAAGATTGCGGTTCCCGACGAGGGAATTGAAACGCTGTTCGGGCAGTACGACGAAAACCTCAGATACCTCGAATCGCTCCTCCAGGTTCGGATCCGCACGCAGGGACATGAACTGCTGGTCGAGGGCGAGCCGGTCAACGTCGGCAAGGTCGAGTGGCTGATCGCCGAGTTGTCGGCGCTGCTCCGCGAGGGTTATCGGATCTCGAACGCCGAGGTCAAGACCGCGTCCCAGTTGGTCGCGCAGGGCGAGCACGTCGACCTGCGTGATTACTTCCTCAAGAGCAGCGAGAGTCCGTCGGGACGCCGCCGGGTGACGCCGAAGAGCGTCAACCAGCGCCGGTATCTCGACGCCATCGACCGCCACGACATCGTCTTCGGGATCGGGCCGGCCGGCACCGGCAAGACCTACCTGGCGATGGCGCAGGCGGTCTCGTTCCTGCTGGCGAAGAAAGTCACCCGGATCATCCTGGCGCGGCCGGCCGTCGAGGCGGGCGAGAAGCTGGGGTTCCTGCCCGGCGACGTGCAGGAGAAGGTCAACCCGTACCTGCGGCCGCTGTACGACGCGCTGTACGACATGCTGGACGTCGAGCGGGTCGCGCGGCTGCTCGAGCGCGGCACCATCGAAGTCGCGCCGATCGCGTTCATGCGGGGCCGCACCCTCAACGATGCGTTCGTGATCCTGGACGAAGCGCAGAACACGACCTCCGAGCAGATGAAGATGTTCCTGACGCGGCTCGGGTTCGGCGCGAAGGCGGTGGTGACGGGGGACGTGACGCAGATCGACCTGCCGCCGGGCCGGACGTCCGGCCTGGTCGAGGCGACGAAGGTGCTGGCGGCGGTCGAGGGGATTGCGTTCGTGCAGTTCGACGATCGCGACGTGGTGCGCCACAAGCTCGTGCAGCAGATCGTGAAGGCGTACGAGGCGTTCTCGAACGGCTACGGCGCCGCGGGGCGTCGCTCATCCTGATCATGCCCTCCACGGACCGGTCGCGGCGGCGCGGGCTGCGGGTCGTGGTGGACGACCGCAGCGGCAGGCGCGCGGTCGGCCGGGCGCTCGGCGGCTGGCTCGAGCGGCTGGCGCCGGGGCGGCTGCGCGGCGCGGTGACGGTGGCGCTCGTCAGCGATGCGCGGGTGCGCGCGCTGAACCGCCGGTTCCGCGGCGTCGATCGCGCGACCGACGTGCTGTCGTTTCCGGGCGACGGTCAGGGCGCCCCGGGTCGCTCGGCGGCGGCCTGGCCGCATCCGCCGGCCGGCGAACCGCCGCACCTCGGCGACGTCGTCATTGCCGCCGGGGTGGCGGCGCGACAGGCGCGCCGGGCCGGACACTCGCGGCTGACCGAGCTGCGGGTGCTCGCGCTGCACGGGCTCCTGCACCTGGCGGGCTACGATCATGAGCGCGACGATGGCCGGATGGCGCGGCTGGAGCGGCGGCTGCGCCGGAAGGGCGGGTTGCGCGAGGGCCTGATCGAGCGCACGCGATGACTCCTCTGGCAGTGTTCCTGCTCGGCTGCGTCGCCGTGTATCTCGGCACGATCGAAACGGCGTTCACCGCCGTCCTGCGGCTGTGGCTGCGCGTCCTGGCGGACCGCAACGGCCGGACGCACGGGCTGGGCGCGTACCTGGACGAGCCGATCCGCCTGTTCGTGCCGCTGCGCCTGCTGATCGGCCTCGTGATCGTGCTCGCGGCGGCGCTGCTCGCGCATCACATCGGCCTGGGCGGGCTGCGGGCGTTCGGCCTGCTGACGATCGCGATGGTCACCTTCGTGTTCGTCTGCGAGCACCTCGTGCCGGCGCTGATCGTGCGGCGGAATCCCGATCGCGTGCTCGACGTGCTCCTGCCGTCCTTCAACGCGATCGCGCGGCCCCTCGCGCCGGTGACGGCGGCGCTGATCGGGCTGGCGGGCGAGGCGGGGGCGGAGCGCCCGCCGGCCGGCGGGGCCGCGGAACCTGCGGAGACCGAGGGCGCGGCCGGCGGCGCCGCCGCGGAGATCCCGGAGGACCGGCGGCAGGCCGGCGAAGAGCGGCGGCTGCTGCAGTCGATCGTCGAATTCGGCGGCGCGCTGGTGCGCGAGGTGATGACGCCGCGCCCCGACATCGTCGCCATCCGGGCCGGCGCGACCCTGGACGACCTCCGCGCCCTGTTCCGCGAGCAGGAGTACTCGCGGTTCCCGGTCTTCCGGGACAATCTGGACAACATCGCCGGCATCGTGTTCGTGAAGGATCTGATCCAGCTCGTGCCCGGGCACGAGCCGAAGACCGTGGGCGAGCTGATGCGCCCGGCGTATTTCGTCCCCGAGTCCAAGCGCGTGCCGGAGCTGCTGAGGGAGTTCCAGCGCAAGCAGGTGCAGTGCGCGATCGTCGTGGACGAGTACGGGGGCACGGCCGGTCTGGTGTCGCTGGAGGACCTCCTCGAGGAGATTGTCGGGGAGATCCGGGACGAGTACGACGAGGAGAGCGAGCCGGTCGTGGACGAGGGCAACGGCGTCTACCTGTTCTCCGGCAAGGTGAACATCGGCGAGGTGAGCGAGCGGCTCCACGTGCCGATCGAGCCCGAGGGGTTCGAGACCGTCGGCGGCTACGTGATGTCGCACCTGGGCCGGGTGCCGGCGGT
Organism: Vicinamibacterales bacterium; assembly: GCA_035534615.1. Lineage (GTDB taxonomy): Bacteria > Acidobacteriota > Vicinamibacteria > Vicinamibacterales > CAVVIG01 > JAGWRA01. The sequence goes on from DATLRO010000092.1 coordinate 46,073, forward strand.
CGGCGAGGTGATTGAAATCGACGGGCTCGTGATCGAGGTCCTCGAGGCCGAGCGGCGGCGCGTCCACAAGCTGCGCGTCCGCCGGCAGCCGGAGACGCAGGTGGCGGAGAGCGGGGGCGGCGAATGAAGGTCGGCTACGTCGCGCTCATCGGCCGGCCGAACGCCGGCAAGTCCACCCTGCTGAACCGGCTGGCCGGGACGAAGGTCGCGATCGTCTCCGACAAGCCGCAGACCACGCGGACGCGGATCCTGGCCGTCCGGAACTATCCCGAGGCCCAGGTGCTCTTCATCGACACGCCCGGCATTCACCGCCCGCTCCACCGGATGAACGTCCGGATGCTCGGGACGGCGGTCGACAGCATCCGGGACGTCGACGTCCTCGGCGTCGTCGTCGACGCGGCCGAGGCGCCAGGCGGCGGCGACCGGTTCCTGATGCAGCTGCTGGACGGGGTCCGGATCCCGGTGGTCCTGATCCTCAACAAGATCGACCGGCTGGCGAAGGCCCGGGTGCTGCCGATCATCGACCGGTACCGGACGATCCGCCCGTTTGCCGACATCGTGCCGGTGTCGGCCCTGACCGGTGACAACGTCGACCGGCTGGAAGCGGTGTTCCAGTCGCACCTCCCGGAGGGAGAGCCGCTGTATCCGGCCGACTACCTGACCGATCAGCCCGAGCGCTTCTTCGTGGCCGAAATCATCCGCGAGAAGGTGCTGCAACTGACGCACGCGGAGCTCCCGTTTTCCAGTGCCGTCGTGGTGGACCGCTTCGAGGAGCCGGACGACAGGGGGCTCATGCGGCTCTACTGCACGATCCTCGTCGAGCGGGACTCCCAGAAGCCGATCATCATCGGCCGCAACGGCGCGATGATCAAGACCATCGGCACCAGCGCCCGGGAGGACCTCGAGCGGTTCTTCCAGGCGCGGGTGTATCTCGACCTGCGCGTGAAGGTCCGTTCCGGCTGGCGGGACGACGAGCGGGCGCTCGACGAGATCGGCCTCGAGTCGCGTCGCGACCGCTGACCGCCGGGCGGGCAGCCGGCGGGCGGACGCACACGAGAGCCCTCGAGCCCCTGCCCGGCCGGGCGCGGGATCCCGGGTCGGGCTCAGCGGGGCGCGCGCAAAGCGGGATAGAATAGGGACCAGTGCCGCTCTATACCGCCGACGCCCTGATTCTGCGGACCTACAGGCTCGGCGAGGCTGATCGCATCGTGGTGTTCCTGACGAGCGACCGCGGCAAGCGGCGCGGCGTGGCGAAGAACGCCGGACGCAGCCGCCGGCGGTTCGGCGGGGCGCTGGAGCCGCTCACCCACGGGCAGGTGTCGTATTTCGAGCGGGAACGGCGCGACCTGGTCACCCTGCACTACGTCGAGCCGCGGCGATCGCCGCTGGCGAGCCGGCAGCCGGATGCCCCCGGGTACGCCAGCTATTTCGCGGAGCTGATCGACGCGTGGGCGGCCGAGGCCGACCCGGACGAGCGGTTGTTCCGCCTGGGCGCGTCGGCCGTGGACGCGATGGTCGCCGGGGTGCCGATCGAGCCGCTGGCACGGTATTTCGAGCACTGGCTGCTGCGCCTCCAGGGCGTGTATCCGGCGCACGGCCTGTGCCGCGCGTGCGGCCGGTCGCTGGAGGAAGGCGGCCTCGCCGCGCGGCTGGTCGAGCACGCGTTCGTCTGCGAGCGCTGTCTGCCGGCCTCCGGGCCGCGGGCCGGTCCGATGCTGTCGAGCGGCGCGCTCGCGTTTCTGCGGCTCGCCCGGACGGCGCCGCCCGCGGCGGTGGGCGGGCTGGACTGGCCGGCGGCGGTGCTCCGGGAGCTCGAGGACGTCCACCGGACCCTGATCGTGACGCACCTCGATCGGGAGCCGCGATCCATCCGCGTCCTGAAAGAGCTGCGCCGGGCGTAGCCGGCGCGGCCCGTGACGCACGGGTTCCGCGTGAACCCGCTTTCGGGTGAACGACATCATCACACCGTGACCTTCCAGGACCTGATTCTCAAGCTCTCTACCTTCTGGGCGGCGCGCGGCTGCGTGCTCCAGCAGCCGCTCGATCTCGAGGTCGGCGCCGGCACGATGCACCCGGAAACCTTTCTGCGCGTGCTCGGCCCGCGGCACTGGAACGTCGCCTACGTCCAGCCGTCGCGGCGGCCGGCCGACGGCCGCTTCGGCGAGAACCCGAACCGGCTGTTCAAGCATCACCAGTTCCAGGTGATCCTCAAGCCGGCGCCCGACGACGTCCAGCACGCGTACCTGCAGAGCCTGGAGGCGTGCGGCATCGCACCGCGCCAGCACGACATCCGCTTCGAAGAGGACAACTGGGAGTCGCCGACGCTCGGCGCGTGGGGCATCGGCTGGCAGGTGCTGTTGGACGGCCTGGAGATCACCCAGTTCACCTACTTTCAGCAGGCGGGCGGCATCGAGCTCTCGCCGATCGCGGTCGAGCTGACCTACGGCCTCGAACGGATCGCCATGGTGCTGCAGCGGGTCGACGACGTCTACGACCTCCAGTGGGCGCCCGGCGTGTCGTACCGGGACGTCCGCCTGCGCGAGGAAGTGGAGCAGTCGCGGTACGTCTTCGGCCAGGTCGAAGGGCTGGCGCCCGCCGACTTCGCCGCGCGGCACCGCGACCTGTTCGACCGCGATTACGATCTGGCGGGCCGTCTGCTCGCGTCGGGGCTGATCTGGCCCGCGCTGGAGCACTGCCTCAAGTGTTCGCACCTGTTCAACATCCTCGACGCCAGCGGCAGCATCGGCGTGACCGAGCGCACCGCCTACATCCTGAAGGTGCGGCAGCTGGCGGTCAGCATTGCCCGGGCGTACGTCGAGGACGGCCGGCCGGCGGCGACGGAAGCGGCCGCCGGGGCGGCGGACTGAACCGGGCGGCGCGGCCGGACCGCCTCCGCGGTCCGGCCGGACGCCGGCCCTTCGGGAAGAGAGAGCGCGCGCGTGGATCGAGAACTGCTGCTGGAGCTGGGATGCGAGGAACTGCCCGCAGGCTGGCTCCCGGGCCTGACCCGTCGCATCGGCGAGGTGATGGAGACGCGTCTCGGCGAGTTCCGGCTCGCCCCCGGGGCGCCGGTGGAGACGTTCAGCACGCCGCGGCGCCTGACCGTGCGGATCGCCCGGCTCGCTGAGCGTCAATCGGATCTGGAGGATCTCGTCACCGGGCCGCCGGTGTCGGCGGCGTTCCAGCCGGACGGCCGGCCGGCGCCGGCGGCGCTCGGCTTTGCCGCGAAGCAGGGGGTGGACGTGGCGGCGCTCGAGCAGGTCGACACGCCGAAGGGGCGGTATCTGGCCTTCCGGCGGCACCTGCGCGGCCGTGCGGCCGTGGACGTCCTGCCGGACGTGCTGCGGGGCGCGCTCCGCGACCTGACCTTCCCCAAACAGATGCGCTGGGATGCCGTGCTGGACGACGGGCGCGGCGAGCTGCTGTTCGGCCGGCCGATCCGCTGGATCCTGTTCCTGTACGGCGGGCGCGTCGTGCCGTTCCGGATCGGGCGGGCGGCGGCGGCCGAGTCACCGAAGGTGCAGGAGGTCCGGTCGGGGGCGGCGACCTACGGCCACCGCTTTCTGACGACCAGCGGCCGGGCCGGCCGCGCCCTCAAGGTCCGGACGTTCGACGACTACCGCACGAAGCTGCTGGAGAACTTCGTCGTGCTGGACCGCGCCGAGCGTCACGACAAGATCGCGCGGGAACTCGACGCGAAGGCGCTGCGCCTGAAGGGGCGCGTCAGCAGTGCCGCCGCAGCCGATTCCTCGCTCCTGCAGGAGGTGCCGGATCTCGTCGAGTATCCGGCGGTGGTCGCCGGGATCTTCAATCCGGTGTTCCTCGACCTCCCGGAGGAGGTGCTGACGACGACGATGGTGCACCACCAGCACTTCTTCCCGGTGGTGAACGAGGAAGGGCGGCTGATGCCGGCCTTCCTGGCGGTCGTCAACACGGAGCCGTCGGACGAGCACACGATCGCGCGCAACGCCGAGCGGGTCCTGACCGCACGGCTGCGCGACGCGCGGTTCTTCTGGGAAAGCGACCGCAAGACGCCGCTCGCCTACCGGATCGATCGGCTCGCGACGGTGCAGTTCCACAAGCGGCTGGGCAGCTATCGGGACAAGGCGGAGCGGGTCGGCACGCTGGCGGCGGCGATTGCGCGCGATGCGCTCGGCGCGGACCAGCGGACGGCCGGCCTCGCGGCGCAGGCGGGGCAGCTGGCCAAGACCGACCTCACCACCGACATGGTCCGGGAGCTGACCGAACTGCAGGGCATCATCGGCGGCGTGTACGGCCGCGAGGAAGGGCTGCCGGAAGAGGTCTGGAAGGCGATCTACTACCAGTACCTGCCGGTGGGCGTGGAGGCGGACGCGCCGCCGTCGCGCGAGCAGCTCGGGGCGGGGGCGGTCACCTGGGCCGCGCTGGCGCTGGCCGACAAACTGGATACGATTGTCGGGCTGCTCGCGGCGGGTGAGCGGGTCACCGGGACGCGCGATCCGTTCGGCCTGCGGCGGCAGGCGCAGGGGATCGTCCGGATCCTCGTCGACCTGCCGGCGCTGACCGGCCTGGATGTGTCGCCGGATCTGTCGACCCTGCTCGAGCAGGCCTGGGCGCCGCTGGCGGCGATCCCGGGGCTGGAGCGGGACGCCTGGCACGGTCAGGCGCTGACCTTCTTCACCGAGCGGCTCCAGCACCTGCTCGAGCGGCGGGGCTACGCCTACGACGAGTGCCGCGCGGTGCTGGCCGGGCTGGCGGCGGCCGGAACGGTGAAGCCGCTGGAGGTCCGGCGGAAGGTGGAGGCGCTGGCCCAGGCGCGGCGGTCGCCCGAGTTCGAGGCGCTGGCGGAGCTGTTCAAGCGCGTGAAGAACATCGCCAGGGGCGTGCCGTTCGACGGGGACTGGGGCCGTCTGATCGCCTACGCGACCCAGACGTCGAAGGAAGCGGCGGAGCAGGCCCTGATTCACGAGGTGGCGACCCACGCGGGGGCGATTGAACACGCCAAGGCGGAGAGGCACTACCTGCAGGCCCTGCAGCTCATTGCGGGGTTCCGGCCTCATGTGGCGCGGTACTTCGATGAAGTCCTGGTCATGGCGGGCGAGGAGCAGGTGCGGGCCGTTCGACTGGGCCTGATGGCCGGCCTGCGCGAGCTCGTCGCGGATATCGCGGATATTTCCGAAATCGTTCCTCACACGGAGTCATAGCGCGATGGCGAAGAGATCACAACGCACGGGAAGCATGGCTCGGACGAAGACGGCGGGCGGCAGGACGGCGGCGGCACGGAAGCCCGCGGCGCCGAAGAAGGCGGGGGGCCGGACGGCGGCGGCCGGGAAGCCGGCCGGGGGCGGCACGGGAAAGTACGTCTACTTTTTCGCCAACGGCAAGGCCGACGGCAACCGGACCATGCGCGATCTCCTGGGCGGCAAGGGGGCCGGCCTGGCCGAAATGACGAACGCCGGGCTGCCGGTGCCGCCGGGCTTCACGATCTCGACCGACGTCTGCCGGATCTATTTCGAGCAGAAGGGGAAGATTCCGGCCGCGATTGACCAGGAAATCGAGACCCACCTGCGGCGGCTGGAGAAGGCGGCCGGCGCCACGCTCGGCTCGACGGACAACCCGCTGCTCGTGTCGGTCCGGTCGGGCGCGAAGTTCTCGATGCCCGGCATGATGGACACGATCCTCAATCTCGGGCTCAACGACGCCGCGGTCGAGGGATTGAAGCGCCGGACGTCGAACGGCCGGTTCGCGTACGATTCCTACCGCCGGTTCATCCAGATGTTCGGGAACGTCGTCCTGGAGATTCCGAAGGAGGCGTTCGAGCACGAGCTGGAGCAGGTGAAGCGCGAGCGCGGCGTGACGCTCGATCCGAACCTGGACGAGGATGCGCTGCGCGAGGTCGTGAAGCGGTACAAGGGGGTGGTGCAGCAGCGGACGGGCAAGCCGTTCCCGCAGAATCCCGACGCCCAGCTCCGGATGGCGCGCAACGCCGTGTTCCGGTCGTGGCAGAACCCGCGCGCGGCCGAATACCGGCGGATCTACGACATCCCGGACTCCATCGGCACGGCCGTGAACGTCCAGATGATGGTGTTCGGCAACACCGGCGAGCGGTCGGCGACCGGCGTCGGGTTCACGCGGAACCCCTCGAACGGCCGGAAGGAGTTCTACGGCGAGTTCCTGGTCAACGCGCAGGGCGAGGACGTCGTCGCCGGCATCCGGACGCCGCAGCCGATCACGGCACTCGAGCAGGTGATGCCGAAGGCGTACCGGCAGCTCCGCGACATCACGACGCGGCTGGAGCGGCATTATCACGACGTCCAGGACTTCGAATTCACCATCCAGGACGAGCGCCTCTACATGCTGCAGACGCGCAACGGGAAGCGGACCGGATACGCCGCGGTGGTCATCGCGACCGACATGGTCGGCGAGAAGCTGATCACGCCGAAGGAAGCGGTCGTCATGGTCGACCCCGAATCGCTGTCGCAGCTGCTGGCGCCGGGGTTCGACCGGGCGGAGTGGGACAGGATTCCGGCGGTGACGACCGGGCTGCCGGCGTCGCCCGGCGCGGCGAGCGGCCATGTCGTCTTTGCGGCGGACGACGCGGTGGCGTGGAGCGACCAGGGCAAGCCGGTGATCCTCGTGCGGCAGGAGACGGTCCCGGACGACATCCACGGCATGTTCGTCGCGCAGGGCATCCTGACCGCGACCGGCGGCATGACCTCGCACGCGGCCGTCGTCGGGCGGCAGATGGGCAAGCCGGCGATCGTCGGCGCGGGCGACCTGCAGATCAGCGAGAAGAACCGCGAATTCCGGGTCAACGGCCGGACGGTCAAGGAAGGCGACTTCGTCTCGTTCGACGGCCTGAGCGGCGAGGTGAAGCTCGCCCGGGTGGCGGCGAAGCCGAGCGAGATCCTGCAGGTGGTGCAGGGAACCCTGCCGGCGAAACAGTCGGACATCTACGGCCGGTTCGCGAAGCTGCTCGACTGGGCCGACCGCTTCCGCCGGCTCGGCATCCGGGCCAACGCCGACCTGCCGGATCAGGCGGAACTGGCCTACGCCTTCGGCGCGCGCGGCATCGGCCTCTGCCGCACCGAGCACATGTTCTTCGGCGAGGGGCGCATCCCGATCGTGCAGCGGATGATCCTGGCCGAGACGGAGCCGGATCGGCGCAAGGCGCTCGACGAGCTGCTGCCGCTGCAGCGGGGAGACTTCTACGGCGTCTTCAAGGGGATGCACGGGGCGCCGGTGACCATCCGGACCATCGACCCGCCGCTGCACGAGTTCCTGCCCAAGCGGGAGGATCTGATGGTCGAGATCGCCCGGCTCGAGGCGAAGGGCGCCACGGGGGCGGCCCTCGAGCAGAAGCGGGTGCTGCTGCGCCGGGTCGAACAGCTGCACGAGTTCAATCCGATGCTGGGCCACCGCGGCGTGCGGCTCGGGATCACGTACCCCGAGATCACCGAGATGCAGACCCGCGCGATCATCGAGGCGGCGTGCCAGCTCAAGCGCGAGGGGCTCGAAGTCGTCCCGGAGATCATGATTCCGCTGGTCGGCCACGTGAAGGAGCTCAAGGACCAGCGCGAGATCGTCGACCGGGTCGCGCAGGAGACGATGCGGGCCGAGGGAGTGAAGATCCGGTACCTCGTGGGCACGATGATCGAGGTCCCGCGCGGCGCGCTGACGGCCGACCAGATCGCCACCGAAGCGGCCTTCTTCTCGTTCGGCACCAACGATCTGACGCAGCTCACCTTCGGCTTCTCGCGCGACGACGTCGGGAAGTTCCTGCGGATCTACCAGGCCAAGAAGATCCTGGAGAAGGACCCGTTCTCGTCGATCGACACCGAGGGGGTGGGGGCGCTCGTCCGCATCGGCGTGGAAAAGGGGCGGGCGGCGCGGCGCGACCTCAAGGTCGGGGTCTGCGGCGAGCATGGAGGCGACCCGGCGTCGATCCACTTCTTCGAGAGCGTGGGGCTCGATTACGTGAGCGCCTCGCCGTACCGGATCCCGGTCGCGCGGCTCGCGGCGGCGCAGGCGGCGCTGGCGGCGCGGCACGGCGACTAGCCGGCTGCGGGAGGGACGGAAGGCGTCGGGCGGGCCCGCCGCGCCTCCCTCCCGTCCGCCGGATCCGCTCCGGCCCGGTCACCCGACTGTCTGGACTGCCAAATACCCGTGGGCAAAATCACCCGCCTGCCGTCGGATCTCGCCAACCAGATCGCCGCGGGCGAAGTGGTCGAACGCCCCGCCTCGGTCGTCAAGGAGCTGATCGAGAACGCCATCGACGCCGGCGCGACGCGCGTGGCGGTCGCCGTGGAACTCGGCGGCAAGAAGCTGATTCGCGTCGAGGACAACGGCGAGGGGATGGTGCCGGACGATGCGAGGCTGGCGCTCGAGCGGCATGCGACGAGCAAGATCGCGCGCTCGGACGACCTGGCGGCGATCGCGACGCTCGGATTCCGGGGCGAAGCGCTGCCGAGCATTGCGTCGGTGTCCCATCTCGTCCTGCGGACGCGCGCCCGGGGAACGCCCAGCGGGACCGACATCCGGGTGAACGGCGGTGCGGTGGCGTCCGAAGTCGAAGCCGGCATGCCGGAAGGGACGACCATCGACGTCGGCGATCTGTTCTACAACCTGCCGGCGCGGCGCAAGTTCCTGAAGTCGGACGCGGCTGAATCGGCACAGGTGTCGCGGATCGTCACCCAGCTCGCCCTGTCGTACCCCGGCATCGGTTTCGAGCTGACCAGCGGCGCGCGCAGGGTGCTGCGCTGCCCGCCGGTCGCCGGCATCCGGGACCGCCTGTATCAGCTCTACGGCGATCGGCCGGATCTCGTCGAGGTCGTGCGCGAGGCGGGCGGGTTGCGGATCACCGGTTTCGTGGCGGCGCTCGCCGAGCAGGGCCCGGTGCGCGGACCGCAGAACCTGTTCGTCAACCGGCGCATCGTCAAGGACCGGACGATCGCGCACGCGATTGTCGACGCCTACAGCTCGGCCTCGATCCGCGAGCGGAGCCCGGAAGTCCACCTGTTCATCGAAATGCCGCACGACCGCGTGGATGTGAACGTCCACCCGACGAAGGCGGAGGTCCGGTTCCGGGAGCAGTCTCTGGTGCACGAGGTCGTTCGCCGGGCGGTCGGCGACGCGATCGGGCGCGGCCCCGCGCCGGAGCTGACGCTGCGGGGGCCGCTGGCCGCGCCGTCCGGACCATCGGCCGTGCCGATTCCCGGCCTGCAGGTCGGCGGGGCGTACCAGAGCCGGTGGGCGCCGGTCACGGCCGCGTTCGCGCGACCGGCCGCGGAGGCGATCCCGGCCGGCGGGCCGGCTGCTCCTGTGGGAGCGGGCGCCGGCGCGGCGGGCGATCTGCGGCCGGCCGCCGGCGGCGTCGACGCGGGCGCGTCCGTCCCGCCGATGGTGCCGCTCGGCCAGTTCCGCGACACGTTCATCATTGCCATGGACGAGGACGGGATTGCGATCATCGACCAGCACGTCGCGCACGAGCGCGTGCTGTTCGAGCGCTTCATGGAGCGGCTGACGACGGGGCCGGTGGAGAGTCAGCGCCTGCTCGAGCCGATCGTCCTGGATCTGCCGGCCGGAGCCCGGCAGGCGATCCTGGCTCACATGGAGGCGCTGCGGCGTTTCGGCTTCGACGTGGAGGAGTTCGGCGGCGCGAGCCTCCGGGTGGCGTCGGTGCCGGCCGCGCTCGGCGGCGGCGATGCGATCGACGCGGTGCGGACGCTGGCCGAGGATCTGGAGGGGCTGGATCGCGGCGCCCGGGTCGAGGAGGGGCTGCGCCGAATCGCCGCGACGATGGCCTGTCACGCGGCCGTGAAGGCCAACGATCCGCTGACCTACGAAAAGATGGCCCACCTGCTGGACGAGTTGCGCCTGACGGCCTATTCGACCGTCTGCCCGCACGGCCGGCCGATCATGCTGCGGCTCACCCGGCGCGAGATCGAGAAGAACTTCCAGCGGATCTGAGCGGGCCGCGCCGGCCTCTCACGCGTCGCGCCGGGCCCGCTTGATCGCCTGCCATCCCTCCAGGCGGCGCTTGATTTCCTTTTCGAAGCCGCGCGCGGTCGGCTGATAGTACTGGCGCCCGCGCAGCGCGGGCGGCAGGCATTCCATGTCCGCGACCCCTTCGGGCTCGGCGTGGGCGTACCGGTAGTCCCGGCCGTAGCCGAGGTCCTTCATCAGGGCGGTCGGCGCGTTGCGCAGGTGCAGGGGCACCGGCTCGGCGGCGTCGCGGTGGGCGTCCTCGGCGGCGCGCTGGTAGGCCTGGTACAGCGCGTTGCTCTTGGGCGCGGTGGCCAGGTAGACGGCCGCCTGCGCCAGGGCGGTGTTGCCCTCGGGCATCCCGATGAAGTGGACCGCCTCTTTCGCGGCCATCGCCACGGTCAGGGCCTGCGGGTCGGCGATGCCGACATCCTCCGACGCGAACCGGACGAGGCGCCGCGCGATATAGAGCGGATCCTCGCCGGCCTCGACCATGCGTGCCAGCCAGTAGACGGCGGCGTCCGGATCGCTGTTGCGCATGGACTTGTGGAGCGCGGAGATGAGGTTGTAGTGCTCCTCGCCCGCCTTGTCGTAGAGCAGCGCCCGGCGCTGCACGAGCTGCCGCACCAGGGCGAGGTCGACGCGCCGGCCGGCGCCGGCGTCGGTCTCCGGCGCGCGCGGCACGGCCGACACCGCCAGCTCGATCAGGTTCAGGGCGACCCGGGCGTCGCCGTTCGCGTACTGCGCCATGGCGGCCAGGGCGTCGTCGTCCACCGTCACGTCGGACGCACCCAGGCCGCGCGTCGGGTCGGCGAGGGCGCGTTGCAGGATGTGGCCGATTTCGTCCGCCGTGAGCGCCTGGAGCACGAAGACCTTCGATCGCGACAACAGCGCCGCGTTGACTTCGAAGGACGGGTTCTCCGTGGTCGCGCCGATCAGGACGATGTCGCCCGCCTCGACGCGCGGCAGGAAGGCGTCCTGCTGGGCCTTGTTGAAGCGGTGGATCTCGTCGATGAAGACGATCGTCCGCCCGTGGCCGGCGCGGCGCGCCCGTTCGGCCTCGGCCATGACCTCCTTGATCTCCTTGATGCCGGACAGCACGGCACTGAACGAGATGAAGCGGGCCCGCGTGAGCTCGGCGATCATCCGCGCGAGCGTGGTCTTGCCCGTGCCGGGAGGGCCCCAGAGGATGATCGACTGCAGGAGGTCCCGCTCGATGGCCTCGCGCAGCGGACGGCCGGGCGCCAGGAGGTCGTCCTGCCCCACGAACTCGGCGAACGAGCGCGGGCGCATCCGCTCGGCGAGCGGTGCGGCCGCCTGCGGCGCGGGCGGACGGTCGGGCGGGAAGAGACTATCGGACGACATGGGGGATGCCGGCGCGCTGGCGCGCCGCCTCGAACAGGAAGAGCGCGGCGGCCACGGCCACGTTGAGCGATTCCACCGGCGGCTGCATCGGGATGTGCAGGCGGACGTCGGCCTGGGCGACGACCTCCGCGGGAAGGCCGGCGCCTTCACCGCCGAGCAGGATGGCGACCGGCCCGTCGAGCGGCGCCGCGTAGATCGACTCGCCGCGGCCCGGGACCGCGGCGCAGACCCGGATGCCGCGCGCCCGCAGCGCCGCCAGCGCGTCGGGCACGGCCACGGCCGCGGCGATCGGCAGCCGGAATGCGCTCCCCATGGCGCCCCGCAGCGCCTTCCAGCCGTACGGATCGGCCGAACGGCCGCAGGCGATGAGCCCGGTCGCGCCGGCCGCTTCGGCGGCCCGCACGATGGCGCCGAGGTTGCCGGGATCCTGCACGTCGACGGCGGCGGCGACGAGCGGGCGCGCCCCTTCGAGCGCGCGCGCCAGGCGGCCTTCGGGGCGGTCGGCGAGCGCCACCATGCCGGACGGCGTCCGGACGGGACTCATGGCGGCCATGACGGGGGCGGGGACCGTGAAGACCGGTACGCCGCGCCCGTCGAGCCGCCGAACCAGCCGATCCATCTCCGCCGACGCGGCGAGGCGCGCGGCGACCACCGCCGCGCTTCTGATGAGCAGGCCGGCCGCCTCGGCGTCCGCGATCAGGTGCGCGCCGTCGAGCAGCAGGGGCCCGCCCCCGGCGCCGGCGCGGGCCGCCCGGCGGTACTCGCTGACGATCGGATTCCGCCGGCTGCTGATGGTCTGCACGCGTCTGGATCAGGATAGCAGATATGCTAAGATTCCCTCGCGGCCGCCGGCTCCCGCCGGCCGCCGTCCGTGCGGTCGATCGAACCGGGAGCGGTGCGCCTGGCGCCCGTGCCCATCACGTGAATCGTAGATCCCGATGAAAGCGCGGCTGCTCAAGAAATTCGAGGACGAGATCCACCTGCTCGAGCGCGAGCTGAAGATGGAGCTCCCCCAGGAGATCAAGCGTGCGCGGGAGCTGGGCGACCTGCGGGAAAACGCCGAATACCAGGCCGCCAAGGAGCGCCAGCGCCTCGTGGAGGCGCGGATCTCCATGCTCAAGAAGCGCGCCGGCGAGATCGCGCTGATGAACCTCGACCGGATCCCGACCGATCGGGCCGGCTTCGGCTCGACGGTGGAACTGCGGGAAGAGGGCTCCGATGCGGCGGTCGTCTATCAGCTCGTGATGCCGGAAGATGCCGATGCCGCCAAGGGGCTCATTTCGACGACCTCGCCGATCGGGCGGGCGATTCTGAACCGGGAACCGGGCGACGTCATCACGGTGCAGACGCCCGGCGGCAAGCGCGAGTTCGAGATCATCAAGCTCACCACCGTTCACGAAGAGGCGTGACGACGCCCGCGGTCGCGGCGCGCGACGTCCGCCTCCGGTCGCCGGGGCCCATGAACCAGCCGCTTCAGCAACCGGGAGCCGATGCCCCTCCGGCGTATTCGCCCGGGCTGCGGACGGCGCTCGTGCTGACCGGCACGGGGACGGCCGGCGCGTACCACGCCGGGGCGCTGCGCGCCCTGCACGAGGCGGGCGTCAAGATCGACATCGTCGCCGGCCGCGGCGTCGGGGCGGTCGGAGCGCTGTTCGCCGCCATCGACGGCGCGTCGCGGCTCTGGGAGCCGAAGGGGCTGTGGCGGGGCCGCTCGGCGGACCGTCTCTATCCGTGGCGGGGACTGTTCCGGCTCGCCGGCTGGACGGTGCTCGCCGTCCTCGCCGTCCTGTGCGTGCCGCTCGCCGGCCTCGCGCTCGGATTGATCGTCTATCCGCTCGATTTCCTGCTGCATCTCGTCAGCCTCGATCGGGGTGGCGCGCTGGCGGCCGCCTACGTCCGGCTCGTCGAGGCCGCCTTCGCGGGCCCGGCGCTGCCCACCCTCGTGCCGCGGCTGGTCGTCTTCCTTCTCGGGCTCCTGCTCGTCGCGGTGACCGGCGCCGCGATCGGGCGGCTGTGGCACGAGCGCCGGCGGACCCGGGGCCATGTCTGGTGGAAGCTGTGGGGGGCGCCGCTGGCCTCGGCGCCCGGGATCGGGTGGGCCTGCTCCGGCCTGTGGCGTCTCATGGGCGGCGCGGCGGCCGGGCTGAAGCAGCCGCCGCCGAGGGACCTGGGGCGGCGCTACGCGGAACTGCTGGCCGAGAATCTCGGCCAGCCGGGGTTCCGCGAACTGCTGCTCACGGCGTTCGACCTGGACGCCGGGCGCGATCTGTTCTTCGCGCTGCTGGCGGAGCCGCGGCGGCACGACTTCTTCCGTCAGCCGGCGGGGGCCGGCGCCGGCCGGCTGGCGGAGGCGCTGGACCTGGCCGGGGTCGGCCGCGATCATCTGCTGGACGCGCTGGCCGGCGCGCTGAGCCTGCCGGTGGCCACCGAGCCGCACCTGATCCACTTTGCGCCCGAGAGCGCGTGGCAGGGGGAGACGCACCGGCTCTGCGATCGGCCCGGCGCGCTGGGCCGGCTGCTGGAGGAGGTGGCGGCGGCGGGCGCCCGTCAGGTGATCCTGGTGACGGCCGCGCCGGAGCTGACCGGCCCGCACCATCTGATGGCGGGCGTGGCCGACCCGCGGCGCCGGGCGGGGGAATATGTCGCGCGGATGGAAGCGGCCGAGCTCCGCGATGCGATCGCCGGGGCGCACGGCCTGGTCGAGCGGCTGTTCGAGATCCGGCCGCGTCACAATCCGCTGGGACCGCTCGATTTTTCCGGGTGTTACGACGAGCATTCCGATCGGACGCTGACCCGCGACGAACTGATCGACCGGGGATACGAGGATGCGTATCACCAGTTCGTCGAACCGGTCGTCGGGGCCAGCGGCGATCGGCTCGAGTCGGGGGCGCCGGGTCTGGAACGCTGAGCCGTGCCGCCCGCAGGGCCTCGCCGGCGCGGCCGGCCCGGGCGGACCATCCCGCGGAGAGACGAGACGTCATGAGAGGACCATCCACGGAGATCATCCACAGCGGCGAAGGGGAGATCGGGGTCCCGGTGCCGTTGACGACGCCAATCTACGAAACGACGACGTTCGTGTTCGAGTCGGCGGCGGAAGTCCGGGCGTTCAACGAAGGGCGGTCCGCGAAATACCTGTACTCCCGCTACGCCAACCCGACGATCGTGAGCGCCGAGCACAAGGTGGCGGCGCTGGATCGGGCCGAGGCCGCGCTGCTGTTCGCCTCCGGCATGGCGGCCACGGCGACGATCCTGATGACGTTCGCCGGCGCGGGCGACGAGGTGGTGTGCAGCGCCGCGATTTACGGCGGCACGCTGCACCTCCTGCACGACCTGCTGGCCCGGTTCGGCGTCACGCCCCGGTTCGTGACGCTCGAGGAGCTGGCGCGTCCGGAGACGATCATCGGCGAACGGACGCGGGTCGTGTGGTTCGAGTCGCCGATCAATCCGACGCTGCGCTGTGTCGATGTCCGGCGGATCGCCGCCGCCTGCCGGGCGCGCGGCGTGCTGTCGATCATCGACAACACGTTCGCGAGTCCGATCAACCAGCAGCCGCTCGCGCTCGGGGTCGACCTGTCGATGCAGAGCGCGACGAAGTATCTGAACGGCCACAGCGACGTGACCGGCGGGGCGGTCGCCGGTCCCAAGGCGCTGGTCGGCCGGGTCGAACAGACGCGCCGGCTGCTGGGGACGGTCATGGACCCGCAGCCGGCCTACGCGCTGGCGCGCGGCCTCAAGACGGTCGCCGTGCGCGTCGCGCGGCACAACGAGAACGCGCGGGTGGTCGCCGACTTCCTCGCGCAGGATCGCCGGGTCAGCGTGGTGTACTACCCGGGCCTGCCCACGCATCCCGATCATGCCATCGCGGCGGCCCAGATGACCGGCTTCGGCGGCATGGTCTGCTTCGACGTCGGCGGCCGGCTGGACCGGGCCGAGCGGGTCTTCGACCGTTTGCAGCTGTTCAAGCGGGCGACCAGCCTCGGCGGGGTGGAGAGCCTGGTCAGCCTCCCGGTGCTGACGTCGCAGTGGGGGTACACCGAGGAGCAGCTGGCCCGGGCCGGCATCACGCCCGGCATGGTCCGGCTGTCGGTCGGCCTCGAAGACGCGCCGGATCTGGTCGCCGATCTGGATCAGGCGCTCGGGTAGAGGGGCGCCGGGCCCGGCCCGGCGGGGGCCTTACGCCCCGGCCGGCTCCTTCTTCTTCTCGATCGTGGCGTGTTCGTGGAGGAACTGCGCGGTCAGCTCCTGCAGCTTCTCGCTGAGTTCGACGCCGCGCAGGCGGCCGAACTTCGCCTGGAACGCCTCGACCGGCATGACGGCCTTCGCCATGGCGCGATGCCCGCCGGCGCTGCCGACGTCGGCGAAGAACCGGCGGACGAACTCGCCGGCGTTGCGCGAGTAGCCGAGGTTCCGGACGGAAATGATCATCGAGTCGCCGACGACGCCCGAGATCACCGCCCACTGGACGCTCTCCAGCTGCAGGAAGAAGTCGGCGACGTACGGGATGAAGTCCTCGCGCGGGCAGACGCCGATGAACGCGCAGAACACCTGGTCGGCGAGCCGGCCGGCCTGGTACGCCTTCATCACGAACTCGAGCCGCTCCAGGTTGATTTCCGCCCCTTCCATCTTGCGGATGAGGGCGGCGTTGGCCAGTGGATAGAGGTAGGAGAAGGCGTCGAGATCGACCCGGTTCGTCTGGCGGTTGAAGAACAGCGTGTCGGACTTAATCGCGTAGAGCATGGCGGTCGCCGTCCGCTCGGAGATGTTGACGTCGACGGCCCGCAGGTGCTCGGTGAGGATCGTGGACGTCGATCCGTAGTCGGGACGGATGTCCTTGAAGACCGCGCTGTAGCCCGGCTGTTCCGGATGGTGATCGATGACGAGGTCCACGCGGTCGATGAGCCCGCCGAAGTAGTGCGGCTGGACGTCGACCATGGCGATCCGGCTGAAATCGCCGAGCGCCGCCGCGGTGACCGGCTCGACGTGGATGTCGAGCAGGTTCAGCATGCGCAGGTTCTCCGGGCGCGTCACCGGCTGCATCGCCCCCAGAATCGTCGTCGTCTTCGTGCGGCGCAGTACGTTGCGGAGCGCCAGACCGCTGGCGATGGCGTCGGGATCCGGGTCGTTGTGGAGCAGGATCAGAATCCGGTCCGCGTCGCTGAAATAGCGCTGGTACTGCTGGACCTTGGCGCGCGTCAGCGACCGGCTGAACTCGGTCAGCAGCGGGCCGCCGAACAGCTCCGACATGGCCAGGTAGGACACGTCGGGAAACTGCGTGCGCAGCTCGTCGGTGCGGGCGGACGCGGCCGCCGCGCCGACGCCGAGCACGTAGACCAGGGTGCCGCCGGCGTCGCGGATGGCCGAGAGCACCCGCTTCAGGCTCCGGCGGCCGTTGTCCTCCACGATGACGCAGGTGCCGGGCGAGACGTCCGCCTTGAGGTAGGTATCGGTGCGGCGGAGGTCGCCGACGACGACGTTGATCCCGGCGTCGTGGAGACGGCGCGCCACCGGCCGGCTTTCGACCAGAAACTCGACCTCGAAGCTGGACAGGAGCACCTCATCCAGCAACCTGATGACGAGGTCGTCCTGGCAGACCGCAAGGCACTTCATGAGCGAAGCGTCCGCACCGCGCCGTCCGGCAGTGGCAAAACCGACATGGGAAGCGCCAACCCCTGATTATACCTCCGCCCGGGCGGGACGGCCCCGGGCGGCCGGCCGGGCCCGACCGCCGAACACCTTGGGGAAGTCCGCCGGTTGGTGTAGAGTGCGGCGCAAGACACGCCTGAAAATCGGCGCCGGGATCCCGGGGGAGGACGCATGAGGGGGCGGGCGATGGCCCTGGCTGGAGTGCTGCTGCTGGCGTCGGCCGGTCCGGCCGCTCCGCAGGCGCCGACGTTCCGGGCCGGCATCGACCTGGTCACCTTCAACGTCACGGTGCTCGATCACGCCGGCCATTTCGTCACCGGGCTGACCCCGGCGGACTTTTCGGTCGAAGAGGACGGCCATCCGCAGACCATCAGGTACTTCGCGCCGGGCGGCGTGTCCGACGCGGCCGCCCCCCTGCATCTGGGCGTGCTGCTCGACACCAGCGAGAGCATGCGCGACGACATCCAGTTCGCCCGGACGGCCGCGATCAGGTTCCTGATGGCCCTGCCGCAGGCCCGGGACATCACGCTGGTCGACTTCGACACGAAGGTCCGGATGGCCGAGTACACGCAGAGCGACTTCCCGCGGCTGGTGGAGCGCATCCGGATGCGGCCGCCTGAGGGGTGGACGGCGCTGTACGACGCGATCGGCGTGTATCTGAACTACGCCGCGGAGCAGACCGGCCGGAAGATCATGCTGCTCTGCACGGATGGCGGCGACACCAACAGCGTCGCCACGTTCAGCGACACCATGACGCTGCTCAAGGCCTCCGACGTGACCGTCTACGCGATCGGGATGCTGGCGCACCAGTCGGACTCGACCCGGATGCAGCAGCGGATCGTGCTGCAGCAGATCGCGTCGGTCACCGGCGGCAAGGCCTTCTTTCCCCCCGGCGTGGATGCCCTGGATCGCGTGTATCACGACATCCTGAGCGAAATTCACGCGCAGTACAGCCTCGGCTACGTGTCGACCGACGCGAAGCTGGACGGGACGTGGCGCCACGTCCGCATCCGCGTCGTCAAACCCGGCCTCCAGCACATCACGGTCCGGTCGCGCGGCGGATACTACGCGCTGTACATGCCGCCGAAGGCGAAGACGCCGGGCCGGCCGCGCTTCTGAGCCGGCGGCGACGTCCGCCCTGCGCGTCGCGGTCCAGCCTGCGGGCCTGATTTCCGCCCCAGTTGTGGTACGATCGGCGGTTGGCGCAGACGCCGCTGCCGACGTCGTCGCGACGCCCGCGGGGGCGCCCCAGCCGAGGCCGGCGCCGAACGCACCGGGGACACGTCCATGGCATCGGTGACCGATCGATTCGACCTCGTCTCGGACTTCGAGCTGGCGGGCGACCAGCCGCGGGCCATCGGCGAGATCGTCGAGGCGCTCGAGCGGGGCGATCGCTACCAGGTGCTGCTCGGCGTCACCGGATCCGGCAAGACGTTCACGATGGCGCAGGCGATCGCCCGCGTGAACCGGCCGACGCTGGTGATGGTGCACAACAAGACGCTGGCGGCGCAGCTGTTCCAGGAATTCCGGCGCTTCTTCCCGGGCAACGCCGTGGAATACTTCGTCAGCTACTACGACTACTACCAGCCCGAGGCGTACGTGCCGGCGACCGATTCGTACATCGAGAAGGAAGCGACGATCAACGACGAGATCGACCGGATGCGGCTGTCGGCCACCCGGTCGCTCTTCGAGCGGCGGGATGTCATCATCGTGGCCAGCGTCTCGTGCATCTACGGCCTGGGGTCGCCGGAGGCGTATTACGGGATGCTGCTGCCGCTCGAGCTCGGCCAGCGGATCGCGCGCGACGAGATTCTGCGCCGGCTGGTGGAGATCCAGTACGAGCGGAACGACGTGGAGTTCGGGCGCGGCACGTTCCGCGTGCGGGGCGACATCATCGAGGTGTACCTGTCCTACGAGGAGCAGGCCCTGCGGATCGAGCTGTTCGGCGACGAGGTCGACCAGCTGGTGTCGTTCGATCCGGTGAGCGGCCGCGCGGGGCGGCGCCACGACCGCGTGGCCGTGTACCCGAAGTCGCATTTCGTCGCGCCGCGGGACCGGACGCGCCGGGCCGTCGAGTCGATCAAGGCGGAGCTCGCGGTCCGCCGCGGCGACCTGGAGTCGCAGGGGAAGCTGCTCGAGGCCCAGCGGCTGCACCAGCGGACGATGTTCGACCTGGAGATGATCCGGGAGATCGGGTACTGCCACGGGATCGAGAATTACGCGCGGCACCTGACCGGGCGTGCGCCGGGGCAGCCGCCGCCGACGCTGCTCGACTACCTGCCGCCGGACGCGCTGTTCATCGTCGATGAGAGCCATCAGACGGTGCCGCAGATCCGGGGGATGTATCATGGCGACCGCTCGCGCAAGGAAGTGCTGGTCGAGTACGGGTTCCGGCTGCCGTCGGCGCTCGACAACCGGCCGCTCAGCTTCGAGGAGTGGGAGCGGCGGGTCGGGCAGGTCGTCTTCGTGTCGGCCACGCCGGGCCCCTACGAGCTGGCGAAGGCCGGCGGCGTCGTGGTGGAGCAGGTCATCCGGCCGACCGGGCTGATGGATCCGCCGATCGAGGTCCGGCCGGTGCGCGGCCAGGTCGACGATCTGCTGCAGCAGATCCGGGCGACGGTCGCGCGGCGCGAACGGGTGCTGGTGACGACGCTGACGAAGCGGATGGCCGAGGACCTGACGCAGTACTATCAGGAGCTGGGCGTCAGGGTCCGCTACCTGCACTCCGACATCGAGACGCTCGAGCGGGTCGAAATCCTGCGGGATCTGCGGCGCGGGACTTTCGACGTGCTCGTCGGGATCAACCTGCTCCGGGAGGGGCTCGACCTGCCGGAAGTGTCGCTGGTGGCGGTGCTGGACGCCGACAAGGAAGGCTTCCTGCGCTCGGCGAGCTCGCTGATCCAGACCGCGGGCCGGGCGGCGCGCAACCTGAACGGGCGGGTGATCATGTACGCCGACACGGTGACCGACTCGATGCGGACGGCGATCCGGGAGACCGGGCGCCGACGCACGCTGCAGGCCGACTACAACACCGAGCACGGGATCACGCCGGCGTCGATCGTCAAGTCGATCGACGAGCTCCGGCTCAGCGTGTACGAGCGCGATTACGCCGCGGTGCCGGCGGTGCGCGAGGGCCGCGGCCCGTACCGGTCGGCCGACGAGCTGGAGGCGCACGTCCGTGAGCTGCAGGAGGCGATGCGGGCGGCGGCGGCCGGCCTCGACTTCGAGAAGGCGGCGGCGCTGCGCGACGAGATCCGGCGCCTGAAGAACACCGAGTTGGGGCTCGCCGAGGGCTCCGGAAAGCAGTGAGGCGCCAGTGCTGAGGCTCGTCCAGGAATGGCTCAAGACGGCGGCGCTCGAGGTGCAGGAGTACGTCAAGCTGACCACCGCGACGCTCGTGGCGTTCGTGACGCCGCCGTTCTACGTCAGGGACATCGTCGAACAGTTCGACGCCATCGGGGTCGGATCGCTGACGGTCGTGCTGCTGACCGGTCTGTTCACCGGCGCCGTGCTGGCGCTGCAGACCGGGGTGACGCTCGACCAGTTCGGCGCCCGCCCGCTGGTGGGGCGGCTCGTCAGCGCGTCGATGATCAAGGAGCTCGGCCCGGTGCTGACCGGGCTCATGCTGAGCGGGCGGGTCGGCTCGGGGATCGCGGCCGAGCTCGGGTCGATGGTGGTGACCGACCAGATCAACGCCCTGCGGGCGCTCGGCACCGACCCGATCCGCAAACTGGTCGCCCCCCGGATCCTGGCGGGGCTGCTGATGGCCCCGGTGCTCACCGTGGTGGCCGACTTCGTCGGCATCCTGGGCGGCTGGGTGATCGCCGTCTTCACGCTGCAGGTCTCTTCGGGGCTCTACTGGTCGTCGATCATCCAGGCGCTGTACGTCCAGGACGTCTGGATGGGGCTCATCAAGCCGTTCGTCCTCGGGTTCGTCATCGTCAGCATCGGCTGCCACGTGGGCCTGCGGACGCGGGGCGGGACGCAGGGCGTGGGGCGCTCGACGACCCGGGCGGTCGTGGCCGCGTCGGTGGCGGTGCTGGCGGTGGACTTCTTCCTGACGCAGGCGTTGATTGCGTTGATGTACTGAACGCGTGGAGGGCGGGCAGGCGGTGGATACAACCCCTCAGGAGATCCCGCGCACGGCGGCCGACGCGCTGGGCGGCCCCGGCGCGCCGGTGGTGGTCTTCGACCGCGTGTCGCTCGCGTTCGACGAGAAGGTCATCCTGCGCGACATCAGCTTCACGCTGATCAGCGGGCACACGAAGATCATTCTGGGCGCCAGCGGCGCCGGCAAGTCGACGATCCTGAAGATCATCGTCGGGCTGCTGCGGGCCGATTCCGGGGTGGTGTGGGTGAACGGCGAGCGGGTCGACCAGATGCGGGAGCGCGCGCTGATGGGCGTCCGGCGGCACCTCGGCATGGTGTTTCAGGAGGGTGCGCTGTTCGATTCGCTGACGGTGCGGGAGAACGTCGGCTACAAGCTCTACGAAGAGAGCCGCATGCCGCTGGACGAGGCGGACCGCCGCGTGGAGGAGGTCCTCGGGTTCATCGGCCTGGCGGAGTACATCGACCGGATGCCGTCGGAGCTCTCGGGCGGCCAGCGGCGCCGGGTGGCCATCGCGCGCGCCATGGCGGCCAAGCCGCCGATCCTCCTGTACGACGAGCCGACGACCGGCCTGGACCCGATCACCGCGACGACGGTCGACGATGAGATCATCAAGCTGCGCGACATCGAGAACGTCAGCTCGATCGTCGTGACGCACCAGCTCCGGGACGCGTTCTACCTCGCGACCCACACGGCCGTGCGGGAGAACGGCGGAATCCGGGTCGTGCCCGCGGTCGAGCGCAAGACGGAGGAGGCCGAGTTCATCATGCTGTACGACGGCGGGATCATCTTCGAAGGGGACGCCGACACGCTGAAGCACTCGACCGACCCCTATCTGCAGACGTTTCTGTCGTAGAGCCGGCGGCGCCGCGGCGACGGGATGTCGCCGCGCGACCGCCACGAGGAAGCTGACATCATGCCGCGCACACGCTCGCTCGCCTGGTCGGAGCTGAAGATTGGCGTCCTGACGATCGCCGCGCTGGTCATCACCGCGGCGCTCATCATCATGCTGACGGGCGCCCACGGCTATTTCTGGCAGCGCTACCACCTGAAGACGCTGTTCACCAATGTCGCCGGGCTGAAATCAGGATCGCCGGTGCGCCTGGCCGGGGTCGAAATCGGCTCGGTCGACAGCGTGTCCTTCCAGGGAGCGCGCGTCGAAGTCACCATGGAGGTGAACGACGAATACCGGTCCCGCATCACGTCCGATTCGAGCGCGCACCTCGGCTCGGTCTCGCTGCTCGGCGAGAGCTCGGTGGACATCACGCCGTCGATCACCGGGACGCCGCTGCCCGACTGGGGGTTCGTGCCGGTCGGGCGGGGCGCGGGCCAGATTGCCGATGTAACCGAGCAGGCCACGACGGGCCTGACGGAGATCAACCATCTGCTGCACGGCGTCCGCAGCGGGCGGGGGACCCTCGGCCAGCTCGTCACCAACGACCAGCTGTACGACAACCTCAACGCGTTCGTCGCGGCGGCGCGGGACGTGACCCGGCAGCTTCAGGCCGGCAAGGGGACGATCGGGACCTTGTTGAAAAATCCGCAGAGCGCACGCGCCCTCGAAGGGGCGCTGACGAATCTCCAGGCGATCACGACACGCCTGAACGACGGCCAGGGAAGCCTGGGCCGGCTGCTCAAAGACGACGCGTTCGCCCGGTCGCTGACGGCCACCACGAGCAACCTGAACGCGCTGACCGGGGAGCTGAAGGCCGGCAAGGGGACGGCCGGCCGGCTGCTGACCGACGCCGCCCTGTACAACCGGCTGGATTCGCTGTCCGGCCGGCTGGACCAGCTGATCGCGAATCTGAACGCGGGCGACGGGACGGCCGGACAGTTGCTGAAAGATCGCCGGTTATATGAGAACATTAATGCGACGGTCTCCGAGGTGCACGACCTCGTGAAGGACATCCGTAAGGACCCGAGAAAGTTCCTGACCGTCCGGGTCAGCATCTTCTAACTGCCGGATTCGCCGGCCCTGCCGGCCCCGGCGCACAGGGAGGCCCCCCATGGCACGAGACGACAGCGGAGCGGCATCCGTCATGCTCGCGTTTCTGCTGGGCGCTGCGACCGGTGCCGCCGCGGCACTGTTGATGGCGCCGGTCACCGGGCGCGAAGCCCGCGAATATCTGAACGAGAAGGCCCGCCAGGGCCGCGAGCGGGCTGGCGAGGCGGCGCGTCAGGGCCGCGAGATGCTCGATGAGGGCCGCGAGCGGGCGCAGGACGTGGCCCGCCAGGGCCGGCAGATTGTCGAGCAGGGCCGCGAGACGATCACCAGCGCGATCGAACGGGGCCGGGAAGCCTACCAGCAGGCGCGGGAAAAGGAGAAGGCGTGACGCCCTGGGCTCACATCTTTCTGGGGGCGATCGCCGCGGCGACGGTCGTCATGGCCGTGATTCAGGTCGGCGCCATCGTGTACGCCGGGCGCCTGGCGCGGCGGGTCGAGCGGCTGGTGGACCAGGTCGAACTCGAGCTGAAGCCGATGTTCGGCAGCCTGGGGGCGATCGCCCGCGACGCGTCGCGGGCCAGCTCACTGGCCGTGGTGCAGGTCGAGCGGGTGGACGAGCTCTTCGGCGACCTGGCCCAGCGCCTCACGCAGACCGTGGCGGTGCTGCAGGACGGCCTGATGGGGCCGGCGCGCGAAGGACGCGCCGTCCTCAGCGGCCTCCGGGCCGCGTTCGCCGTCATCCGCTCGATGCGCGACGACCTGCGGACGCGGAGTCGTGGCGACGACGAAGACGCGCTGTTCATCTAGTTACCGGCCGGCGGCCCTCTGCCGGGCCGCGGCCGCTCACGCATCGGCCTTCTGTTCTCGTTGACGGCGGGGACCGCCCGGTGATAGAACCATCGGACGTCAAGCCATCCATCGACCGTCAGTGTGAGGAGGGTCCGACATGAGGCGCGTGGGTCGTGTGCAGTGCGCGGGTGTGGCCGTTCTGATGTTCCTGATGTTGTTGTCCGGCGTTACGGTGGCGACGGCTCAGGAGGCGCAATCGCCTGCGCTTGCCAAGCGCCTGACCGCGGCGTTGGCTCAGGCCAAGCTTGACAGCATCGCAGCCAAGGACCCGAATGACCCCGGGGTCTACGTGGCGGCCTTGTACTATCCAGGGGCCGAGCTGCTCGTCATCCAGGGCAAGTACTCCGCGCCCGACGCGATGGACCAGATGCTCGCCCAGAAAAGCTATCGCGACATTTATGTCGATCTGAACGGCGCCGCCGTCGCCGGCTCGAAGATCTTCGTCGAGGATCTCAAGGCCGACGGCCTGACGATGGATCCCGGCCACGATCAGCCGTTCGATTCCTACTATGCCGGCACGCAGACAGTCCAGTTCGATCATGACTGGAAGGCGCAGAAGATGTCGGAGGACGAGTACAAAAAGGCCTTCGCCGCCGCCGATGCGCAGTACTCGAAGATGCTGACGCTGCTGCTCGCCGCGGTCAAGCCGGCGTCGTAGGCAGCGCCGCTGCGTCCCGTCCCGACCGGTTTGCCCGGCGCGCGTCGGTTGCGGTACACTTGACAGGTTGTTCGGGTTGGGCGCTTGGCTCAGTGGTAGAGCATCGCCTTCACACGGCGGGGGTCAGTGGTTCGAATCCACTAGCGCCCACCATCTCCAACCGCTCAACGCCTCCCGGTTTCCGCGATCGCCCGCCGGTCCGGCCGCCTCGCGGGCGGCGCCGCCGCCCCGCCGCTCACTCGTCCGCGAGCTCCGCCACGCCGGGAAGATTCCGGTAGCGTCCCTCGTAATCCAGCCCGTATCCGACCACGAAGACGTCGGGGATCGTGAAGCCGACGTAGTCGAGCCGGACGCCGGCCCGCCGGCGCGAAGGCTTGTCCAGCAGCGCGACCGTCCGGAGCGAGCGGGGCGCCCGCGCCCGAAGATGATCCTGCAGCGCCTGCAGCGTCAGGCCGGTGTCGACGATATCCTCCACGAGCAGCACGTCGCGGCCGTCGAGCGGCAGGGTGGTGTCCTGGAGGAGGCGGACCTGGCCGGACGTCGAGGTGCCCGCGTAGCTCGACGCGGCGATGAAATCGACGGTGAGCGGGCCGCGGAGCGCGCGCACGAGGTCGGCCACGAAGACGAACGCGCCGGTGAGGACCCCGATGACGTGCAGCGGCGTCGGGACGTCCCGGTCAATCGCCGCGGCAAGCTCGTGCACTCTGGCCTCGATCAGGCCGGCGGGCAGGAGGACGCGGGGACTGGGCATCGGGATCAGTGCCTGCCGGCGCCCGGGAGCCGGTCGCACGGCGCCGCTATCATAGCGCGCGGCGAAAGGTGACGTCATGACGGAAGAGCGGATTGCGCGGGTCATCGCAGAACTCGCCCGAGAGGTGGATCGCCGGCTCGGACGCGCCTGGTGCCCCTGCCACGGATTGCCCGCCGCTCGCTGCCCGGGCGCCGGGGCGGGAGCGGCAGTGACGCCGACCGCCGGCGCGGAGGAGGCGATCACCCGCGGCCCGGCCCCGCTGATCGATCACACGCTGTTGAAGGCGGACGCGACCGCGGCGGCGATCGACGCGCTGTGTGACGAGGCCGCGCGATTCGGCTTCGCGGCCGTATGCGTGAATCCAGTGCGCGTCAGGGCTGCGGCGGAGCGACTGCGCGGCACGACGGTGGCCACCTGCGCCGTCGTCGGGTTTCCACTGGGGGCGCTCACGGCCGGAATGAAACGGGACGAGGCGGTCGGGGTCATCGCGGACGGCGCGCGCGAGATCGACATGGTGATGAATGTCGGCGCGCTCAAGTCGGCCGACCCGATGGCCGTGCTCCTGGACATCGAGGCGGTCACGGCGGCGGCGGCCGAGGCGGGTGCGCCGGTGAAGGTCATCATCGAGGCGGCGCTGCTGACGGAGGAGGAAAAGGTGGCGGCGTGCGTGCTGGCCCGGGGAGGCGGGGCCGCCTGGGTCAAGACGTCGACCGGTTTCGGACCGGGCGGCGCGGTCGCGGCGGACGTACGATTGATGCGTCAGGTCGTCGGCGACACCATGGGAATCAAAGCGGCCGGCGGCATCCGCCGCTATGCCGAGCTCCTGGGCATGGTGGACGCCGGAGCGACCAGAATCGGCACGAGCGCCGGACCTGAGATTATGAAGGAGTGGAAGAGGCAGGCGGCGAGATAGATGGGCCGGCGGTCAATCTCACACTTTACAGGGCATATCCGTGACGACTAGCATAAGTCACAGGCAATAGAGAGAAGAGACGTGACGGTCGCGTCCACAGTGTTGGCATTCAGCGTTAGGAGGAATCGGTGACGGAACTCAGTCGCGCGGAATTACATCGGCTGGCGCGTTTCGGCGCGGAGGCCAGGCTTCAGGAACTGCGTCGCGAGGAAGCGGCGATACGGCAGACATTTCCCGAATTGTTCGGCGGAGGAAAGCGGTCGATAGCAGCCGCGGCCGAACCCGCTCCGGCCGGCGTGGCCGCTCGCGGAACGGTCCGAAAGCGGTCGTATAAGATGTCTGCCGCCCAGAAGAAGGCGGTCTCCGAGCGGATGCGCAAGTATTGGGCGGCGCGGCGCCGGCAGAAGGAGAAGCCCGCCGCCAAGTGACATCATCGAGGCTGGGCAGCGTCCAGCCTGTTTGTCCCGCCTGATACCAGGTGCCGGTGGCCGGTCGCGCGACGGCCACCGTTTTCCTCCTGCTTCTCAGAATGACTTCCTCCGGCGACGCCGTCGACACCGGGGCTGAAGAACCACGCGGGTCGAATCAAAATATTGCACAAATGGTCGGGCTTTCGGGTAACCATTAGGGCAGGGGACGACAGTCCGGGGCCGCTGCGGCAGGGCGCCCGGATTCGAACGGTTCGGCCGCTTCAGGCCCGGGCTGGGCGGGCCGGGTATCTTGCATGGCACGGATGATCGTGCGGCGGGGCTGTCGGCACACCTTCAACCGGCTGCGGGAGATGTTTGCGGACGACCCGGAGATTGAGATTATCTGGGACCGGCGAAGCGGGGAGCGCCGCAAAGGGGAGCGCCGGCGGGAGTCGAGGGCCGGGGGGGGCGACCGCCGGCAGAGCGACCGCCGTGGCTTGCCGCAGCCGACCTGGCTGGCGCTCGATTTCCTCGTCGTCAGAGACTGAACGGGCAGGCGCGGCCTTTCTGCGGCGCTCGCGAGGAAGGCCCGCGTCGCCGGCCGCCCGCGGCGACCGGGGGCCCGCCGGGTCGCTCTCAGGAGCGGTGAGCCTCCACCCGCCACGTCAAATCTTCGAATCGTCCACTGCGAATGAGGTCGATGAAGGTCTCGACCAGGTCGTGGTGGCGCCAGCCGCGTCGGACGTCCTCCCGCAATTCCTCGAACCCACGTTCAGACGGCCAGGCGGCCTTGTACGGTCGCGCGGTCGTGATGGCGTCGTAGGTGTCGACGATGCCGGTGATCTGGGCGAGGAGCGGCACCCCGTCTCCGGTGAGACGGTCTGGGTAGCCGCTGCCGTCGAGATGTTCGTGATGGGATCGCACGATCGGCTTCACCCGCTTCAGGACGCGCAGCTCCCCGCAGAGCCGCTCGCCGATGGCGGGGTGGTGGTGCATGGCGGCCCGTTCGGGCGCCGTGAGCGGCCCGGGCTTGAGCAGGATGACGTCTGGCACGCCGATCTTCCCGAGGTCGTGCAGAAATCCACCGCGGCGCAGCGCCGCGATCTCCTCGTCCGGCAGGCCGAGTCCGCGGCCGAGCGCCGTGGCGTACTCGGAGAGCCGGAGGCAATGGCCGTCGGTGAAGCGGTCGCGCGCCTCGACCGTCAGCGCGAGGCTGAGAATCACCGCCTCGGCCGAGTCGAGGTCGTCGGTGAACCGCTTCAACCGGACCAGTGAGCGGACGCGGGCCGCCAGCTCCTGCGAATCGACCGGCTTGCTCAGGAAGTCGTCCGCCCCGGCTTCGATCCCCTGAATCCGGTCCGCCCGGTCCTGGAGCGCCGTGATCAGCACGACCGGAATCAGCCGCGTCGCCGGCGCCTGTTTGAGCCGGCGGCAGACCTCGAATCCGGTGAGCCCGGGCATCAGTACGTCGAGCAGGACGACGTCGGGCGGATCCTGGAACACCGCGTCGAGCGCCGCCTCGCCGCTGGTGGCCGCGCGCACCAGGTACCCGTCTTTGGCAAGGAAGGCGCTGAGCAGTTCGAGGTTGGCCGGGAGGTCATCCACGACGAGGATGGAGGCGGGGGAGGGCGGTGTCGCTGCCATCTCGGTTGTGCACCTGCCGGGTTGGATGTTCGAGTCCCGTGGCGACGGATCTGTGGCGGCGACTGCAAATACGTGCAGCGCTGCTCGACGCTGCAGGCGCCGCCCGCGCCGGCACGCCGCACCGGAAAAGCGCTGTGCTTACGGGCGGCAGGCGGCGCTGGGGGCCGCAGGCACGTGTCCTGGCGGCCAGCCTGCCGATGCGGCGCAGGACGGCTGTCGCAAGAAGCGAACCGACGTCGGCGGACCGCATGGACGGGTGGAGAGGGGAACGGCGCCGGGGAATCAGATGGAGCGGGAGACGGGGATCGAACCCGCGACCAACAGCTTGGGAAGCTGTGACTCTACCACTGAGTTACTCCCGCCCGGGGCCGGCCACGTCGTTATCTTAGCAGATTCGGGCCGCGCCCGGGCCTGCGCGGGGCCGGCGTCATGCCCGGATGATCGCCAGCACCTCGTCGCGTCGCGTCGCCATCAGCTCCGGGCTGGTGGCTTCGAGATTCAGCCGCAGCAGCGGCTCGGTATTCGACGGCCGGACGTTGAAGTGCCAGTCGGGAAAGTCGGCCGAGAGGCCGTCCAGGCGGGAGAGGCGGCCATCGGCGTACCGGGCGGCCAGCGCCTCGAGCCTGGCCGGCACGACCGCCATACTTTTGACCCGTGTGTTGATTTCGCCGGAAATGAAGTACCGGGCGCGCAGCGGCTCCAGCAGCTGATACAGGCTCTGCCCTTTCTTCGACATGAGCTCCAGGATGAGCAGGGCTGGAATGAAGCCGTTGTCGGCGTAGTAGTTGTCGCGGAAGTAGTAGTGTCCGGTGACCTCGCCGCCGAAGATGGCGTTTTCGTCGCGCATCCGCCGCTTGATGAACGCGTGACCGACCCGGTTCATCAGCGCCCGGCCGCCGTACCGCTCGACGGTGTCGCGAACCGCATGGCTGGCCCGGAGATCGTAAATGACGGTGGCGCCGGGCGACCGGAGCAGGAACGCCTCGGCCAGCAGGGCGGTGATGAAGTCGCCGGGGACGAAGCCGCCGGCGCCGTCGATGAAGAAGCAGCGGTCGGCGTCGCCGTCCCAGGCGATGCCGATGTCGGCGCGCTCCTCCACCACCTGCCGGACGATGTCCTGCCGGTTGGCCTCGATGAGGGGATTGGCTTCGTGGGTCGGGAACCGGCCGTCGATGTCGAAGCACAGCCGGGTCGTGCGGCACGGCAGGCGGTCGAACAGGCGCGGCGCCACCAGGCCCGCCATGCCGCAGCCGGCGTCGAGCACGACGTTGAACGGTCGGATCGCGGCGGTGTCGATGAACGACAGCACGTGCGCGAGGTAGTCGTCCAGGATCGCGCCGGCGGTCAGGCTGCCGGGCGTCGCCGCGGGCGGAGGCAGGGCGTCGGCGGCAATCCGGTCCCGCAGCGCGCCGAGGCCCTCGTCGCCGCTCAGCGGCAGGGCCTGGGCGGCGACCAGCTTGAGGCCGTTGTACTCCTTCGGATTGTGCGACGCGGTGATCTCCGCGCCGCCGTCGAAGCCGCCCCGCGCGACGGCGAAATACAGCATGTCGGTCGCGATCAGGTCGAAGTCGACGACGTCGGCCCCCTGGCTCCTGGCCCCCTCGATGAACGCGGCGGCCAGGGCGGGGGACGACAGCCGCATGTCGCGGCCGACGGCGATCCGGCGGGCCTTCAGGTAGGCGACGAAGGCGCGGCCGATGGCGCGAGCGGCCGCCGCGTCCAGCTGGGCGGGAAACAGACCACGGACGTCGTACGCCTTGAAGATCTCGGGATTGATCACGGTCGGTGGCATCGGGTCCCCATGCCGGAGGAGGCGGCCTACAGCCGGCTGAAGTCGGTGATGACGGATTTGTCGCCCAGGACCACGCCCGGCCGGATCCGGGCGTTCCGGCCCACATGGCAGCGGCGGCCGACGATCGCCTCTTCGACCGCCGCCTCGCGTCCGATGCGGCTGTCCGCCCAGACGACGGCGCCGTCGATGCGGGCGTCCTCCTCGATCTGACACTGCCGGCCGATGACCGAATACGGGCCGATGTGCGCGCCCGCCTTCACCACGACCCCCTCGTCGATGAAGCAGGGCCCGGCGACGACCGCGCCCGGTTCCAGGTGCGCGCCAGGGGCGATCCACGGTGAGGTCGCCCGGCCGCCGAACGGCTCCGCCTGGTAGCGCCCGTCGAGAATGTCGCGGTGGACGCGGAGGTACTTCTCGGGGGTGCCGATGTCGATCCAGTAGCCGTCGTGGACGTGCGCGACGAACGTCTCGCCCCGTTCGATCAGCGACGGAAAGAAGCTGCGCTCGATGGACCAGGCCGTGTCCTTCGGGATGCGATCGAAGGTGTCCGGCTCCAGGATGTAGATCCCGGCGTTGATCGTGTTGCAGGTGATTTCGTCCGCGCTCGGTTTCTCGAGAAAGCGCCGGATGTTGCCGGCCTGGTCGGTCTCCACGAGGCCGTACGCGGACGGATTCTCGACCGGCGTGAGGACGATGGTCGCCTTCGCGCCGCGCTCCCGGTGCAGCCGGATGACGGCCGCCAGGTCGACCTGCGTGAGCACGTCGCCGTTGATCACCACGACCGATTCGCGCAGGGAATCGCCCGCGTAGCGGACGGCGCCCGCCGTACCGAGCGGCGCCGGCTCGACCACGTACCGGATGCGGAGGCCCAGTCCTTCGCCGTCGCCCAGCAGTTCCTCGATCCGGCGCGGCTGATAGTTCAGGCTCAGCACCACCTCGTCAATCTCGGGGACCTGCTTCAGCAGATCGATCTGGTAGTAGAGGAACGGCCGGCCGAAGATCGGGACGATCGGCTTGGGGGTATGGATGGTGAGCGGCCGCAGGCGTGTGCCCTTGCCCCCGGCGAGCAGAATCGCTTTCATGGCAACCTCATCATGTTACCCCAAAACGCGCGGCGCCGGGTGGCCTGGCTCCCCCCCGGCCCGCGCCGCGGCCGGGCGCGCGGCACGAAGGCGTTGTCGGGCTGGAGGGCGGAGGGTACAATGGCCGCGATGAACCTGCCGAACACGCTGACGGTCAGCCGGATCTTCCTCGTTCCGCTGCTGGTCGTCGTGCTGCTCACCAAGTTCGAAGGCCCGCTGATCCTCGGCGTCCCCAAGGAGTTCCTCGGGGCCGGGATCTTCGCCGTGGCGTCGTTCACCGACTGGCTGGACGGCTACCTGGCGCGGCGGCGCCACGAAATCACGGTGCTGGGCCAGGTCATCGATCCGCTGGCGGACAAGCTGCTGACGTCCGCGGCGTTCATTTCGCTCGTCCAGCTCGATCTGGCGCCCGCCTGGATGGTCGCCATCATCATCGGCCGTGAGCTGGCGGTCACGGGGCTGCGCAGCATCGCCTACGCCCGTGGCGTCGTGATTCCGGCGTCCCCGCTGGGCAAGGTGAAGATGGGATCGCAGGTCGTGGCGATCCTGGCGCTGATCCTGGGAGCCGGACGGCCGGGAGACCTGCTGCTGATCGGGCAGGTGGCGCTGTGGGTGGTCGTGGCGACGGCGGTCACGTCGGCGGCCGACTACTACCGGCGCTTCAACGCGGTGCTCGGTCCCCGCGGCGCCGGCGTCCCGGCACGCGCGGACGAGACGGCGGAACGCCGGACACGCGTCGGCTAGGGCCGGTCGGGCGCACCTCAGGGGATGGACGCGGTGGCCGTCGGCTTGTCCAGCCCGAGCGACTGCTTCAGCGAGGCGATCCGCTTCTGCGCGTCGGCCAGATACTGGCTCTTCTCGAACTGCCTGACGAGCTGCACGAAGTAGGGCAGCGCTTCCGCCTGCCGCTTCACCTGGATGAGCGACTCCCCCAGATAGAAATAGACGGCATCCCGCCCGCTGTACTGCGGATCGTCCTTGAGGATCGACTCGAACCGGTCGATCGCCCCGGGATACCAGTGGATGGTGTAGTAGAAGTGGCCGACGTCGAAACTGGCCTCGTCCAGGCGGTCGTGCGCCTCCCGCAGCTTCTTCTGGACGTCGGGCACCAGCTTGCTGGTCGGATACCGCTGGAGAAAGGTCTCGAACGCGTCAATGGCGTCGTGCGTCTGCGTCTGGTCGCGCTGCGGGCCGCGCATCTGCTTGAAATGCGTCATCGCGAGCTGGTACTGCGCGTAATCGGCGCGCGTACTCGTCGGATAGTAGGTGAGGAATTCGCGATACGCGTTCAGCGCGAGGACCAGCGACTCGGGCGTGTTCTCGTTGAGGTAGGCGTCACCCACGCCCAGCCGTGCGGCCGGCCGGTACGAGCTCTGGGGATAGTTGTCGAGGATCTTCTGGAAGTCCTCCTGGGCGTCGGCCCAGCGGTGCGCCGTCATGGCCGCCTCGCCCTTTTTGTACAGGTACTGATCCGGGCGGGTGGTGCCGGGCGGGAGCACGTTGGTGTGCGCGGCGCAGCCGGCCAGGAACGCCCCGAACAGCGCGACGACCGCGACGCGGGTGAAGCTAGTCACTATCCAGTCCATCCTGCCGGCATTGCCGGTCCTTAAAGAGCCACCCCGGCGTCGAGCAACCAGCGGTACTCGGCCTCGAGTCCCTGCTCGAGCCCCACCGCGGGGCTGAATCCCAGTTCGGCGCGGGCGCGCGACGTGTCGGCATACGTGTCCCGCATGTCGCCGTCCTGCACCGCCTCACGCGACACCGTGACCGGCCGTCCGGAAATCCGGCCGACCAGCTTGAGCACGGTGTTCAGGGAGACGCGCGAGCCGCCTCCAATATTGTACACGTGTCCCGGCACCCCGCGTCCGGCGGCCGCCACGGTCGCCGCGACGGCGTCGGTCACGTAGGTGAAGTCCCGCGTCTGGGCCCCGTCTCCGTACACCGTGATCGGACGGCCGGCCAGCGCCGCGCGGAAGAACCGATTGAACGCCATGTCGGGCCGCTGGCGCGGGCCGTAGACGGTGAAGTACCGGAGGGAAACGGTCGGCACGCCGTGGTTGCTGTGGTACAGGTAGCAGAGCTGCTCGGCCGCGAGCTTGGTGACGCCGTAGGGAGAGACCGGCTGCGGCAGATCCGTCTCGCGCATCGGCAGCGCCACGTGGTCGCCGTAGACCGACGAGCTGGAGGCGTATACGAGCCGTTCGATCCCCGACTGGCGGCAGGCTTCGAGCAGTACCTGCGTCGCCTCGATGTTGTTGACCGTGTAGATCTGGAAATCGCGGCCCCAGCTCTTCCGGACGCCGGCCTGTGCCGCCAGGTGGAAGACGTGCGTGGTCCTGCCGAGCAGCTCGGCGAGCGGCGCCTGCTGGATCGTCGTCTCGAGAAACGAGAAGGCGCCGTGGCGGCGCAGCGGCGCCAGGTTCGCCTCCTTGAGCGGGCGGGGATAGTAGTCGGTGAAGCAGTCGAGCCCGGTGACCTGCGCGCCGTCGGCGAGCAGGCGCGTGGCGAGGTGCGAGCCGATGAAGCCAGCCACCCCGGTAATCAGTGCCTTCATGCGAACAGACTCCTGGCCCGGGCCGGCAGCCGGCAGGGCCGTCCGGAGGCGTCCAGCGCCGCGTGGACGGTCCGTCCGCGCGCGATGAGGGCGGCGTCGGCCGGCCGCGTCACCTCGTACTCGAACGCCACGCGCACCGGTGACATCAGGCGGCCGCGGGTCCGTATCTCCAGCTGGTCGTCGTAACGGGCCGGCTGGCGGTACTCGCACCCGGCCTCGATCACCGGCAGTACCACCCCCGCCGCCTCCATGTCGCGATAGCTCCAGCCGGCCGCCCGCAGCAGCTCGGTGCGGGCCACCTCGAACCAGACGAAGTAGTTGGCGTAATAGACCACCCCCATCTTGTCGGTTTCGGCGTACCGGACCCGGACGGTCGAGACAGAGGGTGAATGAGACGTCAAAGCTCGTGATCGGGCTCAGGGCGTGGGGGTGGCGTGCCGCGCCGCCGCGAGCCCCGCTTCGGCAGCCCGGCGGAGGTCGCGTGTGGCCTGCTCGACGTCGGCACTCTGAAAGATGGCCGACCCGGCGACGATCATCTCCGCGCCGGCGGCGACGACGCGCCCCACGTTGCCGTGGTCGATCCCGCCGTCGATCTCGATGGCGGCGCGGCTGCCGAGCCGGTCGAGCAGCGCCCGGACGGCCCGCACCTTGCCCTCGCTGCGGGGAATGAAGCTCTGGCCGCCGAAGCCCGGATCGACCGACATCACGAGCACGAAGTCGAGGTCTGGCGCGATCTCCTCGAGGGCCGACACGGGCGTCGCCGGGTTCAGCACGGCGCCGGCCTGCGCGCCGAGCTGCTTGATGAACGCGATGGTCCGATGCAGGTGCGGCACGGCCTCGACGTGCACGGAGATCAGGGCGGCGCCGGCGGCGACGAACGCCTCGAGAAAACGGTCGGGATCCGTGATCATCAGGTGGACGTCGAGCGGCACGTGGGCCGCCCGGTGGGCCGCGGCGACGAACGGCGGCCCCATCGTGATGTTCGGCACGAAGTGGCCGTCCATCACGTCCACGTGAATCAGATCGGCGCCGCCACGCTCGGCGGCCGCGATGGCCTGGCCGAGGGCCGTGAAGTCGGCCGACAGAATGGACGGCGCGATCCGGAGGGTCACCGGCTCACCTCGAGCGAGATCGCTTCGCCGGGGGAAATCTGGAACCCGGCCTCGGGATTCTGACGCAGGACGACGCCCGGCGCCACGCCCGGATACGGCTGCTGCGCGACCACCGCCACACGGAAGCCGTGCGCCCGCAGGTACGACGCCGCCTGGGCGCCGTCGAGACCGATCAGGTCGGGCATCAGATACGTGATCTCCTGCCGGCCGCGGTTGACCAGCAGCTCCACGCTCGACCCGCTGGTGCGCGGCGCCGGCACCTGCGCGATGACCATGCCGGCCGGATAGGTCTCCGACCGGATCGTCGATTCGCGCGCCAGCGTCAGGCCGTCCTCCGCAATCCGCGTCTGCGCGCTCCGCTCCGTCTGGCCCACCAGATCCGGAATGACGTTCAGGTGGGCGCCGGCGCTGACCCAGACGCGGACGCTCCGATCCAGCCGCGTCGTCGTGCCTTCCTCGGGATTCTGCGCCACGATCAGGCCGGCGGCGACCTTCGGGTCCGTGTGCCGGGTCGGATCGACCTTGAGCGTCAGGCCCCGCGCCGAGAGCAGGTGGGAGGCGTCCGCCACGGTGCGGCCGGCCACGTCCGGCACGGTCACGTCGCGGCTCCTGAGCGCGATGCGCATGGCCACGGCCGCGAAGACCACGTACGTGGTGACGAGCGCGATCGCGAGCACGACGATGCGGCTGGCGCTCCTGAGGCGGGGCGGAATCGGCATCCAGTGAAAAATGTACTACAAGTCGGAGGGTTCCCCAACTGTACGCGGCCGGGACGCCCCGGCCGGGTCAGGCCGTCCGCGCCAGCGTCGCGGCGAAGAACGCCTCCAGGCCGTCCCGATCCGGCCGGGTCCGGAAGTGGCCCCGCTCGTCCAGCAGGCGCGACACCCCGGCCGGGAGGGCGCCGCGGGATCCGGGCAGGTACGGCCGGAAGTCGGCCCTGCCCGCCAGGAAGCGATCGATCACCTCCTCGTTCTCCTCGGGCTCGCTCGAGCAGGTGGCGTAGGTGAGCAGGCCGCCCGGCGCCACGCCCTCGGCCGCCTGGCGCAGCATCGTGAGCTGGCGGGCGGCGAACGCGACGAGATCGGACGCGGTGCGCCGCCACCGGATCTCCGGGTCACGGCGGATGGTGCCCAGGCCGGAGCAGGGGGCGTCCAGCAGGACGCGGTCGAACGGCCGGTGAAACGGGAGCGGCGCGAGCAGATCGAGCTGGACGACACGGGCGCAGCCGACCCCGGCCGTGCGCAGCGTCCGGCGCAGCAGATCGATGCGCCGCCAGCGCCGGTCGCCGGCGACGATCAGGCCGCGGTCGCCCATCGCCCCGGCCATCACGATCGTCTTGCCGCCGGGCGAAGCGCAGGCGTCGAGCACCCGCTGGCCGGGCGACGGGGAGGCGAAGAGGCCGACGAGCTGCGAGGCTTCGTCCTGCGGCATGAACAGGCCGCCGCCGGCCAGCGGAGCCGTCAGCGGGTTGCCGGCGGTGACGATCACGGCATCCGGTGCGTACCGGGCCGGCTCTGCCGTCACGCCGTCGGCCGCGAGCCGATGAAGGAGGTCGGCGGTCGACACCTTCAGCGTGTTGACGCGCAGCGTGAGCGGCGCCGGCTGATTGTTGAACCGCACCCACGCCTCGGTGGCGGCGAATCCGTAACGGGCGAGCCATCGGGCGGCGAGCCACCGGGGATGCGAATGGGTGATGCTCAGGTAGGCGAGGGCCGCTTCGCTGTCGGCGGAGCCCTCCGGCGGGCGATCGGGAATCTCGGGCCGGGCCGGCAGCGGCAGCGCGCGGCGGGCGCGCGACACCGCGCGCATGACGGCATTGACGAAGCCGGTGGCGCTCCGCTTCCCGGCATGCCTCGCCAGATCGACCGCATCGTCGACGACCGCCGACGCCGGCACGCGATCGAGGTAGAGGAGCTGGTAGACGCCGAGGCGGAGGATGTCGGTCACCTCGGGGTCGAGCGTCGCGATTGGACGATGCGCGTAGTGCGCGATGAGGTGATCGAGCGTCGCCCGCCGGCGCAGCGTGCCGGTGGCGAGCTCGGCGGCGAGCGCCCGATCCCGCGGATCGGCGAGCCGTTCCCGCCGGCCCGCGAGGGCGGACGGGAGATCCGCCCGGCCCGTGTTCACGGCTCGGAGCACGTCGTACGCCGCCAGGCGGCCTGGGGCGATCATGGTCGTCCGATCGTCACGACGGACCGGGCAGGAGGACGGCGCCGGCCTGCACCGGGTGCCCGCTCAGGAAGTCCCGCGCCCCCACCGGCCGCCGCCCTTCGAGCTGAAGCTCGCGAACGGCCAGCACCCCCTCTCCGGTTGCGACGAGCAGGCGGTCGGCGGCCGCCTCGATGATCGTGCCGGGAGAGGCGGCTGACGGGGCCGGTGCAGGGGCCGTTCGGCGGACGATCAGGCGCCGGCCTTCCAGATACGTAAACGCGAGCGGCCAGGGGTGCAGGCCGCGCACCTGGTTGTGGATCGCGCGCGCCGACCGCGTCCAGTCGATGAGGCCGTCGCCCCGCGTCAGGCGGGGGGCGTAGGTCGCCAGCTGCTCGTCCTGGGGCACCTCGGCCATCGGACCGCGGGCGAGCCGATCGACCACCTCCACGAGGAGATCGGCGCCCAGCCGGGCCAGGTCCCGCTCGACCAGGTCGCTCGTGTCGTCCGGATCGATCGGCCGCCGGACGAGGGCGAGCATCGGACCGGCGTCGAGCGCTTCCACGATGCGCATGATGGTCACGCCGGTCTCCGCCTCGCCGGCCATGACCGCCCGGTGCACGGGGGCCGCGCCGCGATACTTCGGCAGCAGCGACGCGTGCACGTTGATCATCCCCAGGCGCGGCGTCGCGAGGATGGCCGGCGGCAGCAGTTTGCCGTACGCCGCGACAACGCCGAGATCGGCGCGGTACGAAGCCAGCGCCTCCAGCACGCCGGGCGCTCTGAGCCGCTCCGGCTGCAGGACGGGCAGGTCGTGCTGGCGGGCGCAGGCCTTGACCGGCCCGTCGGTGACGTGGTGGCCCCGCCCGTGCGGGCGGTCCGGCTGGGTGACGACCGCCACGACCGGATGGGGCGAACGGAGCAGGGCCTCGAGCGTGGGAACGGCGAACGCGGGCGTTCCGAAAAAGACGATCCGGAGGGAAGGCGCGGGGCCGGCTACCATTTGCTGGCGCGGATGAGTTTGCGGATCTTGCGGACGATCATCTGCTTCTTGATTCCCTGCAGCCGGTCCAGGAACACCTTGCCGTCCAGGTGATCCATCTCGTGCTGGAACGCCCGGGCGAGCAGCCCCGTGGCCTCCATCTCCTGCACGCCCCCCTGGCGGTCGAGCCCGGTGATGACGACGCGGGCCGGGCGGGGGACCGTGGCGTTGAAGCCCGGGATGCTGAGGCAGCCTTCCTCTTCGAGCTGCATGCCGCTGCGATCGGTGAACCGCGGGTTGATCATCGCGATCAGCCCGTGGGGGTCGCGGCCGACCGAGAGATCGACCACGAAGATGCGGAGCGGCACGCCGACCTGGGTGGCGGCCAGCCCGATGCCGGGCGCGGCATACATGGTCTCCACCATGTCGTCGATCAGCTGCCGGATTTCCGGTGTCACCTCCGGCACGTCCTGCGCCGGCTCGTGAAGCGTGTCGTCGCCGTACTTGAGAATCGGACGGATCATGATGAACCAGGGGTTCCGGAGGGGGCGGCGCGCCGGTCAGGCGCCGGTGAACCGGGCCTGGAGGCGCGCCCGCGCCGCCTGGTAGTTCTGCTCGATCGCCTCGACTGAATCGCCGCTGAACGTCTCGGTGAACGCGTCGGCCAGGACGAGACCGACCATCGCCTCGCCGACGACCGCGGCGGCCGGCACGGCGCAGACGTCGCTGCGCTCGATCGCGGCGGGCGATTCGGTCATCGTCGCGAGGTCGACCGACCGAAGCGGCTTCATCAGCGTCGAAATCGGCTTCATGTAGCCGGAGACCCGGACATCCTGTCCGTTGGTCACGCCGCCTTCGAGCCCGCCGGCGTTGTTCGTCGGGCGGGCCAGGCCGGGCGTCGCGGCCTCACGGGCCCCTGGCGCCGGCACGATCTCGTCGTGGACACGCGATCCCGGCCGCGCGGCCGCCAGCGGGCCGCACCCGATGCCGACCGCCTTGATGGCCGGGATGCACATCACGGCCTGCGCGAGCCGGCCATCGAGCTTCCGGTCCCACTGTGCGTAGCTGCCGAGCCCGGGCGGCACGCCGCGGGCGATGACTTCGAAGCTGCCGCCGATCGTGTCTCCGGCCTCCCGCGCCCGGTCGATCGCCTCGATCATCCGGGCCTCGAGCGCCGGGTCCACGCAGTGGAGCGGGCCGTCGGCTGGAATGGCGCGCGCCTGCTCGAACGTGACGGCGAGGGGATCGTCGATCGCGACGTCGCCGATGCGCGTGACGTGGCTGGCGATCTCGATGCCGAAGCGGCGCAGGAGCTGGCGCGCCAGCGCGCCGAGCGCGACGCGGGCGGCCGTCTCGCGGGCGCTGGCGCGCTCGAGGACGTCCCGGATGTCCTCATGCCCGTACTTGATGGCGCCCGCGAGATCCGCGTGCCCGGGCCGGGGGCGGGTCACCGGCGCCCGGTGGGCGCCGGTGGCCCCTTCCGGCATCTCGGACTCGACGAACATCGTCTGCTGCCAGTTCGGCCAGTCACGGTTCTGCACGAGCACCGCGATCGGCGCGCCGGTCGTGCGGCCGTGACGGACGCCGGACAGGATGTCGGCGCGGTCGGCCTCGATCGCCATCCGCCGGCCGCGGCCGTATCCCCCCTGACGGCGCCGCAGGTCGGCGGTGATCAGCTCGAAGTCGATGGTGAGACCGGCAGGCATCCCTTCCAGGATGGCCACGAGCGATCGGCCGTGGGACTCGCCGGCAGTGAGAAACCGCAGCATCAGACGCTTATCTTATACGAACTTTCTGCGATGACCCGGGGTCCGGGGTCGAGCGCGGGGCCATGAACACAGGCGCGTCGGGCGCGCGGCGCCGGGCGCCGCTTTTGCACCACCCTCCGCGGGGTGTTTCACGGCTCGACACGGGCGGCCACCCGCGGGTGACGAAGCGGGCGCGCGCTCCACGGGAGGTTGGGATGGAGCTGATGGCGGACCGGTTCGTGCGGCTCGACTCTTCGTTCGGGCTCGACCTGGCGTCAGGGCGGCTCGTGTGCTGGCGTGGGTTGCCGCCCGCGGGGGGCGCCGTCGCGGAGTCGTGGCTGGAGCGGTGCGAGCTGGCCAGCCGCCTCCGGCATCCGAATCTCGCAAGGCTGGTCGATTTCGGTGTCTGGGGGGCCGGGCGGCGCTTCGAAGCGTACGACGTCGGCGGACGATGCGCGATCGGTCGACGGGGATCGGCCGCCGCCTTTCGCGACGTGCGGATCTTTCTGGCCTCGTGCGGCCTGCGAATGACCAGTGCCACGGCGCGCCCGCGCTTTGCGGAATGTGCCGGAGAGCCGGTCTGGATTCCGGAATCGGCGCTCACGCTCGCGCCGAATCCGTTGCCGGGACCGGAGCCGCGGCATGGGACCCTCCGCACGCGACGCCGCAAGATCGGCGTGCTGCTCGTCTCCCGGGCCGCGCTGACTGACGCGGTGGCCGTGCTGGACGAAGCCGGGCGGTATGCGTCCGGACCGGAGTGGATTGTGGTGCGAGGGCCGCACGGCTCGGGCAGGACCACCGTGCTGGGCCAGCTGGCGCGTGAAGCCCGGATCCGAGGCTACGTGCCGGTGAGGGCGTCGCTGCTGGCCGACGAGCGGCGGCCCGGCTGTCCGCTCACGCCGGCCGATCTCCGCACGCTGCTCGCCGGCCGTCATCTCTGCGTCATCGCGGACGAGGAGGCGCCCGACGGCTCCCGCGTGCCCGACGTCCTGGCCCGGGCACTCCCGCTGG
Source organism: Vicinamibacterales bacterium (assembly GCA_035534615.1). Lineage (GTDB taxonomy): Bacteria > Acidobacteriota > Vicinamibacteria > Vicinamibacterales > CAVVIG01 > JAGWRA01. The sequence continues at coordinate 86,751 of DATLRO010000092.1, forward strand.
CCGGACGGCTGGGCGCCCGCGCCCACGTCGCGCTGATTGCGGGGCTGGACGGGCTCGACGACCGGCCGGCGATCGATCTCGAGCCGCTCGCCGTCGAGGACCTGGTGCGCATGGTGCGGCTCGGCGTTCGGACCGGCCGCGGCACCGGGCGGGCGATGGCGTTGGCGGCGGCGCGATCGGAGGGGCTGCCTGGCGTATTTCTCGGACTGCTTCAGCGGTCCCTCGCCGGGCGTGTCCGTGCCGAGCGCTGGAACACGGGCGCCGCGGTCGCGGCGGTTGCCGAGGACGCCGAGGAGTACCGAGTCGACGGCGGAAGGCGGCTACCGTGCGGTCCTGCCGATGGACGCGAGCCGGGCGATGTCGCGATCGTCCGAGGGGCGATCGCACGGATGGGGGCGGCCGGGGAGGAACGCGCCGCCCGGCTGATGGCCCGGGGCCGCCACGCGGCGGCCCAGCGCGTGCTCCGCAGCGCGCTGGCCGCCGCGGTCCGCCGGGACGACAGTGTGGGCGCCGCGCTGGCGGCGCTCGGACTCGGCCGGACCCTGCTGATACGCGGGCGGGCCGGCGATGCCGCGTTGACGTTCGACGCGGCGCGCGAGCACTTCAACCGCGCCGGCCTGGCAGCCGGGTGCATCGTCGCCGGTGTCTGGACCGGCCTTGCGTGCACGGACGAGGGCCGCCTGCTCGAGGCGGAGACGACGCTGAAAATGAGCGCGCTGGCCGCCGATCATCTCGGCGACCCGCGCGCGGGGATCCGGGCGTGGCTGGCCTTCGCGCGGTGCCTGTTCTGGCAGGGGCGCTATGACGAGGCGCGCGTCGCGCTGGAGCGGATTCCGCCGGGTGGAGATGCGGCAGCGCCTCCGGACCGGCTGCCGGCCGGCTTGTGGGCAGGCCCCGACCCGCTCGTCATCCGGGACGCCCTGGCGGCGCGCATCGCGGTCGGTGAAGGCCAGCTGGCGCAGGCCGGACGGCGGGCGCGATCGGCGGTCGAGCGGGCGGCCGCGCTTGGCGAGCCATCGGCAGTGGCCCTGGCCCAGATCGCGCGGGCGCTCGTGTGCGCGCGGATGGGCGAGCTGGAGGGGCTGGCCGCGAGCGTGCGGGCCGGGCTCGACGCCGCGCGGCAGGCGCACGCGCCGCTGCTCGCGGCGCGTCTCAGGCTGCTCCTGGTGCTGGGGCTGCTCGAGGCCGGCAAGCGCCGTGAAGCCGGCCGGCTGGTCCGGCAGCTCCACCGGCTGGCGGCGTGGCCGGCGCTTCCGCGCCTCCTGCGCGCCCGGATTCTACAGACGTGCGCCGAGGGGCAGGGCCGCGACGCCTCCGCGGCGGTCCAGGCATCCCGGACGCGTCCGGTCGACCGGTTCGCCCGGGATAGCGGGGCGTTGGCGCTGCAGCTGTTCACGGCTCTTCCGCCGTCGTCTCGCGCGCCGGAGGGAGACGAGGCCGGTCCGTTGCCGGTCCGGCACGTCGTGAGCCTGCTCCAGCTGTGCCACGAATCGGGCGACGAGCGGACGACGCTGTCGCGCGTGGCGGCCTTCCTGCGCGAGCGGCTGCGGGCGGCCGGCGTCACGTTCTGCGCGCGGGACGGCGGGCGCCTGTCGGTCGTGGCGTGGGCCGGCAGCCGCACGGATCGGCTGGACACGGTGCAGCGCGCCGTCGACCTCGATGAAGCGACGAGGCCGTCGCCCTGCCGCGGCGGCATCGAACGGGCGGTCCCGATCCGGCTTGGCGGCACGTGCGTCGGCGCCATCGTGTGCCGGTGGACGGCGGGAGCGGATGTCGATCAGGAGGCGGCCGGCGCGCTGCTCGCCGCAACGGCGGCCGCGACAGCCCTGTCCGTCCGGCTGCTCGGCGACGCGTTGCACCCCGGGGAGGGTGGGGAGGGCGACCGCGGGCTGATCGGGGAGAGCCACGTGATGACCGAGCTGCGGCGCGCCATCGCGCGGGCGGCGCGCGCGCCGTTCGGCGTCCTCATCGAGGGCGAGAGCGGCAGCGGAAAGGAACTCGTGGCGAGGGCCATTCACCAGCTCGGACCGCGCCGGGAGCGCCGCTTCTGCAGTCTGAACTGCGCGGCCATTCCCGACGAGCTGCTGGAAGCCGAACTGTTCGGCCACGCGCGCGGCGCCTTCACGGGCGCGGCGACCGACCGCCCCGGGCTGTTCGAAGAAGCGGATGGCGGCACGCTCTTCATGGACGAGGTGGGCGAGCTGTCGCTGCGGGCCCAGGCGAAGCTGCTCCGCGTGCTGCAGGAGGGGGAAATCCGGCGGCTGGGCGAAACCGGTGGACGCCGGATCGACGTGCGGGTCGTGGCGGCCACGAATCGCTCGCTGCGCGACGAGGCGGCCGCCGGCCGGTTCCGCCACGACCTGCTGTATCGCCTGGACGTCGTCCGGATCGTGGTGCCGCCGCTGCGCGACCGGATCGACGACGTGCCGCTGCTGGCGACACACTTCTGGCGGCGGGCGGCCGCCCGCACCGGGAGCCGGGCCGTGCTGGCGCCGGCGACGCTGGCGGCGCTGGCGCGCCACGACTGGCCCGGCAACGTCCGGGAACTGCAGAACGTCCTGTCGACGCTGGCGGTGGCCGGGCCGCAGCGGGGCAGCGTCCCGCCCGACGCGCTGCCGATCGGGCTGTCCGCTCCGGGCGAGCGTCCGGGAACCCTCGAGGAAGCCAGGCGGGCCTGCGAAGCCCGGGTGGTGCGGGCCGCGCTGGCGCGCGCCGGCGGGCACCGGGGGCGCGCCGCTGCCGAGCTCGGGCTGACCCGGCAAGGGCTGACGAAGCTGCTCGTGCGGCTCGGGATTGCGGTGGAGCCGCAGGACCGCGGGGGAGGGACAACGGCCGGGCTCGCCGACCTCAGGTGAGGTTGCCGGCACGCGGGAGTGTGACCGCGTTACTATGGGGGCCGGCGCGCGCCGGCGGTGAAGCCGGGGCGCCGGATCCCGGTCATGGTGTCATTCATCGCCAGGCGGCTGCTGTTGACGGTGCCGGTCCTGCTCGGCGTCGCGACACTCGTGTTCTCGCTGATTCACCTCGTGCCGGGCGATCCCGTGCAGGCGATGCTCGGCGAGGGGGCCACGCCGGCGGATGTCGCGACGTTGCGCGCCAGGCTCGGCCTGGACCGGCCGCTGTACGTGCAGTACGAATCGTTCCTGGTCGGACTGGTCCACGGCGATCTGGGCACGTCGCTGCGGACGAACGAACCGGTGACGCAGGCGATTGCCGAGCGGATTCCGGCGACGGCGGAACTGGCGGTGGCGGCCATGATCGTCGCCGTGCTGGTGGCGCTGCCGCTGGGGGTGATTGCCGCGGCCTGGCGGGGGACCGGTATCGACTACACCGCGACGGCTGTGTCGCTGCTCGGGATCTCGATCCCGAATTTCTGGCTCGGGCCGCTGCTCGCCATCGTGTTTGCGGTGCAGCTCGGCTGGTTGCCGGTCTCGGGACGGGGAGGCCTGGCGCACCTGATTCTGCCGGCGCTCACGCTCGGGGCGCCGCTGGCGGCCGTCCTGGCCCGGATGACGCGCGCCAGCGTCGTCGAGGAGCTGGGAGAGGTGTACGTGCTGGCGGCGCGGGCCAAGGGCGTCTCGCGGGTGGGCGCGGTGATCCGGCACGCGTTCCGCAACAGCCTCATTCCGATCGTGACGATCTTCGGTCTGCAGTTCGGGGCGGTGCTCACCGGGACCGTCATCACGGAAACGATCTTCGCGTGGCCCGGCGTCGGCCGGCTGCTGATCCAGTCGATCAGCTTCCGGGACTATCCACTGGTGCAGGGCTGCATTCTGCTCATCGCGTTCACGTACGTCGCGGCGAACCTCCTGACGGATCTCGCGTACGGCCTGCTGGATCCCCGTATCCGGTACGAATGAGCGCGATGCCGACCGTCCGTGCCGTGCGCGACGCTGTGAAGGGGCCGATGGCGCGGTTCGGGCTGGCGGTCGTCGTCGTGGCGGCGCTGGCCGCCCTGTTCGCGCCCTGGATTTCGCCGTACAACCCCAATACCCAGAATCTGGCGCTGCGGCTGGCCGGGCCGTCGTGGCGGCATCCCTTCGGCCTGGACGAGCTGGGCCGTGACATCCTGTCGCGCGTGCTGGCCGGCACCCGCATCTCGTTCCTCGTCGGGATCGTCGTCGTCTCGGTGTCATCCGTGATCGGCAGCCTGCTGGGCGCCATGGCCGGCTACTTCGGCGGCTGGTTCGACGAGATCGTGAGCCGGCTGATCGACATCCTGCTGGCATTCCCCGGCCTGCTGCTCGCCATCGCGCTCGTGGCGGTGCTCGGTCCGAGCCTGATGAACGTGCTGCTGGCGCTGTCGGTCATCGGCTGGGTCGGCTACGCGCGCCTGGTGCGCGGGCAGGTCCTGCGGACGCGGGAGATCGATTACGTGCAGGCGGCGCGGGCGCTGGGCGCCGGCACGCCGCGGATTCTGCTGCGGCACGTCCTGCCGGCCGCGATGCCGGCGGTCGTCGTGCAGGCCACGCTCGGGATGGCCGGCGCCATCGTCAGCGAGGCGGCCTTGAGCTTTCTCGGGCTCGGCGTCCAGCCGCCGACGCCGAGCTGGGGCACGATGCTGAGCGCCGGCGTGTCCCACCTGCTCGACGCGCCCCACCTGACGATCTTCCCCGGGCTGGCCATCGCGCTGCTCGTGCTCGGCTTCAACTTCCTCGGCGACGGCCTGCGGGACGCGGCAGACCCGAAGGGCGTGCAGGCCTAGCCGGCGGGCGCCCCACCATCGCCCTGCACGCGGAATCGGCGAAAATCGGAACCTTCGGCCCTGAAAGGGGTCTAAATCTGACAGCGGGGGTGTCGGGGACGGGAGGCGCGCGAGGCGGGCCGGCTCCGGGACCACCTGACAGGCGGCTGAATACCTGCTATATTTCGAGGTGAACCCTTGACAATCTCTGGGGACACCCTGGTGAAGCAAGCTGGAGCAGTCGGCTGGTCGGAAGTCGCGGGCGGCGAAGCGGCCCTCGTGGAGCGCTGCGCGGCCGGCGATGAATTCGCATGCGCGGAGCTCGTCGAGGAGCACCAGCGGATGGTCTATCAGCTCGCCCTGCATTTGCTGGGCGAGCGTGACGAAGCGCTGGACCTGTCGCAGGAAGTGTTCCTGCGGGTGTTCCGGACGATTCACACCTTCCGCGGCCAGTCGTCGCTCCGCACCTGGATTTACCGGATCGTCGTCAATCAGGCGAGGAACCGGCACCGGTGGTGGCGGCGGCGGCACCGGTCCGAGCAGGTGTCGCTCGATGAGCACATGGCGCTGCACGGCGATCACCTGTCCGGGAACGGCCTGACGGCGCCCGATCGCGTGCTGGCGCGCAAGGAACTGGCCACGCGGATCTGGCGTGCGCTCGACGGCTTGCCGTTCGAACAGCGGACCGCGATCGTCCTGCGGGAGCTCGACGGGTTGAGCTACGAGGAAATCGCCTTCTCGCTCGGCGTGGCGGTCGGCACCGTCAAATCGAGGCTCACGCGCGCGCGCCAGGCGCTTCGAACGGAATTGCGCGGGGTGAACGGAGCATGACCTGCATGACCTGCGGCCAGGTTCTCCGGCGTCTGGCGGCCTTTCACGACGGCGAGCTGTCGATCAGGGAACAGATTGCCGTTGAGGGGCACCTGCTGGACTGCGCCGCCTGCGCGGCCGAAGCGGGGCAGCTGCAGACGATCGGCGAGGCGCTGCGGGGTCGGTCGGCCGAGCTGTCGCAGGTGTCCTTCGATGATGAAAGCGGCCTGAAGGCGGGCGTCATCAGCCGGATGAAGGCCGAGCGGGACGAGTCGGTCGCCAGCCGCGTCGGCCGCCTGTTCGAGGACCTGCATTTCGTGTACGCCGGCCTCGGCGCGGCTGGCGCCACGCTGGCCTGTCTGCTCATCATGCTCGGCATGATGCGCTTCGGAGCCCACGAACGGCCCGACTCGCTGGCTGCGCTGGTCGAGGTGCTCGCCGCGCCGGCCGAGCCGGCAGGCGGCCTGTCGGCCGACGGGCGGACGCTGGTGGCGCCGCAGGAGCCGTCGGACGACAGCGGACGCCGGTCCGACGCGGTCTTTGCCCTGTCGGCCTTCGTGACGCACGAGGGTCGGATCCGCAACCTGGACGTCATCCATTCGGACGGCGTGCCCGGCAGCGGTCAGCAGGCGCGCGAAGAGATCCTGAATCTGATGGACTCCATCATGGAGACGCAGCTCCAGCCGGTGACGCCCGACGGGGTGGGGGTCTTCGTCGGCCCCGGTCCCAGTCTGGCCTGGCGCCTGCACGTGACGGTGCGCGGGAAGATGCCGCACGTCACGCCCGCAAGCGCGCCGCACCTGTCCAGAAAGTCCGCCGACCGGCAGCCGCTCAATGCCGTCCTGGCGGTCGCTGCGACGCTCTGATCGTCCGCCCCCGCCCGCTTCGGGCATCCCACCATTAAAGGGCGCCAGGTTCGACACCCCCGGGGAGCGCCCCGCCGACCGCCCTCAGTGCTTCCGTGGCGCGTCCGTGCCGGTCGTCGGCTTCAGGACCACCGGCTCCGAGGCGATGTTGTTCATCGCGTCGATCGCCCGGATCATGATGGTCTGCCCCAGCAGGCTGTCGGGAAGCGTCGCCTCGAACCGCTCGGTCATCGAGTCGGCAATGCCGTCGGTCGGATAGAGCGACTTCCACGCCTGCCCGTCGACCGCGTACCCGGCCCCCTGCACGATCGAGACGTTGTCGGCCGCCGTGAAATCGACCAGAAGATGCGCCCCGTCGCGGCGGATGGAGGTGACGTGCACGGCCGGCGGCGTGTTGTCGATCGTGAACACGCGGCTTTCGAGTTCGCCGGTCAGGGCCTGGGCCGGCTCGTTGGACGGGGCGTCGGACGCGACGATCTTGATGATGTACCGGCCGTCCGGCACCGCGCTCGTATCCCACACCAGAATCTCGTCGGTCAGGCCGCGCCGGAGCACGGACCAGGACGTGTCGCTGTCGCGTCGGTACAGCACGTCGTAGCGAAGGTCGTCGTTGTTCGGGTCGTCCGCCTTCCACGTGAAGGTCTCGAGCCCCTTTTCGTAGACCCGCCGGCCGAGCGACGGACCGGACGATGGGCTCGGCGGGGGCGTCGAAGCGGCGACGATGAGGGCCCGGTCGGGCGTCGTCTGGCCCTCGAATCCCGCGAGGTCGGGCTCGCCGGTCGGGTACGGCTTCTGGAAGACGATGCCGGGCGGGTACACGGTGATCGACTCGACCGTCGGACGGAGGTTGCGCGGCAGGTAGGCGGTCGTCACCGACGTCAGCGTCGGCCCCGGCGCGCCCGACAACACGGCCCGCCACTGGAGATAGCGTGCCTTCGGGCTCGTGATGAGCGAGCCGTCGGGGTTCGTGTACGGCGCCGACCAGGGACTCCAGGTGTCGTCGGGGACCTGGGTGTTCCCGGTCCGCGTCGAGATCTCCAGGTGGCTGCCGCCCGGCTCGACGGCGTGCCAGCGCAGGGTGCCCCACGTGGCCACCATCTGCGCGTCATGGACGGTCGACTCGTACGTCCCCTTGGCCGCCGGCTTCGACGACAGCTCGAAGATTTTGCCCGGGTTGGCGGTCGCGAAGTACAGGTGGCCGCGCGCGTGAACGAATGCGGTGACCTGCTTTGCGTCCGCGCTGCCGACCAGGGTGGCTTCGAGCGGGTCGCCGCTCAACCGGTACAGACGGCCGCGGTTGCCCGTGGCCACCAGCAGGGCGCCGTCCGACTCGAACGTGAGGTCGTACGGCGCGTCCTGCTGCGATTTCCAGATTTCGTCCCAGAGGCCGTCGGGGGCGATGCGGTAGATGGCGCCCTTGGGGCCGACCGCCGCCTCGGCGGCATCCCCGGCCCCGCTGGTCACGCCGCCGGAGGTGTCGACGACCGACATGGACGTGATTTCGGTCGAGACGGACGGCACCGGCGCGGCGGGAGTGGTGGCCGACCCGGCGCCCGCGGCGGTCGTCCCGGCGGCCACCGGCGCGCCGGTGATGGCGGCCGCGTAGACGTTCCCCTTGTCGTCGACCCGCAGCGCGTTGATCTCCTGGAACGACGAATCGAGGAGCACGAAGCCCTTGCCGGCCGGATCGACCCGGAGGACCCGGGCCGGGGATGCGGTGCCGACGAGCAGGTTCCCCGCGTGATCGAACGCGAGCGCCGTGGCGTGTGCGGCGTTCGTCTTGAAGAAGACGGCCCCCTTGCCATCAGGCGTGATCCGGTAGATGTCCCCCTTTTCGCCGGTCGCGGCATACAGATCGCCCTTGGGGTCGACCGCCAGCGCCCAGATGTACTTCGCGTCCGGCTTGAAGAACGATACGGCCGCGCCCGCCTTGTTGATCCTGTAGATCCGCCCGTTGGGCGACGTCCCGACGTACAGCGTGCCGTCGGGCGCGAGGGCCAGGGCGTGGACCTCGAGTTCGTTCGCGTCGAACAGCAGGCTGGCCTTCCCCTGGGGGTCGATGCGGAAGACCTTGCCCTCGTTGCCCGAGCCGGCGTAAATCGTGCCGTCCGGCGCGGCGGCGATCGACCAGAGGAACGGCGAGCTGGCCTCGTACACCATCCGGGTGGTGGGGCCGAGGATCAGGCGGCCGAAGCCGTCGATCGCCAGGTCGTGCAGATCGCCCTTCAGAAAGTCGCGCTGGGTCTCCACCCGCCAGAACTGGGGGCTCGACGCGTGGACGAGCGCGGCGAGCGACAGCGTGAACGTCAGGAGCACCAGGGCGCGAACGGATCGAGTCGACATGGGATCCTTGGATGTGTGAAGTCAGTGTGGAACGAGGCCGCGAGGCGGCGTCGCGGCTGAGGCACGCGCGCGGGCCGCGCCGGCGGGCGGGCGGGCGATCCGGGCATCGGGCGCCGCAGAAGGGACAGGCCTAGTCCTCCCCGACGTTGAGTGACAGGACGCGCGAGCCGCTGACGGCGTAATCGGTCGAGATCTCCCACTCGCCGATGGTGGCGGTGCTGAGCGGCGCGAAACTCCCGGTGCTGCGGTCCGCCTGCAGCACGTCCATCACGGACGGCGGCAGCGCCTGCATCCGCTCGCCGTTGACGACGGCGCCCGCCTCGGGGCTGACGAGCTGGATGTACAGCCGGTTGTTCTTGGGGGCGTTGTTCAGCTCCCGGATCATCTGCACGACCGTGTGCGGCTGCGACCCGGCCTGCCGCTGTTCGACCTGGGCGAGCCGCGCGCCGGCCGACACGATCACCGACAGACGCCCGGTGGCGTAGGTCGGCACCGTGATCGGCACGGTCCGGATGATTTCGTCGCCGCGGTAGGTGCGGAGCAGCACTTTCAGCGGCACCGTCGAGCCCGGCCGGGCGCGCGCGGCGTCGAGCCAGACGCGCTCCAGCGTGGCGGTCCGCGGCTCCTCGGTCGAGGTGATGGCGATGTTCAGCCCCTGGATCTCGACCGGCTCGTACTCGTTCTTGAGGAGGAACGTCAGCGGGCCGACGATGTACGACGCGGCGCCGACCGACGGCTGGTCGCCGGTGAACAGGTCCTCGAAGTGAATGGCGCCCTGGCCTTTCAGCGTCGCCGTCCCTTTCACCTCGAACGTGGCCGCTCCGTACTGACGCTCGTAGGAGCCCAGCGTGTTGACGATCGAGACGTAGGTCATCAGCGGCGTGAACACCTGGTCGCGCACGACCTGGAAGTTGAACGTGCGCTCCGGCGCCCGCTCCGACTTGAGCGTGACGTGGATCGGGATGAGCGTCGGCCCCGGGCCCAGCGTGCCCGAGATGGCGGTCGCGCGATCCTGCTGGAGCGTGCCGATGACGTCGGTCGTGGCCGCCAGCTTCATCGACGAGTACAGGCTCGGGAGGATGGCGTAGACGTACGCCCGCAGCATCGGGAAGTCGGTCGGCCCGAGGTTGTACAGCGGGTGGCCGAACGCATAGACGTGCGTCCCGTCGATCGCCGTGACGGTGCCGACCGCCCCGAGCTGGAGATCGCCGCTGATGAGATTGACGCCGATCGAATCGCCCGGGCGCAGCGGGCGATTCGCGACCCCGGCCGGGGCCGGGCCGGCGCCGCCGGCCGCCACCGGGATGAACCCGCCGCCGCGCAGCGAATCGCGGAGCAGCGACGTCGTCGACGGATCGAAGCCGCCCATCACGAGCGGCGTGGCGATCGGCCGCAGCATCGCGCCGATCTGCCCGCCGCTCATCCCGAGCAGGCGGCCCACGCCGCCGGCGGCGACGTCGGTCGGATCGTCGGCGAACGGCCGCTCCCACGTGACGAACGCCTCGCGGAGCGCGCGCGCCACGCCGGCCCGGGTCAGCGGCAGCCGCAGCGCCGCCGCCGCGGCCGAGACGGGGCGGCGCGTCGAGTAATCCGCCGACGCCGTCATCTCCGCGATCGGCGTGATGCCGGCAATCGGCTCCTTCGAGAAGGTGCCGAGCGAGTACGACACCGCCCCGATCAGCCGTCCGTTCACATAGACAGGGCTGCCGCTCATGCCGGCGATCACGCCGGTGTCGGCCAGGGGCCCGCCCTCCAGCCGCGCCAGAATCAGATCGCGCCGCGGGCCGACGACATCCGACAGCACGCCGAGAATGTGCGCCTTGAACTCGGACAGGTGGGTCCCGTGGAACACCGTCTGCCCGATGCCCACCATGCCGGGCCGGATTTCACTCACCGGCATCGGGCCGGTGGCCGGTGGTTCAGGAGCGGCCGGAAGAGTTGCGACGGCCAGCGCGACCAGTGCCGCGGCGAGTGTCAGAGATCGGAATTTCATGTGGTGCGTGGGGGCGGCCCGCGATGCGGCGACCTCACCCGTGTTGCTCGTGTCGATGGGCGGAAATGTGCCGATACTGTTTTGGTTATAGCGAAAGAAGTGCTTGCGGGTCAAGGAGAAAAGGCCGATCGAGTTGACAGGTTTCGCGATGCTCTGCTATCGTAGGCCGTCGTCCGGGCGCCCCGGACCGTTGATTGAGACGCGCTGAGCTTCATGGCTGAAACGACGCAGACGCACTCGGGTCTCCACGCGCCGACCGGCGTGCCGGGGGACGTGTGGTCCGGCGTCCGCGCCGCGTGGTGGTGGTATTACTACGCCAACCAGCATGAAGGGGCGCACCGCATCGCCTGATCGAGATTCACGCGCGCGATTACGATCAAGCCTCTTCAGCCACCCGGTTGAAGAGGCTTTTGTTGTTTATGGCCCGAACCCGCTTGTGCGTCACCGTGAGCGCCCCGACCACGGCCGAGCTGCGCCGCCGCCGCGACGCCTGTCCCGACGCCGATCTGGTCGAGCTCCGTCTCGACGCAGTCCGGGACCTCGACGTCGCCGCGGCGCTGCAGGGCCGCCCCGGCCCCGTGGTGGTCACCTGCCGGCCGCGGTGGGAAGGGGGGGCGTTCGCCGGATCGGAGGAGGAGCGGCGACGGATCCTGGCGGAGGCGCTGGCGCTGGGGGCGGAATTCGTCGATGTGGAGTGGAAGGCCGGGTTCGACGACCTGGTGGCGCAGGAGGGAGGACGGCGGATCGTCATCTCCCACCATGACTTCACGGGCGTGCCGGACGACCTGTCCGCGCGGCTGCGGGCCATGCGGGCCACCGGCGCGGCCGTGACGAAGCTGGCCGTGCAGGCGCATCGGCTGGCCGATTGCCTGCCGCTGCTCGACGCGGGTGCGGCGGCCGGGGCGGATGGACGTCTGGTCCTGCTGGCCATGGGGCCCGCCGGGTTCGCCACGCGCGCGCTGGCCGCCCGCTTCGGCTCGTGCTGGACGTATGCGGGCAGCGAGGCCGGCCTGGGGCAGATCCCGGCGGCGCGGCTCGTCTCCGAATTCCGCTTTCGGGAGAGTACGCCGGCGACCGCCGTCTACGGCCTGGTCGGGGCGCCGCTGGCGCACTCGGTGTCGCCGGCGATGCACAACGCCGCGTTTCGGGCGGCGGGGCTCGATGCGGTCTACGTGCCGCTCGAAGCGGCCGATGCGGACGACTTCCTGCAGGTGGCCGATCGGCTGGGCGTGCGTGGGGTCAGCGTCACGATTCCGTACAAGGAGGCGCTGTATGCGCGCGCCGGCCGGACCGATCCGGTCGCCCGCCGCGTCGGCGCGGTGAACACGCTGCGGCGTGAGCCGGACGGCTGGCACGCCACCAATACGGACGTGGAGGGCTTTCTCGCGCCGCTGGCCGGGCGGATGGCGCTCGCGGGCGCGCGCGTGGCGGTGCTGGGCGCCGGCGGCGCCGCACGCGCCGTCGCGATTGCCGCGGCCGGCGCCGGGGCGCAGGTGACGGTGCACGCCCGGACGGCCGGCCGCGCCGAGGCGGTGGCCCGGCTGGCCGGCGGCACGGCCGGCCCGTGCGCACCGCCGCCGGGAAGCTGGGACCTGCTGGTGAATGCCACGCCGGTCGGTCAGTTCCCGCACCCGGACGCGTCGCCGATGCGCGCGGACTCCCTGACCGGAAGGCTGGTGTACGACCTCGTGTACAACCCCGCGACGACGCGGTTGCTGCGGGAGGCGGCGGCGGCCGGCTGCCGGACCCTCGGCGGGCTGGAGATGCTGGTGGCCCAGGCACGGGCGCAGTTTGCGTGGTGGACCGGCGCGTCGCCGGACGCCCGGGTGATGACGATGGCGGCCGTGACGCGGCTGGCGGAAGAGGCCGCCGTCGCGGAGCCGGCATGACGAGAAGAGCGAGTGAGGCATGTTCACGACATCTGCAGGCATGAAGCTGACATCGTTCGAGGAATTCCGGGAGCTGGCGCAGCGGGGCACGTTCGTCCCCGTCTGCAAGGAGCTGGTGGCGGACCTGCTCACGCCGGTCTCCGCGTTCCTGAAGATCGCCGAACACTCGGATTACGCGTTCCTCCTCGAGAGCGTCGAGGGCGGCGAGCACGTGGGACGGTATTCCTTTCTCGGCAAGGATCCGTTCCTGGTGCTGCGCGCGCGGGACGGCGAGACGATCATCGATCGCGCGGGGGCGACCACGGTGTCGACGCAGCCGTTCATCGAGACGCTGCGCCGCCTGATGGCCGATTTCCGCTCGCCGTTCGTGCCGGATCTGCCCCGCTTCACCGGCGGCGCGGTCGGGTATCTCGGGTACGGGGCGTCTTCCTGGTTCGAGGCGGTGCCGCGGGTGCCGGGCGACACGCTCGGGGACGATGCGGGCTTCATGCTGTTCGACACGGTGCTGGCGTTCGACCACGTGCGGCACCGGATCCTGATCATCGCCAACGCGCGCATCACGGCCGACGACGAGCTCGAGGCGCTGTACCAGTTCGCGTGCGCGAAGATCGAATTCCTCGAGCGCGAGCTGCAGCGGAGCCTGTCGGAGTCGCGGACCGGCGGCCGGGCCGGCCTGGATCTGCAGGCGAACATGACGCGCGAGGAATTCGAGGAGAAGGTCCGGATCGCCAAGGAGTACATCGCGGCCGGCGACATCTACCAGGTCGTCCTGTCCCAGCGGTTCGAGGCGCCGGTCGATGTCGATCCGTTCACCGTCTACCGCGCGCTGCGGCACGTCAACCCCTCCCCGTACATGTATTTCATCCGGATGGGCGGCGTCTCGATCGTCGGATCGTCGCCGGAGATGCTGGTGCGGGTCGAAGGGACGCACGTGCAGACGCATCCGATCGCCGGCACGCGGCCGCGCGGCCGGACGGAGGAGGAGGACGTGCGGCTGGCCGAGGAGCTCAAGCGCAACGAGAAGGAGCGGGCCGAGCACGTCATGCTGGTCGACCTGGGCCGCAACGACGTCGGCCGGGTGTCCGAGTACGGGTCGGTGCGCGTGCCGCAGTTCATGGGGCTCGAGCGCTACTCGCACGTCATGCACCTGGTGTCGATCGTGGAGGGCAGGCTGGCTGCGGACCGGGACCGGCTCGATGCGCTGGTGTCCTGCTTCCCGGCCGGCACGGTGTCGGGCGCGCCGAAGCTGCGCGCGATGGAGATCATCGCCGAGCTGGAGCCGTCGCCGCGCGGCATCTACTCGGGGGCGGTCGGGTACCTGGACTTCGCGGGCAATCTCGACTTCTGCATCACCATCCGGACGCTCGTGCTCGCCAACGGCCGGGCGTACGTGCAGGCCGGCGCCGGCATCGTCAGTGATTCGAACCCGGCGGCCGAGTACGAGGAAACGCGGGACAAGGCCCGGGCGATGGTGCGTGCGCTCGAGCTCGCGCACGGCGGCCTGTGACGCCGGACGGCAGGTGAAGGGCTGACAATGCTCCTGGTCATCGACAACTTCGATTCGTTCACCTACAACCTCGTGCAGTACCTGGGGGAGCTGGGCGCCGCCGTGACCGTGCGGCGGAACAACGCGGTCACCGTCGAGGAGATTGCCGCCCTGGCCCCGGCCCGGATCGTGATTTCGCCCGGCCCGGGCCGGCCCGAGGCGGCCGGCGTGACGATCGACGCGATCCGCCGCTTCGGCCGTGACCTCCCGATCCTCGGTGTCTGTCTCGGCCACCAGGCCATCGGCATGGCGTTCGGCGGCACGGTCGTGCGGGCCCAGGCGCCCATGCACGGCAAGACGTCGATGATCGAGCACGACGGGCGCGGCGTCTTCCGCGGGATTGCCGGCCCGTTCCTGGCCTCGCGGTATCACTCGCTCGTCGTGGAGGAAGGCAGTCTGCCGGACGCGCTGGAGATCTCCGCCCGCGCGCGCGAGGACGGCGCGATCATGGGCCTGCGGCACCGCACCTGGCCGGTGTACGGGGTCCAGTTCCACCCCGAATCGATTCTGACCGGCGAGGGACGGCACTTGCTGCGCAACTTCCTGGAGGATCGGCACCATGGATAGTCCGGGTTCGGTCGCGCTTCCGGCCCTCCTCCTGAAGCTGAGCCAGCGGAAGGACCTGACCGAGGAGGAGGCGACCGCCGCCATGACCGAGGTCATGACCGGGCGCGCGACTCCGTCGCAGATTGCCGGCCTGCTGGTCGGACTGGCGATGAAAGGCGAGCGGCCGGCCGAGATCGTCGGCCTGGCGCGCGCGATGCGGGCGCAGGCGGTGACGTTCGCCCGGCGGCACGACGACGTCTTCGACACCTGCGGCACGGGGGGAGACCGGTCGGGCACGTTCAACATCTCCTCCGCCGCCGCCATCGTCGTGGCGGCGTGCGGCGTGCCGGTCGCCAAGCACGGCAACCGGTCGGTCTCGAGCCGGTCGGGCAGCGCCGATCTCTTCGAGGCGCTCGGCGTGCGCACCGACGCCCCGCCGGCGGTCGTCGAGCGCTGCCTGGACGAGGCGGGCATCGCGTTCCTCTTCGCGCCGACCTTTCATCCGTCGATGAGGCACGCGGCCGCCACGCGGCGTGAGCTGGGGATCCGCACGGCGTTCAACCTCCTCGGGCCGCTCACGAATCCGGCCGGCGCCCGGCGGCAGCTCGTCGGCGTGCCCCGTCCGGAACTGACCGAGCTCGTCGCGCGATCGCTCATGCAGCTGGGAGCCGAGCGGGCCTGGGTGGTGCACGGCGCGGACGGCATCGACGAGATTTCCACCTCCGGCTACACGAAGGTCTCGGAGTGCCGTGACGGCGCCGTCCAGACGTTCTACGTGCACCCGGCCGATTTCGGCCTGCCGAAGAGCAGCCGCCAGGCGCTCGTCGGCGGAGAAGCGGCGAGGAATGCGGCGATCGTCCGGCACGTGCTGACCGGTTCGCGCGGCCCGGCGCGGGACGTGGTGCTGCTCAACGCGGGGGCGGCGCTGATGGTGGCCGGCGCCGTCCCGTCCGTGCGGGAGGGGATCGACTGGGCCGCCAGGGCAATCGACGAGGGCGATGCCGCGCAGACGCTCGAGGGGCTCGTGGCCGTGTCACGCGAGGCGGACGAGGGAGGGACCGAGGGAGGGACCCGGGCATGAGCGGATCGACTGCCGGCGCGGGCGGGGGCGACCTGCTGGCGACGATCGTGGCGGCTACGCGTCGGGCCGTGGAGGTGCGTGCGGCCGCCGAGCCGGCCGCGGCGCTGGCGGCGCGGGCCGAGGCGGCGCCGGTGCGGCCGGGCCTCTTCCGGCGCGCCCTCGCGCGGACGGATCGGCTCAATGTGATTGCGGAGTGCAAGCGGCGGTCGCCGGCGCGAGGGCTGCTGCGGCCGGCCTACGATCCGGCTGCCATCGCACGCGGGTACGAGGCGGCCGGCGCCGCGGCGGTGTCGGTCCTGACCGAGCCGACGTTCTTCGACGGCGCGCTGGAGCACCTGCAGGCGGTCCGGGCGGCGGTTACGCTCCCCGTGCTCCGCAAGGATTTCATCGTCGACGACTATCAGCTGCTCGAGGCGCGGGCGGCCGGCGCGGACGCCGTGCTGCTCATCGTGGCGGCACTCGGCCGGGCGGAGCTCGAACGGCGGCTGGCGCGGGCGGCGGGCCTGGGGCTGGCCGCCCTGGTCGAGGTGCACGATGCGGAGGAGCTGGCGGTGGCGGTCGGCGCCGGCGCGGACCTCATCGGGGTGAACAACCGCAACCTGCGCGACCTCAGCGTCAGCCTCGACACGTCGTACCGCCTGATGGCCGGCATGCCGAGGGACACGGTGGCCGTCAGCGAAAGCGGGCTGAAGTCGGCCGCGGATCTGCAGGGGCTGCGCGCGGCCGGATATCGCGCGTTTCTGCTCGGCGAGCGGCTGATGACCAGCCCCGATCCGGGGGAGGCGCTCCGGCTGCTGCTCGACGGCAGCCCGGCGCCCCTTCCGGCCGGACCGGGCCGGCCGCCATGCTGATCAAGATCTGCGGCATCACGCGCCAGGAGGACGCCGACCTGGCGGTGGCGCTCGGCGCCTCGGCGCTCGGCTTCGTGTTCTGGCCGGCGAGTCCGCGGTTCGTCGATCCGTACCGGGCGAAGCGGATCGTGGCGTCGCTGCCGATCGGCATCGCGGCGGTCGGCGTGTTCGTCGATCAGCCGATCGGCTACGTCAACGGCGTGGCGGCGCTGGCCAGGCTGACCGGCGTGCAGCTGCACGGCGGCGAGTCGATCGATTTCGCCCGCGGCGTGACGCGGCCGGTGCTGAAGGCGGTGGCGCTGTCGTCCGGTGGGGAGCCGGCCGGCGTGGACGCGTGGCCGGCGCGCGTCACGCTGCTCGCCGACGTGCACGACCCGGCTCGGCGCGGCGGCACCGGCCGGACGGTCGACTGGGCGGTGGCCGCCGGGCTGGCCAGGCGGCGCCGGCTGGTGCTGGCCGGGGGACTGACGCCCGACAACGTCGGAGAGGCCGTCCGCGTCGTGCGGCCGTTCGGCGTCGATGTCTCATCGGGCGTCGAAGCGCGGCCGGGCGTCAAGGACCCGCAGAAGCTGCGGGCGTTCCTCTCGGTGGTGCGGGGGATGGAAGAGGTGCACGAGTGAGCAGGCCAGAAGCAGTCATGCCGGCCGCCGTGGGGCGGCGGGATCCGGATGCGCGCGGCTATTTCGGCGAGTTCGGCGGGCGGTTCGTGCCGGAAACGCTGGTCGAGCCGGTCGAAACGCTGGAGCGCGAATATTTCAGGGCGCGGGCCGACGCGTCGTTCCAGGCGGAACTGGACCGGCTGCTGCGCGACTACGTGGGACGGCCGACGCCGGTGTACGAGGCGCGGCGGCTGTCGGCCGCCGCCGGCGGCGCCCGGATCTTCCTCAAGCGTGAGGACCTCACGCACACCGGCGCGCACAAGATCAACAACGCGCTCGGCCAGGCGCTGCTCGCCGTGCGGATGGGCAAGTGCCGGATTGTCGCCGAGACGGGTGCCGGACAGCACGGCGTCGCGACCGCCACGGCCTGCGCCCTGTTCGGCCTGGAGTGCCACGTGTACATGGGCGCGGCCGACATGGCGCGCCAGGCGCTGAACGTGTTCAGGATGCGGCTGCTCGGCGCCGAAGTCCGCCGGGTGGAGGCCGGCAGCGCCACGCTGAAGGATGCGATCAACGAGGCGATGCGCGACTGGGTGACCCACGTCGACCGCACGTACTACCTGCTCGGATCCGCGCTCGGTCCGCATCCGTACCCGCTGATGGTGCGCGAGTTCCAGTCGGTGATCGGCCGGGAGGCCCGCGCGCAGTTCCTCGCGCAGACCGGCGCGCTCCCGGATGCGGTCGTGGCGTGCGTGGGGGGCGGCAGCAACGCGATCGGGATCTTCGACGGCTTCATCGACGACCGCGAAGTGCGGCTGATCGGCGTCGAGGCCGGCGGGGAGGCGATCGCGCCGGGCCGGCACGCCGCCAGGTTCGCGGGCGGCAGCGCCGGCGTGCTGCAGGGGACGCGCACGTTCATCCTGCAGGATGGCGACGGCAACATCGAGGCGACGCATTCGGTCTCGGCCGGGCTCGACTACGCGGCGGTCGGCCCCGAGCACGCGTGGCTGCGGCAGACGGGCCGCACGGAGTACACGTGGGCGTCCGACGCCGACGCGCTCGAGGGCTTCGAGCAGCTCGCGCAGCTGGAAGGCATCCTGCCGGCGCTCGAATCGTCGCACGCGGTGGCGCACGCGACGCGGCTGGCGCGTGAACTGGGGAGCGGCCGCACGATTCTGGTGAATCTGTCGGGCCGCGGCGACAAGGACGTCGAGACGGTGCAGAAGGTGCTCGCGCGGCGGACCGGCGGCGGAAAGGCACAGGACACGGACCATGTCTCGGATTGACACCACGTTCGCCCGGCTGCGTCAGGACGGGCGGACGGGCCTGGTGACCTACGTCACCGCGGGCGATCCCGATCTCGGGCGGTCGGGCGAGATCCTGCGCGCCCTGGATCGGGCCGGCGCCGATGTCCTCGAGGTCGGCGTGCCGTTCTCGGATCCGCTGGCCGACGGCCCGGTCATTCAGCGGGCGACGGAGCGGGCGCTCGCCGCGGGGGGAAGCCTGGCGGCCTCCCTCGATCTGATCGCGCGCGTGCGCGCCGGCGTCGGCGCGCCCATCGTCCTCTTCAGCTACGCCAATCCGCTGATGCGCATGGGCGTGGAGCGGTTCGCGGCGCGGGCGGCGGAGGCGGGCGTCGACGGCGTGCTGGTGCTCGACCTGCCGATCGAGGAGGCCGGCACGGTCCGGGAAACAGTCACCGCCGCCGGGCTCGACATGATCTTTCTGCTCAGCCCGACGACCACGACGGAGCGGATTCGGCGGGCGGCGCAGCTGGGACGCGGGTTCCTGTACGGGATCTCCCGTCTCGGCGTCACGGGCGCCCGCGACACCATCGCGCCCGGCGCCGGCGACCTCGTCCGGCGCATCCGGGCGGAGACGACGATGCCGGTGGCGCTCGGGTTCGGCATCTCCAGCCCGGGCCACGTCCGGCAGGTCGGTGCCTGGGCGGATGCGGCCGTGGTCGGCAGCGGCCTGGTGAGCGTGATCGCGGAGGCGGGGCGGGCACCGGACCTGTGCGAGCGGGTCGAGGCGTACGTCCGCTGGCTCAAGGGACCGGCGGATCCGGCGGAGCGGGATGACGATCGACGAGTTGCGCCGGCGAATTGACGGGGTGGACGAGCACCTGGTCCGCCTGCTCAACGAGCGGGCCGCCTGCGCGCTCGCGATCGGCGAGCTGAAGCGCGCCGGGGGGCTCGCGGTGTATCAGCCGGCGCGGGAGGCCGACGTCCTGCGGCACGTCCGGGCGGTCGACGCGGGCATGGGCGGGCCCCTGGGCCCGGGGGCCATCGGGCGGCTGTTTGAGCGTATCATCGATGAAGCGCGTCGGATCGAGCGCGTCAGCGTCAGTGAGGACCGCGGGCCGTTGCGCCCGCAGGAACCGTGAGGACGTCGATGCCGCAATCGGGACAGGGGCAGGGATCGGGCGCCGGGGCGCAGGCGGGCTGGGCCGGTGAGGGAGCTGCAGACATGGTCGTCGTGATGAAGGAACGGGCCGACGAGGCGCAGATCGTCAAGGTCGTGGAGCACCTGGTCGAGCTCGGCATGGACGTGCACCGGTCGACCGGCGCCACGCGGACGGTGATCGGCGCCGTCGGCCAGCGGCCGGTGGACCCGCGCCTCATCGAAATGATGGACGGCGTGCACGAGGTGCTGCGGATCTCCGAGCCGTACAAGCTCGCCAGCCGGACGTTCAAGCCGGAGAACACGGTGATCGTGCTGGATGACGTCCGGATCGGCGGCGACGAAGTGATCGTCATGGCCGGGCCCTGTTCGGCGGAAACCGAGGAGCAGGTCCATGCGACCGCGGCGGCGGTGAAGCGGGCCGGCGCGAAGGTCCTGCGGGGCGGCGCGTTCAAGCCCCGCAGCTCGCCCTACAGCTTCCAGGGGCTCGGCGAAGAAGGGCTCCGGATGCTGCGGTCGGCCGCGAGCGCCCACAATCTGAAGCTGGTCAGCGAGGTGATGGACGCGAGCCAGATCGAGCTGATCGATCGCTACTGCGACATCTTCCAGGTGGGCGCCCGCAACATGCAGAACTATTCGCTGCTGCGGGAGCTGGGGCGCGTGCGCAAGCCGGTGCTCCTGAAGCGGGGCATCTCGGCGACCATCGAGGAGTGGCTGCTGTCGGCCGAATACGTGCTCGGCGGCGGCAACAGCCAGGTCATCCTCTGCGAGCGCGGCATCCGCACCTTCGAGAGCTACACGCGCAACACGCTGGACATCTCGGCGATTCCGGTCGTGCAGCAGCTCAGCCACCTGCCTGTCCTGGTCGACCCGAGCCACGGCACGGGCCGCCGGGACAAGGTCGCGTCGATGGCCCGGGCGGCCGTGGCGGCCGGCGCCGACGGGCTGCTGATCGAAGTGCACTGCGACCCGGACCACGCGCTGAGCGACGGCGCGCAGTCGATGCTCCCGGCGCAGTTCGACCGGCTCATGGCCGAGCTGCGGATCATCGCGCCGGCGATCGGGCGGACGATCTGCGTGGAGCCGGCCGCGCGGCGCGGCTGGGGCGCGGGACGGTCGACCGTCGACACGCGCTGATCCGGGCATGGCCGGACCGGTCTCATCCCCGGGGCGCGGACCGGACGGGCCCGGGGCCGGCGTCATCGCCATCACCGGCCTCGGGCTGATCGGCGGGTCGATCGCGTACGCCATCCGGCGGCGCTGGCCCGGAACGCGACTCATCGGCGTCGATCGGCCCGACGTCCTGCAGGACGCCCTCGCGCGCGGCGCCGTGACCGAGGCGGCCGGGCTCGACGGGCTGCGGCACGCCGACCTGGTCATCCTGGCCACTCCCATCAGCGAGATTCTCCGGGTGCTGGCCCGCCTGCCCGACCTCATGCCCGGATCGGCGGTGGTGACCGACACCGGCAGCACCAAGCAGGCGATCATGGCGGCGGCCGCCGGGCTGCCGGAACGGCTGGCGTTCGTGGGCGGCCACCCGGTCGCGGGTGATTCGCGCGGCGGCCTCGGGGCGGCGCGCGCCGATCTGTTCGACGGGCGGCCCTGGGTGCTGGTGCCCGGCTCGGCGCGGGCGTCGGCGGTGGAGCGGGTGGCGACGTTCATTGCGCGGCTCGGCGCCCGCCCGGCCCGGCTGGAAGCGGCGGACCACGACCGGCTGTTCGCCGCGGTGAGTCATCTGCCGCAGCTGGTGGCCAGCGTGCTGATGGCGACGGCCGGCTTGCGGGCGGGGGCGGAAGGGCTGCGCCTCGCGGGCGGCGGGCTGCGGGACACGACGCGGCTGGCGGCCAGTCCGCCGGGGATCTGGACGGATATCCTCGCGACGAACGCGGACGAGGTCACCGCCGCGATCGACGACCTGATCGCGCGGCTGCGCGCGGCGCGCGAGGATCTGCGGGCGCCGGCCGCCCTGGCGCGGCTGTTCGACGAGGCGCGGCGCTGGCGCGACGCGCTCGAAGACGGAGGCGACGGCGGGGCGTGACACGCGCCGGGCGCGGGCGCGCGCTGGAGAGGGCCGGCGGGCGCGTGATAGCATTGACGGACGGTGGATCGCCGAGTATGAACAAGGTCCTCAGCAGCGCCGCGGACGCGGTCGCCCTCATCCCGGACGGCGCGACGATCATGATGGGCGGGTTCGGGCTGTGCGGCATCCCCGAACACCTGATCGCGGCGCTGCACGCCCGCGGCACCCGGGATCTCACGGTCATCAGCAACAACGCCGGCGTGGACGACTTCGGCATCGGCGTCCTGCTGCGCTCGCGGCAGGTGAAGAAGATGATCGCGAGCTACGTCGGCGAGAACAAGGAATTCGAGCGGCAGTTCATCGCCGGCGAGCTGGACGTCGAGCTGGTGCCGCAGGGGACGCTCGCCGAGCGGATTCGCGCGGGCGGCGCCGGCATCGGCGGGTTCTTCACGCCGACCGGCTACGGCACCGTGATCGCCGACGGGAAGGAAACGCGGCTGATCGACGGCCGGCCCTGCGTGCTGGAGATGCCGCTGCACGCCGACTTCGCGTTCGTCAAGGCGTGGCGCGGGGATCGGAAGGGGAATCTTGTCTACCGGCGGACCGCCCGCAACTTCAACCCGATGATGGCGACCGCCGCGGCCGTGACGATCGCCGAGGTCGAAGAGCTCGTCGAGCCGGGCGCCCTCGACGCCGACGCCATCGTCACGCCGGGGATCTTCGTGCGGCACATCCTGCAGGGCGGCCGCTACGAGAAGCGGATCGAGAAGCGGACCGTCCGGACGGCGTGACGGCGGCCGCGGGCGGCCGTGCCGGCCGGCCGGCAGGGGAGCAATCGTGGACAAGCGGGAGCGGATCGTGCGGCGCGTGGCGAAGGAGCTGAAGGACGGCGACTACGTGAACCTCGGCATCGGCCTGCCGACGCTCGTCGCCAACTTCGTGCCGCCCGGCGTCGACATCACGCTGCACTCGGAGAACGGCCTGCTCGGCGTCGGCCCGTACCCGTTCGACGCGGAGGTCGATCCGGATCTGATCAACGCCGGCAAGGAGACGGTCACCGAGACGCCCGGCAGTTCCTATTTCAGCAGCGCCGATTCCTTCGCGATGGTCCGCGGCGGCCACATCGATCTCACCGTGCTCGGCGCGCTCCAGATCGACCAGCACGGCAACCTCGCCAACTGGATGATCCCCGGCAAGATGGTCAAGGGGATGGGCGGCGCCATGGATCTGGTCGCCGGCGCGAAGAAGGTGATCGTGGCCATGGAGCACACCACCCGGGAGGGGGGCGCCAAGATCCTGCGCCAGTGCAGCCTGCCGCTCACCGGCGTGAACGTCGTCGACATGATCGTCACCGAGCTCGCGGTGATCGACGTCACGGATCGCGGGCTCGTCCTCAGAGAGATCGCCGACGGCGTCGACCTCGAGGACGTGACGAAGGCCACCGAAGCCGAGCTGACGATCGCGGCCCCGCTCGGCCGGTTCTGAAGGCGCGGGGCCGTCCGGCCATTCCTCCTGAGACAGACAGAGGCCATTCATGAGTACCGCGGTGATTGTGAGTGCCTGCCGCACGGCCATCGGGTCGTTCGGCGGCGTGTTCAAGGACCTGACGGCCGTCGATCTGGGCGCGGTCGTGGTGAAGGAAGCGCTGGCGCGCGCCGGCGCGGACCCGGCCGCCGTCGGTGACGTCATCCTGGGCTGCGTGCTGCAGGCGGGCGCCGGCATGAACGTGGCGCGGCAGGCCGCCATCCAGGCCGGGCTGCCGGTCGAGGTGCCGGCGGAAACGATCAATCGCGTCTGCGGATCGGGGCTGCAGGCGGTCGCGCATGCCGTCGAAGCGATCCATCTCGGCGACGTCGACCTGGTCGTCGCGGGCGGCACCGAGTCGATGACCGGCGCGCCCTACCTGCTGAAGGGCGCGCGCTGGGGCTACCGGATGGGCAACGGCCAGGTCGTCGATTCCATGCTGAACGAGGGGCTGACCTGCGCGCTGAAGAGCTGCCACATGGGCCTGACCGCCGAGGAGGTCGCCGCCCGCTTCGGCGTGACCCGCGAGGCGCAGGACGCGTTCTCGGCGGACAGCCAGCAGCGGGCCGAGCGGGCGATCGCCGGAGGGGCGTTCAAGGCGGAAATCGTCGCCGTCGAGGTGCCGCAGAAGAAGGGCCCGGCCGTGCGGATCGACGCGGACGAATACCCGCGCGCCGGGACGACGGCGGAGAAGCTGGCGGGGCTGAAGGCGGCGTTCCGGAAGGACGGTTCGGTCACGGCCGGCAACGCCTCGGGTATCAACGATGGCGCCGCCGCGCTCGTCGTCGCCTCCGACGCGCGCGCGAAGGCGCTCGGCCGTCCCCCGCTCGCCCGCGTGCTCGCCCACGCGGTGACCGGCGTCGACCCGATGATCATGGGCATGGGACCGGTGTCGGCCGTCCGGAAGGCGGTCGGCCGCGCGGGCCTGACGCTGAACGACATCGACCTGTTCGAGCTCAACGAAGCGTTCGCGGCCCAGTCGGTGGCGGTGGTCCGTGAGCTCGGCCTCGACGCCGCGCGCGTCAACGTGAACGGCGGCGCGATCGCGCTCGGGCATCCGATCGGCGCCAGCGGCGCCAGGATTCTGACCACCCTGCTGTACGCCATGAAGGCGAGAGGCGCCCGCCGGGGCCTGGCCGGCCTGTGCATCGGCGGCGGGATGGGCATCGCCATGGTGGTCGAAGCGGTCTGAGCCATGGAGGAGCGGGTCCGGATCGCGCGTGGCGCGCTCCGCGCCATTCTGGCGCACGCCCGCGCGGCCGCGCCGGACGAGTGTTGCGGCCTGCTCGTGGGCCGTCCGGACGGCATCGAGCGGGCCGTCGCCGCCCGCAATCTCTCGGACAGCCGGACCCGCTACCTCATCGATCCCCGCCAGCATTTCGCCGCCATCCGCGCGGCCCGTGAGGCCGGGCGCGCGGTCGTCGGCTTCTATCATTCGCATCCGTCCAGCGCGCCGATTCCGTCCGACCGGGATCTGGCCGAAGCGACCTACCCCGACGCCGTCTATCTGATCGCCGGACGGACGCCGCGTGGCACGTTGAGCCGCGTCCGGGCGTTCCGGCTCGAGGCCGGCCGGTTCAGGGAAGTCGTGCTGAGACCGCTGGCGGACGAGGCCGTCGGCCCTCAGCCGCGGAAGGGGACGGCGACCCTGCCGCAGTGACGGCCGCCCGGCGTGGCAGACGCGACAGACGCCGGCGGAAGCCGGCTGAGATCGAGGGGAAGGCGGTCGAGTGCGATCGTCAGCGCCAGCCGCCGGGACCCGTGCCGAGGCCCGGACGTACGAGCACCAGGCTGCTCGCCTTGGCGATGACCTTGCCGTCCTTCTTCAGCATGAAGAAGATGCGATAGTGTCCGGGCTCCCGGTACGTGTGCTCGACCGAGTAGTGACGCTGGATCTGGCTCTTGCCGGCCTGGTACGGATCACAGTCGTTGCTGGCTTCAGAGGTCGTGCCGTCACCCCAGTTCCATTCGACCGTGGGGCAGTAGTACGCCTCGTAGTCGTCCGGCCCCCCCTCGAGGTCGGCGTACACGGAGATGCGGGAGGGGGAAAACGAAATGGTCGGGGTTGCGCGGACGGCGAGCCTGGGTGGTTTGATTTCCTTGGCCCGGTCGGTCTTCGTGGCAGGGGCGGCGAGCGCGGTGCGGCCGGCCGCGATCGCCGGTCCCCAGAGTCCGAACGATGCAATCAGGGCACCGAAAACGAGCCGCCGTGCGAGCCGTCTGTGACAGTACCGCATGGTCATTTCCTTGCTCAATGGCGGGTAAAACATCAGGCGTCATTGTACCGTCACTTTCGCCCCGCCGGCAACCCTCTCGCCGCCCCGGCGCCGTCCAACTGACCGGCGCTGCCGCCGCCGGCGTCCCTCCGCCGGTTGCACGCTGGCGCCGGTCGGCCGGTGCCGGAGCGAGAGGCAATGGGGGATAATGTCCGGATGACTTCGATGGGATTCTCGCGCGCATTTGATGTCACGGGGGCGGACCTGCCGGCGATCGACACCGAGCTGCTGGCCGTGCCGATCTTCGAGGACGAGCCGCTCGATGGCCTCGCGGATTCGAGCGCGGCCACCGGCGGGGAGATTGCCCGGGCGCTCGCGTCCGGAGAAATCCGAGGCCGGCTGTACGACCTGTTCGTCGCGCCGGTGACCGATGCACGCTGGCGCGCGAAGCGCATTGCGCTGGTGGGCGCCGGGCGGCGGGACGCATTCTCAGGCGACGTGCTTCGCCGGCTGGCGGCCACGGTCGGACTGGCGGCGCGGCAGCGCCGGGTGACGCGCGTCGCGCTGGTCGGCCGGGGCGTTCGCGGCGTGGCCGATCCGTACGCCGGCCCGCTGGACCCAGCCGAGGCGGGACAGGGAATGGCCGAGGGGCTCACGCTGGCCGAGTTCGACGTCGGCTCCTACAAGACGCAGGACCCGTCGCCGGCCGCGCTCGAGCAGGTGGCGATCGCGGTGCCGGGCATGCCGCCGGCGGCGCTCGAGGGCATGGTGCGGGCCGTCTCGCGCGGGCGGCTGCTGGGGGACTGCAGCAACCTGTCGCGCGGCCTGGCCAACGAGCCGGGGAATACGCTCACGCCGCGCGAGTTCGCGGCGCGGGCCGAGCGGATCGCCGGCGAGGCGGGCGTGCAGGTCGAGATCCTGGACGAGCGGCGCATCGAGGAACTCGGCATGGGCCTGCTGCTCGGCGTCGGGCGCGGGAGTCACGAGCCGCCCCGGCTCATGGCGTTCAGGTACGAGCCGGCCGGCGCTCCGGCGGGACCGGTGCTGGGCCTGGTGGGGAAGGGCGTGACGTTCGACACCGGAGGTATCTCCATCAAGCCGGCCGAGGGCATGGAGCGGATGAAGGACGACATGGCGGGCGGCGCCGCGGTCGTCTGCGCCATGAGGGCGATTGCCGCCCTGCAGGCGCCGATCCGGGTGGTCGGGGTGGTACCGGCGGTGGAGAACATGCCGGGCGGCCGGGCGATCCGGCCGGGTGACATCCTGCGGAGCGCCTGCGGCAAGACCGTCGAGGTGATCAATACGGATGCCGAAGGGCGCCTCATTCTGGGCGACGGGCTCTGGTACGCCCAGCGGCTGGGAGCGACGCATCTGGTGGATGTCGCGACGCTCACCGGTGCCGTGGTGGTCGCGCTGGGAAAGCTGACCTGCGGGTTGTTCGGCACGCCGCCGGCGTGGGTCGAGCAGGTGCGCCGGGTGGCCGAGCGGGCCGGCGATCGTCCGTGGCCCATGCCGCTCGTCGAGGAATACCGGGAGCAGCTGAAGAGCGAGATCGCCGACTTCACGAACTCCGGCGGCCGGCCGGGCGGATCGATCACGGCGGCGCTGTTCCTGAAGGAATTCGCCGGAGGGCTGCCGTGGGCCCACCTGGACATTGCGGGAACGGCCTGGACGGAGGAGACGCGGCCCTGGATGCCGAAGGGGCCGACCGGCGCGGCGGTCCGGACGCTGGCGGAACTCGCCTTTACGAGCAGGGACTGGCCCGCCTGAGCCGCCGGCGGTAAAATCAAAGCGTGGGACTTCTTCAGATCGCCCAGTCGTCGGCCCCCATCATGGTGGATGTGGGCCATGCGCCGGCGCCGAAGGCGCCCGGCCTGGCGGAGGTCCTGGTCGCAGCGGTCGGCTTCACCGGCGTGCTGCTGATCGGGGCCGCCCTGTTCGGCCTGGCGCTCGGGGCCCTCTTCATTGCCTATCACCGCCTGCGGCCGGGCAACCGCTTCAACGGCGAGACGGCCGCGCAGACACGACTGAACATCTGACGGCGGCCGGCCTGGGCGCGGCGCGCCCGGGTCACTGGTTGTCGGCGGTCCGGACGTTCTTGAGGGCGTGCTGGTAGCGCAGGATGCCCTTGTACAGGGCGTCGGCAATCCGCTCGCGGTAGCTGCCTTCCTTCAGGTAGTGGGCATCCTGGCGGTTCGTGACGAAGGAGACTTCGGCGAGGACGCTGGGCATCGATGCGCCGATCAGGACGGCGAACGGCGCCTGCTTCACGCCCAGATTCCTCGTGTCGGGGTCCTGCGCGCGCAGCGTCGAGTACATCGCCCGCTGAACCATCGTCGCGAAGTCGCGCGATTCATCCAGCTTGCTGTTCATCGCGATCGTCTTCACCAGGTCGGACAGATCCCCCATGGTCTGCCCGGAGGTCGCGTTCTCGCGGGCCGCCACGGCCGCTTCTTCCGGATTCGACGCGAAATTGAGGAAGTACGTCTCGATCCCGCGGGCCTGGTGATTCGGGCTGGCGTTGGCATGGATGGACAGGAAGAGATCGGCGTCCGCCTGATTGGCGATTTCGGTCCGCTTCCACAGCGGCACGAAGACGTTCGTGTCGCGCGTCAGGATGACCTGGAAGCCTCCATGGCGCTCGAGCAGCGCCCTCAGGCGCAGCGCGATGTCGAGGACGAGATCGGCTTCGGTGACGCCGTTGGCCTCCGCGCCCGGGTCGCGCCCGCCGTGCCCGGGATCGATCACGATGCGCGAGATGCCGAGGCCGAGCTGGCGGGCCATCGAAAAGCCGCCATCCAGATTCGTGGCCGGGAGGCGCGGAGAGAAGGACGGCGGATCGGCGCCGCCGGCCGCGGGCGTCGGGGCGGCATCCGGCGCCGGCGCGGCCTGGTCGGCCGCGTACGGCCCGTGTGAATCGCCGGCAGCGGGCGACGACGCGCGGGGCGGCGCGGGCGGCGGCCGGCGGCGGCCCGGAACGGGATAGAGCTCAATCGCCGGCCGCGACGGCGCCGCCTCGGCGACCGCCTGCGCGACCGGCGGCCGCCGGGGCACCGCCGCCGGCATCGGCCTGGCGGCGGGCGGACGATCGCTTCGGACGGTCGGCAGGGACCGGACCGCGGAATCGACGATCGCCGAGGCCTCGAGCGGGACCGGCGGTGGAGCCGCATTCGCCTCAGGGGGGGCCGCGGGCGCCGGATGCGGCGGCGACGTGCGGCAATCGATGACCAGGCGATAGGGGTTGTAGAGCGCGAACGTGGCGTACGACGTGACGCCGGTCAGATCGATGGTGACCCGCGTCCGGTTGTCGTCGGTGCCGGTCACGTGGACGTCGCGGACCGCGTCCGCATGCCGGTAGGTGAAGCGGGCGTGCGTGAGATCGGGCAGCGGCCGGGTCGTCTCGAAGTCGAAGATCAGGCGGCTGGGATCGCTCGCGCGCTGCTCTTCGTACAGGGCTTCGCGGTCGAGCTCGATCGAGACCCGGACGCGGCCCGGAAACACGGATCGCGTGATGCCGCGCAGCGTGGCGTCGCGATCGTCCGAGGCGCGGGTGACGTCGCGGGCCCCGGCCTGCGGCGCCGGGGCGGCGCGCGGCGGCGCCGGCGCCCGAGGCGGCGGCCGCCGGACGGGCGGCGCGGCCCGGGCGGTTCGCGGGGCCGTGATCCGCGGAGGCGGGGCGGCGCCGGGGGCGCGATGCGCGTAGGGGCTGTACGGATACTGCGTGTGCAGCCAGTGAATGAGGTGGACGGCCGTGCGGCGGTCGCGAGGCTGTCCGAAGAACGTGAAGGCGTCGCTGGCCAGCTGTGCGCCGCGCCAGAGGGCGTTGTCGCAGTACCCGCTGCGGGGGTACCGCAGCACGAGGCGTTCGTAGTCGAGGACGACGGCCCGGATGGCGTTCAGCGTGGCGGCGCTGTGCCCGGCGGCGCTGTTCAGCCGGGCGCGCACCGCCCGCTCGCGCGCGAGCGCGGATCGGTACATCGTGGCCGCCGGGTCGGCGGCGCGGGCTGGAACCGCGAGTGCCAGCGCCAGCGTGGCAGCGGCACACAGGGTGAGGACTCGCATGCCCTGGGGATCTCCCTCAGCGGAGTTGCGCGTCGACTTCGTCGAAGTAGCCCTTGTCGACGAGCACTTCGCGCGGCTTGCCTCCGGCGGCGGCCGAGACGAGCCCCTCCATCTCCATCATGTCGACCAGTCGCGCGGCCCGGCTGAAGCCGATCCGCAGGCGGCGCTGCAGGTACGAAATCGATGCCTGGCCGCTGGAGACGATGATGCGCGCCGCCTCGTCGTACAGTTCGTCCTTGTCCATTGCGATCGTGTCGGCCACCTTGTCTTCCGCGGTGATCGTCTCGTCGTAGACCGGCTTGCCCTGTTTGCGCAGGAAGCTGGCCAGCCGCGCGCTCTCCTGCTCCGAAATGTACGGGCCGTGGATCCGGATGAAGCGCGACGAGGCGGGCGGCAGATACAGCATGTCGCCCCGGCCGAGGAGCTGTTCGGCGCCGTTGCCGTCGAGAATCGTCCGCGAGTCGGTCTTGGACGAGACGCGGAACGAGATCCGGGCCGGCAGGTTCGCCTTGATGAGCCCGGTGATGACGTCGACCGACGGGCGCTGCGTCGCGAGCAGCAGATGAATGCCGACGGCCCGCGCCATCTGCGCCAGGCGGGCAATCGATTCCTCCACCTCGTTACTGGCGACCATCATGAGGTCGGCCAGCTCGTCGATGATGACGATGACGTAGGGGAGCGGCTTCGGCTTCTCGCCGTCGGCCGGCGCCGCCTTGTCGGCCAGCGCGTGCTGCACGTTCCGGTTGAACTGCTCGATGTTCCGGACCCCCTCCGCCGCCAGGGTCTTGTACCGCTCTTCCATTTCCCGCACGGCCCAGCGCAGCGCGTTCGCGGCCTGCTTCGGGTCCACGACGACCGGGGTGAGCAGGTGGGGAATGTCCTCGTACATCCCGAGCTCGAGCCGCTTCGGATCGATCATGATCATCCGCACGTCGTCCGGCGTGGCCCGATAGAGGATGCTGGTCAGCATCGCGTTGAGCGAGACCGACTTGCCCGAGCCGGTCGAGCCGGCGATGAGCAGGTGGGGCATGGCGGCGAGATCCGTCACGAACGGCTCGCCGTGGATCGTCTTGCCGAGCGCCAGCGCCAGCTTCGACGGCGACCGGCGGTACACCTCGGACTCGAGCAGTTCGCGCAGCGAAATCTGTTCGCGCGTCGCGTTCGGGATCTGGATGCCGACGGTCGACTTGCCGGGAATCCGGTCGATGATGACCGACTCGGCCTGCATGGCCAGGCACAGGTCGTCGGCCAGCCCGGTGATCTTCGCGTACTTGACGCCGGCATCCGGCTTGAACTCGTACGTTGTCACCACCGGCCCGGGATGAATCTGCACGACGTGCCCTTCGACCGCGAACTCGCGGCATTTCTCCTCGAGCAGCCGCGCGCCCTCCATGAGCTCCCGTTCGTCGATCTTCCGCTCCGTCTTCGGCGCGTCGAGCAGCGCCAGCGGCGGCAGCGAATAGCCGCCGAGCCGGCGCTCGGCCGGCGTCTTCAGCGCCGGCTCCGGATCGGCCAGGGGCAGGGGCGGGGAAGGCGGCGGGGCGACTTTCGGCTGGCGGACGGTGGCCGCGCTGCGCGCGGGCGCCGCGGCCACAGGCTCGGCGCCGCCCTGACGCCTGGCCGGCCGCAGCGGCAGGTCCGGGTCCAGCACCGGCGGGGCGCCGCCCGTGTCGGCCGCCCGCTTCGCGTGCCTCGCAATGACTTCCTTGCGCTGCACGTTGCGCCGGCGTTCCTCGCGGAATTCGCGCATCGCGCCGGCCGCCTGATCCACGCCGCCACGGACCGCCCCGGCGACCGAGGCGAACATCCGGCCGAGCGAGAACTGCGTCGACAGGATCACGGCCAGGAACAGCAGCGTGAGAATGACGATGATCGATCCCGTCCGGTTGAGCGACGCCGACAGCTCCGCCGACAGCCACTGGCCCAGATAGCCGCCGGCGCGGAACGTCCGGCCGGTCAGCGGCACGGACCCGAACCCGAGGCTGAGCAGGCTGCTCACGCAGCCGAAGAGCAGCGCCCCCCCCAGCGCCTTGGTCCCGACCGCGTCGATGCGCGTGCACCAGAACAGGTGCCAGCCGATGAAGGCGACGATGGCCGGAATCAGGTAGGAGGCGTAGCCGAACAGCTGAAACGAGAACTCGGCGAGGAACGCGCCGACCCTCCCGGCGAAATTCGCCGGCACCGCCCGGGACCCGACGCTGAAGAACCAGACCGGGTCGGACGGATTGTAGCTCGCGAGCGCAATCAGCCAGATGAGGGCGATCGCGAACAGCACGATGCCCAGGAACTCGCTCGTCCGCCGCGATACATTCGATCGGACCACCGTCAGATCTCCATGATGACCGGCAGCACCAGCGGCCGGCGTCCGGTCCGCTTCCGGAAGAAGCGACGGACCTCGACGCGAATCCGTTCCGCGATGAGCCCCTGATCCGTTCGTTCCTCGACGCTGGTCCCTTCGACGACCTCCGTCAGGAGCCGGATCGCCTCGGCCAGCAGCCCGTCGCCCGTATGGTCCAGCACGAAGCCCCTGGTAATGATGTCGGGCGCGCCTTCCAGGGCGCCCGTCTGCCGGCTGATGGCCACGACCGGCACCAGCAGACCATCCGCCGCCAGATGGCGCCGGTCGCGCAGGACCTCGTCGCCGACTTCGCCCACGCGCGTCCCGTCGATGAGGACCCGGCCGACCGGGGCCCGTTCGGCCCGGTGCGCGCCGGCCGCGTCGAAGCGGAGCACGTCCCCGTTCTCGAGCAGCATGACCTCGGTGGGCGACGTCGCTCCGGCCGTGACGTCGGCGGCAATCCGGGCGTGCAGCGCAAGCTGTCGGTACTCCCCGTGTATCGGCACGAAGTAGCGCGGCCTGACCAGGGAGAGCATGAGTTTCAGCTCTTCGGCGCTCCCGTGCCCGGACACGTGCACCCGCTTGATGCCTTCGTGCACGACGCGGGCGCCCCGCCGCGCCAGATGATTCATGACACGGCCGATCGCCTTCTCGTTGCCCGGAATCGCGCGGGCAGACAGGACCACCGTGTCCCCGGGCCCGAGGTGGACGTGCCGATGGTCGTCGATCGCGATCCGTGACAGCGCCGCCAGCGGCTCGCCCTGCGAGCCGGTCGTCAGGCACAGGACGTCCCGCGCCGGCCAGGACGGCACGTCGCTGTCGCGAATCACCAGGCCCTCGGGCACCCGCAGGTGGCCCAGCCGCATCCCGATTTGCGAGTTCTCGATCATGCCCCGGCCGACGAACGCCACCTTGCGGTTGAACTGCGCGGCGAGGTTCACCAGAATCTGCATCCGGTACAGGCTCGACGAAAAGGCCGCCACCACCAGTTTTCCGGTACAGCTCGTGAACAGTTCCTCGAACGCGTCGACCACCTCCAGCTCGGAACCGGTGAAGCCGGGCCGTTCGATGTTCGTGCTGTCGGCGAAGAGCGCCAGCACCCCCGCGGCGCCGAGCTCCGCGAACCGGTGCAGGTCGGTATGCTCGCCGTCGATCGGCGTCTGGTCGATCTTGAAGTCGCCCGTGTGCACGATCGTCCCCACGGGGGTGTGGATCGCCAGGGCCACGCAGTCGGGAATGCTGTGCGTGACCCGGAGGAACTCGATCGTGAAATCGCCGACGACGACCTGCTCGCGGGGCCGGACGCGGACGAGCCGATCGCCCGACTCCAGGCCGTGCTCCTGCAGTTTCGGCTCGATGAGCGCCAGCGTCAGCGGCGTCCCGTAGACCGGGCCGTCCACCAACGGCAGCACGTACGCCACGGCACCGATATGATCCTCGTGGCCGTGCGTGAAGACCAGCGCCTTGACCTGCCCGGCCCGCTGCTCCAGGTAGCTCAGGTCCGGGATGATCAGGTCGACGCCCGGCAGTTCCGGCTCGGCGAACATCACCCCGGCATCGATCACGATGGTCGTCTCACCCCAGGTGAGCGCCATCATATTCATGCCGAACTCGCCGAGGCCGCCGAGCGGCACGACCTCGAGGGCTCCGGCACCGGCGGCCCCGCCGGTCTCAGTCATCATCGTCATCGGGATATCAGCCAGCCGTTCACGGCACCGGCGCCGACGGCGCCAGCCATCGGCCGGTCCGCGGCCTCGAAAGACCAGGCCGC
Source organism: Vicinamibacterales bacterium (assembly GCA_035534615.1). Classification (GTDB taxonomy): domain Bacteria; phylum Acidobacteriota; class Vicinamibacteria; order Vicinamibacterales; family CAVVIG01; genus JAGWRA01. The sequence continues at coordinate 120,293 of DATLRO010000092.1, forward strand.
TGCCACCGGTCGGGAGAACCTCGGAATCTGCATCGAGCCGTCACGCCGTGCTGTCCCGGGCGGGACCGGCGGACGGGGCTGCGGCAACCGGCGATACATGCCGCCGGCGCCGCGCAGGCTGCTGGGAAGCCTGTCGAACGGCGAGCGTGTCGGTCCGTGCGCGCCCTCGATCCGGAGCGGCAGCGGACGGCCACTGAGTGAAGCCCGTACTGGCGAAACTATAGCACAGCGCCGGGGGGCGTCGAAGTGAAAACCTCTGCGAGCCGAGCCAGTTCCGCCAGATCCAGTGTCTCGGGCCGGCGCCGGGAATCCAGTCCGGCCGAGGCAAGGATTCCGGCGGCATCGAGCCCGCGGGCGGCCGCCAGCGGCCGCAGAATGGCCGCCAGTGTCTTCCGGCGGTGGGCGAACAGCTCCCGGACGAACCGGTCGAACGCCCCGGGATCGGCGATCGGCACGGCCGGGGGATGAAACGTCAGCCGGACGACCGAGGATTGGACCGCCGGGGGCGGCCTGAACGCCCCGGGCGGCAGGCTGAGGAGCGGGACCACGTCGGCGTGCAGCCGGACCAGGATTGTGAGCCGTCCGTAGTCACGGGAGCCGGGCGCTGCCAGGAGACGGTCCGCCACCTCGCGCTGCAGCATGAGCGTGGCATCGCGGACCGGCAGCCCGGCGCCGTACAGTTCGACGAGCCGGCGGAGGATGGGCGACGAGATGTTGTAGGGAAGGTTTCCGACGATGCGCAGCGCGCCGGCGTCCGCGGGGCCCACACGGTGCGTCGCCACCGCGGCCGCCAGATCGATCTCGAGCACATCGCCCTCGAGGATGCTGCAGTTCGCCGGCGCGCGGGAGGCGAGACCGGCTGCCAGATCGCGATCGATCTCGACGGCAATCACGCGCGCCACCAGCCCGGCCAGCGGCAGCGTGACGGCCCCCCGGCCTGGCCCGATCTCGACGAACGTGTCGTCGGGGCGCGGCTCGATCGCGGCCATCAGGCGGGCGACCCACCCCGGCTCGAGAAAGTGCTGGCCGAACCGCTTGCGGGGCCGATGACGGCCGCCGGCGTCACTCGGCCTGCGTCTGCCGCCAGTACTCCCGTTCGATCCGGCCAATCTGATCCTCGCTCATCCCGAAGTAATGCCCGACCTCATGGACCAGCGTTTCCCAGATCGCCCGCGGCACGTCCCGGCGTCCGTACCGCTCGATCGGTCCCTGAAAGATCGTGATCCGGTCGGGCAGCGTGTTGCCGAAGCCCCAGCCGCGCTCCGGCAGCGGCGTTCCCTGGTACAGCCCCAGCAGCGTGCCGGGCGGGGCGATGCCCATCTCGTCGAGCAGCGCAGGCGAGGGCTCGTCCTCGACGACGATGGCGATGTTCTGCATGGCACGGCGGAACGGCCGCGGAATCGTCTGCAGTGCATCCTGCACGAGGTCTCCGAATGCGTCGCGTGTCACTTGCGGCGCGGCGGGCGCGGGCGGCTTCCTGCCGGAACCGCCCGGCGACGTGGGGCGCCGGCCCGGCCGGCCGGCACCGCGCCCCCGCGGCGGGCGTAGTCACAGTCGGGCCGGATGGCGCAGCGGTCGCACAGCGGCTTCGGCTTGCAGATGCGGCGTCCGTGCAGGATCAGCAGGTCGGAGGCCCGGGTCCAGCGCCGTTTCGGGATGTGCTCGCACAGCTGGCGCTCGACCATTTCGGGGTCGTCCGCGCGCGCGAGCCCGATGCGGTTGGCGACCCGCAGCACATGACGATCCACCGGCAGGCCGGGGACGCCCAGCGCGTGGCCCAGGACCACGTTGGCGGTCTTGCGCCCGACTCCCGGCAGATCGGTGAGGGCATCCATGCTGGCCGGGACCTGGCCGTGATGATGCTCGACGAGCGCCTGCGCCATGCCGACGAGCGATCGGGCTTTCTGACGGAAGAAGCCGGTGGCGTGGATGAGCGGCTCGATGTCGGCCGGCGTCGCCCGAGCCAGGTGCCGCGCGTCCGGGTAGCGCTGAAACAGCGGCGGCGTCACCTGGTTCACGCCCGCGTCGGTCGCCTGCGCCGAGAGGATCGTGGCGACGAGGAGCTGATACGGGTTCTCGAAGTGCAGCTCCGTGTCGGCCCCCGGATGCTGCCGCTCCAGCTTGTTCAGGATCCGGAGAACCTCGGCGTCGCTCTTCATCTCCGTATTGTGGCCGGGTCGCACCGGGCGCGCAACGGTGCCCGGCGGCTCAGTGCACCGGGTCGGGGGCGTGCGGCTGAGGCGCTTGAGGCTGCGCCTCCGCGTACACCCGCAGGTGTTCCTGCAGCGCGCCGATGAGCGCCGGGATCGACTGAACCGGCAGCACCACGCGGGCGCGCACGGGGGCCCGGACGATGTGATCGGACTGCGCGTCGCGCAGCGCCTGATCGGACAGCGGCATGACCTCGCAGAACGTCAGCGTGAAATCGAACGGCGTGTGGGCAATGGCGCAGAAGTTGGCATACAGCCGTTCGCCTTGATCGTCCGGACGGCTGTCCGGCACGATCGTCAGATTCACCTGTCGCTGCTCATCCATGTGGCCTGTCTCCATCCGTCGCGGAAACCGGCACCGCCCTGCCCGCACGAGTCGCGCGAGGCCCGGCGACCCCGGCGCCCTGCGTCAGTACTTCCGCATCACGCCGACGACGACCCCCTGGATCTGAACACGGTCGCCATCGACGAAGATCGGCTGCATCGTCGGGTTGGCCGGCTGGAGGCGGACCCGGCCGTCCTCCCGGTAGAACTTCTTGAGCGTGACGTCCGACCCGCTCAAGAGGGCGATGACCATCTCGCCATTATTGGCGGTCTTCCGATCCTCGATGACGACGAAATCGCCGTCGCGGATCTGTTCGTCGATCATCGAGTCGCCCTTGACCTTCAGGACGTACGTTTCGCGGTTGCCCACCAGGTCTTCCGGCACCGCGATCATGTCGGTCCCCGCCACCGCCTCGATCGGCAGGCCGGCGGCCACGTAGCCGAGCATCGGCACTTCGACGGCGCGGCCGGTCATCCGCGTCGGCACGAGCTCCACCGAACGGCTTCGATTCCAGGCGCGTTTGATGAATCCCTTTTCCTGCAGATTCGTGAGGTGCTTGTGCACCGTGGCCAGCGAAGAGAGCCCGAAGCGACGGCCGATTTCCTCCAGGCTCGGCGCGTAGCCGTGCTGCTGGATGAATTCGTTCAGGTAGTCGAGGATTTCACGCTGACGTTTCGTGAGCGGAAGCACAGCTCCTCCCTTTCTGCCGGGGTGTTCGCCGGACGCCTTGTGCGTCACTATACGCAAAGGAAAGGCGAAGGTCAACCCCGAGCCGGACGACCTCTCCGGCCGGCCGGGTGCCGCGTGCTAGGATTCCCGCGTGCGCATTCCGCTGACGCTTGCGCCGCCCGCCGCCCGCGCGTTCGACGTGGTCGGTCTTGGTCTCAACAGCGTCGACCTGCTCGCCGTCGTCGCCGAGTTTCCCGCGAACAATTCGAAGCAGCGCCTGCAGCGCTTCGCCCGCCTGCCCGGCGGCCCGACCGCGACCACGCTGGCCGGGTGCGCACGTCTCGGCTGGCGCACGCGCTACCTCGGCGCGTTCGGCGATGACGAGCACGGGCGGATGGCGCGGGAGAGCCTGGTGCAGGAAGGCGTGGACGTGTCCGGCGCCCGCGTCGTGGCCGACGCGCGGAATCAGTTCGCGGTGATCCTGGTCGACGGGACATCCGGTGAGCGGACCGTGCTGTGGGATCACGACCCGGCGCTGGATCTCGCCCCCGAGACCTGGGCCGACGCCCTGACGACCTCCGGGCGGACGCTGATCGTCGACGGCTATGAGCCGGCGGCCGCCAGCCGGGCCGCGCGCGCGGCCCGAGCCGCCGGGCTGCCGACCGCCATCGACATCGAACGGGTGCGGCCGGGGGTCGCCGACCTCCTGCGCGAGATCGATATCGTGATTGCGGCCGAGGAGTTCCCCTCCGAGTTGACCGGGCATGAGGCGACCGGGGCGGCGCTGGCCAGACTTGCCGCCGAGTGCCGTCCGGCCGTCGCTTGTGTGACACTGGGACGAGACGGAAGCCTGGCCATCTGTCAGGGACGGGAAATCCGGACGCCCGCCTATCATCTGTCGTGCGTTGATACGACCGGCGCCGGGGATGCGTTCAGAGCCGGCTTCCTTTCCGGGTGGTTGCGGGACCCGGACGGCGACCTCGAGCAGATTCTGGAGTACGCGAACGCGGTCGCGGCGTTGAACTGCCGGGCCCTCGGCGCCCAGGCGGCGCTCCCACGCCCGGACGAGGTCGACCGGCTGGTCGGACGGGGAGCCGGAGTGTAACTTCGATTCAGGGCGGCTGGTCTAAGCAACTGGAGGGCGAAGTCTGCGTCCGGAGGGCCGGACGACAGGCGGCGGGTCATGGTTCGAGGGGGCAAGCCTCGAACGCGCCCGCAGGGCGGGCGCCCCCCGGGCGAGGAGCCAATGGCGAGTCCGACGAACAATGTCTGGACCAGCAAGGTGCGTCCGGAATGGGCGGTCACGGTGGTACAGTGCGACGCGCATGCGGAAGACCGGTCAGCGAGCGCGGCTGTGGCGGCCCGTTCGCTCGACGCGCTGGATGAGTCGGGTCTCATCGACGCCTGCGTCGCCGGGAACCGCGAGGCGTTCGACCGGATCGTGGAGCGCCACCGCCGGTCGGTCTACCAGCTCTGCTATCGGTTCGCCGGGAATCACGAGGACGCGAGCGACCTGTCCCAGGAAGTCTTCCTTCGGGCGTACCGCGGCCTCCACCGGTTCAAGCGCCAGTCGTCCCTGGCGACGTGGCTGTACCGGATTGGCGTGAACGTCTGTCTGAACCGGGCCGGTGCACGGACGCCGCAGACGGCGCCGCTGGACGAGGAGCACCCGGTCGCGGATCAGGCCGAGACGCAGAGCGAGCGGCTGCTCCGGACCGAGCGCGCTGCGCGGGTGCGGGCGGCGATCGCACGGCTGCCGCGCAAGCAGCGGGCCACGCTGATTCTGCGGATGTATCAGGATCTGCCGCACCAGGAGATTGCCCGGATTCTCGGTAGCTCGGTCGGGGCCGTGAAGGCGAACTTCTTTCACGCGCTCGGCAACCTGAAGAAGCTGCTCGGAACGGAACCGCTCTGAGTGGAACGGACGGACGACCATGCGACACTTGTCCACCGGCGATTTGATCGACCTGGCGGAAGGCACGGCGGGAGCGGCGGCGTCGGCGCACGCGTCGCGCTGTGCGCGGTGCCGTGCCGCCGTCGAACAGCTGCAGGCGACGATGCAGGCCACGACGGCGGTCGACGTGCCCGAGCCGTCGCCGCTGTTCTGGGACCATCTGTCGGACCGGGTGCGACAGGCAGTGGCGGCCGAAGCGGCACCGGCCAGGTGGCGCGGGCTGGGCGGGTGGCTGCTGGGCCCGCTGGGCGTCGCCGGCGCCGTGGCGCTGGTCTGGCTGGTCGTCATGGTGGGCCTGCACGTTTCCCGGAACGCTGCGCCGCTGGCGCCCGCGTCCGAACCCGCCCTGGCGCTGGCGCCCGGGCCGGCGGCCGGCCCGGCGCAGGCAGTGGAGCAGAGCGGGGCCTCTTCGGCCGATGACGTGTCGCTCCAGCTGGTGGCCGACCTGTCGAGCGGGTTGAACTGGGATCAGGCGGCCGACGCGGGAATCACGGTCAGCTCCGGCATGACCGAAATGGCGGTCGCGCAGATGTCGACCGAGGAGCGCGCCCAGCTGGTTCAGCTGCTGAAAGCGCAGCTCGTTCACCGCGGCTCGTGATCGCCGCACGTTGAGGACTGAAAGGAGCCGGATCGAGACCATGGCGCGGCATGCCGTTTCTTCCTCGTCCGATGGCCGCGGCTGGCGGTACGCGGCGCGCCGCGGCCTGGTGGCGGCGCTCGTGCTGGCCTGTGTGCTGGCGATGGGCGCGGGTACGGCCCGGGCCGCATTCGGGCAGGGACCGCCGCCGGAACAGGGGCGGCGTCCGGACGGCCGTCTGGTGTCGCCGGGCGAGGTCCAGCAGCTGTTCGACGCCTACCTGCTGATGCAGGCGCAGCGGGCGCTTCAGCTGACCGACGCGCAATACCCTGAATTTCTCATCCGGATGAAGACGCTGCTCGGCCTGCGGCGGAAGAACGAGCTGGCGCGGTTCGCGATCCTGCGCGAGCTGCGGCAGATGACCGATCTGCGCGGCCCGCAGGCGACCGACGCGCAGGTCAAGGCGGAGCTGCAGAAACTGCGCGACTTCGACGCGTCGGCGGCGCTGGCCATGCAGAAGGCGTACACCGCCGTCGATCAGCTGCTCGACGTCCGCCAGCAGGCGCGCCTGCTGGTGTTCGAGCAGCAGATGGAGCGCCGCAAGCTGGAGCTCCTGATGCGCGCGCGTGGCATGCGCCGCCCGGACTTCCATCCCCATCCCTAGCCCGGATTCGTCGTCCCGCCGGCCGAAGTACGGCGTGCGCGGGGCGTCGCCGCAGGCGGCGCCCTGTGGTACACTCACATATCCCATGTCTGCGGGCCCAAAGGACGTGATGAACTTCCAAACGGATGCTCGACGCCCCGTGCTGGCGCTCGGTCTGGCGGCGCTGGCCGCGGCGACCGTCCTGGCTGCCGGTGCCGGCGTCTCGAAGCAGGCGGCCGATCAGTTTCAGCGGAAGCTCCAGGCGATTCACGCCCACGCGATGGCCGCCACCGGCCGGCCGCTGCGCACGGCGTTCACCGAGCAGGAGGTGAACGCCTACCTGGCGCTGGACGCCGCCGGGGACCTGCCGCACGGCATCCTCGATCCGCGGATCAGCCTGCTGGGGCCGGGACGCCTGAGCGGTCGCGCGATCGTCGATCTCGATGCCGTGCGCCGTGGGCAGCCGGCGTCGGGGATGCTCAACCCGATGGGCTTCCTGAGCGGGAAGCTGCCGGTGATGGTGATCGGCGTGCTGCACACGCAGGACGGCCGCGCGCGCTTCGAACTGCAGTCGGCCGAGGTGGGCGGCGTCACGGTGCCGACGGTGGTCATCCAGGAGCTGCTGGCCTATTACGCCCGGACGCCGGGGACTCCGAACGGCGTCTCGCTGAATTCCTCCTTTCCGCTTCCCGATCGCATCCAGCAGATCGACGTGCAGCGCGGGCAGGCCATCGTCATCCAGTGAGGCCCGCCCGGGGCGGACCATGACACGCGCAGACGAGATCCTGCGGACGCCGCTGCAGTATCTGAAGGGGGTCGGCCCGCGCCGCGCGGCCGACCTGCAGCGGGCGGGACTGACGACGGTCGACGATCTGCTGCACCGGTTTCCGATCCGCTACGAGGATCGCAGCCGTCTGCAGTCGATTGCGAGTCTCCGCCCGGGGCAGGCGGCGTCGGTGGCGGGCGACATCCTCAGCTGCGGCCTGCATCCGACCCGGAAGCCGGGGTTCCGGATCTTCGAGGCGCTGGTCCGCGACGCCAGCGGCGCCGTCCGCGTCGCCTGGCTCAACCAGCCGTTCCTCCGCGACGTGTTCCAGCCGCATCAGCGCGTCATCCTGTTCGGGCCGGTGGAGGTGTACGGGGGGACCGGCCTGCAGCTGACGAACCCGCAATACGAAATCATCGAGGCCGACGAGGCGGAGACGGTGCACACCGGACGGATCGTGCCGGTGTACGAGAAGATCGGCAGTCTCACGCCGAAGATGCAGCGCCGGCTCGTGCACGAGGCGCTGCAGCGGCTGCCGGACGATCTGGAGGAGCTGCTGCCGGCGCCGATCCGGGCGCGGATGCACCTGCCGGGGCGGCGCGAGGCGCTCGCGCAGGCGCACTTTCCGGACGCCGGCACGTCGGTCGACGAGCTGAACCGGTTCCGGACGCCGGCCCAGCTGCGGCTGATCGTCGAGGAGTTCTTCCTGTTCCAGCTCGGCCTGCTGGCGCGCCGGCGGCAGATGGATGCGGAGCGCAAGCCGCACCCGGTGCGGGTGGACGACCGGATCCGCGAGGCGGCCCGCCGGGTGCTGCCGTTCCGGCTGACCGGCGGGCAGCGCCAGGCGCTGAAGGAGATTGTCGGGGACCTGCAGCGGCCGCAGCCGATGAACCGCCTGCTGCAGGGGGACGTCGGCGCCGGCAAGACGATCGTGGCGCTGCTCGCCGCCCTCGTGACGATGGAAAACGGCCTGCAGGTGGCGTTCATGGCGCCGACCGAGATCCTCGCCGAGCAGCACCTGGCGAACCTTCAGCGGCTGCTGGCCGGATCGCGGTTCCGGATGGCGCTGCTGAAGGGCGGGGGGCGGACGGCGGCGCGCCGGGCGCTGCTGGACGAGATCGCCGCCGGCGGGATCCACCTCGTCGTCGGCACGCACGCGCTCGTGCAGGAGGCGGTGGCGTTCGCGTCGCTCGGCCTCGTGATCATCGACGAGCAGCACCGGTTCGGCGTCCTGCAGCGGGCGACCCTCCGGGCCAAGGGGCTCCGGCCGGACGTGCTCGTGATGACGGCAACGCCGATTCCGCGCACGCTGGCGCTCACCGCGTACGGAGACCTCGACGTGTCGGTCATCCGCGACCTGCCGCCCGGCCGGCTGCCGGTGAAGACGATCGCCAGGCCCGAGTCGCGGCGCGACGAAGTCGAGGCGCTGGTGACGCGCCAGCTGGAGGCCGGACGCCAGGCCTACGTCGTCTACCCGCTGGTGGAGGAGTCGGCGAAGATCGATCTGAAGGCGGCGACCGCGATGGCGGACCACCTGGCGCAGGAGGTGTTTCCCGCCTACCGGGTGGCGCTGCTGCACGGCCGGATGAAGGCGGACGCCAAGGAGCGGGTGATGCGCGCCTTTCTCGCCGGCGAGCTGGACGTCCTGGTGTCGACCACTGTCATCGAGGTCGGCGTGGACGTGCCGAACGCCTCGGTGATGGTGATCGAGCATGCGGAACGGTTCGGCCTGGCGCAGCTGCACCAGCTCCGCGGCCGCGTCGGGCGCGATGATCACCAGGCGTACTGCGTCCTGGTGTACCAGGCGCCGCTGTCGGACCAGAGCCGCGCGCGGCTCGAGGTCATGACCGGCACGACCGACGGCTTCGTCATTGCCGAGCGGGACCTCGAGCTGCGCGGGCCGGGCGACTTCTTCGGCACGCGGCAGTCGGGGATGCCGACGCTGCGCGTGGGCGATCTGCTGCGCGACCGCGCGGTGATGGAGGAGGCGCGGCGCGAGGCGGCCGCGTGGCTGGACGGCCCGGACGCGTCCCCGGACGTGCTCGAGACGATCCGGCGGACCTGGGCCGAACGCTTCGGCCTCGTCGGGGTGGGCTAGCGGCTCCGGCCGGGCGCCTGTATGCGGATCATCGCCGGCACGCTCAAAGGACGACGGCTCGCGGGCCCGACGTGGGAGGGGCTGCGTCCGACGTCGGATCGGCTGCGGGAGACGCTGTTCAACGTCCTGCGGGGCGAGGTCGGCGGCGCGCGGGTGCTGGACGCCTGCGCGGGGACGGGGGCGCTGGGGATCGAGGCGCTGAGCCGCGGGGCGGCGCACGTGACGTTCGTGGAGCAGGACGCGCGCGCCGCGGCGCTCCTCGCGTCGAACCTCGAGCACTGCGGGATCGCGGAGGGCTATGCTATCATCCGCGCAGACCTTGGTTCGGCGCTCGCGCGCCTGCGCGAGGCGCCGGGCTTCGACCTCGTGCTGTTCGATCCGGCGTACGACGCGCCGGATGCCGACGCCCTGATCGCGCTCGCCGGCGGGCGGCTGGCGCCGGGCGGTCTGCTCGTCTACGAGCACGCGCGGCGCCGCGCGGCGCCCGGACGGGCGGGTCCGCTGGTCCGGGTGCGGGAGATCCGCGCGGGCGACAGCGCCCTGGCGTTCTACCGGCCTGCGGCGCCGGACGCGCCGGGTGGAGAGACGGAATCCTGATGACACATGCCCGGACGGTGGAGCGGCTGGCGGTCTATCCCGGCTCGTTCGATCCGTTGACCAACGGACACGTCGACATCATCCTGCGGGGGGCCCGGCTGTTCGATCGGATCATCGTCGCCATCCTCGTGAACGCCGAGAAGGCGCCGCTGTTCACGATGCAGGAACGGCTGGAGATCGCGCGCGAGGTGTTCCGGGAGCAGCCGAACGTCGAGGTGGACACGTTCGACGGCCTGCTCGTCGACTACGTGGTGCGGCGGAGCGCCCACGTGATCGTGCGGGGACTGCGTGCGATTTCCGACTTCGAGTTCGAGTTCCAGATGGCGCTCATGAACCGCCGTCTGACGCCGCAGATCGAAACAGTGTTCATGATGCCGGCCGAGCAGTACACCTACATCAGCTCGCGGCTCATCAAGGAAGTCTTCTCGCTCGGCGGGCGGGTCAGCGGGCTGGTACCCGACACCGTCGAGGCCCGCCTGCGGGACAAGCGCGCGAACCTGGCCGGCTGACCGGGCGGGTGCGCCGATCAACGAACGAAGGATACACGGCTCATGCTTGCTGAACGTACCACACGGATTGCCTCGTCTCCCACGCTGAAGGTGGCCGCGGAAGCCGACCGGCTCCGCCGCCAGGGGGTCGACGTCGTCGATTTCGGCGCCGGCGAACCCGATTTTCCGACCCCGGAACACGTCAAGGCGGCCGCGCGCGCCGCGATCGACGCGAACTTCACCAAGTACACGCCGAACGCCGGCATCGCCGAGCTCAAGCAGGCGATCTGCGATCGCTATCGCACCGACTACGGCGTCGCCTACACGCCGGCCGAGGTGATCGTCACGGCCGGCGGGAAGCAGGCGCTGTACAACGTCGCGCTGGCGCTGTTCGGGCCGGGCGACGAGGTGATCGTGCATGCGCCGTACTGGCCCACGCTGACCGAGCAGGTGAAGCTCGCCGACGCGGAGCCGGTGATCGTGCGGACCCATCCGGAGGACGGCTTTGCGATCAAGGCCGACGCGATCGTGGCCGCGATCACCCCGCGCACCCGCGGCATCCTGATCAATTCCCCCTGCAACCCGACCGGCGCCCTGATCAGCGAGGCGGAGCTCGGGAAGATCGCCGACGCGGCCGGCCCGCGCGGCATCTGGGTCGTGATCGACCTCTGCTACGAGCGGCTCATCTACGACCCGGTGCCGCACAACCTGCCGAAGGTGCTCGACACCCGGATGCGCGAGCGGACCGTGCTGTGCGGGTCGGCCTCGAAGGCGTACGCCATGACCGGCTGGCGCTGCGGCTGGACGCTGGCGCCCGCGGCGGTGATTGCCGCCTGCAACGCCATCCAGAGCCACGCCACGTCGAACGTGGCGTCGGTCTCCCAGAAGGCCGCGCTGGCGGCCCTGACCGGACCGCAGGCCCCGGTGCAGGCGATGCTCGACGAGTACCGGACGCGGCGGGACACGATGATCGGGTGGCTCAAGGCCGAGCCCCGGCTGCGCTGCGGCACGCCGGGAGGCGCCTTCTACCTGTTCGTCGACGTCTCCGGCATCCTGTCGCCCGACGGCGTCCGGACGTCGGCCGAATTCGCCGAAGCGCTGCTGCGCGACGCGCACGTGGCGCTCACGGCCGGCGAGGCGTTCGATGCGCCCGGGTTCGTCCGGATCTCGTACGCGACGTCGCTCGACCGGCTGCGCGAAGGGACCGACCGCCTGCTGCAGTTCATCGCGGATCTCGACCGTCGCGCCGCCGCGCCGCGGGTCGCCGGCGCCTGACGCCGCACGCGGCGGACGGCCGGCACCGCCGGCCCTCCGCCCAGCACCTGATGGCCATGCTCCCGCCGGACTTCGTCCCGCAGCTCGCGCGGATCGTCGGCGAGCCCTTCGTGCGCCTGGACGCCGGGGCGCTCGAGACCTACGGGCACGACGCGCTCAACAGGCCGCACCCGCCGGACGCCGTCGTGTTCCCGGCCTCCACCGCCGAGGTGGCGGCGGTCGCCCGGCTCTGCGACGCGCGGCGCGTGCCGCTCGTCCCGCGCGGGGCCGGCACCGGCTACACCGGCGGCGCCGTGCCGACGCAGGGCGGCCTCGTCCTGTCGCTTGAGCGCCTCGACCGGATCCTGGAGATCGACGAGGAGAACCTGCTGGCCGTGGTGCAGCCGAACGTCGTGACCGGACGGCTGCAGGCGGAGGTGGAGCAGCGCGGGCTGTCCTATCCGCCCGATCCGGCCAGCCTGCAGAAATCGGTCATCGGCGGCAACGTGGCCGAGTGCGCCGGCGGGCCGCACGCCTTCAAGTACGGCACGACGAAGCGCTACGTGCTCGGACTCGAAGCCGTGCTGCCGACCGGCGAGATCGTCCGGACCGGCTCGAAGGCCGTCAAGAACGTCGTCGGCTACGACCTCACGCAGCTCCTCGTCGGCTCCGAAGGCACGCTCGCCATCGTCACCGAGATCGTCCTGCGGCTGGTGCCGAAGCCCCCGGCCCGGACAACGATCCGGGCGACGTTTGCCGACGTGACCGGGGCGGTCGGCGCCGTCTCGGCGCTCATCCGGGCCCGGGTCGTGCCGGCCGCGCTGGAGCTGATCGATCGCGCGTCGCTCGACGCGGTCGCCGCGTACGTCGGCACGCCGCTGGCGCCGGCCGGCACCGGCGCGCTGCTCCTGCTCGAAGTCGACGGCAGTCCGGCCGCGGTGGAGGAGGAGGCCGGCCGCGTCGAGGAGGCCTGCCGGACCGCCGGCGCCACCGGGCTGCTGCGGGCGCGCACGGAAGCCGAGCGCGATGATCTGTGGCGCGTCCGCCGGGAACTGTCCTACGCGCTCCGGGTGATCGCGCCACTGAAGATCAACCACGACGTCGTGGTGCCGCGCGGGCGCGTGCCGCAGCTGTTCGCCGTGGTGGACCGCCTGCGGGAGGCGCACGCGCTCCGGATCGCCTGCTTCGGCCACGCCGGCGACGGCAATATCCACGTGAATCTGATGGTGGATCCGGCCGACACCGGGGAAGTCGAGCGGGCCCGCGCGGCCGAGCGCCGGCTGTTCGAGGCGGTGGTCGCGCTGGAGGGGTCGATCAGCGGCGAGCACGGAATAGGGTTCGCGAAGGCGCCGTACCTCGGCCTCGAGCTGTCGCCGGAGACGATCGCGCTGATGCGGCGGGTGAAGGCGGCGTTCGACCCGCACGGGATCCTGAATCCGGGCAAGATTTTTCCGCAGTGACCACCGGGACCGCCGCGGGCGGTCGCCATGTCGAGGGGAGGCCTCGCGATGTCCAGGACCGTGGCGGTGATCGGGGCGTCGAACGACCGGGGGAAATTCGGGAACAAAGCGGTGCGCGCGTATCTGAAGCACGGGTACACCGTCATTCCGATCAACCCCCGTGAGGCGACCGTCGAAGGGCTGACGGCCTATCCCTCGGTGCTGGCCGTCCCCGGGCCGATCGACATGGCGACGGTGTACGTGCCGCCGGAGATCGGAATGCAGGTCATCGAGGAACTGGCCCGGAAGCAGATCGGCGAGGTCTGGCTGAATCCGGGCTCGGAGAGCGATGCGCTGATCGAACGCGCGCGCGCGCTCCAGCTGAACCCTGTCGTCGCCTGCAGCATCATCGGGGTCGGTGAGAACCCCTATCTGTTGTGACAGGCGCAGACAATTCGAGACGGGGCCGCCAGGCGGGATCCGTCTTGACAGCGCCAGGGGTGTTTCCTATACTCACTCGACGATTGACGTCTTCCGCCACGGCGAGTGCGGGGCCCATCTATCCCGCTACCACGAGCCTCAACGCCATTCCTCGGTTTAGGACCCATGCCAAGTAATCAGAAGCGCCAGGCGCCGGCGCGTCCGTCCAACGGATCCGCTGCCCCCGATCAGACCGCCGTCGATGCCGTCGAAGCCGCCAAGCCTCAGCCGCCGCGCCGGCCCGGAGACGGGCTCAACATCGGCGAGCTGAAGGACATGAGCATTCAGCACCTCACGCAGATCGCCAAGGACATGAACGTGGCCGGGGCGACCGGGATGCGCAAGCAGGAGCTGATTTTTCAGATCCTGAAGGCGCAGACCGAGCAGAGCGGCTTCATTTTCTCGGAAGGCGTCCTGGAAGTGCTGCCGGACGGTTTCGGGTTCCTGCGCGCGCCCGACTACAACTACCTGCCGGGGCCGGACGACATCTACGTCTCGCCGTCGCAGATCCGGAAGTTCGATCTGCAGACGGGGGACACCGTCTCCGGTCAGATTCGGCCGCCGAAGGAAGGGGAGCGGTACTTCGCCCTCATCAAGGTCGAAGCGGTCAATTTCGAGCCGCCCGACCAGGCGCGCGACAAGCTGTTCTTCGAGAACCTGACGCCGCTCTATCCGCAGGAGCGGCTCAAGCTGGAGACGACGGCCGAGAATCTGTCGGCGCGGGTCATGGACCTGATGACGCCGATCGGCAAGGGGCAGCGCGGGCTGATCGTGGCGCCGCCGCGCACCGGCAAGACGATGCTCCTGCAGTCGATTGCGCAGTCGGTGTCGGCCAACCATCCCGAGGTCTACCTCATCGTGCTGCTCATCGACGAGCGGCCGGAGGAAGTGACCGACATGCAGCGCTCGGTCGACGGCGAGGTGATCTCGTCGACGTTCGATGAGCCGGCGCAGCGGCACGTGCAGGTGGCCGAGATGGTCATCGAGAAGGCGAAGCGCCTCGTCGAGCACAAGAAGGACGTCCTCATCCTCCTGGACTCGGTCACCCGGCTCGCGCGCGCCTACAACACGGTGATTCCGCCGTCCGGCAAGGTGCTGTCGGGCGGGCTCGATTCGAACGCGCTGCAGAAGCCGAAGCGGTTCTTCGGCGCCGCCCGGAACATCGAGGAAGGCGGCTCGCTCACCATCATGGCGACGGCGCTGATCGACACCGGCTCCCGCATGGACGACGTGATCTTCGAGGAGTTCAAGGGGACCGGCAACATGGAGATCCACCTGGATCGCAAGCTGGTCGACAAGCGCGTCTTCCCGGCCATCGACATCCAGAAGAGCGGCACCCGCAAGGAGGAGTTGCTGCTGCCGCGCGAGGATCTCAACCGGATCTGGGTGCTGCGGAAGGTGCTCAACCCGCTGTCGCCGGTCGAGGCGATGGAACTGCTGCTCGACAAGATGTCGAAGACGAAGTCGAACGCCGACTTCCTGGCGTCGATGCAGAAGATGGGCTAGTCCCCATGGCCTCCATCAAGGTCCGCGAGAACGGTCCGTACCTGGTCGACGTGGGGGAGGACGTGACCCTGGTCGACTGGAACGGCCGGTCGTACCCGATCACGCGCCGGCCGTTCGCCCTCTGCCGCTGTGGCCAGTCGGCGACCAAGCCGTTCTGCGACGGCACGCACCGCCGGATCGACTTTCAGGGGTCGGAGGCGGCCCCGGCCGCGCCCGACCCGCCCGCGCGCTGAGCGGTGCCGGCGCCGTTACGACGCCGCTTCCACCGGTTTCTGCTTCTCGAACTGCAGCGTGTCGCCCGAGGCGTCGATCCCGATCCGATCGCCTTCGGTGAACTCCCCCTCGAGCACCTTGATGGCGAGCGGATCCAGCACGCGCCGCTGGATCGTCCGCTTGAGCGGCCTGGCGCCGTAGGCGGGATCGTAGCCCTCGCGGACGAGCAGGCGCCTGGCGGCGTCGCTCAGCTCCACGTGGATCTTCCGCTCCTCGAGCCGCTTCATCAGCGCGTGCACCTGGATGTCGACGATCGCCGCCAGCTGGTCCTGCGACAGCGGGTGGAAGATGACGATCTCGTCCACGCGGTTCAGGAACTCCGGCCGGAAGTGCACCCGGAGCACGTCCAGCATCTGGCGCTTCACGGCGTCGTCCAGGACGGGCCGGCCCTCGAGCGCCAGCTCGGTCAGGAACTGGCTCCCCAGGTTCGACGTCATGATCACCACGGTGTTCTTGAAGTCGACCGTCCGCCCCTTGCCGTCGGTCAGGCGCCCGTCGTCCAGCAGCTGCAGCAGGACGTTCAGCACCTCCGGATGCGCCTTCTCGATCTCGTCCAGCAGGACGACGGCGTAGGGCCGCCGGCGGACCGCCTCGGTGAGCTGGCCCGATTCCTCGTAGCCGACGTAGCCGGGCGGCGCGCCGATCATCCGGGAGACCGAGTGCTTCTCCTGGTATTCGGACATGTCGATCCGGATCATCGCCTGCTCGTCGTCGAACAGGAACTCGGCGAGCGCGCGCGCCAGCTCGGTCTTGCCGACGCCGGTCGGCCCGAGGAACAGGAAGCTGCCGAGCGGCCGGTTCGGATCCTGCAGCCCCGCGCGGGCCCGCCGGATCGCGTTCGACACCGACCCGATCGCCTCGTCCTGGCCGACGACCCGCTGGTGGAGCCGCTCCTCCATGCGGATGAGCTTCTGGATCTCGCCTTCGAGCAGCCGGCTGACCGGGATGCGGGTCCACTTGCTGACGACTTCCGCGATGTCGTCCTCGTCGACCTCCTCCTTGAGCATGCGCTGCCCCTGCTGCAGCCCGGCGAGCCGCGCTTCCCGCGCCTTGATCTCCTGCTCGAGCTGCGGCAGCCGGCCGTACTGCAGCTCCGACGCCTTCGTGTAGTCGCCCGACCGCTGCGCCTGCTCGATCTGGACCCGGATCGCCTCGACCTCCTCCTTCAGCTGGCGGCCGGCCTGGATGGCCTCCTTCTCCTGCTGCCAGTGGCTGGCGAGCCGCGCCCGCTCCTCCTTGAGATCGGCCAGCTCGCGCTCGAGCTTCTCGAGCCGTTCGCGCGAGGCCTTGTCGCTCTCCTTGCGCAGCGCCTCCCGCTCGATTTCGAGCTGCATGACGCGCCGCTCGACTTCGTCGAGCTCCACCGGCAGCGAGTCGATCTCCATCCGGAGCTTGGAGGCCGCTTCGTCCACCAGGTCAATCGCCTTGTCGGGCAGGAAGCGGTCGGTGATGTACCGGTTCGACAGCACGGCGGCGGCGACCAGGGCCGCATCCTTGAACTTGACGCCGTGGTGGATCTCGTACCGCTCGCGCAGCCCGCGGAGGATGCTGATCGTGTCCTCGACCGTCGGCTCGCCGACGAGCACCGGCTGGAAGCGGCGCTCGAGCGCCGCGTCCTTCTCGATGTACTTCCGGTACTCGTCGAGCGTGGTGGCGCCGATCGTGTGCAGCTCCCCGCGCGCCAGCATCGGCTTGAGCATGTTCGAGGCGTCGATCGCCCCTTCGGCGGCGCCGGCGCCGACCACCGTGTGCAGCTCGTCGATGAACAGCACGACCTGGCCCGCGGCGTCGCTGATCTCCTTCAGCACGGCCTTGAGCCGGTCCTCGAACTCGCCGCGGTACTTCGCGCCGGCCACCAGCGAGCCCATGTCGAGCGCGACGATCCGCTTGTGCTTCAGCCCTTCGGGGACGTCGCCGCGGATGATGCGCTGGGCGAGCCCCTCGACGATCGCCGTCTTGCCGACGCCCGGCTCGCCGATGAGCACCGGGTTGTTCTTGGTCCGCCGCGACAGCACCTGGATGACGCGGCGGATCTCCTCGTCGCGGCCGATCACCGGATCGAGCTTGCCGCGCCGCGCCAGCTCCGTCAGGTCGCGGCCGTAACGCTCGAGCGCCTGGTACTTGCCCTCGGGGTTCTGATCGGTGACGCGCTGCGAGCCGCGCACGGTCGACAGGGCCTGCAGCAGCCGGTCGCGCGTGACCCCCTGCTGCGTGAGCAGCTGCGCGGCGGGGGAGCGCCCCGTCTCGCCCGCGATCGCCAGGAACAGGTGCTCCGTGCTGACGAACTCGTCGTGCATCCGCTCGGCTTCGGCCTGCGCCAGGTCGCCGAGGAGCGACAGCCGCGGCGACAGCGCCGGCTGGGCGCCGCCGTACGCCCGCGGCTGGCTCTCCAGCGCCTGACGGACGGCCGCGGCCACCGCCGCCGGGTCGACCTCCATCTTGCGGAGGATTTCCGGGACGATCCCGTCGCGCTGCTCGGTCAGCATGACCAGCAGGTGCTCGGGCTCGATCTGCGGGTGGTTGAGCTGCGTCGCCAGCTGCTGGGCGCCCACCACCGCTTCCTGCGCTTTCTCGGTGTACTTGTTCAGGTTCATGATGCGTACCTTCTGCGGTCCGCCGGATCCTCGGTGCGGCCGTGGCGGCGCCGCGCGCTCAGCCGGCCGCCTGGACGGCCGGCTGCGGAGTGTGGCCGTCGAGCTTTGCCAGTTCCTCGAACAGCCGCTGCTGCTCGGGGGTCAGGTGACGCGGCAGCTGCACCTGGACCGTCGCGTAGAGATCGCCGCGGCGCTCCGGCTTGCCGACGGCCGGCATGCCGTGGCCCTTCAGGCGGAACACCTGGCCGTTCTGCGTCGTCGGCGGAATCCTGAGCCGGAGCGGCCGGTCGCCGAGCGTCACGACTTCCGTTTCGCCGCCGAGGACCGCGGTCGTCAGCGCCACGGGCACGCGGGTGTACAGGTCCTGATTCTTCCGCTCGAATCGCGGATGCGGCTGCAGCCGGATCCGCAGGTACAAATCGCCGGACGGCGCCCCGCCCGCACCATGCTCGCCCTCGCCCGTAATCCGCACCCGCGAGCCGTCGCCGACCCCGGCCGGAATCCGGACGTCGACCGTGCGGGCATGGCCGTCGTGCTTGATGGACAGCCGGCGCGTCGTCCCGTTGAAGGCGTCCTCGAGCCCGAGCTCGATCTCCTGCTCGACGTCCCGGCCCGGCCGCGCACGTCCGCGACCGGCCCGGCCGCGGCGCCCCGGCTCCGCCGCCGCGCCCCCGAAGAAGGTCTTGAAGAAATCCGAGAACGGATCCTCGTCGCCGAAGAGATCGCGCATCTCTTCTTCGCTCATCGTACGGAAGCCGCCCGGGCCGCCGCCGAAATGCGCCGACCAGCCGGGCCCGCCCGGCGCACCGGCGCCGGCGGGGCCGCCCGCGCGCTGCGCCTGCTCGTACATCCGCCAGTTGCTGCCCAGCTCGTCGTACTTCTTGCGCTTCTCGGGATCGCCGAGCACCTCGTAGGCTTCGTTGATCTCCTTGAAGCGCGCTTCGGCCGCCTTGTCGCCCGGATTGACGTCCGGGTGATGCTTGCGCGCCAGCTTGCGGTACGCCTGCTTGAGTTCCTTCTCGGTGGCGGTCTTGCTCACCCCGAGCGTCGCGTAATAGTCCTTGAAGTCCATATCGTCCGAGCCGTCTTCCGGACTACCAGTCCACGCCGAGCATCCGGCCGAGCCGCTCCAGCTCCCGCGCCAGCCGCTGCCGTCCTTCGTCGCCCGCCAGCGCCTCGTCGCAGACCAGCGGCCGCAGATCGCGCACGGCGTCGGCAATCGACAACAGCCGCTGAACCCCGGCCAGGTTGATGCCGCCCTCGTCCACGAGACTCTTGATCACGCGCAGGCGGGCCAGCTCGTCCTGCGAGTACAGCCGCATGCTGCCGATCGTCCGCGTCGGCCGGATGAGCCCCAGGCGCTCGTATTTCCGGAGCGTCTGGGGATGCATGCCGAGCAGCCGCGCCGCCATGCTGATGAAGTACAGATCCTGCTCGATAGCCATCGGGCGCGCACCTTGCGTCGACACAAGTATAGGCATTGATATGAATCGTGTCAATGTGGCGGAGCCTCTGGGACGAGCGCCGCCCGCTGGCGCGGAGCACCACGCGGCTCGAAGAGGAGACACGGAGAACGGGGGCCTGGGGGCCGACCGACGGTGCTGAGGATGACACCGCAGGCGTGCAGAGGCATACTGGGCGGGTCCCGCGGCTTGTCCTGTGCACCCTCAGATCGCCGATTTCGTCACGATTCTGCTGCTGGTCGCCCTCGAAGGGCTGCTCAGCGCCGACAACGCGATGGTGCTGGCCGTGCTGGTTCTGGGCCTGCCCCGGCCGCAGCAGCGACGGGCGCTGCGCGTCGGGATCGGCGGCGCGTTCCTCTTCCGGACCCTGGCGACCTTCGCGGCGATCTACCTCATCAAGCTCAACGTCGTGAAGCTCGTCGGTGCGCTCTACCTGCTGTATCTGCCGGCGAAGTACTTCCACGGCCGGGAAGCGGGTGAGGCCCGTCGTGCCGCCCCGGCGGCGCGGTCATGGCTGGGGCTGCCGCCGTTTTGGGCGACGGTGGTCCGGATCGAGCTGACCGACATCGTCTTCGCATTCGATTCAATCCTGGTGGCGGTCGCGATGTCGCCGAAGATCTGGGTCGTCCTGTCCGGCGGCCTGCTCGGGATCGTCATGATGCGGATCGTCATCACCAGGCTTCTGTCGCTCATCGAGCGGTATCCGGCGCTGGTGGACGGCGCGTTCGTGATCATCGGCTGGGTCGGTCTCAAGCTGCTCCTGGACTACCTGCACACGCGCGGCACCATCGGCGTCGCAGTCCCGCAGTGGCTGTCGCTCAGCCTCGTCGGGGCGATTTTCGGCGGGGCGCTCGTGTACGCCCGCCGCGAGGAGGCCCGCCGGATTGCGCGCGAGGCGGAGCTCGGCGCACGGCGGGACGGGACGGAAGGAGACGGGTCGTGAGTGACGCCACGGAATCGCTGGCCTGCGGATGCCGCGTGACGACGCGGCGGGATTTTCTGGGACGGGTCGTCGGAACGATCGTCGAGCGGGACGGGGCCTGCCCGCGCGGGGACCATCAGCCGGGGGCGCAGGTCGTGATGCCGGGGCGGGACAACGCCGGTCCGCCGCCGGCCCGGACGCTCTGAGCAGAACCAGGGGGCGTGCCGCGGCCGCCACCGGCGCCGCATCCGCCCGGCGGGTGCCTACCAGCCTTTCAGCTTCCGCAGCGCCCGTCGCTCCCGTTTGTCCGGCGCATGTGCCGGCGTGACCGACGCGCGATACTGCCGCTCCAGGCGGCGCATCTCCACCTGCTCCGGCGTCGGCGGCGGGGTCAGGTCCTCGTACAGTTCCCGTGCCTCGGCTTTGGGGAGGTGGCGGTCGGCCAGCTGGCGAACGACCACGGTCTGCCTGCGCCCGTAGGGGCGGGAAATCTGCAGCCGGTCGCCGGGATGAATCAGGCGGTGAGGCTTGGCGGCCTGGCCGTTGACGTCGACCTTGCCGCCCTTGCAGGCTATCTGGGCTTCGGATCGGGTCCTGAACAGACAGGCGACGTCCAGCCAGACATCCAGTCTGACGCCGTCGGGCAGGGGGTGGTCGGCCGGAGCCATGCTCCTGAAAGCAGACCGGCGGTCGTCGCGTCGCCGCCGGCACCGAGGGGGGACGTCCGGACCCGGACGGATGGCCGGGGTCCGGACGTCGGCCGCCGGTGCTAGATGTAGATCTCGATCTTGCTCTTCTTGCGGAGCTGATCGACCAGGGCCGCGGTCTGCTTCTGGCGGGCCTGGTTGGTCAGGAAGTTCTTGATATCCTGCTGAACCTCGGCCAGCGGCGCCGTGCGGGCCGGGCGGCGGCCGGTCACCTTGATGATGTGGAAGCCGAACGGCGTCTCGACGATGCCGCTCACCTGGCCCGGCTGCAGGGCGAACGCCGCCTGCTCGAACGCCGGGACCATCTCCCCCTTCTGGAAATAGCCGAGATCGCCGCCGTGCGCGGCGCTGCCCGGATCGTCGGAATTCGCCTTGGCGAGCGCGGCGAAGTCGGCGCCGGCCTTGATCTGCTTGAGCAGCCCTTCGGCCTTCGCCCGGGCGGCCGCCTTCTGCTGCGGCGTGGCGTCCTTGGGCACGGCGATCAGGATGTGGCTCGCGCGCACCGCCTCGCCTTGGGCGAACGACGCCTTGTTCTGCGCGTAGAAGGCCGCCACTTCGGCATCGGTGACGACGATCTTCGGCGCGACCTCGTCGTTCAGCATCTTGGAGACCATGAGGCTGGTCCGGATCGTGTCCTTCAGCTTCAGTTCAGAGGTCCCCTGGGCCGTGAGCGCCTTGTCGAACGCCGCCTGATCGGGAAACTGCTTCTCAATCTGGGTGAAGCGATCGTTCAGCTCCGCGGCCGGGATCAGGATCTTTTTGGTCTTCGCTTCCTGCTCGAGGAGGTGGTAGGTCACGAGCTGGTCGAGCACGCTCCGCAGGATCTCGCTGCGGCGATCGACCGGTACGGGACCGCCGTTGCGGGCTTCCAGGCTGTGGACGGCCGCTTCGAATTCGCCCCGGCTGATCGCTTCGCCGTTGACGCGGGCGATCACCGCCGGTAACTGGGCGGGCACCGGCTTCACGGCCGGCACCGCGGGGGACTGCGGGTGGGCCGGCATCGCCTGCGTCTGTGCGGCCGGATCGGCCATGGCCGACGCCGCGGGGGCGTTCCGGCAGCCGATGAACGCGACCAGGAGCAGGACGGCGACCAGCTGGAACGTCGTGAATCTTGCGAATCTGACCAATGTCACAGGAAGCCCTCTGAGTAATGTCCGGGAACCGCGCCGCGTCCGGGTGCCAGGCACGAAATCTGGCCACGGGCCGGTCGGAGCCCCGTCGGCCGCTTTCACGATCCGCCCGTGCGGCACGAGTGGAGACCTCGATTATAGCAGGTCGCGGCCCGGCTCAGCCGCAGCGGCCGACAGGCCGATCCGCCGGCTCCACCCCGGCCGTTGCCGGCTGAGCCGGCCGATGTACACTACGCCGCGCAGCGGAGGATTGCTTCCCCCGCCGGTGAGCGGGCAGGGCGCCGCGGGGGCACCGGCAGAGACAGGGGACAGTCGGCGCCCCCGAGCCCGCCGGCGCACCGGGGGCGGGGCACGGGGATGTCATCGCGGTCGGCGTGAACCAGCAGCGCGCATGGCGCGCACGGAGGTCCTTCGTGAAACGATCATTCTGGGTTCTGATGCTGCTGCTGGCCGGCGGGCCGGCCGTGTCGTCCGCCTCGGCGCGGACGCTGATCGTCCATTGCGGCACGCTGATCTTCGACACCACCAGGCCCCCGATGACGAACGCCGACGTGGTCATCGTGGACGGCCGGGTGACCGAGGTCGGGCACGACCTGAAGGCGCCGGCCGGCGCCGACCGGCTCGACCTGTCTGGCGAGACGGTCATGCCGGGCGTCATCGACGCGCACAGCCACATGTACACCGGGCCGATGGGGGAGGGGATCCCCTCGGTGCCGCTGCAGGTCCTGCGGGCCGCGCCGGGGATGACCTATGCGCTCAGGAGCGGCATCGTGGCGATCCGTGTGCTGGGCACGGCCGGCTTCATCGACGTCGCCCTGCGCGACGCCATCGATGAAGGGACGCTCGAGGGGCCGCACATCATCCCGGCGGCGCACGCGCTGACGATTCCGGGCGGCCATGGCGACTTCAATCCGATGCCGCCCGAGATGCTGATGACCGACTACTACACGCCGCTGAACGGCTTCGTGAATTCCCCGGCAGACGCCGAGAAAGCGGTGCACCTGCAGATCAAGTACGGCGCGCGGGTCATCAAGCTGCTGGCGTCGGGCGGCGTCGCGTCGCCGCTCGATTCGCCGACCGCCGAACAGCTCTCGCCGGAGGAGATGCGTGTCGCCGTGGAGCAGGCGCATATGGACCACATCAAGGTCGCGGCGCATGCCGAGAACACGAACACGATCCATGACGCGCTGGCGGCCGGCGTCGATTCGATCGAGCACGGCGCCGGGCTGGACCAGGCGGAAGCGGATTATATGAAGGCGCACGGCATCTTCCTGGTCCCGACGCTGCACGTCGTCGATTCGATCGTCCACGTGAAGCCGGAGTATCACTATCCCGCCTACATGATCCGCAAGGGACAGGCGCTGGCGAAGATCCATTTCCCGAGCTTCCGGCTCGCCCTGGCGACCGGGGTCAAGATGGCGACGGGAAACGACGGGTTCTATCACCCCGGATCGGCGACCGTCCTGGACGAGATCGTCACCGACGTGAAATACGGGATGACACCGCAGCAGGCGTTGACCGCCGCGACCCGGGGCGGCGCCGAGCTGCTCGGCCTGCCGGAGCTCGGCACGATCGCGGTCGGCAAGGAAGGCGACCTGCTCGCCGTGCAGGGCGACCCCCTGACGGACATCGGGGCGATCAAGCACACCAGGGCGGTCGTCTATCAGGGACGGATCATCGTCAACCACGTCACCGGCGAGACGAGATAGGATGCCGCCATCCGGGGCGGAGACCGGCGCGTGGCCGGCTCTCCGCCGGCCGGAGCCGGCGATCGGGGAGGGGCCATGCAGGCAGAACGGGACGGCGGACGGACGCGGGGAAGGCGGATCGGACTGGTGGCGCTCGCGATCGGCCTGGCGATGGCCGCCGGCGCGCCGGTGAGGATGACGGCCCGGGCGGGCCACTGGGTCGTGGTGCACACGTGGCCGCCGGTCCCCTCGTCCGTCACGTGGGGACAGCCGTCCGCGGTGGCGGTCGACCAGCAGGGCGATCTGATCATCCTGCAGCGCGGGACGCCGCCGCTGCTCGAGTTCGCCCCCGATGGCCGGATGATCAGAGCCTGGGGCGCCGGGTTCTTCAAGAATCCCCACGGCATGAAGATCGACCCGCGCGGCAACATCTGGGTCACCGACTCGGTGCGCAACATCATCGTCGAATATTCGCCGGCAGGGAAGCGGCTGCGCGTGATCGGCACGCCTGATGAGGCCGGCACCGGCCCCGACCACTTCGGCGGCGTCACCGATCTGGCCTTTGCGCCGAACGGCGATTTCTACGTGGCCGACGGCTATCAGAACGCCCGGATCATGAAATTCGACGGACACGGCAGGTTCCTCTTCCAGTGGGGCCGGCCGGGATCGGGGCCGGGGGAGTTCCACCTGCCGCACGCGATTGCCGTCGATTCGCACGGGCGCGTGTACGTGGCCGATCGCGAGAACAGCCGGATCCAGGTCTTCACCGGCGCCGGAAAATACATCACGCAGTGGCACGGGGTGAAGCCGTTCGGCCTGGCGATGACGAAGGACGACAAGCTGTGGGTGGCCGATACGCAGGCCAATCGCATGGTCGAGTTCAATCTCGCGGGAAAGGTGGTCGACGCCTTCACGCCGTCGGACCCGAAGCCGGGGACGCTGATGGGGCCGCACATGGTGGCGATCGGGCCGGACGGCGCGCTCTATCTGGCCGAGACCCGGCGGATGACCGTCCGCGAGTTCAGGAAGGAGTAACCGGCGGACCGTCGGCCACGAGCGTGCGATCGATCGAGGCGAGGGTCGGCCGCCCGGCCAGCGCCATCGCGAGTTCGAGCTCGTCCCGGAGCAGCGCCAGCACCCGGGACACGCCCGGTTCGCCGGCGGCCGCGAGGCCCCAGAGATACGGCCGCCCGATCAGCACCGCCCGGGCGCCGAGGGCCAGCGCCTTCAGCACGTCCGTGCCGCGGCGGATCCCGCCGTCGAGCAGCACCGGCAGGCTGCCGTCCACCGCCTGGACGACTTCCGGCAGCGCGGCGATCGTCGACGGGACGCCGTCGAGCTGTCGTGCGCCGTGGTTCGAGACCACGAGACCGTCCACGCCGGCCGTCCGCGCGCGCGCCGCGTCTTCGGCGGTGAGGATCCCCTTGAGGACGATCGGCAGGTGCGTGATCGAGCGGAGCCAGTCGATCGAGGCCCAGGTCAGCGACGGATCGAAGAGCCGGAAGACGTAATCGAAGAAGCTGGAGTCGCGGGCCCAGGCGGCCTCGGTCGTGCGGCCGAGGCTCTCGAAGTTCCGGATGGCCGCTTCGGGCGGGAGGACGAACCTGTTCCGGACGTCGCGCTCGCGCCGGCCCAGGCGGGGCGTGTCGACCGTGAGCACGAGCGCGCGGTATCCGGCGGCTTCGGCGCGTCGGACCAGGTCGCGCGTCAGCTCGCGATCCCGGTAGACGTAGAGCTGAAACCAGCAGGGGCCCGTCGCGGCGCGGGCGATTTCCTCGAGCGAACAGGACGCGATGGTGCTCGCAATCATGAGCGTGCCGGCCGCGCCGGCCGCCCGGGCGACCGCCTGTTCGCCGTCGGGGTGCGCGAGCCGGTTGAACGCCGTGGGCGCCGCCAGCACCGGAAAGGCCAGGCGCGCGCCGAGCAGATCGAGCGAGGCGTCGATCCGGCTCACGTCGACCAGGACGCGCGGCCGCAGCACCAGCCGCTCGAAGCCGCGGCGGTTTTCGGCCAGCGTCCGCTCGTCACCGGCCGCGCCGGCGTAGTAGTCGTACGCGGCCGGCTCCATGCGCTGGCGGGCCAGCGCTTCGAATTCCAGCACGTTCACCGGTTCGTCCATCGCCCTGTCCGGGAATTATATCCGGCGAACGGATCCAGGCCGGTGGAGCCTGCGCCGGGCACGCCGGGCGGTGGATTTAGATCTCCAGGGCGCCGTCCGGTGGCTGGCGTCTTCCGGACGACCTCTTCGGTCGTCCGTGCGGGTGGGGCGTCCCGGGCTCCGTCGCGTAGCCCTTCGCCTTCCAGTTTCGCAACGGGCAGAATACGGCGGTCTTGAATCCCTCACGTTCGGCGAGCTTCGCAGCCTGCGAGCTTCTGATGCCGGTATCTCACGTGAAGACGAGCGTGGTGTCCTTCGAGAAGTCCTTCAGGCGGCCCGCGAGCTTGTTCAGCGGGATGTTGATCGCCCCTTTGATCGTGTCCTTCTTGAACTCGGCGGGATCCCGGACGTCGATGACGACGAGCTTCGCGCCCGTGTTTTCCTTCTGCGCGAGCGCAGCCGGCGCCAGTTCCCTGGCGCCGATCGCGCGGCCCGTCTTCGGATCGACCGGGAACTTCGTCTGCGCGGCTGCCGCGGTCAGTGGCGTCAGCAGCGCCACCAGGAGCCACAGGGTGCGGTGCATGGTGCTCTCCTCGCGCGAGTCTACCGCCGGAGCGGTCAGACTTCCAGAAGAAGCGTGCCCGGATCCTCGACGAAATCCTTGAGCCGGACCAGGAACTGCACGGCCTCGCGTCCGTCGACGATCCGGTGATCGTAGCTGAGCGCGACGTACATCATCGGCCGGACGACGATCTGGCCCTTGAGCGGCACCACGCGGTCCTGGATCTTGTGCAGGCCGAGGATGCCGACCTGCGGCGGATTGAGGATCGGCGTGCTCAGCAGCGAGCCGAAGACGCCGCCGTTCGTGATCGTGAAGGTCCCGCCGCGCAGATCGTCGAGCGACAGCGTGCGGGCGGCCGCTTTCTGCGAGTACAGCTTGATCGCCTGCTCGACCTCGGCGAACGACAGCCGGTCGGCGTCCCGGATCACCGGCACCACGAGCCCTTCGGCGGCGCCGACCGCCATGCCGATGTCGTAGTAGTGCTTGAGCACCATCTCCTCGCCCTGAATCTCGGCGTTCAGACGCGGGAACTCGCGCAGCGCGGCGATGCTCGCCTTGACGAAGAAGGACGCGATGCCGAGGCCGATGCCGTGGCGCGCCTTGAACTCGTCGCGGCGCCGCTGCCGGAGATCCATCACCGCCGTCATGTCGATCTCGTTGAACGTCGTCAGCATGGCGGCGGTGTGCTGCGCCTCGACGAGACGCCGCGCGATCGTCAGGCGGCGCTTCGACATCCGGACGCGCTCGTCGAGGCGGTCGCCCGTCGCGGCGCGGGGCTGGACGGGGAGCGGCGCCGGAGCGGGCGCGGCCTCCGCGGATGGCGGCGCCCCGGGATGGCTCTCGACGTCCTGCCGCATCACACGACCGCGATCGCCCGTGCCGCGCACCGCGGCCAGGTCGACGGCGCGCTCCCTCGCGACCCGTTGCGCCACCGGCGTCGCCCGGAGGCGATCGGCCTCGCGGGTCGGCGCGGGCGCGGCCGGAGGCGCCGGAGCCGGCTCCGGGGCGGCCGCGGGCGCCGCCGGAGCTGTCACGGCCGCGGGGGCGCCGGCCGCTGATTCGTCGATGGTCGCGAGCCGCTCGCCGATCTTCACGTCGGCGCCGTCCGGCCGCTCGATGCGCTGCAGCAGGCCGGCGCGCGGGGCGGAGACCTCCAGATCGGTCTTCTCGGTTTCGAGCTCGACGAGCGGTTCGCCGGCCGCGACGTAATCACCCTCGTTCTTCAGCCAGCGGGCGACACGCGCCTCGACGACCGATTCACCGAGCTCGGGGACGACAACGTTGATCGACATCAGACACAGGCTCCTGGCGACCGCCGGTGGCGGAGCAGCGTCCGGCGGCGGGGCGGGCGGCAGCCGCCGGCAGTAATCGGACTCACAGGGTCAGGACTTCTCGGACGTGGCCCTCCGGCCGCGGTCGCCGGCATGGAGGGCGCGGTCCTGCGCCGGCGGCTGGAACGCGCGCTCGACGATGAGCGTCTGCCGCCAGAGGTGACGCGACGCCGACCCCTCGGCCGGGCTCGAGCTGCGAGGCCGGCCGATGTAGTGGAGCGGCAAACGCCCTTCGGCCAGCGCGGCGAGATGGGGCCGGACGAACTCCCAGGCGCCCATGTTCTCCGGTTCTTCCTGGACCCACGCGATTTCGGTCAGCTGGGGGTATCCGGCCACGACCGCCTCGATCTCGTCCAGCGGCAGCGGGTAGATCTGCTCCAGACGGCAGACCGCGACGCCCGGCTCGGCCGCGCGGTGCTCCGACGCGAGCAGATCGATCGCCACCTTGCCGGAGCAGAGCACCAGGCGGCGCACGTCGGCGCTGCGCGCCCGGGCCGCATCGTCGTCGATCACCGGCAGCCAGCGGCCTTCGGCCAGCTCGCGCGGCGCGGAGGCGACCGCCGGGTGGCGGAGGAGACTCTTCGGGGTCAGGACGACGAGCGGCAGCGGATCGGTCGCGAGGAGCGCCGCCTGCCGCCGCAGCAGGTGAAAGTACTGGGCGGCGGTCGTGCAGTTCGCGACGCGCATGTTGATGTCGGCTGCCATCTGCAGGAAGCGCTCGGGCCGCGCGCTCGCGTGGTCCGGCCCCTGACCCTCGAGCGCGTGCGGCAGCAGGAAGACCAGCGACGGGCGGAGCCCCCACTTGGCGCGCGCCGACACGACGAACTCGTCGATCATCGTCTGGGCGCCGTTGACGAAATCGCCGTACTGCGCCTCCCAGAGCACGAGGCGGTCGGGCGCCTGGAGGTTGTAGCCGTACTCGAAGCCGACGGCGGCGTTCTCCGACAGCGGACTGTCGTGGATCTCGAACGCCGCCCGGGCCAGGGGCAGCGCCTGCAAAGGAACGAAGGGCGTGCCCTGCTCGACGTCGTACAGCACGGCATGCCGCTGGCTGAAGGTGCCGCGCCCGACGTCCTCGCCCGTCAGCCGGACCGGCACGCCGTCCTGCAGCACGGAGGCGAGGGCCAGCTCCTCGGCCGCCGCCCAGTCGATCGTCCGCTCGTCGAGGCTGTCGAACGCGTGCGCGCGCCGCTCGCGGTGCTTCTCCAGCTTCCGGTGCACGTGGAACCCTTCCGGAACCGCCAGCAGCCCCTCGTTGAGGGTCTTCAGGGTGGCCAGCGGCACGGCCGTCCGGGCCTGGCGCGCCGCGCGCCGCGGCGGCGCCACGGGATAGGGCTCGATCAGATGCTCTTCCGGCTTCAGCGATTCGAGCACCGCCTGCAGCGCGTCCAGGTACCGCTGATTCAGCGCCTCCGCCCACGCCGGCGTGACGATGCCGCGATCGGCGAGCGCGCGCCCCCATTGTTCTCTGACGGTCGGGTGCGCGGCAATCTTCCGGTACAGCGTCGGCTGCGTGAACGACGGCTCGTCCCCTTCGTTGTGGCCGTAGCGGCGGTAGCCGACCAGGTCGATCAGAAAATCGCGATGGAACTGCTGGCGGTACGCGCACGCGATCCGGATCACTTCGATGCAGGCTTCCGGGCTGTCGGCGTTGACGTGGACGATCGGAATCTTGAAGCCGCGCGCGAGACCGCTCGCGTAGCTCGTGCTGTAGGAATCCTCCGGCCGCGTCGTGAAGCCGAGCTGATTGTTCGCGATGATGTGGATCGTGCCGCCCGTCTGGTAGCCCGCCAGGCGCGACAGGTTCAGCGTCTCGGCCACGATCCCCTGGCCGGGAAACGACGCGTCGCCGTGGATCAGAATCGGGAGCGTCCGAGATCCGTCCACGAGCGGCGCACCCGGCGCCGCGGCGTCCGTGGCCGCGGCGCGCGCCATGCCTTCGACCACCGGATCGATCGCCTCCAGGTGGCTGGGATTCGGCGGCAGGATCACCGTCAGCCGGCCGTCCGGGTGCGTCCACTGCGCCCCGGAGTGGTATTTCACGTCGCCCGCGAACGTCGGATCGGGCGAGGCGGTGTCGTCGCGGAGCGGATCCTTGAACTCGGCCAGCACCTGCGCGTACGGCTTCCGGAAAATGTGCGTGAGCACGTTCAGGCGGCCGCGGTGCGCCATGCCGATGAACAGCGTGCGGACCCCGCTGCCGGACGCCTCGTCGATCAGCTCGTCCAGCATCGGCACCAGCATGTCGACCCCCTCGACCGAGAAGCGGGTCTTGCCGGGGAACGTCCGCTGCAGGAAGCGCTCGAACGCTTCGACCTGCGTCAGCCGGTCGAGCAGCGCCGCGGCATCGACCGGCGCGGCCGGGGCCCGGAAGCGTCCGCTCTCGGCCGCCTCGCGCAGCCAGTCGCGCTCCTCGGGGACGAAGATGTGGGAAAGGTCGTAGCCGGTGTTCGACGCGTAGATGCGCCGGAGCCGCTCGATCGCCTCCAGGGCCGACGCCGCCCCGTCGCTGACCGCGCCGCCCACGAGGCCGGCCGGCAGCCGGCGCAGGTCGTCCTCCGTCAGCCCGTAGGATGCCGGCAGGATGGAGGGATCGCCCAGCGGCCGCGTGCCCAGCGGGTCGACCTGCGCGGCCAGGTGGCTGTAGAGCCGGATGGCTTTCGCCAGGTTCACGACGCCGACAATGGCGTTGACCGCGACGGCCGGGGCGCCGGCAGGCGGTGGCGCCTCGGCGGGCGGCGGCGTCCAGCGGTCGAACACCGCCCGCGTGTCGGGATCGACCGACCGCGGATCCTGCCGGTACCGGTCGTA
The DNA here is from genome assembly GCA_035534615.1 of Vicinamibacterales bacterium. GTDB lineage: Bacteria > Acidobacteriota > Vicinamibacteria > Vicinamibacterales > CAVVIG01 > JAGWRA01. Next base: position 150,878 of record DATLRO010000092.1, read on the forward strand.
GAGCTCGAGAACGAACCCCTGATTGACGCCTTCGAAGTCCTGCCAGCCATTCATGATGGTCATGCTACCGATGGGAGGGCATCTGCCCGACCCGCGGCCTCGAGCCACCCGCCCGTCGCGTCGCCTGGTGTTCCTGCTCGGATCGACCCGGAGTCATCAATCGGGTGGGGGCCTGAACCGCGGTGGGGTCCGGACGTGCTCGCCAGCTCCGCAGGAGAAGGCAGGCCGGATGCACACGGGCCACACGGCCCTGCCTCCGCGGCGCTGCCACGCTCATCCAGTCTAGCGCAGATTCCGGCGGCCGGTGCACCGGCCGGGTCGCCGGGCTCCCGAGGGCCGAAACCCTGTTAAGATGGCGTGACCGGTCGTCAGTGGCGATGCGCCACGGGAGTCGCGGACCGATGCCTTTGACGAGCGAGCCCCAGCCCACCCGCCGCGGCGTTGGACCGACGTTGTTCGGTCAGTTCGCCCGGGATCGGGGTCTGCGGTTTGCCGCCGGACTCGCCATCGCGGTTGCTGTTCCGGTCGCCATCCTCTTCTACTTCCGCTTCCAGTCGCTGAACAGCCTGCAGCGCGCGTCGACGGTGGTGCTGCAGCAGCTGAGCGACTCGGCCGCGGACGACCTCACCAAGAGCATCGAGCAGGATCTGAAGCGACCCCACCTGGAAGTGCTGCTGCGCAGCCAGTACCAGACGGAACCGCTCAACCTGGAGTACGTCCGGTCGGTGTTCATCAACGGCCTGAAGAAGAATCCGTTCGTCGACGCGTTCTACGTCTGGTCGACGATCGGCGGCTCGCACAGCAATCAGGTGCTGGCGGTCGAGCGGGAACCGGAGCCGGGGGTCCCGGGCGCACACCGGGCGGTCCTGCTGACCGACGTGCCGGAGGGGCCGTTCATCCTGCAGACGATGCAGCGCCTCGCGGCGCACGGCCGCAGCATCGTCCTGGCGCGGGTGTCGCTGAACGGGCGGCCGACGTGGCTCGAGTTCCAGCTGCGGTTCAGGCAGGGAACGCATCAGCTGTCGAGCTTCGTCGGGCTGCGGGTGGACGAGGACCGGCTGCGCCATGAGTACCTGCCGGCGCTCATGCGGCAGAAGATGCAGCAGGTGCAGGTGCCGGCCGGCTTCCCGCCGCTCGTCGTGACGCTGTTCGACGAGCACCACCACATCATCTTCAATTCGAGCGACCGCGTCCCGACGCAGTTCGCGGTGCAGCGCCGCTTCCCGCTGGTGTTCTTCGACAAGGACCTGCTGGAAGCCGTCCGCGCGTACGAGCCCGACGTCACCGACTGGCAGCTCAGCGTGGGCTTCGGCCACCGGACGATCGGCGGCATCACGCGATCGGAGACCGCCTCGCAGGTCGGCCTCATGGCGGCGCTGGCGGCCGTCATGGCGCTCGGCGTGTTCTTCGTGGCGCGGGCGGCCGCCCACGAGGTCCGGCTGGCCGAGCTGAAGTCGAACTTCGTCTCCAGCGTGTCGCACGACCTGAAGACGCCGCTGGCGCTGATTCAGATGTTCGCCGAGACGCTGGAACTCGGCCGGTTGCGGAACGCCGACCGCGCGCGCGAGTACTACCGCATCATCAACAGCGAGGCGCGCAAGCTCACGCGGCTCATCAACAACATCCTCGATTTCTCGAAGACCGAGGCCGGCCTGCGCCGCTACCAGATGGAGCCGGTCGACCTGGCCGACCTGACCGGCCGCATCCTGGCGTCGTTCGAGAGCCAGTTCCAGCAGAACCATTTCGACGTCACGGCCGACCTCCAGGGCGGCTGTCCGCCCGTGTGGGCCGACCCGGAGGCGGTGGAGCAGGCGGTCGAGAACCTGCTGTCGAACGCCATGAAGTACTCGCCCGACCGGCGGCAGATCGAGATCGAGACGGGAGTCGCCGGCCAGTACGGCTGCGTCCAGGTGAAGGATCACGGCGTCGGCATCCCGCCCCGCTTCCGCCGGAAGATCTTCAGGAAGTTCTACCGCGTGGAGCCGGACGATGGCCACGGGCCGCAGGGATGCGGTCTCGGCCTGGCCATCGTCGATTACGTCATGCGCGCCCACGGCGGCCGCGTCGGCGTCGAGAGCGAGCCGGGCCAGGGGAGCACGTTCACCCTGCAGTTTCCGCTGTGCGGCTCGGCCGCCGCGGTCGTGGAGAAGGGGGCGGAGCGCGAACCGCTCGGCCAGATGATCCGTCCGGCCTGAGGCGCGTGACGGTCCCCGCCGGCCCGGCCGGCACGGCATCACGAACGGAGCGCGGCGCGCCGGCGTCCCGCGCTCGGGAGATCGCGCATGTGTGATTTCGGACAGGCGCACGACCACGCGGCGTTCGGGTACCTCGTCGACGCCCCGGCCGTGCGCACGGTCGTGCAGGAGGCGCAGCGCCTGGTGGCGGCGCCCATCAGCAACGCGGAGCGGGTCGAGCGGCTCGAGCCGGCGTTCGCGGCGCTGCTCGCCTCCGACGGCTGGCTGCCCGAGCCGTTCGGGGCGCCGGACGAGCGGAGCGGGATGGGCGACGGCATCGGCCAGTACGCGCTCTTCCGGGCCGAAGACGGGTCGCTCTGCCTGTTCGCGCTGGTGGTGCCGCCGGGCGCCATGACGCCGGTCCACGATCACCTGGCGTGGGGACTCGTCGGCGTGTACCGCGGGCGCCAGGACGAGACGGTCTACCGGCGCCTGGACGATGGCCGCGACCCGGAGAAGGCGGCGCTCGAAGTGGCGCGGCGACAGACGCTGGCGCCTGGCGAATGTTACACGCTGCTGCCGCCGGACGGAGACATCCACTACGTCAGAACCGTGTCGGACGAGCCGTCCGTTTCCATTCACCTGCTCGCGAACGACACCGCCTGCGTCTGGCGCCATCGCTTCGATCCGGAGTCCGGACGCGTCACGCCGTTTCGTTCCGGATACAGCAACACCGCCTGCCCATCTGAGCCGCAGACCACGCCCACCTAGCGGCGGTCTTCACGGCACGGACGATTCCGGCAGACCGGTCAGAAGTCCATCAGCCGCGTGGCAGCGATCGCCGGGGGCGGCGGCCGTCATGGTCCCGTCGCTGATCTCTCCCCGGTCGTCGCGGGTTTTTCCACGGCTCACCGGCTCGGTTCCAGTCGTTTTTCTGGAATTCCAAAGATACCGAGACGGCACCGGCCTTGCGTGTAGGAGGGCGGGCCTCAGGGTCGTCGGTACGGAGCGGAGGGTGACGTCGGCACCGCGCGCAGACATAATGCCCGCGAACGGCGGACTCCCGGCTCACCGTGCGACCCCTGCTGGCCCGGCTCTCAAGGCGTGCGTCTCTGCATGGGACGGCGCGCCGACAGGCAGGCGTGCGGTGGAAGGCCCGTCCTCCTCCTCCGTCGACTTCCGCCGCCGCCTGCCTGTGATCTTTTCCGCGGCCCTGGAGCAGGGGCCGCGCTCACGGTTCGGACACATCCTGCATCAGTGCGCTGTCGCGACGGACGAAGACCACATCGCCCAGGCGCAGCCGTCCGTCCCGTGGCCGGCCCGAGAGGGTCGCCACGTCATACAGCTCGAAGCCGCTCGTCCGCAGCCGGGCGAGGAGATCCGCGAAGACCGGCCGCCCCGACCGGTCGATGTCGTAGAACCGGACCTCCGTCAGCAGCACCTCCACCGCTTCGAGCAGGCGCGGCGCCCCCGCGAGCGCGGCTGATTCGTGTCCTTCGAGGTCGAGCTTCAGCAGAGCGCGGTCCGCGAGGCTCACCCGGTCCGCGAACAGGTCGTCGAGCGTTGTCGCTGGCACGTCCAGCGTGGACCTGCCCGCGGCCTCAGCGGCGGTCGCGACGTGGACACCGGTGGCGCCGGCGCCGCGGCTGTCGTCAATCATCGTGAGGCGCGTGGCGCCGGGGGAGGTCAGCGCGACCCCGTGAATCCGGACCGCCGGCAACCGCCGCGCCAGCGCTTCCAGGGCGGGCCGACAGGCCGGCTGCGGCTCCACGAGGTCGTAAGCGGCCTGCGGAAAGATCGGTTGTACCCTTCGTGTCCAGTCGCCGACGTTCGCGCCGCCATCGATCACGATCCGCGGCAGGTAGCCGGAGGTCCGAAGCCGGAGGATCGTGTCGTCGAGCGCGTCCCAACGGTTGGCCGGCAGTCGCGACACGTGCAGGCCGAGCCGGTGGAAGAGGGCCCGGGCGATGGAGGCTGGGAAATCGGCCACGTCTCGGTGCTCGATCGCAGACGGAAGAAGTCCGATCGCACCGGCGGTCGGCGCGCCCGGAGGTGAACGCGACGGGCGACGATAGCGTGACCGGCGCCGGTGGTCAAGAAACAGGGGGCCGCGATCAGGGAGCGATCACCGAGCGCTTGAGCTTGATCCGCATCGCGACGGGGCAGTCGGACCGTCCGAGCGTGTGACGGACCTTCCGGAAGCCCTTGAGCAGCTCGCTCAGCCCGACCTGCAAGTCGGAGTTCTCGTCACCGAAGACGAGCCCGCAAGTGGGGCAGGCCCGCGGCAGATCGAGATCGAACTGGATGGGCCAGGTGACCCGGGTGTGGCACCGGCTGCATTCGAACGTGAAGGCGTCGATGTCGATGAGTTCGATGGCGTGGCGGGTCTCGAGCGACATGATCCTGACCTCGGCCGGGTGGGAGTACGTCACGGAGGGGCGGGCCACGGCAACGGCCGCCGCCGCGGCCCGCCCTTCGAAATGATAGCGGCTTTCGGCCGCCTGGGGCGAACGATTCTCCGGGCCGCTGACTGCGGCCGGCGCCGCGTCGCCCGTCAATTGCCCCACACCGCGCGGATGCCTGATGCGCCAGCCTGCCGGCCCGGGCGCCCGCGACTCAAGGCAGCTTCAGCGAGTAGCTCACCGAGGTGATCGTGCCGTCGGGGGCGGTGTCGAAGACGAAGCCCGCATGCTTCCCGAAGAAGGAGCCCCGCACGAACGTCCATGCGTGGCCCGTGTGGCTGAAGGCCTCGGCCTTCGTATCGTCCATGCTCGAGATCGGGTACACGACGTCGAGTGCCTGCTGGAGAACGCGCGCGTCGGCGTCAGTCGCCAGCGTGAAGGAGTGATTCAGCAACGCGAGCACGTCCGGGAGACTGCCGTCGGAGCCGGGCGGCTCGACGCTCAGGAGGCGCGAGCCGGCGCGCGCGGCAATCAGCTTGGAGGTCTCGGTGCCGCTGCTGCCGTGGATGGCCACGGTGACGTCGTAGAACGTGGCCGAGAAGACCTTCAGGACCGCCGGCGCGGTCAGGAGCCTGGGCTGGATCGTGACGAGCTGGGAGATGTGTTGATCGAAGAACGTCCGGTCCGCCGGTGTCAGCGCCTGGGCCGCGACCTGCACGGATCCCGCGCACAGCGGGAAGAGCAGCGTAAGCATCAGGAATCTGCGCATGGCTTCTCCTCGTCAGGATAGACTGTCGCCGTGAACGTCCGTGGGCCGCGCGTGGGGCTTCTTCCGATCTCCGGCGGCCGCCCACGCAGGCGGCGGGCACAGGAGCAGTCCCGCCGCGAGCACGGTCATCGATCGTCGATCGCGCACATTCATGCACACCTCCTCAATGAGGACAACGCCGATGAAAGGACGAACATGCGAGTCTGGCTCACCGCGGCTGGCTGGCTGCTGACGTCGGCGCTCGGACCGGGCGCCTCCTCCGCCGCGCCGCCGCCCGCGTATTCCATGACGGAGATCAATTCGATGATCGTGCCCGGCATGATCGTCCGGATCTATCGGGATGGGACGACCGAGGTGATCGACAAGACCATCGCCCCTCGTCCCGGCGATCCGCGCGGCTACCATACGCGTGCGCTGTACGATTTCCGGGCGCACGAAGTCTATCTGCGCGACCTCATGAACCGGCAGGCGCCCTGTTCGGCCACCGCCTTCACGTCGAGCCACGTGCCGGCGGCGTTCGATCCGTTCGCGGCTGGACCGGACGGCCCGATGGGGCCGTGGCCGGCCGCACCCCGGGTGCTGGGCGAGACGACCCTGCACGGCATCCCGGCCCGGCTCGAGGACGTCGCTCTCGGGCGCGGGCAGGGGACGGCGCGCATCTGGATGGCCCGCCGGTATCCGATCATGCTCGAGGCGGCGCTGGTCGGCCCGCACGGCCGGCGGCGCGTGCTGTTCGAAGTCACGCGGCTGCGCGTGGGCCATCCGGCGGCGGCGATGCTCGCGCCGCCGGCCGGGTGCGGCGCCATCCCCTGACGAATCGACGCGCCGGTTGGCCGCATGACCGGCCGGCGTGGCCGTCCGTTCCATCGCGTCCATCGACTCGTCCGGCGTGGCGTTCCAGCCTGCGCGTCGCTGAGGCGGCAGAGTATATAGCGCGTTGCGCGCCGGTGACGAAATTTCATGGGCCAGCTCAGGCATAGGC